>JBCBBJ010000010.1:0-127278 GCA_038531745.1 Pseudomonadota bacterium
GAGACCTGCGCGCCGCGCCGACCCGAAGCCTATCTCGCCAGCGAAACCCTCACGCAGTTTCATGAGGTGTTCGAGCCCTTGGATGATGAAGCCCAGATGCAGGAACGCTTTGCCATGGCCTGCGCCTGCGCGCCGGTATACCGCTCTATGCGGATGATCATTTCTTTCGCGATGACGCTCGCAGCCGCGCCCTGACCACCGCCTGCGACGACGGTCTTGCCGCCTACTCCGGCACCCACCTGACCCCCACCGACACGGGCCGCAAACTTCTCAACCGTCTTCTCGACATGCTGCTCGCTCCGGTCGGTGGGTAGGGGTCCGTCCGCTTGACGGCGCAAAAGAACATCCATAGAACGTATCTGTTTTGTTCGCAGGCGCAATAGCCAGCCGTCGGCCTCATGCGATTGCGGGCCCATAAGAAAGAGAGTTTCGATGCTCACGAAAAAACAGCACGATCTGCTGATCTTCATTGATGGGCGCATCAAGGAAACCGGCATTTCGCCATCATTCGACGAAATGAAAGAGGCTCTGGAGCTGCGCTCGAAATCAGGCATCCACCGCCTGATCACCGCCTTGGAAGAGCGCGGCTTCATTCGCCGTCTGGCGCACCGTGCCCGTGCGCTGGAGATCCTGCGTATGCCGGGCGATCCCTCCCCGGAAAAAACGATTGCTACTGCACCGGGTGCCCCGCCCGCAGCGGCAACCCTGGCCAAGCCCGTGCGTCAGCCCTTTTCCCCCCATGTGGTGGCCGGGGCCTTTGGCGGTGATCGCAAAACACCCGGTGCCCCGCTGGCTGCTGACATGACCAACCTGCCGGTGCTGGGACGCATTGCAGCCGGTACGCCGATTGAGGCCATCCAGCTGGAGGTTGACCGGTTCGCAACGCCAGCGGCGATGTTGCAGTCGGGGGAGCACTACATCCTGGAGGTGCAAGGCGATTCCATGGTCGACGCCGGCATCCATGACGGCGATATGGCCGTGATCCAACGCTGTAACGATGCGCCATCAGGCGACATTGTTGTGGCCCTGGTTGATGATCAGGAGGCAACGCTCAAACGCCTGCGCAAACGCGGCGCGTCGGTGGCCCTTGAGGCCGCCAATGAGGCCTATGAAACCCGAATCTACGGGCCCGACCGGGTCAATGTGCAAGGTAAACTCGTGGGGATCATGCGGGTTTATTAAGGCGTGCGCCAAGGCTCGCCGTTACGTTGCCCGTGAAGACAGAAGGGCCGTTCTCCATCAACGCCGAAAGGGCATCAACCTAACCACGCAAGGTGGTTTTGCTTTGCGACAATGGGCGCGGGGGATCTTCGCTATGGTGATCCCGCCGAAACAAATCCGGGTCAAGATTATAAAGATCAACAACCAGATCATCGGTCGTCACGAGTGTGAACCCCCTTGCCTTGGCGCTGGCGAGCCACGGACCGATCATGGCAATTGTGTCGGGGCGCGGGTGGGCGATGGCGATGGCGAAGCCTGAGCGCCGGGCAATGGCCTCCGTTTGGGCCAATTGCTGGCGGACGGTCTCGCGCCCTGCCTCGGGGTCGAGAAACACATCGCGGCGCAAATAAAGCGTGCCTTCCCGGGCGGCAATTTGCGCGCCCACCGTTCGGGGCGAGGTGACACTATCGAGAAAATAGACCTGCCGGTCGCGCAAGGCGCGCATCACCGCTGTCATGCGTCCGCGATTGGCGGTGAGGCGCGAGCCCATGTGATTATTCACACCGCTATACCCCGCAAGCTGGTCCAGGTTCCACGCAAGATTGCGCCGAAACGCCGACGGCGAGGCACCTGTTGTCAGGGCACGCGGCCCCGGGTCTTCCGGCCCCACCGGCTCCATGGGCAAATGAAGCAACACCCCATGGCCCAGCGCCGACGCGCGCGGCGCCATGGCGCTAATATCGGGCGCATATGCCAGGAAAGAATGGGTCACCGGCCCCGGCAAGGTGAGGAGCGTGTCAAACACCCCGGCATCAAGACCCACATCATCAAAGACGATAGCAATACGCGGCCGGGCGTTGGCGGTGTCGACAGCCTCCGCGATCACGGGCATTGTTGATACCGCGGCGGCACCCGACGTTTCACCCGATAGGCCGCCGACTATTTTTTCCGAGGTCGATGGCACAAAAACAATATCGCCGCCGTTTCCCTCCCGCAGGCGGGTCACAGCATGATCAACCACCGGATCAAACGCCACCCGCGGCAAGCTTGATGACCCAAAATCGGGGAACGCTGCGCTCTGGCTATTATGGCCGCCCACAAAGGAGGCCAATGCGCCGGCCCCCATGCCCAGAAAAGCCATGGCGATGGACGCCAGTAACCCCGCCCGCCCGGCCGTGCGGCGCACAATTTGCGTGCGGCGCGGGCGGTTTTGTCGTTGCGCCGCCAGCATCGGCATGGCGGGTAGGTTGGGATGTGTTGCGGACACAAAACTCTCCTTTACGGCGTGTCGTTGTCGGGTGATTCGCCGCAATTTTGCCCACCCCCATAAAATGGCCCGCTGCGCGGCAATTCGCGATTCAATCCGTTCGCCCTTTGCTATAAGACGACGCCACACAGTTGTTCCCGTCAACCAACACCGAAAATGCCCATGATCGTTCTGATCGATAATTATGACAGCTTCACCTGGAATGTGGTGCATCTGATTGGTGGGCTCGGTCATGAGGTGAGCGTTCATCGTCATGACCAGATTTCGGTTGATAAGGTGCTGGCGAACGCCGATGACGCCATTGTCCTGTCCCCCGGGCCCGGTCGGCCCGATGCCGCCGGCATTTGCTTGCCGCTTATCGAAAAAGCCGCGCAAACCGCAACCCCTGTGTTTGGTATATGCCTCGGCGTTCAGGCGATTGCCAAAGCATTCGGGGGGCGGATTATCCGTGCCCCAACTTTACGCCATGGCAAAACCTCCACCGTGGTGCGCACAAAAGCCCCGTCCTATCTTGAGGCGTTGCCAACAGAATTCGTGGCGACGCGATATCACTCGCTTGTGGCTGACCCAGACACGTTGCCCGCCTGCCTCAATGTCACCGCCCATAGCGCCGATGACGGGGAGATCATGGCCCTTGACCATGAAAGCCTACCCATGGCGGGGGTGCAGTTTCACCCCGAAAGCATTGCCTCAGACCACGGCGCGGCCTTGTTTTCAGCATTTCTGGCATGGGCGAAAAAACGCCAGTGCAGCCACACAGATCAGGGTGCCCACCCGCACCCGGATAGCCAACCATGAGCAGTCCGTTTACCCCCTATTTACGCCAAGCTGGAAATGGCGAGCCCTTTAGCGAAAACGATATGCGCGCGGCCATCGACGCGATCTTGCGCGGTACCGTGAGCGACGTGGAAACGGCCGGTTTTTTGATGGCATTGCGCGCGCGCGGCGAAACCATTGCGGAGATCACCGGCGCCGCACGGGCCATGCGCGCGGCCGCCACACCTGTGGTGACACCCCATACGGTCATTGATACTGCTGGTACCGGCGGTGACGGGGCGGCAACCTATAACATCTCTACCGCGGCAGCGCTGATCGCGGCGGGGGCCGGTGCCAAGGTTGCTAAACATGGTAACCGCGCCGCAAGCTCCCTATCCGGATCATCGGACGTGCTCGCTGCGGCTGGTGTAAATCTATCGGCGTCACCGGAAACGATTAGCACCTGCATTGATGAGGCCGGTGCCGGATTTATGTTTGCGGCGTTTCACCATAAAGCGGTGGCGCAGGTCGCTGGTGTGCGCAAAGCGCTCGGCGTGCGCACGCTCTTTAATCTACTTGGTCCCCTGACGAACCCGGCGGGCGCGCAACGCCAATTGATGGGGGTCTTTGATGCCAACTTGGTGACACCGCTCGCCGAAGCCTTACGCAAGCTTGGCGGTACCCATGGCTGGGTTGTTCATGGTGCGGATGGGCTCGACGAGCTATCGATCTCCGGACCGAGCCGGGTTTGCGCCTTTACCCCCGAGGGGCTATCGAGCTTCGAGGTGACACCCGGTGATGCGGGGCTCGCCAGCCACCCCGTTGAGGCCATTAAAGGCGGCACACCGGCGGAAAATCACGCCGCGCTTGTTCGGCTGCTTGATGGGGAGAAAAACGCCTATCGCGATGTGGCCGTCCTCAATGCCGCCGCCGCGCTGATTGTTGCGGGGTTAGCCGACACGTTGAAGGACGGCGCAAGGCAGGCCGGCGAGGCCATCGACACTGGCAAGGCGAAAACGGTTCTCACCCGGCTCGTTGCCATTTCCCAAAGGTAAAACGTACCATGACGATCTTGGATGAGATTATCACCTACAAAGCGGTTGAGGTGCACGCCGAAAAGCAAAACGCGCCGCTGGCCGCGCTGGAGGCACTCGCCCGGGAAGCGGGTCCGGTGCGCCCCTTTAAGGCTGCCCTTGAACGCAAAAGCGCCGCAGGGGGCACTGCGCTGATCGCCGAGATTAAAAAAGCAAGCCCCTCCAAAGGCGTGATCCGCGAGCACTTTATGCCCGAAGACCATGCCCGGGCCTATGGGTCTGGCGGGGCAACCTGTTTATCGGTACTCACCGACGGGCCAAGCTTTCAAGGGAACAGCAAATATCTGCGGGTGGCGCGCGCCGCCTCAACCCTACCCGTCCTCCGCAAAGATTTCATGATTGATCCCTATCAATGCACCCAGGCCCGCGCATGGGGCGCCGATTGCATTTTGGTGATCATGGCGTGCGTGAGTGATCAGCAGGCGAATGAATTGGTGGATGCCGCCACAGCTCACCACATGGACATACTGGTTGAGGTCCATGACGAGACCGAACTGACCCGGGCACTGACGTTAACTGCAGGGAAAATGGCGAGCACCATGATCGGCGTCAATAATCGCAACCTTGCAACCTTTGAAACCCGTCTCGACACCACAGCAAGGCTTGCCCGGTTGTGTCCACGGGACGTTTTTCTGGTGTCGGAAAGCGGTATCAGCGCGCATAGCGATATCGCACAGCTAAAAGCCCATGGCGCAAAGGCGTTCCTGGTTGGCGAAACCCTTATGCGCCAAGATGATATAGAAACGGCAACCCGTACACTGATCAATGGCCCCACGGTGGGAATTGCATGAATTCAATACGGATTGTGCATAAGGCGCATATGCCCGCAAAAGCGGAGAACACTTCCGATTCAATTCATATCGAAAACCTTCGTCCTTCGAGACGCCCTTCGGGCTCCTCAGGATAAGGTTTTTCAAGTAAAAACAACAATATCCTGATCTTGAGAAGCGCGCGCCAGCGGTCTTCTCGAAGGATGAATGTCGACTGCGATTGAAACGAACATTCTCGAGCGCCGACCCGGGAACATAGGCCTTTGGCCCCGCACCCATAGCCCGCATCCCCGTCACCTGATCGCGGGGCACATGGTGCGCCGCCTACTGTGGACGATTAGCAGATCGCCTTGGGAACGACGCCATAGACCCCGTGATCAAGCCACGGGGAGGCCCCAGAGGATGCCCCTGGGGATGCCTCGAAGATACCCGTGGGGATAAAAGGATGATGTGGAAACACGTATGCCCGGGCAAACCTGATGTGTAACCGAGATATGTTTCTGCACCCTGAAATCATGGTGAGACAAGGACCGGGTCTGCGCCCCAAGACCCGGATTTATCAACGCCATATCGCTTCCATCGGCCACCGCACACAATTATTCGGCAGGCAGAGCGCAAAAGCGTGCTCGATCAATTGTTGCCGTCGGACCCGCCATCATCGTCATTTTCAGTCTTCTCCTCGGCTTTCTTGCGACGACCAAAGAGCGAACCGATGGCTGATTTGGCGGCGTCTTCCACCGCATCTTCCACTGATCCTTCTGTAGACTGATCAGTGGCACTATTGTTGGCTGCAGGGTCCGAACTGCCGCCCACGGCCCGGTCCAGCACACTGTCGAGGAGACCACTCGCGGGACTGTCTTTCAACTGATCACCCACAGCGCCGTCAATCACGCCGCGCAAACGTTCGCCCGCCTGACCCTTCAAAAGGGCAGCCACATCGACACCGACGTTTGGTTTGGAAAACGTGCCCGTAATCCGCACGGGGATGGCAAGCCCGTTGCCGCCCGAACCGTCAACATTCAAGGACGCGGCTGGCGTCAACCGCAAATCAAGGGTTTGTTGCGGCAGGTTGATGGTCCCCGACCCTTTCATCTGCATCACGGGCGAGACAAGATCGATTGTTGGAGCTGTGATGATCCCATTATCCATGGTGAAATTTGTCAGGAAGGTGCTGAAGTCTGTGGCTTCATCAGCCCCCTGCACAGCGGCGATAGCTGATGTTACCGCCGACGGGTCAATACCCTGCTGAAAACTAGCGGCGCTACGGGCGAGCTTTGCCAGATTGATGCCATTGAGTGCCCCGTCAATCACATCGAAACCGCCTTTGCCGTCGAGCGTCCGCATGATCGCCGCCTGGCTCGCGCCATTGGCCGAAAAGTTGAAGGTAAAGCCCCCAAGCCCAAGAATATTGCGGGTGTTCAAAACGTCGGCAGAAAATGGCTCGGCGTCGACTTTGTTCATCTTAAAGTTACCGGCAAAAGACGGCGCGCGCCCGCGGGCATTGACCACAAGCCGGCCAGAGCCATTGCCCTCATACATGGCAAGCTCAGGGATATCAGCCGTCATCCGGCCATTATCGATGACAACATCCATCCGGCTTTCGCCAAACTGCATATTGTTCATATAAACGGTCTTTGCACTGACATTCAGATCTGCGTCAATGTTGCGAAGGCTGGTAAAATCCATCACCTCTTCGGACCATGCCGGGAACCCAGCCTGTGTGGTGGCTGGCGCTGGCATATAAGGGCGCAGATCAAGTGCGTCCGTTGTTAGCGTGCCAGTGGCCTTTGGCCGGGCCCCGCCCATTTTCAACCGCAAATCACCCGCGGCTTTGATCTCATCAAAAGTAATTTTGGCTCCCGTCAGACGCAAATCATCGGGCGCACCGGCCAGCGTGCCCTTAACGCTAAACTGATCAAAGCCCGGCGCCTCCGGCAAGGGGGCCCCCATCAGCGCCGCCAATTGCGGCAGATCAGGCGCATCAAAATTCACCTTACCGGCCAATGCCATCGATTGATCCGTAGGCGTTACATCAAGATCACCGCCCATACTGGTCTCCCCCAGATCGAGAGAGAACTTCATGTCGGTCTTCGCCTGGCGCAAAAAGGCACCGGGCGTTGTCATGACGAGGTCAAGCTTTGCCGGTGCATCCTGAAAGAGAAGTGTGCCCTGCGCCGATAAGGGCGTATCCAAACTTTTGAGCGTCACGCCCACGTCAATATCTTTAATGGCAAAAGACTGCCCGGCGGCATTGTCCGTGTAGGTCGCTGCCCCATTGACGATCCGCACATCACCAAGACGAATATCCCGGATGCTGTCACCATCACTAGCGGCACTATCCGATGCCGCTGCTTCTTCGCCAACAAAATCCCAGTTGATGGCGCCGTTCTTCTTTTTCTCCAGATTGATGGTTGGCTCGGTGAGGACAAACCGGGTTATCTCAACCTCCCGCGAAAAGAGTGGGAAAAGCTTCACCCCGATATCCGCCCGCTCCACCCGCGCCAAATAAGGCGAATCGAACCCGGCGGGATTGTCGATTTGCAATTGCGTTACCTTAAACGCTGTCGTGGGAATAATCCGGATGCTGATGTCATCGCCAAAAGTCACCGGCCGGCCGAGCTTTGCCGAGGCCTGCTTTTCAATCTCCGCTTTATATGTGCTCGCCGGGATCAATTGCGGAACAAAAAACGCCACGGCAAGAACGACGGCAACCAACGTCGCAAGGAAGAAAAAGAGCTTTTTCATCGGTTTATCCCTTTCTAAAGGATCGTAAAACGCCATGAGTAGGCGATAGGCGGAACGCAATCACCGGCACAAAAGTTCGCCATATGCCGCGTATTCCCACTGTTATGCCGACACCGGGCGGGAACAAAGGCCACACCGCGTTTTTGGGCCTAAAATTAAGGCCATCATTTGACGCCGACCTTCTGGTGTTGCGAGCGTTGCGACTTCTAGCCTTTATTTCCGCTTGTCGAAGAAATCTGCGGGAATCAGGCCACCAGAGGAGAAGATTCTATGGTTAACCGCCTCCAGAACAAAAACAGAATAACTAGATTAACGCTATAAAATCAATGGTGTAAAGGTCTTGTCAAATGAGAACAAATTGCGTACATTGGAAAGAGTTTGACATGCGGTGATGGCGCCCCAACAACGGAGAGAAAGCATGGTTCGCGATAATTTGCGACTGGTAGAGGATGGAAAAGGCGTGGACAAATCCAAGGCGTTAGACGCCGCGATTTCACAAATTGACAAGGCGTTCGGCAAGGGCTCGCTCATGCGGCTCGGTGACCGGGAGGTTGTGGATATTGAGGCCTATTCCACCGGCTCCTTGGGGCTGGATATCGCGCTGGGGATCGGTGGCTTACCAAAGGGGCGGGTCATTGAGGTTTATGGGCCGGAGAGCTCGGGCAAAACAACCCTTGCCCTGCAATGTGCCGCCGAGGTGCAAAAAGCTGGCGGTGTTGCGGCGTTTATCGACGCGGAACACGCGCTCGACCCGATTTATGCCCAGAAATTGGGGGTCAATCTTGACGATCTTTTGATCTCCCAACCCGATACAGGCGAGCAAGCGCTGGAAATCACCGACACACTGGTGCGGTCGGGGGCCGTTGATATTCTTGTGATCGATAGCGTTGCCGCGCTGACCCCGCGCGCGGAATTGGAAGGAGACATGGGCGACAGCCTCCCCGGCCTACAGGCCCGGTTGATGAGCCAGGCGTTGCGCAAGCTCACCGGCTCTATTGCGAAGTCCAATTGCCTTGTCATCTTTATCAATCAGATCCGGATGAAGATTGGCGTTATGTTTGGCTCACCGGAAACGACAACCGGCGGCAATGCATTAAAGTTCTATGCCTCGGTTCGTCTGGATATCCGGCGGATTGGTGCCATCAAAAACCGTGACGAGGTGGTGGGGAACCAGACGCGGGTGAAAATCGTCAAAAACAAAGTTGCCCCACCTTTCAAGCAGGTGGAATTCGACATCATGTATGGGGAGGGCATTTCCAAAACCGGTGAGTTGGTCGATCTTGGTGTCAAAGGCGGCGTGGTTGATAAGTCGGGATCATGGTTTTCCTATAATGGGGAGCGCGTGGGCCAGGGCCGTGAAAACGCCAAGCAGTTCCTGCGTGACAATCCCGATATTGCGCAGGCCATTGAGACAGCCATCCGCAGCAATGCCGGATTGATTGCCGAAGAAATGCTCACCGGCGAAAATGGCGAAGACGAAGATGATGATGGCGACGAGGCGTTGAAAGCCTGACGGGGGTGTGCCGGAGGGCAAGACGCTCGCGTGATATCAATTCGTTTTAAGAGTTGCTCGCTTTAACAGCGGCGCATTCTAAAATTTACCCAAATGAACCGCGGCGGGGATGATTATCCTCGCCGCTTTTTTTGCGAAAGAAATCAGGGACGTGCGTGAGCCAGCCGCGTCTGGCAGCGTTTGATCGGCCCTAAGCAGCGCCTAGAATCCTGAGGGAAAAATCAGTATAGATCAGTGCTATTGGCTTAACCCCTGCGGCGGCGACCAAACGCTGACCTATGCGCATTCCTAACCCTCCCCCTTGGGAAATTTGTCACCATGACGGCACTCCAAAAAATTCGCTCTGATTTTCTGTCCTTCTTTACCGGTCTTGAGGGGCTCTCACACGAGATCGTCCCCTCGGCACCCCTCATTCCCCAGAATGACCCCACTTTGCTTTTTGTGAATGCGGGCATGGTGCCGTTCAAGAATATCTTTACGGGTATGGAGACCCGCAACTATCAACGCGCAACCTCCTCCCAAAAATGTGTCCGCGCCGGGGGCAAACATAATGATCTCGACAATGTGGGCTACACCGCGCGCCACCACACATTTTTCGAGATGCTGGGTAATTTTTCCTTCGGCGATTATTTCAAGGAAGCTGCCATCCATAATGCCTGGACGCTACTCACCCAGCACTTTGGCCTACCCGCCGATCGCCTGCTGGTTACGGTCTATCACACCGATGATGAGGCCTTTAGCTTATGGCGAAAAATCTCCGGCCTCCCCGAGGAACGGATCATCCGTATCACAACGAATGATAATTTCTGGTCCATGGGTGATACCGGCCCCTGCGGGCCCTGTTCGGAAATTTTTTATGATCACGGACCGGATATACCTGGCGGCCCGCCGGGCTCACCCGAGGAAGATGGTGATCGGTTTATCGAGATCTGGAACCTAGTTTTCATGCAATATGAGACGCTGGCTGACGGCCAGCGGGTCGACCTGCCAAAGCCGTCTATTGACACCGGTATGGGGCTTGAGCGTATCGCTGCTGTCTTGCAGGGGGTACATGACAATTACGATATCGATTTATTCCGCACATTGATTACTGCCAGCGAAGCCATCACCAGTGCACCATCGGGCGCGAGCGCCAACGCGGCCATCGCGCACCGGGTCATTGCCGATCATCTCCGCTCAGCGGCTTTTATGATTGCCGATGGAGTGAGCCCTTCCAATGAAGGGCGCGGTTATGTTTTGCGGCGGATCATGCGGCGCGCCATGCGCTATGCCCACAGTCTGGGACGCACAGAGCCTCTGCTAGCCCGCTTAGCCCCCACATTGATAGACGAAATGGGCGGTGCCTTTCCCGAATTGGAGCGCGCTCGCGCGCTATTGATCCAAACACTCACGGGAGAGGAGGAAAAATTTGCGGGCCTCCTTGACCGGGGGATGAAACTCCTCCGCACCGAGATTGATCACCTTGGCGCTGGGAGAGTGCTCACCGGGACTGCGGCGTTCAAGCTTTATGACACTTATGGCTTTCCCCTTGATCTGACGCAAGACGCGTTGCGCCGGGAAGGGCTTGATGTTGACGTGGAAGGCTTTGAGCAAGCCATGGCCGACCAAAAAAAAGCTGCGCGTGCCGCGTGGTCGGGTTCTGGTGATCTTGCCGATGAAAAAATCTGGCTTGATCTTGCCGCAACCCACGGCGCAACGGATTTCCTCGGCTATACCCATACCGAGGCGCAAGGTGTCATCCTCGCAATTCTGGAGAACGGTACGCCAGTGGATTATGTGGCGAAGGACGGAAATGCCTCTGGTGCCGAAGGGTCATCCGTAAACGCATCATCGGATAATACCAGCGCAGCTCAACGGTCCAATTTTGAAATCCTGACCAATCAGACGCCGTTTTACGCTGAATCCGGCGGTCAGATTGGCGATACTGGCACGCTGGTGAGTGAAGCCGGGACCGAGGTTTCTGTGATCGATACAGCCAAACGGGGCGGCGGATTGCACCTTCACAAGATTGCAAAGCCCAAAGGCCCGTTGCGCGTGGGTGACGTGGTGACCTTACAGGTTGATGGCGCACGCCGGGATCGTATCCGGGCGAACCACTCGGCGACCCATCTTCTCCATGCCAGTCTCCGGCATATTCTGGGTACCCATGTGACGCAAAAAGGATCGCTCGTCACCGAAGACCGATTGCGCTTCGACTTCTCCCATCCCAATCCGCTAACACCCGAAGAGCGCACGCAAATCGACGCGCAGGTGAACGCGGTGATCCGGCAAAATACACCAACGCAAACCCGGGTCATGCCCTATGACGACGCCGTCGAGGCGGGGGCCATGGCGTTGTTTGGTGAAAAATACGACGATGATGTCAGGGTACTGAGCATGGGCGAGGATCCCGCAGACCTGGCGCAAACATTTTCCGTAGAACTTTGTGGCGGTATTCATGTGCAGCAAACCGGTGATATTGCCCTGTTCAAAATCGTCAGCGAAGGGGCGGTTTCGGCAGGCATCCGCAGGGTTGAAGCGCTGACAGGCGAAACGGCGCGCCAATATCTGGAAGAGCAAGCAAGCCTTGCGCAAAACGCCGCTGATGTCCTCAAAACTCCGATTGCCGATTTGCCGGGGCGGGTTGCTGCGCTTGCCCAGGAACGCAAAAAATTGGAACAACAATTAAGCGAGGCCAAAAAAGCGCTGGCCATGGCGGGTGGTGGCACAACAACGGACGCCGGTAATGCGGTAAAAACCGTGGGCAGTGTCAATTTTCTCGGCCGCGTCTTTCACGATATCCCGGCAAAAGACTTGCGCGGCATGATTGATGACGCAAAAAAATCGATGCGCTCCGGTGTTGTTGCCATGGTCGGCATTAATGAGGGCAAAGCGGCCATCGCCGTTGGCGTCACCGACGATTTGACCGACCAGTTAAGTGCTGTGGAGATGGTGCGGATGGGTGCGGCGGCCATGGGCGGCAAAGGCGGCGGCGGGCGCGCCGACATGGCCCAGGCGGGTGGCCCGGACGGGTCACGCGCCGACGAGGCTCTTCATCAAATCAAAGATTATCTGGAACGGGCCGCGTCTTAAGACGATGCGGCAACGGCGTTGAAGGCGTCGTTGAGGCTGAAGCAATGTCGCCTGAATTGGCATCAGGACGACGCTTTAAGGCTTCGCTTTACAGGTCTTCGCCGTCCGGATCCTTCATCAGGTCTTCTTTGGAAACGGTTTTGTCGGTCACCGCAGCATTTTCGATGATGTGGTCAACAACCCGTTCTTCAAACAGCGGCGCGCGTAATTGCGCCATGGCCTGGGGGTTTGAGCGGTAAAACTCTAAAACCTCGCGCTCTTGACCAGGGAATTGCTGGGCAGTTCGGATGATTTCGCGCTGCACATCTTCCGAAGGCACATCAACATTGGCTTTTTTACCAATCTCCGCGAGGACAAGACCCAAACGCACACGGCGTTCGGCGATTTTGCGATAGTCCGTTTTTAATTCGTCCTCGGATTTATCCTTATCTTCCTCGTCGCGTTCGGCATTTTCAACCTGTGACCAGATCTGATTGAACTCGGCATCAACCATGGATTTAGGCAGATCAAAGTCATGAGCTTCGTCCAACCGGTCGAGAAGGGCCCGTTTCACATGGGCGCGCGAGAGATTGGCATAATCAGATTCGATCCGCTCACGGACTTTGTCTTTTAACTCTGCGAGGTCTTTCAGACCCACCTTGTCGGCCAGGGCATCATCAATGGCGACCGCGTCGGCCCCTTTAATCTCGTGCACATGCACCGCGAAAACAGCGTCTTTCCCGGCGAGTGGCTCATGGCCATAGTCGTCGGGGAAGGTCACATTCACATCAAGCTCATCGCCCTTTTTGGTGCCGAGAAGCTGTTCTTCAAACCCGGGGATAAAACTACCCGAGCCGAGGACGAGCTCAGTATTTTCGCCTTTGCCCCCTTCGAAGGCGGTGCCGCCAATTTTTCCCTCAAAGTCAATCACCACCATATCGTCATTGGCCGCGGCCGCGGCATCATCCTTGGCGGAATAGCTGCGTTGTTGCTTGGCGATGGCGTCGAGCGCTTCGTTTAGGTCGGCGTCGGGCACCTCGGCGACCGGGCGGGTCAGGGTCAAATCTTCAAGACTTGCCGGTTCGAAACTGGGTAAAATCTCCGCATGCACATCATATTCAAGATCGGCTTTACCCGCCATCACCGCATCCATATCGGAATGGAACTCCGGATTTGGCGGGGTTGCCGGTTGCAGATCGCGATCGGTGAACGCTTTGGTGGCTGTTTCCTCCACCAATTGTTGCACGATCTCACTCATAAACCCTTTGCCATACATCTTTTTCAGAAATGGCACCGGCGCCTTGCCTTTGCGAAAGCCTTTGAGATGGATCTCATCCTTCATGCCCTCGATCTTGGCCGTCAGCTTTTCATCCAACTCCGTGGCGGAAACGGTGACTTTGAATTTGCGCTCGAGGCCCTCATTGGAGACTTCGGTGACATCCATCTTTTTACTCTCTTCATGCGTTCAAACCGGCAGGTTGCCCATACCGATGGTCGAGTGGGCATCGGGGGCCCGTGCCAAATGGTGCGGATGAGAGGAATCGAACCTCCACGGATTGCTCCACTGGAACCTAAATCCAGCGCGTCTACCAGTTCCGCCACATCCGCAAATCCCAGGACCCTCTAGCGGGTATGGGGCTTATACCCCCGCCGCACGGGCTCCGAGCGCGCCTCTATAGCAGAGCCATCCGGCTTGTCGAGCGCTAATCGAAGCCGCATAAATTGATGGGAAATCCGGTAAAGGTGAGGTCAAAACCGTGTGGTTTCTGCCGGGCCGCCCTAGCCTGGTGACCCCATGGATTGATCACAGGTCTCACACAGGCCCTTCACCTCCAACCGCGCCGCATGAAGCCGAAAATTTCGGTCAGTCAACACCGGTCGAATATCCTTTTCGATCTCGGTGTCGAGGCCAAGCTCCTGCACGTCATTACACTGGGTGCAAATCAGAAAAGCCTGTACCGCGTGGGCCACCTCATGGTTGCACAGGACGAAGGCATTGATGCCATCGAGTTTGTGGATGACCCCTTTTTCCTCAAGGCCGTCGAGCGCGCGATAAACCGTCATCGGCGCCCGCACACCCTTTTCCTTAAGTTTATCGAGGATTTCATAGGCCTTTTGCGGCGCGTGGGTTTCCACGAGCGCGTCCCAAACCAGCCGCTCGTTTTTCGTCAAGCCACCGGCGGGGATTGGGTGCGGATGATCGCATGGATTGACTAGGGGCTGATTGACCATATGCCTGCTCTTCCGACGACAATGCCGAGATAAATATCTGTTATAGCGATGTTATATCATATGGCATTGACCGTGCGGCCCAAGACCCGTTTCGCCGAATTCGCGAAACCGTTGCCGGTTTGCACCTACCGGGCGAAGCCATTGCGCCCTGCGCCGCCCGGCAAATCACATTGCATTCTGGCGAAAACCCTATAAGTCAGCGCCATGACGCACCGCACAAATCCCCCGCAAACCCGCGCCCTGTTGCGCAATATTGCCATCATCGCCCATGTTGACCATGGCAAGACAACGCTGGTTGACGAAATGCTGCGCCAGTCGGGCGCGGTTCAGGCCCATTCGGAAATGGCCGAACGGGCCATGGATTCCAACGATATTGAGCGCGAGCGCGGTATCACGATCCTGGCAAAATGCACGTCCGTGCGTTGGGAGGCGACGGACGAGCCCATCCGTCTGAATATTATCGACACGCCCGGCCATGCGGATTTTGGCGGCGAGGTTGAGCGGATCCTGTCTATGGTTGATGGCTGCCTTCTGCTGGTTGACGCGGCCGAAGGGCCCATGCCCCAGACAAAATTCGTGCTGTCAAAAGCATTAGCCCTCGGCCTGCGCCCGATTGTTGTGTTGAACAAGGTCGACCGGCCAAGCGCCGACCCTGACGCCGCTCTTGACGCGGCATTCGATCTTTTTGCGGCGCTGGGCGCCAATGATGAGCAGTTGGATTTTCCGGTGCTATATGCCTCCGGACGCGATGGCTGGGCCGATCAGACCCTTGACGGGCCGCGCGAAAATCTAAACGCGCTGTTCGAAACCATCATAGATCATGTGCCCTCCCCGCCGGTTGCCGATGATGCCGCGACGCAACCGTTCTCCATGCTGGCGACAACCCTTGAGGCTGATCCGTTTCTGGGCCGCATTCTGACGGGCCGGATCAGTACCGGGATCATTCGGCCCAACACAACGCTAAAGGCGCTTTCCAGCGACGGCGATGAGATAGAACGTGTGCGTATCACCAAGGTACTGGCTTTTCGAGGCTTGAAACGCCAACCCATTGATGAGGCGCGGCCTGGCGATATCGTCGCCATTGCGGGATACACCAACGCCTCCGTTGCCGATACGCTATGCGATTTACCCGTGGATACCGCCTTGCCGGCGCAACCGATTGACCCGCCAACACTCTCCATCACGCTGGCGCCAAATGATTCCCCGCTTGCAGGCCGGGAAGGATCAAAAGTGCAATCACGGGTCATCCGTGAACGTCTTTTCCGCCAGGCCGAAGGCGATATTGCGATAACCGTTACCGAGACCGCGAGCAAGGACGCATTCGAAGTTGCCGGGCGCGGCGAGTTACAGCTGGGTGTCTTAATTGAAAATATGCGCCGCGAGGGCTTTGAACTTGCGGTATCGCGCCCGCGGGTGCTGACCCGGCGTGGTGAAAATGATGTTCTAACCGAACCTATCGAAGAAGTGACGATTGACGTTGATGACGACTTCTCCGGCGTAGTGATCGAAAAGCTGACTCGCAAAAAAGGCGAATTGATCGAGATGAAACCATCAGGGGGCGGAAAGACCCGCCTGGTGATGCACATCCCGGCGCGCGCTTTGATTGGCTATCATGGGGAGTTTTTAACCGATACCCGCGGCACCGGTGTGATGAACCGCGCCTATTTGCACCATGCCCCCCACAAAGGCGCCATTGAGGGGCGACGCAATGGCGTCTTGATTGCCAATGGCGACGGCGAGGCCGTGCCATTTGCGCTGTGGAACCTTGAAGAGCGCGGGGTGATGTTTATCGGCCCGGGCGAAAAGGTTTATAAAGGCATGATCATTGGCGAAAATGCCAAACCCGATGACCTTGACGTGAACCCGCTTAAAGCCAAGCAGCTGACCAATATCCGGGCAGCAGGCAAAGACGACGCTGTTCGCCTGACCCCGCCTAAACGACTGACTCTGGAAGTGGCAATGTCCTACATCGACGAAGATGAACTGGTTGAGGTGACACCAGAGTCAATCCGCCTGCGGAAGATTGAGCTTGAACCCCATATGCGCAAACGCCGGGCCAAAGAAGCCAGTTAGCGCCCACCGCGCAAATCGATGATTGTGATCCCTTCGGTTTTTAGCCACGGCTCGATCTCGTCATAGAGCGTTACGACCCGTGTCCAGGGCACGCGGGGGTAAAGATGGTGGATCAAATGAAACGTCTGGTTCATGACGAGAAAATTGCCCGCCGCGCGGATCTGCGCCGGCAGAATATAGGCTGGCGCATCACCAACCATTTTCTGGGCATGGGGATGATGGAACAGCCAGTCGAAAACAAACGCCACCAGAAAGATCGCGATATGGGCCGGGATCAGCCAAATCACCAGGAGCGGCGTTAAAAACCCAAAAATTGCCGCGGCGACGATCAACCCAATAATAAGGACCAATGATATGATAAGCTGTATACGGATGGTAATTGGCGCTTTTCTGAGAATGATACCATAATAGGGGATGTGCATGGTTGCGCATCGCACCAGAACGCTCGCCATCGACCGTCCCGCAACCCAATGATCAGGGTCCCGATCTTTGTCGTTAAAATGATGATGGTGGCCAAGATGGGCGAACTTGAACGCGGAAAACGGGATCAGATAGGCAACCCCCACACTTTGCGCACACAGTCGATTTGCCAAGCGCAGCCATGGATGCTCCCGGCAATAAACGGCATGGGCACTGTCATGGAGAACCGTAAACGCAAAATATTGGGCAACAGCATTGACCAAAATGGTGACAGGGGCCGGTGCGAGGCCCATCAGATAGGCCCAACCCATGGCGGCCATGACGCCAGCGGCGCCAAAGAATAATGCAAACTGATAATAAACCGGCGCGCGCATATGGGCTATCGCCCGTTGTAACGCTTGCTCTCGTGTGGTTGCAGGCGGGCCCAGCACAGGCGCGTTGCCACGGGCATAAGGCGCACGGCCCATGGCCGATGCCGGGTGCCGACCAACAGAATGACCAACCATCGCGTTCTTTCCTATTCCAGTCATCTGGTGGCTATCATCGCCAGCGGAGGCTAACCATCACCCAAATCGGGGGCTGACGAGATGGTAACGGCCATTTGAGTTGTCCTCACGCGCACCGCGTGGGACACCGATTTCAGACGCAGAGGACCAAACGTCAGAACAGGAGCCCATGATGTCGAATATATTTTTGGCGAAGAAGAAGACGACACCACTGTTCGCAATTGGCAGTCCGGTCAGCATTCTGGCCGCGACGGCGCTGGGTGTGGCGCTGATCACCCCGCCGTTAAGTCCAGTGTTTGCCCAGGAAAAAGTTGGTCAAGAGACCGGTGAGCAAACACGGGCAGACGCCAACCCTTTTGCCCGTTTTGCCAACCACAGCACGGATAGCCGCTCGGCGATCAATTATGATCAGGTTGATGATTTTATTGAGGCGGTGTCAGTGCGCAGCCGGGGGCGGACGAAATTTCGCTACGCCATTTTGCGCGACGCCGGGGGGCCTTACCTGGACCAGTTTATTGACTTTCTTGAAGCGCGCGATCCCGCAATCTTCTCAAAAGACGAGCAATTGGCCTATTGGTTAAACCTGCATAATCTTCTGGTCCTTTCAGCCATTACGACCGACGCACCTGGCAAATCACTTGAGCGGTTTCGCGGCACACCGGCCAACCCCGGCGCCGGCTGGACCAAAAAACGCGTAACGGTTGCCGGCGTTGCGCTATCCCTAGCCGATATTGAAGACAAGATCATTCTCGCCAATTGGCCTGACGCCACGAGCCTTTATGGCCTGTATCAGGGCGCACGCGGTGGCCCCGCCTATCCCCCTAAAAGCTTCACCGGCACCACTGTTGTCACCCAATTGGCAGAGGCCGCTGGCACAACGATTAACCGGCGCGGCACACTATCAATCAAGAAAGACGTCTTGTCCGTACCCGCCTATTTCGCCTGGTATGGGCCAACAGTCTTTGGCGATGATGAGGCGGGATATCGCGCGCATATCCTCGACCACGCGGACGAGAAACTCGCCGCTAGAGTGCGCGCCACAACGCAAATCAAGGTCAAAAAGTTCAGCTATCGGTTGGAAGATGAAATCGTGAGAGCGCAACAGCCCCTTAATGGGTCGCTCAACTCTGGCGGTGGTGTCACCGGTTCTTAAGGCTGATTGCCGCCAGATTTCATCCGGCCTTTTGGTCGCTTTATTCGTCCGTCGCATTGATGAGAATTGGCGCACCAAAACCAAGATCGCCGAGGCGGTCCAGCTGCGTTTTAGCATCGCCCACCACCAGCCAATTCATCTGATCGGTTTTTAGATGGGTTGCCGCCACCATCTTGAAATCATCCAGTGTCATGGCCTTGATCATATCAATATTCCGTACCCGGTAATCATCGCGATACCCATAGGTTGAGATATCGGCAAGGATTGAAAGCTTCGCATTAAGCGATTCAGTCTTTAGTGCCTCACCACGCACCAGGGCGCCTTTCATGATGCCAAGATCATCACCGGTAAAGGAGGACCCATAACCACCAACAATATCGCGGATCAGATCGATGGATTCTGCCGTCACATTACTCCGTACACTGGACGAAATACGGAAGAACCCGCGATCTTTACCCACCCCAAAGCCTGACCCAATGCCGTAGGTGTAGCCGCGATTGACCCGCAATTCAGTATTCAGCCGAGAGGTATAGATATCCCCCAGCAGAAAGTTCATCGCCCGCGCTTGGGGTAAGGTCGGCGCGTGACCATCAAGGGCGGGACGGGAAATCCGCAAGATCGATTGTTTGGCGTCGGGTACATCGTAAAAATAGATCTTTGAGGCGGTTACGGGGGTCGGTTGGGCGAGGCTGACCGGGGCGGGCGTTTCGCCATTCCATTCTTTGCCAAGTGCCGCGAACGCCGCCTGGGTTTGAGCAGGCGTCACGTCACCCACAATCCGCAAGGACGCCCCAGCGGGGGAATAATGGGCCGTATAGAAACTTTTAAGATCATCGAGCGTTACAGCAGCGAGCTTGTCAGCGGTGCCATAGGCCTGATACCGGAAAACATGGTCTTCCGGGTAATAGAGGGCAGCCTCCTCGCGCCGCGCGATGGCGCCGGGGTTGGCCTCCGCCTGTTTAATGGCGTCGAGCGTACGACGTTTGAGAAGGTCGAATTCAGCGGCATCCCATCGGGGTTCCAGCATCATCTCCGTCACAAGCGCGATGGTTGCCTCAAAATTCCGGGCGAGGGTTTGGCCGCTCACATAACTGCCATTGGGCCCCGCTGAGAAATTGATGGAGGAACCCAGTGTTTTGATGGCGTCTTCCAATTCGGCCGTCGTCCGGTTCTGGGTTCCTTTTTCAAGAAGGTCAGCGGTCAAATTGGCAATTGCCGGTTTTTCAGCCGTACCCCGGTCACGCCCCGCCTCTAACGCCAGCGAAAAATACACAAGCGGCGTTTCGCCATTCTCAATACCGTATACGGAGATATCATCGCCGACTTGAGCACGCCAGATATCGGGGGAGCGCAAAGCAATAGCGTCGCCAAATCCTGGCTCCTGTGTCCGGTCAAAACTGGAAAAAGTTGGCTCAAAGGTGCGCGCCCGGGGATCAAAGTCGGTCTGCGCTTCCGCGCCGGCAACAATCGGCTCCTCAATTACCGTGGCCCGACTTGCCCCCTCAAGGGCCAGCGCTGGCTTATCGCGTGGCACAAAGCTGGTGGCAATCGTGGCTTTGTCTTTAATATAGGTTTCGTAGACGCGGCGCACATCGTCCGTTGTCACAGAGAGTAAGCTTTGCACATCCTTACTGATATAGCCTGGATCATCGGTAAACAGATTATATTCACCAAGTTCAATCGCCTTTCCCAGAACACTCTGCAGATTATTGTAAACACCAACCTCAAGGCCTGCCTTGATGCGCGCCAGGTCTTCCTCGCTGATGCCGTTTTCTTCAAACCGGCTCAACGCTGTTTCAATAGGTGCGACCAGACCGTCAAGATCGCCGTCATCCGTTGAGCGCACAAACAGATAAATCTCACCGGCAAGCTCGTAATTGACACTCACCATATCGACGTTGGAGGTCACTTGCGCCTCGTCAATCAACACCTCGTTAAGGGGGGCGCGTTTGCCGCTGGACAAATAATCCATGAGCACATCAAGGGCATAGGCATCGGGGTGAAATCGCTCTACCCCCGGCCAAACCATGGTCAGTTGCGGCACGGTGGCAAAAGCATCTTCGTGGAAAAGCGAGATTGAACCGTCCAGCGTGCCCGGACGTTTAGGTTGATCTTCCACCGGTTCACCCCGGGGGATATCGCCAAAATATTTGGTGACCAGCGTCTTTGCCTCGACCGGGTCAAAATCACCGGCAATCGTCACGGTCACATTATTGGGCACATACCAACGCGCATAAAAATCTTTCACATCCTGGAGCGTTGCCGCATCAAGGTCTTCGAGAGACCCAATCACTTGCCAGTTATAGGGATGATCCTCCGGGTACAGTGCTTTCCGGATCACATAGAAATTGTGGCCATAGGGCTGATTGTCGACCCGCTGGCGTTTTTCGTTTTTGACAACTTGTTTTTCATTGTCGATCACCGGTTGGGTCACCGTATTGATGAACCATCCGAGCTTATCGGCCTCAGCCCAGATCACTTTTTCCAACGCGTCGGCAGGGACCGCCTGAAAATACTGGGTCATGTCTTCGGTGGTGAAGCCGTTGGTGCCCTCCCCGCCGATGCGGGTGTTCATTTCATCGAGGCCGCCATAGCCAAGATTTTCTGAATCGAGAAACAACAAATGCTCAAACAAATGGGCAAAGCCGGTACGCCCCTGAACCTCTCGCGCAGACCCCACATGAACCGCAAGGTCAATCGCCACAACAGGGTCAGACCTGTCCACATGCAGAACAACCTCCAACCCATTGTCGAGGGTGAATTTCTCAAATGGAATGGAGAGCGCCGCCGGTGCGTCTGGCCCCCCGGTCGTTTCGGTGGCCGTTTGGGTATCGCCAGCGGGGTCCCCCGTTGCCGTCCCCGGTGATTTTTCAGCGCAGCCCGCCAGGAAAAAACACACAGCCACGGCGAAGCGCCACACAATAGAGTTGCACAATGGGGTCATGATGGGGTCCCTCCAAGATTGACGCGGTACCATGGCTAAATCCGCAAGGTCTGTCTATCGGTCATTACTGAGGGCCCGCGACCATTCATGGGCCCTTGATTATAACCAGCCAGCGCGTTCAAAGATCGCCACCGCTTCGCGTTGATTTTCGCCCAAAGCCGTTACCGGCAACGTATCTTCTGTAAACATACCAAATGTTGCCACCGGTCCTTCGGGCGGCACGTCACGGCGGATTGGGTATTCATTATTGCCCGCCGCAAAAGAGGCCTGGATATCCTCGCGCACCAGAAAGCGCAGAAACGACCGCGCATTCTCGACGTTCGCTGCGTGTACCGTCACGCCGCCGCCGGAGATATTGACATGGGTCCCGCGGCCATCCTCGCCCTGGTCAGGAAAAAGAACGCCAACCTTGGCGCCGATTGTGTCTGTGCCGGGGCTATCGGCGCCCACATAGCGGGCCACATAATAGGAATTGACGATCGCCACACGGCACAAGCCGGCGGCAACAGCCTCAATCTGGGCGGTGTCATTGCCCTGGGGCTTGCGTGCAAAATTCGCCACAACACCTTTTGCCCACGCCTCGGCGGCGGCCGACCCCCTATGCGCGATAATGGAGGCGAGAAGCGATTGGTTATAAATATTCGATGAAGGCCGTACACAGACCATTCCCTTATAGGCAGGATCGGCAAGGTCAGCATAATTTTCCATGCCGCTCGGCAAGCCGAGATCGCGGTTATAAATTACAATCCGTGCCCGTTTGGTTAACCCGTACCATTCACCTTCGGGATGGCGGAAGGCGGAGGGCACTGCCGCCTCTAACACCTCATCGTCCAAAGACGCCAATAGCCCCCGCGATTGCGCACGCCATAACATGCCCGCGTCGGCGGTGAGAAAAAGATCCGCCGGGCTGGCCGCCCCTTCGCTGGCAAGACGCTCAATCAGGGCATCGCCGCGCCCCTGTATCTGGTTCACGCGAATGCCGGTTTCCGCAGTAAACTGCGCATAGATTTTTTCGTCATTCTCATAGTGCCGCGCCGAATATAGGTTCACAACGCCCGCATCACCCGGTGCTGTTGCCTGTTCGCCATTTTCGGCGGCACAACCGGCCAACGCCAGGACACTAACGGCTCGTAAAATCATCAGTACCAGGTTTTTTATGGGTCTATACATGATCGTCTCCTCCAAAATTTTTAAGGGCGTGGTTCAATCCAAACAATACCGTCAGCGCTCAAGGCGCAATCAAGCCGCACGCCGGTGTCAAAAGCCGTCTTTGATAGAAAGGCGATTGAGGTCCCGACCGACTGTCGGGTGCTATTTTTATGTGCGGGACCGGTCGCCATGGGCGCCAGAAAGACCCGCCAACCGGGTGCGGCAAACCGGCATTCCGTCACCACAAAGGCACCGCCGGGTGCCAGTGTGGGCGTAATATGATCCGTACTGATAATAAGATCGGCTGAGCCCGATATTGCCATCGCCTGTTCCCATTTGGGGCGTAGCGCCGCGCGCACCGGCGCATCCCCGTTGAAATGGCCAAGGGCAGTGTGAACGCCATCAGCATCAATCATCCCGGTAATTTTTTGTCGCTCAGGGAAAAGCGCCGCGCTAACCAGTGCCGATGGCGCCTCATACAAAGACTGAGGCGTGCCTACATCGCGCAGTGACCCCGCGCTTAACAGCGCCAACCGGTCGCCCATCATAATAGCTTCGCCGGGATCATGGGTGACAAACAAAACCGTGACGCCATTGTTCTTGAGGATCGATCGCAGTTCCGCCTGTAGCCGCTGACGCAAAACCATGCCGAGGCTGGCAAAGGGTTCATCCAGCAACAAAACCTTTGGGTTGCGCGCGAGGGCCCGGGCAATGGCAACCCGCTGTTGCTGCCCGCCGGATAGTTCGTGGGGGAACCGGTTAGCGAAATCCGCAAGGCCCAATTGATCAAGCTGCGCGGCCAAACGTGCCTGCTGCACTGGTACCGGCAAATCGCGCAAACCAAAGCGGATATTTTGGGCAACGGTCAGGTGGGGAAACAGCACATAATCCTGAAACACAAACCCGATCGGGCGTTCTTCCGGCGGCACCATGGCGTCGGGGCTGGAGAGCGTCTGCCCGTCAAGAGTGATAGACCCGGTTTGCAGCGCCTCATGGCCCGCAACGAGGCGCAGCAGGGTCGTCTTGCCACAACCGGAGGGGCCAAATACCGTCAGAATTTCCCCCGCCGCCACCTCAAGACTGACTGCGTTGAGCGCGCCGGGCCGCGGCTGGGCCAAACCGCGTTGGGCACGCCGGGCGGGCCGGTCGAAATGATGGGAAATTTCAGAAAGGCGAAGGGCCATGGATTTATTCGGACACGATTTCGCTTGAACAAGATCACGGTAAAAGCGCTAACGCACGCCGCCAAAACGCCGCGCCGCGCAAGAGTGATAATGTCTCGCATTAACAGGTCGAAAATGCTAGTGCCATTGGCCCATGGTGAGTGCGCATACATCATCAATTGAGGCGACCCCGAACCAATTCACCCCCCGGCAGCGATCCCTGCCCTGGGGTCTTTTTGCTGTGGCGTTCCTGTTGATCCTGCCTTCGCTTGCGGTTCTGTCCAGTCTTGCAGGGCTCGCCGCCCCCCGTGCCACGGACATCGGTGCAGAGCGCCTGGCGACAACGGTCACATATTTTCAGGGCACGGTCTTTTTGTGCCTTGGGGTTGGGTTTGTGGCCAGTGTCCTCGGTGTGACTGCGGCTTGTCTTGTGACGTTGTGTAGGTTTCCCGGGCGCGCTGTGTTTGGCGTCACCTTGCTGTTGCCCTTCGCGGTGCCAGCCTATATCGCAGCCTACTGCTATGGTGATTTTCTATCACCTTTTGGCGGTTTGCGCAGTGTCTTTGCGGCGCTTGGCGTTTCCCTTTCGCCGAGCATGCTGCCGAACATAAGATCGCTACCAGGCGCCATTATGATCATTGCCCTGACTGTTTATCCCTATGTATATATGGCGGTACGGGCAGACCTAACCGCGCGATCTGACAGTTTTTTGGAGGCGGCGCGCAGTCTAGGTACCAACCGGGTTGGCGCGATCATAAATATTCTATTGCCGTGCGCCCGCCCGGCGATCCTTGGTGGGTTAGCGCTGGCTCTGATGGAAACTGCGGCTGACTTTGGCGTATCGGACTATTTTGGTATCCGTACGCTGACGACGGGTATTTTTCGCACCTGGTATGGGCTGGGTGATCTGACCGCCGCCGCGCAATTGGCCAGTGGGCTTTTTGTAGTGGCGGCTTTTTTGGTGTTGCTGGACGAGGTGGGGCGGCGCGCACGTTATAACAACCCAGTCCGCCGGGCGCGCCCGATTGCGCGGCTGGCCCTATCGCCTCTGGCCAGCCTCGCCGCGATTGTTTTTTGCGCTATCCCGGTTGTATTGGGGTTTGTGGTACCTGTGGGCGTTCTTGTGGCCCATAGCATTGGCACCGGCCTATCCCCCACCAGTCTGCAAACGCTGTGGGCGGCGAGCGGGAATACGCTTTTCTTTGCGCTTGGCGCGGCGTTGGTCATTATGGGTCTTGCGGTCTTGTTAGGCTATGGCGCGCGACGCAGCGCGGCCAGCACATCCAACAGTAAAGCCGCCACTATAATCATCCGTATGGCAACCTTAGGCTATGCAATTCCAGGGGCCGTTATTGCCGTGGGTATCCTGTTCGTCAGTGGTGCCCTTTTCAAGCCACTTGGATTTTCCGTCACACAGGGCGGTATTTTGGTCCTGCTCTACGCTTATGTGGCGCGGTTTATCACTGCCGGATATAATGCCGCCCATGGGGGCCTGAAACAAATCAGCCCCCTGATGGATATGGCAGGCCGTAGCCTTGGTGTTGCCGGTGCGCGTCTGGTACGCACCGTTCACGTGCCCCTTGCCTTACCGGCATTGGCCAGCGGTGCGATTATTGTGATGATTGATGTGAGCCGCGAACTACCGGCAACGCTCCTGCTGCGCCCGTTCAATGTGGAAACGCTGGCAACATCCGTCTACCGATTAGCCGCCGATGAGCGTCTTGACGCCGCCGCGCCCATGGCCCTTGCCCTCATCATTGCCGGCTTGATCCCGCTATCATTGCTCGCCGTCGGTCGCCGCCCACACCACGCCGGCGCGCAGACACATTAAGACGCAAGCGAGGGGTGACCCTAGTTTTTTGGGCCGCGATGGCGTTTTTGTGCCCGCCCGCCCGGGGCCGATGCGCCAGAGCCGGGTTTTTTGGACCCGGGTTTGTTGGCCCCCTTGCCTTTGGGCCCCCGACCTTTGGCGCCTCCCGGTTTGGGACCCTTCCCTTTGGGTCCTCCTTTTTTGAAACCACCACTTTTCGCACCACCGGGCTTGAACCCGCTTTTGCGCTTTGGCGGTCCTTTTTTTGATGCCGGATCCGTGGATTTTTTGTGCGCCTCCTGGGGGGCATCGCTGCGGTCGCGAGCGGGCTTTGCCGTCTTTGATGCGGGCTTACCGGACTTACTGAATTTGCCAGGACTGCCAGCATTACTTGGCTTGCCAGACTTCGTTGGCTTGCCTGGCCTATTTGGCTGGCTTGCCTTGCGTGGCTTACGCGCTTCGTCAGACGCCCCCGCCTGGGCTCTGGTTGTCGGGGCTCTGGTTGCCGGGTCTCTCGATACCGCGTTGTCCGCATTATCGGTTGCGCGTTTTTGCCGGGGTTTTCGATCGGGCTTGCGCGGGCCACGGGGACCGGACTTACGGGTGGGTCTGCGGCCGCGTTTTGGGCGATCCCCGGGCTCATCAGTACCCGGATCAAGCGGTTCAATACCCTCGATCGTTTCCACGGGCACCGGTTTGCCCGTCAGTTTTTCAATATCGCGCAGCAAGACCCGCTCCCCCGCGCCACACAGGGAAATGGCGATACCGCTTTGCCCAGCGCGCCCGGTGCGGCCAATCCGGTGCACATAGGCCTCCGGCACCTCCGGCAATTCAAAATTGATCACATGGGAAACCGCGGGCACATCAATACCGCGCGCGGCAACATCGGTCGCCACCAGGACCGGCGTCTTACCATCGCGAAACCGGTCCAGCGCCCGTTCCCGCTGGCGTTGGTTTTTATTGCCGTGGATGGCGCCCGCCTTCACATCATTTTTAGAAAGAAAGAGCGCCAGCTTTTCCGCACCAAACTTTGTTCGGGCAAAGATGATCACCCGGTCGGTTTGTTCCCGCGCCAACAGGGAAAGCAGCGCCTGGCGTTTGTTGGTGGGGGCCACATGCACAACCGATTGCGCGATCCGGTCCACGGGCTTTGCCGCCGCACCAATGGAAACCTCCACCGGATTATCCAGAAATTTGAGCGCCAATTGACGAACTTTTTTCTCCATCGTCGCGGACAGCAATGCCGTCTGGCGCGGTTGCGGGATGGCTTCGGCAAGCCGGGCAATCACCGGCGCAAAGCCAAGGTCAAGCATCTGATCAGCCTCATCGAGGACCAGATACCGCGTCCCCGTCAGAGAGACGGCCTCCATTCCCATCAAGTCTTCCAGGCGGCCGGGCGTTGCGATTAAAAGATCGACCCCGTCGCTAAGTTTTTTCGTTTGCGGGCCATAGCGTACCCCGCCCACAACCAGCGCCGTGCGCAATCGCATCTCGCGCCCATAGGTTTCCACATTTCCGGCAACCTGCCGCGCAAGCTCACGCGTGGGGGCCAGCATCAACACCGTGGCCGTCTTCGGTTTTGGCTTTTTGCGCTCCTTATAAAGATGATGGAGCAGCGGCAGCACAAAAGCGGCGGTCTTGCCCGTGCCCGTCTGGGCAATGCCGAGCACATCGCGCCCATCCATCAGCGCAGGGATGATCTCTTGCTGGATCGGCGTCGGGATTTCATAGCCCTCCTGACCCAGCACCCGCAAAAGCGGATCGGCAAGGCCAAAGGCCGGAAAATCTGTGGTCATTCTGGCCTCATGGTGGGAAAGCAGAAAAGCGCAGGCCAGCGGAACAACATCAACGGGCGTGCTCGAGAGGGGCAGTGTTTTCGGCCCTACCTGCGAGGGTGTGCGCACACTTGCCCAGCAAAAGCAAGGCTCGTGATGAAAAGAGCCCTGCACGCAATTGTAACCCGTCAACCGCACGCCACCATCGGGACATCATTCCCCCCTTTCGCGGCGCGCGCTGGGTTGCTAAGCCCAATGCCTCTGGTGGAACTCAGCGGAAAGGCGCGACCCATGACTAATCATCTTCACCATGGCGACCTGCCAAGCGACCTAGACCTTGGCGATAGAGTTGCCGTGGACAGCGAAACCATGGGCTTGAACCCGATCCGCGATCGTTTGTGTGTGGTGCAACTCTCGGCGGGTGATGGCGATGCCCATCTGGTGAAATTTGACGGTGAGAATTATGAGGCGCCCAATCTGCGCCGCCTATTAGAAGATGAGGCCGTCACCAAGATCTTCCATTTTGGCCGATTCGATATGGCGGCCTTCATGATGTATCTCGATGTGCATACAACACCGGTCTATTGCACCAAAATCGCCTCGCGGCTGGTTCGGACCTATACGGATCGTCATGGCCTCAAAGACCTTTGCCGCGAACTGCTTGGCGTTGAGGTGTCAAAGAAAGAACAATCATCCGATTGGGGTAATGGCGAGCTAACAAAGTCACAGATTGACTACGCCGCGTCCGATGTTCTCTATCTGCATCGTTTGAAAGACAAACTTGACGACATGCTGGTACGCGAAGGGCGCGACGACCTCGCCAAAGCCTGTTTTGAGTTTCTGCCCGTGCGCGCAACCCTGGACCTGACAGGGTGGCCGGAGATTGATATTTTCGCCCATAGTTGATCAATGGTACTGACAAACTTGGGCGAGCAGAATGGCGCTGAGGACCCTTTACGCAGGATTAGAGATTGAAAGAGCCCTTGTTATACGCTCTTTGCTTCAAGCCCATGGCATTCCTTGCCACCTGCATAACGAATATCATAGCGCGATAGATCCGGCCCTGCAGCTTGCCCTGGGCGGCACACCGATCAGCGTTCCCGCAAGCTGTTTAGAAACAGCGCGCGAAATCATTAATGCGACAATGCACGAAGACAGTTGGCCTTCTGATTGGCCAGATGAAGACGACCCGCATTGGACATGCACCCAGTGTGGATGCAAAAAACACCGTAAGCAGATGAAACGATCCGCATCAGCCATTGGGCTTACACATTTTATTGCCTCGGGGATGCAGGCCCCGTTTGCGCCGCGACGCACGATAAGTTTTTGCGAAAATTGTGGAAATAAGCAGAAAAACGGCTATCATTCTGGAAAAAAATACTGGTTTTATTACATAGTCAGTATTCTGTTGCTCGTGTATTTTTGCGTCAGGCCATTTATCTAAGGGGCTAAAATGCGCTGTTTTGATTTGGTTCGACCATAACGCGCTTATTCTGCCGCTTTCAGCATTTCCTCCGGCGTCCAGCGCAGTTTTGGTTTGCGTGCAGCGGCCGTCTCATCAAGACGGCGGAATGGCGCATGAACGGGGGCCGCTTTGAACATGGCATTATTGGCCGGGTCCTTTGCCTGGCGGGCAAGCGACAATAACGCATCACAGAATTTGTCCAGCTCGCGTTTTGATTCCGACTCCGTGGGCTCAATCAACATGGCCCCGCGCACAACCAGCGGGAAATACATGGTCATGGGGTGGTACCCCTCATCAATCATCGCTTTAGCAAAATCGATGGTTTCAACACCGGTGTCTTTCAAAAAGCGATCATCAAACAGCGCCTCATGCATACAATAGCCGTCAAACGTGCTGGTCATTTCGGCGCGCAACCGCGTGAGCACATAATTGGCATTGAGTACCGCATCCTCCGAAGCCTGACGGATGCCATCAACGCCGTGGCTGAGCATATAAGCCAGGGCCCGGACAAACATACCCATCTGCCCGTGGAACGCTGTCATTCGCCCAAAACTTGCCGTACCTTCCCCATGGGCCCCGTCACCGGCAGCGGCGGCGCGGCGGGTTTCAACCAACTCAAAACCATCCGCCCCATGAACAATATAAGGGATCGGCGCAAACGGTGCGAGCGCTGCAGAAAGCACTGTGGGCCCAGAGCCAGGGCCGCCGCCGCCATGGGGTGTGGAAAACGTCTTATGCAAATTGATATGCATGGCATCAATGCCGAGATCACCAGGCCTGGCCTTACCGGCGATAGCGTTGAAATTGGCGCCGTCGCAATAAAAGTAACCGCCAACCGCGTGCACCGCATCGGCAATCTCGCGAATGTCGCGTTCAAACAAGCCGCATGTGTTGGGATTGGTCACCATGATCCCTGCCACATCCGGGCCAAGCTTTGCCCGTAAGGCTTCAAGATCAACGCGGCCTGTGGCATCGGCCGGGATCGAATCAACTTTGAAACCACACTGGGCTGCCGTCGCCGGGTTTGTGCCGTGGGCGGATTCCGGCGCCAGAACCCGGGTGCGGGTCGCCGCCTCGCCCTTCGCCTCAATCGCAGCGCGGATTGCCATCATGCCGCATAATTCACCGTGAGCACCCGCTTTTGGCGACATGGCAACGGCAGGCATTCCCGTCAGGCTTTTTAGCCAATGGGCCAATTCGTCGATGAGGCCCAGCGCGCCTTGAACGGTTGATTGAGGCTGTAGCGGATGGATATCCGCAAAGCCCGGCACCCGCGCCATTTTTTCATTGAGACGCGGATTATGTTTCATCGTGCAGGAGCCGAGCGGGAACGGGCCCATGTCGATGGCATAGTTTTTTTGGCTCAATCGAACAAAATGGCGCATGGCCTCTGGCTCACAAACCCCCGGCAGCCCGATGGGGTCCGTTCGTTCCATGCCGCCCAGTCTTGTTTCCCGCCCTTCGGGCGCGGGTAAATCAACGCCGGTCCCGCCAAAATCGGCAAATTCAAAAATCAGGGGCTCTGCAATTTGCAGGGCCTTGTTGCCTGTGCTGGTCACTTTTGCCGTATCCTGGGTTTGGGTATCGGCGGGTTGGGTGGGTCGACCGGTGGTGTTCATGGGGGCGCTCACAAAGATAGGATCGGAAAAACCGTTGTACGAAAGTGTTACAGAACGTGGCGAAGACCGTCAGCGAGGGTGTTGATGTCGTCATCAGTGACGCATTCGGTGGCAGCAACGATCAGAAGATTATCCGCCTCCGGTGTATCCTGCCACAAGCGGTTGCCGGGCACGCCCGCCAAAATGCCTTTTTGGGCCAAAGCTTCGACAACTTCGTCGGCCTTTTTCGCAAGCCGCAGCGTAAACTCATTGAAATAGGCGTTGGTGATGACGTCGACGCCGTCAATGTCGGCCAACGCGTCGGCGGTTTTACACGCCGTCTCATGGTTGAGCATGGCCAAGCGGCGCAAGCCCGTCTCCCCCAACAGCGCCATGTGCGCTGTGAAGGCAAGGCAGCATAAGCCTGAATTCGTGCAGATGTTTGAGGTCGCTTTATCGCGGCGGATATGCTGCTCGCGCGTGGAGAGCGTCAGCACAAACCCGCGCTGGCCCGCCGCATCAATCGTCTCACCACACAAACGCCCCGGCATCTGACGCATATATTTCTGGCGTGTCGCAAAGAGCCCCACATAAGGCCCGCCAAAATTCAGCGCATTGCCGATGGATTGCCCCTCCCCCACAACAATGTCAGCCCCCTGATCACCGGGACTGCGCAGGGCGCCAAGCGAGACAATCTCTGTCACCACCGCGATCACGAGCGCGCCTTTTTCATGGGCGGCTTCTGCAATGGGGCGCAAATCGCGGATATTGCCAAAAACATCCGGGCTCTGAACGATCACACAAGACGTCTCCTCCGTGATCTGGCTGAGCAAGTCTTCCTCGCCGCGCACATCGAGGGGATTGATAACAACATCATCGCCAGCCAATTCGGAATTTGTGCGGGTCACGGCGCTGTAATGCGGGTGCACCCCGCCGGAGATAACGACGCGTCCGCGCCGGGTAATCCGCCGCGCCATGAGCGCCGCCTCCCCGCAGCCCGTTGACCCGTCATACATGGACGCATTGGCCACATCCATGCCCGTAAGGGCGGCAACTTGCGTTTGAAACTCAAACAAATATTGCAACGTACCCTGGGCGATTTCAGGCTGGTAGGGTGTATAGGATGTTAAAAACTCCGAGCGCTGAATAATATGATCAACGGTCGCTGGCACGTGATGTTTATAGGCGCCTGCGCCCACGAAAAATGCACTATCGCTGGCTGTGCGGTTTTGCGCCGCCAGTTTGCCCAAGGCGCGCTCTACCTGTAATTCACCTTGATGGGGGGGCAGATCAATCTCCGGGTTCAGCGCGGCGGCGGGCACATCGGCAAACAGATCGTCAATATTGGCAGCACCAACGGTGCGCAACATTGCCTGGCGGTCAGCGGAGTTTAACGGGAGGTAACGCATACCAAGTGGTCCTTAAAAAACGGGATAGACTTTCTGGGGATACCATCCCCATACGGATGGGCTAGCTGTCGGAAAAGTCTTTGTACGCCGCCGCATCCATCATGGCGTCAAGCTCGCTGGGATTGGCTGGTTTGATCTTCACAAACCAGGCGCTGCCAGCCGGGTCTTCATTGACCTTGGCCGGCTCGTCAACAATGGCGTTATTGACCTCCAGGACTTCGCCGGAAATCGGCGCATAGACGTCTGAGGCCGCTTTAACGCTTTCCACCACGGCCATGTCGTCGCCCTGGCTAAAGCTTTTGCCCACATCGGGAAGCTCCACAAACACAACATCGCCGAGCTGTTCGGCGGCGTGGGGTGTAATGCCAACGGTCGCCGTGCCGCTCTCGCCTTCGCTATCGCCAGCGCTATTGATCGTGACCCATTCATGGTCTTTGGTAAATTTTGTTGTCATGGAACCCTTCTCCTCAAATCCTGTACGAAGATGGCGCGGCCTGGCTCACCTAACCGCGATAATAATTCTGCGGCACAAACGGCATGGCGGCGACGGTAACCGGTACCGGCTTGCCGCGCACAATGGCGGTGAGCGCGGTGCCGTCGGCGCTATGGGCGTGGTCAATATAGGCCATGGCCACAGGGCCGCCCGCCGTGGGGCCAAAGGTGCCCGATGTGACCTTGCCAATTTCTTTGCCTTCAGCTGTCTGAACCACGGTGCCCTCGCGCACGGGCGCGCGCCCGGCCGGCTTCAAACCGACCCGCAAACGCGCCGGGCCCCCGGCAAGCTCTGCCAAGATCCGGTCAGCGCCCGGAAAGCCCCCTTCCGCCCGGCGGCGCTTGCCGATGGCAAACGCGATATTACCCTCCACGGGCGATGTGGTTTCATCGATATCATGGCCATAAAGACAAAGACCGGCCTCTAACCGCAGGGAATCGCGCGCGCCGAGGCCAATGGGCATCACCTCGGGATGATCGAGCAAGCGGCTCGCCAACCCTTCGGCATGCTCATTGGGGACGGAGATTTCAAAGCCGTCCTCACCAGTATAGCCGCACCGCGATACCAGCAGGGGAACCTGAGCGCCGTCAATGTCCCCCATGATGGGGGTCATGGACATAAAAGCCTGCCCGTCGGTTTGTGGGAACAGAGCCGCGATGACGCCCGCCGCCTTTGGTCCTTGCAGGGCAAGAAGCGCGCGGTCATCAAGCCGCGTCAACGTGGCGCGCCCGGCAAGCGCCGCTTCAATGACAGCGAAGTCATTGTCCTTACAGGCCGCATTCACCACCAGAAACAGTTTGCCATCGCCTTGCGCCATCGCCGGGCGGGTGATCATCAAATCATCGAGGATACCGCCCGCCTCATTCAGCAGCGCCGAGTAGCGCAACCGCCCAGGTTTCAGCTTCCTGATCTCACCCGGCACCAGTGTTTCCAGCGCATCGGCAATTGCCCCATGGGCCTCTGGCGTGCCAACCGGCATTTGCGTTGTTTCCAACATCGCTTGTCCCATGTGGGACACATCAAAAAGACCGGCGGCGCGGCGCGTGTGCTGATGTTCTTTCAATACGCCGGCCGGGTATTGCACGGGCATATCATAGCCAGCAAAAGGCACCATTTTCGCGCCAAGGCGCAGGTGCAAGCCGTGCAGCGGTGTCGTTTTAAGGGGTATCTCAAGGGGGTCGGTCATCAAATAAGCCAGCCAGTGTTCATGACCGGCGCCCATTGGCACTGGCCCGTCGCCTAATCAAGACGACATGAACCCCGGCTGTAAGGGGGCCTGAGAGATTTCGCTGACGACGCGCGTCGTTTCGGCGCATGGTCAACCTGGCTCCTTCGGCGAGACCTGGCCCTTTCGTTGGGACCTTGTCTTCTTTCCAGCCTGTCTTGTTTCGCGCGGTCCTTGGTACCTGAGAGTTTCCGGGGTGGTTGCTCCTTCGGCGGCATGGACCGGATGGCCCACACACTCTCCCGCGAGAAGCAAGTACCCTAGCCGCGACGCCCTATGAGTCAATGATTCTATAAAGGGGAACCAGAAGGATCATCCTGGTTCAACCGGTCGCGCAGTTCTTTACCGGCTTTGAAATAGGGGGCCCATTTTTCTTCAATGGCAACGCTCTCGCCGGAGCGTGGATTGCGCCCCACCCGGGCTGGGCGATGTTTGACCGAAAATGCTCCAAAACCGCGCAATTCAACCCGATCACCCCGGGCCAAGGCCTCGGAAATCTCATCAAAGACAATGGAGACAATCCGCTCCACGTCACGGTGGTAAAGATTTGGATTTTCGTCAGCGAGCTTCTGGATCAGTTTAGATTTAATCATTTCCCCCAAATCCTTTCTTCATCCCTGCCGCTAAATATTTGCCGCCAGCAGCTTGCCCTCTCTCCTGAGCAACCCTTGACGCTATCCCGGGTGCCAACCCATGCGTCGCGACTACCCGCGAAAATTTGGGTTCGCCGATAAAACCCTCGTAAATTCATGGGCTTATCCCTACATAGGAAGCGCTGGGAAGGTCTCAAATTAGCGATGCGGCGTCAAGCCACTTAACCAGCCTTTCCCAAGCGGTTAAGGACATTGTCATGAATAATCCCACCGACCCGAAAACCGCCGAGACCATTGATTTTGGTTTTCAAACCATTGGCCGCAGTCAAAAGGCACGGCGCGTTCGCGGCGTTTTTGACAGTGTTGCCAGTGACTATGATCTGATGAACGATCTGATGTCCGCGGGTATCCACCGCGTGTGGAAATCAGTTCTGTTGGATCGGTTGATGCCCCGGCCCGGTCAGCATCTGCTCGACGTGGCGGGGGGCACCGGCGATGTGGGCATCGGGTTTGTGAAACGCGCGGAAAATTGGGCGCATCTAAACCCGGAACGCGCGTCCGAAAAACCACCGGCCCGTGCGAGCCTTTGCGATATCAATCACGAAATGCTGAAAGCTGGTTTGACCCGCACGGCCAGCGGGCTTGAAAATCAGATCACGCGTATTTGTGGGAATGCGGAGCAATTACCCCTGCCCGCGGGCAGTGTTGACGCCTACACAATCGTTTTGGGTATCCGCAATGTGACCGACCGAGACGCCGCCTTGCGCGAAGCGGCCCGGGTTCTACGACCGGGCGGGCGCTTTATCTGTTTGGAGTTTTCCCATCTTATTCTGGAAAGTCTGCAAAAGCTTTATGATCAGTACTCGTTTAATGTCATCCCATGGCTAGGCGAACAGGTTGTGGGCGACCGGGCATCCTATCAATATCTGGTTGAATCTATCCGAAAATTCCCCACACAGGACGCCTTTGCCGCACAAATTCGCAAGGCCGGACTTGACCGTGTGAAGGTTGAAAATCTCACCGGCGGCGTTGTCGCTTTGCATATGGCGTGGCGTTTGTAACACGTCTTTTTTGCATCATCTTTATACGCCATACCGGCACTAATTCTTGTTTTCCTTTTTCTAAGATACCCGTCCATGTTCCCGATATTGAGTGATTTATGGCGATTGGCCCGGGCGGGTATTGTTCTATCACGCCATGATGCCCTGATTCCGCGTGAATATGCCCATCACTTGCCCCCGCCCCTGCGATGGTTTGGGAGGATGTTGCGGCTCGGCGCAAAAACGAGTGAAGCCGGGCGGGCCCTGCGGCCCGGTGAACGGCTGGCCAAGGCATTCGAAGGGCTGGGCCCGTTTTATGTGAAGACCGGGCAATTCATGGCGACGCGGCCCGATATAATCGGCTTTGAGATGGCAGCCGACCTTGGCCGTTTGCAAGATAAAATGCCCGCCTTTGACCAGAGCCTGGCCGTTGCGGAAATCGAAAAGACGTTTGGTCAGAAAATTCACGATATTTTCCCTGACTTTTCAGGGCCTATTGCCGCGGCTTCCATCGCCCAGGCTCACAAGGCGACACTTGGCGACGGGCGCAAAGTGGCGGTAAAAATTCTGCGCCCTAATATTGAGCGGCGGGCGGCGAAAGACTTCCGTGCCCTCGGCCGATTGGCGAGCCTCGTTGAATTGATGGCGCCCGGCGCGCGGCGGATGGAACCGAAAAAGTTCATCGCAACCTTGCGCGAGGCCGCAGAACTTGAGTTTGACTTGCGTCTTGAGGCCGGTGCCGCTTCCGAGCTTGCCGATAATCTGGGTAATGACAAATCCATTCGTATACCACGTGTCATCTGGCCCCTATCATCAAAACGCATCCTGACCCTGGAGTGGATTGACGGCACCGGGCTTGGCGATATTGCCGCATTGGAGGCTCGGGAAATTGATAAAAAAGCACTGGCGCGGCAAGTGCTTCAGTCTTTCCTGACCCAAGCCCTGCAACAGGGGTTTTTCCATGCGGATATGCACCAGGGCAATATGATTGTTGATCGTCAAGGGCGATTGGCGCTGATCGATTTTGGGATTATGGGTCGCCTTGATAGCGCGGTGCGCAATACATTCGCACAAATCCTCTATGGCTTTATCACCCGCGATTATCAGCATACGGCGAAAATGCATTTTGATGCTGGCTATGTGCCCGGTCACCATAGCGTTGAGGCATTTGCCCAAGCGCTGCGATCCGTAGGCGAACCGCTTTATGGTCAGGACGCGACGGGCATGGATATGTCCCGCGTTTTGCAACAATTATTTGATGTGACAGCGCTATTCGATATGCATCTGCGCCCGGAATTGATCATGCTGCAACGGACAATGGTTACTGTGGAGGGGGTTGCCCGAATGCTCGACCCGACCATCAATATGTGGGAAACGGCCGAGCCCGTCGTGCGCACCTATATCACCGACCGGGTTGGCCCGCGCTACCATGCCGAACGCCTGCGCGAGGCGGTATTAAAAACAGCCGCGATGGCACCGCAATTGCCCGGTTATGTGGAAGATATTGCCAATGCCGCCGCGCGCATTGCCGACAACAAAATCACCCTTTCGGAACAAACAACGACCGCCCTCGCCGCGGCCCTGAGCAAAGATCAGCGCAGTACGCGGCGCGTGGTTCTTCTGGCTGGTCTGATCATTGCCGTCCTCTTGGTCTTTCTCCTCCGGGGCTAGGGCAATCTCTTTTTCAAACCGCAAATTCATGGTAACAACGCCCATGGAAAATCAGAGCCCCTCCCCAAGCATTTTGCTGATCATTGGCGGCGGTATTGCCGCCTATAAAAGCCTTGAGCTTATTCGTCAGTGTGCCAAGCGTGGTATCCGCACTCGGGCTATCCTTACCGCTGGCGGGGCGCAGTTTATCACCTCATTATCCGTATCGGGATTGACGGGGGAGAAGACTTTCACCGACCTGTTTGATCTGACCGATGAGACTGAGATGGGGCACATCCAGCTGTCGCGCGCGGCTGATCTGGTTGTTGTTGCACCCGCCACGGCCGACCTGATAGCGAAGGCCGCAAGCGGTCTTGCCAATGATCTTGCCTCCACTGCGCTCTTGGCCACCAACAAGCCTGTGATGATGGCACCGGCCATGAATGTGCAGATGTGGAACCATGCCGCCACGCAACGCAACCTTGCCACCCTGCGCGCCGATGGCGTGACGCAGGTTGGCCCCGATGAAGGGGAAATGGCATGCGGTGAATATGGGCCCGGACGTATGGCCGAACCCACGGCTATCGCCGAGGCGATTGCAAAAGCACTGGACGCCGGGGAGACACATGCCGGTGCAACACCGCACAATCCCGTTCATAATCTTACCGGCAAGCATGTGCTGGTGACCGCCGGGCCAACCCATGAACCGCTGGACCCGGTGCGCTATATCGCCAACCGGTCATCGGGCAAACAGGGCTATGCCATCGCCGCGGCGCTGGGCGCGCTCGGCGCACGGGTGAGCCTTATTTCGGGGCCCACCGACCTGCCCAACCCGGCGGGGATACAAACCATCCGTGTGGAGACAGCCCGCGAAATGCTCGCCGCCACCCAAAACACCCTCCCGGCGGATGCTGCCATTTTCTGTGCGGCGGTGGCCGATTATCGCCCTGAGATTGAGACCGCTCACAAAATCAAAAAAGAACGCGGCGGGCTAACCGCCATCGCCCTGGCGGAAAATCCGGATATCCTAAAAACGATTGCGCACCACAAAACGCAGCGGCCGGAACTTGTTGTGGGTTTTGCGGCCGAAACCGATGATGTTATCAACCATGCGGAAGCCAAGCGAGCGCGCAAGGGCTGCGACTGGATTGTTGCCAATGATGTGTCACCAAGCACCGGGACCATGGGCGGCGACCGCAATACTGTCACGATCCTGAACGAGGACGGCGAAGAAAACTGGCCTGATATGCCCAAGGCCGATGTGGCCCGCAAATTGGCCGAGCGTATTGCCGAAACCCTTAATATGCTACGCCCTGTTAACGCTGCTGAATAGCAACCGAGGCTTTTCACCCTTGCCATTCCGGGCAATTGAATGGTGAAAGTACCAATCAAAAATGGGAGACATGCGGTGTCTGAAGCCGAAAGTCAGCGCAGCGATATTCTTCGTATGCCAACGATCCGGGTGAAGCGACTTGCCCATGGCGTGGATTTACCCTTGCCCCGTTATGAAACGGCGTTAGCGGCTGGCGCCGATGTGCGGGCGGCCATCCCCACCGATGCACCGCTAACGCTGGCCCCCGGTGAGCGGGCCATGGTGCCCACGGGGATCGCCATCGCGTTGCCCCCGGGGTGGGAGGCGCAAATGCGGCCACGGTCGGGTCTGGCTGCAAAGTTTGGCATCGCTTGCGTGAATTCTCCGGGTACGATCGATGCGGATTATCGAGGCGAATTAAGAGTTATTCTGATCAACCATGGCCATGAACCTTTTGTAATCGAACGCGGCGATCGAATTGGGCAAATGGTGATCGCCCCCGTGTGGCAGGCGGTTTTCCAGGAGGCTAATGCCCTTGATGAAACCGATCGTGGTGCCGGTGGTTTCGGCTCCACGGGCCGGTAATCTGAACACGATCATGGCCTTAACCCCCGCGCAGATTGACCGCTATTCCCGGCACCTCTTGCTCCGGGAGATCGGCGGCCAGGGCCAGCAAAAACTGGCTGCGGCGCGCATTCTTGTGGTCGGCGCAGGCGGTTTGGGTAGCCCGGCGCTGCTCTATCTAACCGCCGCTGGCATCGGCACCTTGGGCATTGTTGACCATGACAAGGTGGCGCTATCAAACCTGCAACGCCAGATCGTGCATCAGACCGATAGTGTCGGAACCAGTAAAACACAGAGCGCGGCGCGGCAATTGCGGGCGTTGAACTCCGATTCCGATCTTTATCTTTATACCGAGCGCCTGACGGAGGATAACGCCCACGCAATCCTCAGCGATTATGACCTTGTCATTGACGGCGTCGATAATTTTGCCACCCGCTTTATCCTCAACCGGACCGCGATCGCAACGCAAACCCCCTTGGTCAGCGCCGCAGTTGGCCGTTTTGAGGGACAGCTCGCCACCTTCAAACCCTGGGAACAGCCGGGCATTCTGCCGTGTTACCAATGCCTTGTACCAACCGAACCACCGCGCGACAGCCAGATCAATTGCGATGAAGACGGCGTTATTGGCGCGCTCACCGGCGTGGTGGGCAGCCTCGCCGCCATGGAAGCACTGAAAGAGACGCTTGGCATTGGGGAAAGCCTCGCCGGGCGCCTTATGATTTATGATGGGTTAGCGGCGCAGTGCCGAACCGTAAAACTCCCCGCCGACCCCCATTGCTCTGCCTGCGGATAATAAGGGGGGGCGATGGTTACGGACTGTCTGTTTTGGGCATATCGCCAGCGGCCAATTGCGGGTCAACGAGCCGCCCCATCCAGCGGATACTCCAATGCAGGTGCGGGCCCGTGACCCGGCCCGTGGCCCCGATAGCGCCAATGACCTGGCCTTTTTCAACGCGGTCGCCAGCCTTCACGTCAAGACGCGACAAATGCAAAAATGCGCTTTCAACCCAATGGCCGTGGTCGAGCAGGATCAACCCGCCCTCAAAATACATCCCCTCCTCGGCGAGCGTAATAACGCCGGCGGCGGGAGCGCGAATGGGCGTCCCCGTGGGCCGGGCCACATCAACGCCGGAATGGGGGCGTTTGGGTTCCCCATTCAAAATGCGCCGGGAGCCAAACACGCCAGAAATCCGCCCGGTCACCGGCCAGTCAAAGCCATCACGAAAATCAGCTTGCGGACGGGTTTTTGACCGGGCAGCTTTTTTCAACACCCGGTCTTTACCGATTTTTTCCAGTTGAGCCTTGGTGTAGCCAGAGACCTTGGATTGATCGAGACCGTCGATCCGCTCCTCCGGAAAAGACTTGTCGGCCAGTTCGATGGTATGGCGTTCGATCACCCCGTCGGGGCCTGTAACGGTCAACAGCGCGGTGAGTGCGCTGTCACGCCCAAACCCCAGGGCGAAGGTACCGTCCGGACCAACCATCACATCCATGCCGTCGAGACGTACTTTGGCACCAGGTGCAGCGGTGCCAATCAATAGCCCCCCTTGGGAAAACTGACCATCAAGGGTGAACCGCTTCGGCGCCCCGGCGAAAAGCTTCTGGCGTTCGGCGACCATATCCATGGCCTCAACAAAATTGGCTTTACGGGCAAGGTCTTCCTGCTCGTTCGGACGGTCACGCGCATTGAGTTGATCAATCGGCAGCGGTGGCCTTTGCGTCAGTGTATTGGGTGTTTTCGCGGCTGGCGCTGGCGGTGTTTCGGGCACAGCGGCAGTTTGGGCGGTCTCTTGCGCAACGACAGTTTCCGCGGACGTTGTCGATGCCAATTCCGGTGCGGGTGTCAATGTGTTGGTTGTGCAGGCGACAAGACCAAGCCCGCACACCATCGCAAGGGTCACCACGGTTCTACTTTTGTTTTTGCTCAAATCCATTATGGTTCCCTTACAGATTATTGGCCTACAGTGCGTCTTTTACGTCTTGGCAATCAACCCAAACCCCATGGCAGCAGCCTTCGCGTCAGCATAGGCTTCCTGCTTGTCAACATTCCAGTATTTCAGCGACCCAAGGGGTATCTTTACGCCCGTCACCGCGCAGGACACATAGGCACCGGGGCGGATAATATCGAAGTCAGCATCAAGATAGGCCAGCTCCGCCTCGCCGGTGCCGGTTTCAAAAATATTCATCCTATTCGGCCCCGACAACTTTCAAATCCCGCTTGGCTGGCTCATGGACAACCCGCTTGGCGATATCTTTTGTCCAGGCGGAAACGGCCGGGATGCGGCTGCGGTCAATGCGGTGGGCATATTTCTCCGCCACGTCGATCACCTCTCTCAGCAACCCCTCGGCGAGGGTAATCGGCTTTAGACCCAATTGGAGGAATTGATCATTGCGCACGATCAGTTCATTTTCATCGGCTTCCTTGCGCGGGTTCGGCACGTTCAATATTTCCGCCCGCGTCATGTCCGCCACGATCTTGGCAAGGTCCCGTACGCGGTGGGTTTCCGTCATCTGATTGAAAATCGCCACTTTGTCCCCGCGTTTGGGCGGGTTTTTAAGCGCCAACTCAATACACCGCACGCTGTCTTGCACGTGGATAAAGGCCCGCGTCTGCCCCCCGCTTCCATGGACCGTCAAAGGATGGCCAACCGCCGCCTGTATCAAGAACCGATTCAATACCGTGCCATAATCACCATCATAGTCGAACCGATTGACCAGTTGCTCATGCTTGTGGGTTTGATCCGTGTGCGTACCCCAGACAATACCCTGGTGCAGATCAGTGATCCGCATCCCGTCATTTTTTGCATAGAATTGAAACACAAGCTGATCGAGACATTTGGTCAGGTGATAGATCGACCCCGGATTAGCGGGGTAAAGAATATCAAGCTCTTTCTTCTCACCGCTGAGTGTTTCCACATCAACCGGCAGATATCCCTCCGGGATGGCGGCGCCAATAGTCGAATAGCCATAAACGCCCATGGTACCCAGATGCACCACATGGGCATCAATATCAGCCGCGACCAGGGCATTCATCACATTGTGGGTCGCGCTCACATTATTATCGACGGTGTAGGATTTGTGGCGATCCGATTTCATGGAATAGGGCGCAGCGCGCTGTTCGGCGAAATGGATCACCGCATCTGGCGCATGATCAACGAACCACGCTTTCAACCGTTCATATTCTTTGGCGATATCGATCAGGTGGAACTGCAAATGCTCCCCGGAAACCTGACGCCAGATGCGTTGGCGTTCCTGAATGGAATCAATGGGGGTTAGCGATTGCACGCCAAGCTCCGTATCGATCCAACGGCGGGAGAGATTGTCGATAATATGGACCTCATGGCCCGCGGCCGACAGGTGCAAAACCGTGGGCCAGCCCACAAAACCGTCGCCGCCCAACACTGCAATCTTCATGGGGATATCCTGTACCGTGACTTGAATTTTTCTATCAGGTTATAAACAGGGACAGCGCACAGCCGCAAATTTTTCATCCGCCCTGCCAAGAGACAGACAATGCACGTCCTCTTGTCAAAAAATCCTTGCTGTGCCTTGGTATTCGGCATAGTCAAAACGTGATGGTGCCCGCTTAACGCGGGAGAATAGGGAAGACGGTGCAAATCCGTCGCTGTGCCCGCAACTGTAAGCTGCGAGCCGCCCCGTGGATACCACTGGATGAGCGATCTTCCGGGAAGGTACGGGCGCGGCAATGACCGGCAAAGTCAGGAGACCTGCCATCCATGTCGTCCCTTTGATGACCGGGATCAGTCAATCAAAGCGGGGCAAGCATGGGCACATCCCGTGTTTGACCTCCGATGTGGCGATTTTGTTTATCGCCACCAGGAGGCCTTTGACTATGTCTATTCCTAATTCCACTCCCCGCCGTGCACAGGCGGGCCTTCGATTATGCATGCTGAGCCAGGGTATTGCCCTGGCGGGGCTTAACGCTGGGGTCAGCGCAGCCGCCGCGGCGCAATCGCCAGGAGCAATCCCCAATAATGATCCGGACACCGACATCGTGGTGACCGCGAACCGCACCCCGGCGCCGCGTTCTGAAGTTGGCTCAGCCATCACCGTGATCACCGCGCAGGACATTGAAACGGCGCAATTTCAAATTGTTGCCGATGCGTTGGCCCTGTCGCCCGGGGTCAATCTGGCCCGCAACAGCGCCTTTGGCGGCTTGTCATCGATCACCCTGCGCGGGGCGGCCAGCCGCCAGACGCTGGTGCTGATTGATGGCATTGTGGTAAACGATCCCTCTTCCCCCGGGGGCGGGTTTAACTTTGCCAATCTTGATGTTGCCGATATCGACGCGATTGAGGTTTTACGGGGGCCACAATCAATTCTTTACGGGTCAGAGGCCATTGGCGGGGTTGTGTCAATCAGGACCCGGCGGCCCGATTTAACCGCAAGCGACACCTCCCCGGATGTGCGCGCCTTTGTGGAGGGCGGCTCGTTCGCCACGGTGCGCGCCGGCGCGGGCTTTTCAGGCGTTACCGGCAATTTCGACTATCGCGCCTCGGTCTTTGGCACACGGACAAACGGTATCTCCCGCGCCGATAGTGATGACGGGAATACAGAACGCGATGGCTTTGAATCCATCGCCACCTCCGCCAATCTTGGCTATACATTTTCACCAGTCTTCAGGGCAGAAACCTTTTTGCGTTATGGCACTAGCGCAACGGAATTTGATGGCTTTCCGCCGCCGAACTTCACCCTCGCCGATAGCGACGACAATGATAGCGCCGAGGAATATGTTGCCGGTGGCCGCCTGATCGGTCGTCTTTTTGATGGACGGTTCACCAACACGCTCACCGCCGGCTATAGCCGTATTGAACGGTCGAATTTTAGTGGTGAGGCCCAGACTTTTTCCGGCGTCGGGGATCGTCTTTCTTTTGACTATCTTGCCCAGGCAACCCTGGCCGATGGCTTTGCCATTACCGCCGGCGGGGAAACCGAACGCACAACAATTGATACCGGCACGGTGATTGATGATGTACGGATCAATAGTGTCTTTGGCCTTGCGACGGTAAAGCCCTTTGCGGTTTCGGGCCTTGCCGACGGCGCTGGCGAGCTGACCATTACCGGCGGGCTCCGGCTCGATGACCATGAGACCTTTGGCGCGGTCACCACGGCCCGGTTCACCGGCGCCTGGGCCTTTCCTGCTCTGGGCGCAACCTTGCGCGGCTCCTGGGGTGAAGGATTTTCGGCCCCCACCCTTTTCCAGCTAAACTTTGTTTTTGGTGCCGGGGAACCGAACCGCGACCTGCAACCGGAACAATCGCGCGGCTGGGACCTTGGTCTGGAATTTGCGCCAGACCGATTGCCCGTAACACTGCAGGCCACTTACTTTAATCAAGATACTGACAACCTGATTGATTTTAACTTTGCCACTGGGGCGTTTTTCAACATTAATGAAAGCCGCCAGCGCGGGGTGGAAACCCAGTTTGCCGCTGAACTGACCCCAAGGATTCGCCTGACCACGGCGTATACCTATACGGACAGTATTGACGTGCAAACGGGTTTGCAGGCTTTGCGCCAACCCCGCCACCGGGCCTTCACCAATATCATCTGGGCCGTGACAGACATGCTAACAACCTCCGCCGGGATCACCTATAATGGCCGCGAACGGGACACGGACTTTGTCAATGATGTCTTTATTGACAGCTTTGTACGTCTTGATCTGCGTGCCGAGTATCAGTTAAGCGAGCAGTTCCAACTGTTCGGGCGGATCGGAAATGCCACTGACGCCAACTATCAGGATATCTTGGGCTTTGGGGAGCCCGGAATTGCGGTGTTTGGCGGCATTCGGTTCCGTCAATGATATGACTCCCATGGGAAGAGCCATCGTCCTTGCCCTCTTCGGCGTTCTGGCCGGCATCAACCAGATGCCGGCTATGGCCTCTACAACCCCTGAAAAGACGGTTGCGTCAGTTGATTTTTGTGCGGATCAATATGTTCTGGCCCTAACCCCGCCAGCGGCGATCCTTGCCCTATCGCCCGATGCAAAAAGCGCCTATTCCTCAGCGCGATCCAAAGCGGCCAATCTGCCAATTCGCAACCCGCGGGCCGAGATGGTTCTCAGCTTGAAACCGGATCTTGTGGTGCGCCAATGGGGCGGGGACGCGCGGATGGGGCAAATGCTTTCCGCCCACGCCATTAAGATGGTGCAATTGGGCTATGCCACCGACTTTGCTGGCATTTACGCCAATATCCGCCAGATGGGCAACGCGCTTGGTACCGACACAAAAGCCGAGGCGCTAATTGCCACCATCAAGGCTCGCAAGGCTGCACTGACAGAAGCCGCGATGTCGTCCGTACCCGCCCCAAGCGCGCTTTATGTGACACCGGGCGGGGTCACGGCGGGGCGGGGCACCCTGATTGATGCCATTCTCACCGCTGCGGGTCTAACCAACCGGGCCGCCGCTGACGGAGCCAGCGGCTGGGTGCCGTTGCCAGCGGAGGCGCTGGTACTCGATCCGCCGGACCTGATCGTCACCGGGTTTTTTGACGGCCCCCTGAACAAAGCCAATGCCTGGTCGCCCGCACGCCATCCGGTGTTCAAAAAGCTCTTTGCGCAAATCCCAACCATCACCTTGCCTGTGGACCAGATCAGTTGCGCCAGTCCCGCCGTTTTTGACGCGGTCGCCACCATTCGTGAGGCGGTGATGGCCCTACCGGCCCAAAACGCCCACCGCGCAAAGCCAAAAAAACCCACGGCGCCGGAAATACAGCCATGAGCGCTTTGCCCAAATCCGACCGGAAGATTATCTTTCTGTTGGCAATGCTCTCTATAATGAGTATTTTCCTCACCTGCTTTTTGGGTCCTGTCGCGCTGCCCTTCACGGATCTATTGGCAGGTTTTGTGGGCCGGGGGCCCCGTACCGTGGAAACCATCATCTGGGACTTGCGGTTTCCCCGGGCGTTGGCTGCTTTTGTGGCGGGCGCGTGCCTTGGGGGCAGCGGCGCGGCATTGCAAGGCTTGTTGCGGAACCCCCTTGCCGACCCCGGTGTTCTTGGCGTTTCATCCTCTGCGGCCCTTGGCGCGGTTGTGGCGCTCTATTTTAATTTAGCCGTCTTCGGACTTTGGGTGATGCCACTGGCGGCGATCCTTGCGGCCCTGGCCGCGACGGCGATGCTCTATACGCTTGGGGCGGCTAGGGTTAGCACCACGCGGTTGATTTTAATCGGCGTCGGCGTTTCGTCTTTCACCGGGGCGATGATCACACTGGTGATGAACCTCGCGCCCAACCCTTTTGCCCTTGCCGATCTCGTAAACTGGCTATTTGGCAGTGTCAGTAACCGGAGCATGCGCGATATTCTGTTTGTGATACCGTTTGGTTTTGTGGGCTTTGTCTGTCTTATGACCGTAGTGCGTCCCCTGGGGGCGCTAAGCCTTGGAGAGCAAACGGCCATCAGTCTTGGTGTCGACTTAAAACAGGTCCGTCGACGGACCATCGCCGGCGCATCGCTCTTGACCGGCGCCAGTGTTGCCCTGGCCGGGGCCATTGGCTTTGTTGGCATTATCGCACCGCATCTGTGCCGCCCCTTTGTTGCCCATGATCCGGGGCGCACGATCGTGCCGGCAGCCCTGTTAGCCGGTTTGATGGTGGTCATTGCCGATATCATCGTGCGGCTCTTACCCTTTCCTCAGGAATTGCGTCTTGGCGTGATTGCCGGATTGGTGGGCGCGCCTGTGTTTGTGTGGATCGCTGCCAAAACCGCAAAGCTTGCCCCATGACAGAGGTCACCATTAGCTTACGGGCGATCAGCATGATCAGGGAGGGTAAAACCATCCTTGATCGGATTGAATTACCCCTGATCAACGCCAATGATGGCGGGCTCATTGGTCTCGTGGGGCCAAATGGGGCAGGCAAATCAACCTTGCTTGATATTCTGGCGGGTGTTCTTCAGCCTACTCATGGGGTGGTAGCGCTTGGCCGCGAAAATCAGGCCGTGGCGCATGGTGACGCCGAAGCGCGGGCACAGCTGATCAGCTATTTACCCCAATCCCGACCTGTGCATTGGGCCATGCGTGTGCGCGATGTGGTGCGCCTTGGCCGCTACGCCTTTGGTGGGCATCTAAACGATGGTGTGCCGTATACGGATGACCCTGTGCTTGAGGCGATCGCCCAAGTAGGCCTCACCGGGTTTGAGAAGCGGCCCGTGCACCAGCTTTCTGGCGGAGAACGCGCGCGGGTGCATCTTGCCCGGGCCTTGGCGGCGCGCACGCCAATTATGCTCGCCGATGAGCCGATTGCAGGGCTCGATCCCGCTTTTCAGTTTGAGGTTATGGCAACCCTAAAAGCCTATACCAATCCGCACCGGCATGTGATCGCAGCGCTGCACGATCTTCGGCTGGCGGCGGCATTTTGTGATCGCATCATCATGATCAATGATGGCCGAATTGTTGCCCAGGGCAAACCGAAGGAAGTGCTTTCCCGCCAACGGTTGCGCGACATCTTCAGAATAGATGGCCAGTGGGCGGATAGCGATCTCGATCTGCGCGCGTTGTAAAGTGGTTCCAGGTAACGCGTGGGCGGTTCGCCGTCCGGAAATGTGCAAAGGCAATACCTTAAGGCATCGTCCTGCCTCAATTAAAGCGACGACGCTCTAAGCCGCAACCAACGGTTTTTCATAAATCCGGTAGCGTTTGTCGATCACTGCACCAATGTCTTCCAACATGGCAATCATCGGTTTGTTACTTTCCAATATCCAGGAAAGCTCTGCATTGACGATGCCATGGTCAACGCTGGAATTATTCACCATCTCGATAATCTTGAAGGCAAAGGCAGCCCCCAGCGGTTTACCCTGCAACTTTTGCCGGATCCCCATGAGCGGCATGCGGGCCGTCTTTGGTTTTTGCACTTTGAGCCACCACAGAAACTTTGCCCAATTGAATGGCAATAGCTTGCCATCGAACCCGCCAATCACCTCATTGATGTTGGGCAGGACAATTCCGAACGCGCTAGGCTCCCCATCAACCGAACACATTACTGTATTGTAGCGTGTGATGATGGGCCGTAATTCCGACGCCATATGCCGGGCCTCAGCCTCACTCAGCGGCACAAAGCCCCAATTGTTCGCCCACGCATCATTAAAAATTTCCACCGCCGTGAGGATTTCACTTTCAAAATTGGCAAAGTCAAAACTGCGCACCTCAACCTTTGGCCGGTTCACAACCTTATCCACAAAGGCTTGGCGTTTTTCGGGCATAAAGCCGTAGCGGGCCGGGTACCAAAGCGCAAACATATCGGAGGCCTTGGTGAACCCCATGGCCTCCAACGCGGGTGCATAATAGGGCTTGCCGTGAGGCATCATAACCGCTGGCGGGCGATCAAACCCCTCTACCAATAATCCGCACTCCTCATTTACAGAGAAATTATAGGGCCCCGCCATTTCCACCATGTGGCGTGCCCGCAGCCATTGGGCGGCGGTATCAAATAATTGGTCAATTACAGCCCGGTCATCAATCGCTTCGAAATAGCCAAAATGCCCGGCGCTCTTGCCGTAATGGTCCTGATAATTGCGGTTGATGATGGCGCCAATCCGGCCCACCACACGGCCCCCGCGCCGGGCCAGCCACAATTGATGCGGGGAATTTGCCAATAGCGGGTTTGATTGGGGGTTCAGCCGCGCTAGAAACTCATAGTCCAACGGCTGAACGAAGTTGGGGTCGTCTTTATACAGATCGACCGTCATACGCGCAAAGGCGCGGCGTTCTTTTGGTGTGGTTACCGGGTCAATGGTCAGCATACTCATGACCATGGCTGTAGCCCGGAGGCGGCCCGCAGGTCAATGCAAGCGGCCTTTAGCGCTTGCGCAAGCGGATTTTCACATTGACCGATCCCGGCGTCACCGTAAACAGGGAGTTGGCAATGGGCGGCGCGCGCAATCCGACGCGCGGATCGCGCGATAAACCCCAGGGTTCGGCGGGCAAACCAAATGCACCCTTGTCGAAGAAGCCATTGGCGTTTTCGTCGTGATAGATCGCAATGGCATACGCCCCGGGGGTGGGCGCATAAAGACAAAACCGGGTCATGGGCGCGCGCGCGGCAACTTTCTTTTGCAGGGCTCGCCCCTCAACCGATAAAAAATTCTCCGGATCATTATTATAAAGATCCGTTGTCATCAGACCCACGGGCGCCTTCACATTGGTGATCACCACTCGGATCTCGTTTTCTTCGTCCCGGCAACTCACATGCTCAAAATCAAACAGCGCCGCCTCATCGGTTGAGGGCGTTTGGGCCGGTGCGCCGGTGCTAACCATCAGGGCACCAACCACGAGGAGAGACGCCGCGCGCAACGCCCTGCCGCGCCGGGCACCCCGTTGCGGCCTTGTGTTAAAATGAACCATGTGAGTGTTACCCTTCCAACGATCAGTATGGGCCGACGGCGCATCAATGCAAAATGCATTCAACATGCCTGCGCGGTGCCGCGCCCATTATTTTTCACCTGGTTAAAGCACAGAACTGCGTGTTGCGGTGCGGCATAAAAAGGGAAACATTGTGTCGCCGGGCCCAACCCGCCTTTTTTTGACTCCATCATCCGCACCCAAATGAGGCGGCAAGCGCACAGCGGCAATAACAGTTTCGTGAGCACGCACCGGCGCGGCGAGGGCTCTACGCTGGCATTGGTTCCTTGGCGGTGCTGAACGCCTCGGCCATGGCGCCATAAGCGGCGATGATCTTGTCCACATCCTCCGCGCTATGGGCAGCAGAAACACTCAACCGAAGGAGGGAGGTGGCGTTAGGGGTCCCGGGCGGGATGGCTAAATTCACATAGACGCCATTTTCCAACAGGAAATTCCACGCGGCAAAGGCCGTTTCCTTGTTGGGGAACAGGACCGAGATCACCGGCGCGGGATCAGCGGCAAGTTTTAGGCCTAATTGCTTGATGGACCCGTGCAGGCGGTGAACATTTTCCCACAAGGTTTTACGCAAGCCGGGTTCCGCCGTAATCGTATCAAGCGCCGCATGGGCAGAGGCGATGTTGGCCGGTGATGGCGAGGCGGTGAACATATAGGGCCGCGAGGAAAAGCGCAGATATTCAAGCTCTTTATGGTTTGACGCCACAAAGCCGCCAATGGATGCCAGGGATTTGGAGAACGTACCGGAGTAAAAGTCGATCTGGTCCATGACCTTTTCGGCTTCGCTACACCCGCGGCCATTTTCTCCGTACACCCCAAAAGAATGCGCCTCATCCACGTAAAGCATACCGCCATATTTGTGGGTTACCTCGGCAAATTCGGCGATCGGGGCAACATCACCAAACATGGAATACATGCCCTCAATACACACAAGCCGCCCCCCCGCATTGTCATCAAGGCGTGACAAGCGCTTTTCAAGGCTTTCGGGTGAGTTATGACGGAAACGGATAGTTTCCGCACCGCTTAATTGGCATCCATCATAAATACAGGCGTGGCAATCGGCATCAATCAGGAGGATATCCTCACCAGGTTTGGCCAAACCGGCAATGGCGCCGAGATTTGCCTGATACCCCGTTGAGTACACCATGCAATAGTCAAGACCCAGATAATCAGCAAGCCCCGCTTCTAACGCCTTATGACCGGAAAAGGTGCCATTGGCAAAACGTGAGCCGGTGGTGCCCGTGCCCTCCTGAGCGAGGGCGGTTTGCGCCGCCTCGATGGCGCTTTCATTAAACGTCATGCCAAGATAATTATGCGTACCCGCCAGGACCGTTTCGCGGCCTTTAATCTTGGCGCGGGTGGGGCTGACAATGTCCTCCATTACAACCGTAAACGGATTTTTACCGCTATCGGACAGGGCATTATAAAGCGTTGCTGTTTTTTCGAATTTCTCAAAAAGGCCCATGGGTGCATTTCCTTCCGCCGCCTATTGGGGGTACGCCCCCGCTGGTTTTATCTGGCGCCTACGTTTCTTCCTGTTTGATCCGGTGGATCGCATCGACAAGTTCACCCACCGTGCGAATTTCGGAAATCACACTCATGGGGATCGAGATGTCGTAGCTGTCCTCAATCTCCATGACCACATCGAGAACAGCGACACTTTCGGCCTCAAGGTCGGCCACAAAATCGGTTTCGCGGGTCAGTTTCAAACCCTTTTGGTTGATGGGCTCCAGCAAGGTGCAAATCTTGCGGAAGACGAGATCATCGTCCTCTTGAATGGCGGTCATGGCGTGGTCCGTTTCGTTTATAAACCGCGAGCGGACGCGGCGGACCCTCTATGTACCCGATGGGGCCGCCGCCGTATAGACAAAGCCCGGATAGGCCCGACGAAGACCGCCGCTGCGCGTCCCTCGGGCCCCGAGGCTAGAGCAAATGCGCGCCGCGATACCACTGCGCGGTCATCTTAAACCCATGGGCTAAATTGATCTGCGGTGCCCAATCGGTAGCCTGCGCCAAGAGATTATCGCGCGCGGCCCAGTCGGGGTAGAAAAACTCGTCAATCTTTTCTGGCGTCACCATGGGGGCCTGACCCGCGAGACGCATGGCCGTACTGGAGACGAATGCCCAGCCCGATAGCACCATTTTTGGCAGGGGTACGATGCGCACACCCACCCCCTGACCGGCAGCACACGCCTCAGCAATCTCCTGCCAGCTATGTCCGTCGGGGTTTTGATCCCCCACCTCATAGACAACCCCGGGGGCCGCGCCGCTGATTGCCACGGCGACCGCCCGGGCAAAATCATCAACATGCAGGATCGACGCCCGCGTCTTTACCCCGCCAGGAATAGGGGCAAAACCCGATTTCACACTTTTGAAAAAGGGCAGCGTTGCGGTATCGCGCGGTCCATAAAGCGCTGGCGCCCGCAAACAAACCCACGCCGGCGCCGACCCCTGGTCGCCCCCATCAGGGACAAACGCGGCGCGCACCGCCCCCTCACTTTGAAACTTGCTATCAGCATAGGTGGAGACCGATGGCTGCCGCGCCGCCAAAGACGAGATATGCACAAAACGGCGCCCGTGCCCGCTACCCCGCTGGCCCCGCTCCCCCCCCTGGGCGTTCGGATCAGCACTGACAAATGCTGCGGCGAGCGCAGACGCCCCATCAACATTGACCCGGTAAAAATCCGCCCGATCCCTGGCGTGGGTCAGGCCCGCGCAATGGACAATATGGTCAAGCCCGTCAACAAACTGCGCGACCGCCGCCCGGTCGCCAAGATCACCAATGCAGACTTCGAGCCCGGTGCGGTCAACGGCCAACCGGTCAGGATTGCGCACGAGAACCCGGATGTGAAAGCCGGCGGCGCGCAACACCTCGGTGATGGCGGCGCCCACAAAACCTGTGGCACCGGAAATACCAACCGTTTGGGAAGAGGTTTTCATGGATGAAGACATGGCATCATCCGTCTACGGAGGAAGATTACGATCACCGGCAAGCAGTTATTTTGCGATTGCAGTGCGCGACGCCTCATCGGCAGCACCATCATTGTCACGTGCGGAGAAGTCGCCGTTCAGGTAGCGCTGACGCACTTTTGCGCGCGAAAGCTTACCCGATGATGTCATCACCATGGAATGGGGACGGACAAGGACGATTTCCGCAGGTGCCCCGGCTGCAGCCTGGATGACTTGCGCAATATCCCGGCGCAGTCCTTCGCGCTGTTCAGTGGTTAAGCCGCCGCGGCATTCGGCAACAACGACGATCCGCTCCCCCGATCCGTCATCAATGGAAAACGCAGCAACACCGCCTTGGCGCACGCTTTCCACGGTTTCGGTTGCCCATTCGATATCCTGGGGCCAGATGTTCCGACCATTGATGATGATTAGGTCTTTGGCACGCCCGGTGATCACCAGATCGTCGTCCAGCATATAGCCCATGTCACCGGTATCGAGCCATTCGCCGTCAAACATTGCCGCTGAGGCTTCGGGGTCAGAAAAATACCCAGCCGTCAGGCTGGGGCCCTTGATAAAAACTCGGCCCACCGCCCGGTCAGCCAGCATTTCGCCAGCCTCCCCGCGAATGGCAATTTCATGACCCGGTAGGGCACGCCCGCATTTCACAAACGCACGTTCCTGCCCCGCGGCAGTAATCGCCGAAACCGGCTGGGCGATACCGGACCGATTGAGATGCTGCATATCCACACGGTCGAGACCGAAGGGCGCCGTCAAATCGGAAAAGGCAATGGCAAGCGTTGACTCTGCCAACCCATAACTCGGCGTAAAGGTATCGCGGGCGAACCCGCACGGGCCAAAAATCTCAGCGAAGATGTTCAGCGCTTCGGGGCGCACCATATCGCCGCCAATGCCCGCCACGCGCCAGGAGGACAGATCAAGATGGTCATGGTCGGCACTGCGCGCGCGTTTGGCGGCAAGGTCATAGCCAAAGGACGGGCTATAGGTGATCGTGCCTTTATTCTTGGAAATCAGCGTTAGCCACATCAGCGGGCGGCGGACAAAGTCCGACGTGGCGAGCATATCAACCGACCGCTGGCCAAACATGGGTGACAATACAAAACCGATCAGGCCCATATCATGGTAAAGGGGCAGCCAGGTGACCGCGCGGTCAAGCTCGGTGAGTCTAAGCCCGTGGATAACAATCCCATCAAGATTGCTGGTCACTGACTGCTGGGTCCCAATCACGCCTTTCGGGGCACTGGTTGAGCCTGACGAGTACTGAATATAGCAGGGCTCGGCTTCGGAAAATGGCTCTGCTTTCACCGCCCCATCGGGCAGAGCGGCAAGATCTTCATAATGAAGGATTTCGGCGATCCCGGCTCTGTCCACGGCTTCGGCCAGGAATTGCGACAGCGCGAGTGGCCCGATAACGGCGGCGGCCTTTGCGCCGCTTATCATCTGGGTCAACTGAATAATGTAGCCGTCTTTGCCGCCAAGATTGACCGGCATGGGCATAGGCGCGGGGACCATACCGGCATATTGGCAGGCGTAAAAAGCCACCACGAAATCCGGCCGCGTTTCGGCAACCATGCAAATCCGGCTGCCCCGCTCAAACCGGTTTGCCAACTTATGGGCAAGGGCGCAAGCCCGGTCACGCAACTCGCGATAGGGTAAACGCGCATTCAAGACGCCGCGTACGGAGTAAAAATTATAGCCGGTATCGCCGCGTGCGGCGTATTCCAGCCCCTCAATAATCGTCTTAAAACCGCCCGTGCGCAGGGGTAAGCTCGCATTTTGCGTGGGGGTCGGCTCTAGCGCAACCGCATCGGCGCGCCCGGTTTTGCGGGCTGGCGCCGCGGATACACGCACGGTTGTTTTTGCTGTGGGGCCTTCTGCGTTTTCTTGATCCAAGCCTTTGACCACCCGCGGTGTGGAGGACACGGCCTCTCGAATAACGGACATGAATGCCCCCGATACTTAACCGGTATCCCGGCAAAAACTGCACCACTATCAGTAATCTCGCACAGAGCGGCGGGCTTTTGGCCAACACGCCGTCGTTACACCCGATACTGACAAACCCTTCAATGATGCCGACGGCACCCGAAACTGTAATTCTACACCCCAAACGCTCCTATCATGGCCCTCGGCCAGGCACAATGTCAGGGCGGGCCCAACTTGATTTCAACCGGCGGGCCGAGGTCAAAATCGGCGCCATAAATTGTCGCCGGCGGACCACTCATATGTGAAGGATACGAAGTCGCCGGCAATAAAGGAATGAAGCGATCAAAATTTGCGACGCGCTGTTGCACGAAACGCACGCGGCGCACCTGAACGAGCCATCCAAGCGGGCTTACGGCGCGTAAGGCTTTCACATTGGCGGTGACCGATGGGCGCAGGGGCGAGCCTTAGCCTTGTCTTTCGCTGCCGCAACATGAATAACCCGTGCGAGAAATTACGACGAATGCTGCTGCATACGTGCGCGCTGCGAACCTGAAACAGTCAGGGAAATAAGGAATGGGCACCATGAAACTGACGGAGCTTTTCATTGGCTACAAAGCCTGGAAGGAAGAAGAATATCTTCTCAACCGAATGAGCCTCGCCGATTTGCGACGGGCTTATATTACTTATCCGGGTATTCAGGTTTATCTCGGTCTGATCGCGCTAACCCTCGTGGGCGCGCTCTATACCCTCGGCTCCCCTTTGCGATTGGTTCTCGCCATGGGTGCCAGTGTCGTTTTGTATCCAGCGATCTGGTATTTTCTCCACCGTTGGGTTCTCCACAACCCATTGATGTACAAATCACCGCTGACCGCTGCCATGTGGAAGCGCACCCATTATGATCATCACCGCTTTCCCAATGACCTGTCGGTTCTGTTCGGCGGTTTGCAGACAACCCTGCCCACCATCCTGATCTTTACCGGTCCCGTGGGCTGGTTGATTGGTGGATTGTCCGGAGCGTTTGCCGCTGTGTGCTCAGCGCTCATCATGACGTGCGTCTATGAGTTTTGGCATTGCGGCCAGCATTTGGCGTTTGAGCCGGAGTCAGATTTTTGGAAGCGGATCAAAAAGCTTCACCTTGCCCATCATTTTCACAATGAAAAAGGCAATTTCGGCATTACCAACTTTCTCGTCGATGAGTGGCTTGGCACCCATTATGAAGAAGCAGAAGACATGCCGCGCAGCGCGACCGCGCGCAATCTCGGCTACACCGATCAGGTTGCGGTGAAATATCCCTGGGTCAAAGAATTGACCGATCAGGAAGGCAAGTCCCGCGGGGGCTTGCGCGCCGATGTGGTGGGCAGCTAGCGCCGGAGGCCGCTCATTACAGGCGGTAGATCTCCTCAAAGCCACCTAGGATCAGCCGTTTGCCATCGAACGGCATTGGCATGTTGGTGTCGTTCATTTGCGGGTCTTCCATCATTTTCGCCCAGGCGGCATCGCGCACGGCCTTTGACGGCCAGGTTGCCATTGAAACCACCACCGTTTCATGGGCTTGCGCCTTCACGGCCAGGGGAAAGGACGTGAGTTTCCCGTCGGGAATATCGTCGCCCCAAAATTCGGTAATGCTCAACGCCCCCAGATCTTTCATGATGGGCGACATTGCCTTGGAATGATTGAGATATTGGGTCTTTTTGGCGGTGGGTACCGCCACCAGAAACACATCCACATAGGTCATTGGCTTTATCCCTCCTTGAATGGCCATAATCACCAGCACAATAAGCAAAAGGAGAGCGGCTCGTCATTGCCCCGATGCACATAATGCACATTTGCTAAATCGTTTCTGTATCAGGCCCACGGTCCGTCTGATTGAGCAATCGCGATGGCGAATCGCCGTTGCGCCAGCGCAAAAGACCTTTTACTTTTTCATGGCAGCACCGGAGTGGGCGACACGTGCTTTCACTAAATTCCATTTCCAAATCCTACGGTAAGCGGGAAATCCTGCGCGAGGTCTCCCATGATTTCACGCCGGGCCTAAACCTGCTGGTGGGCCCCAGCGGCGCTGGCAAATCCACACTTTTGCGCCTCTGCGCCACGGTTGAAAAACCGTCCAGCGGCACCTTGATGTGGCATGGCAAACCCTATGGCCGGGTAAAACGAAAATTACGGGTGCAAATGGGCTATGCCCCGCAAATCGTTGATTTACCGCTCGATGTGACAGGTCTTGAATTTCTGACCCATGTGGCTGCCCTCAAAGGGGTGCGTAAAGGCGCCAAGACGCAGGCCCGCGAGCTCCTTCATCAATTGGGGTTAAGCGCCGATGCCGATCAGCGCATCATTGCCTGGTCCGGCGGAATGCGGCGGCGATTGATTTTTGCCCAGGCCGTGCTGGGCAACCCAAACCTCCTCGCCCTCGATGAGCCCACCGCCGAATTGGATAAGGAGACCGCGGGGCGGGTTGCCGCGCTGATCACCCATGCGGCGCAATCGGCAACAGTTTTATTGACGACGCATCTGACGGACCATTTCCAGACCGAAGGTGCGGTCACTTTGCGGGTGGCAGATGGCGCCTTGAAGGCCCTATGAGTATCGGGGTCCTCACCAGTGCGGCGGCATTTGACGCACGCCGCTATTTACGGAACCCGGTGCTCGTCTATGTGGCGCTCGCCGCGCCAATTGCCGCCTATTTTATGGTCCCGGATGCGGACGCGGCCTATGCGGTCCTTACCGTCAATGGCGAAAAGCCGGTCCTCACTGCGCCGGTGTTGGGGCTTGAGCTTGGGGTGCTCACCGCCACGCTCCTCACGCCGTTGGCCTTTATCTTTTTGCGGGCCGGCCCCACGCGCAGCCGCCCCTGGCAAATCACCGATGTGGCGCCCCATGGGCGGGCCTTGGCCACGCTTGGCCGCTGGGGTGCCGACACCATGGCGCTGTGGCTGTTGCTTGCGGCACTCACCGCTGCGGGCTTGATCCTTGGTCTGTTCCGATTGGATGGACCCATCAATAGCGGCCAAACGATTGCTGCGCTTTGGCTACCCGCCGCGCCGTCTTTGGCCCTCATCGCGGCCATCCGGCTATTCCTCGGCGCGCGCCCCATGACGCGTGGCTGGTTTGGCGATGTGGTTTTCTTCATCCTGTGGATTGCCCTGTTACTCACCGGTATGATCGGCACCAGCGATCCGCAAACGGGACAGATGACCGCCAATCCATTGGCCGATGCCTTTGGGTTTACCGCCCCGATCATTGGCGCGGTTGATTATCCCGTTACAGAGGTCACCATTGGCGGCGCAGCAAATCCGGGCACGGCCGTTAGGATTGAGGCGTGGGCCAGCGTCAGCGCCCCGGATTATGTGGCCGCCCGCGGGGTGTGGCTGGGCCTTGCTGCCGCCGTCGCCATCGTTGCCGGGCTCATCTGGGCACCAATGAAAACGCGCCAACCGAAAGCGCGCACCGAAGGTCCCGCCGTCGCTCGCGAAGAGATATCAGCGATCGTGTTTCGCGCACCGCACGCGCTCAATCCTCAGTCGCCGGACTATCTTGGCGTGATCACCGGCGAGATCGGGCACATGCTGAAGGCCAAAGCCTGGATTGCTATTCTTGCCGCGGCGGCGATAGCCGGCGCCGCCCTGCCCTTTCGAACGATGGCGGGTCCGGCGATCCTCCTCAGTCTGATCTTCCCGCTGACCCAGGCCAGTGCCCGCTGGCAAAATACAACGCTCGACACCTGGCTCGGCACACTCGGCCCCGGCCGGGTCCAGCGCGCACTTTGTCTATTTTGTGCCTCATCAATCATTGCGCTCGTCGTCATGTCGCCGGCTTTGGCGCGGATGGTCTATACGCAAAATCTTGACTGGCTTACCCACGCACTCTTCATCATCTTTGCCGTGCCAGCGCTCATCATCGTCATGGGCATGATCACGCGCAGTGCCGTCACCGGGCGGCTCTTGATGCTGCTGGCCTGGTACACCTATCTCTCTTCGACGTAATCAGCGTTGGCCGCCGCGTTATCAGCTTGATTTTCCCACCTGACTTTGCCAGTTTCCGCGTCGGCATTGGGAAGGTATTCAACCACGGTGTCGAGAGCACGGTGGTTCAGGCGCATCCTAAAAACGTTCATCACTCAGCCGCGGGCGACCAGGCGTCGCGCGCGCCAAAAGGAACAACATCGATGGGACAAACCCATCGTCACGACCCCCTAAAGGAAGGAATATCATGGGCTTAGAATTCTGGTTGGTCTTATTGACTGGCGCAATCGCGATTGCCTACGGCGTCTTTACCGCGCAATCGATTATGGCAATGTCCGACGGCAATGACCGGATGCGCGAAATCGCCGGCGCCATTCAAGAGGGCGCAAAGGCCTATCTGAACAAGCAATATACAACCATTGCCATCGTTGGCGGGGTTGCTTTTGTGGCGCTGCTGGTGGTGTTCGGTTTTGATTTTATTCCGGCCGTTGGCTTTTTGATTGGCGCCGTCCTATCGGGTCTCGCCGGCTATGTGGGCATGATCGTGTCGGTGCGTGCCAATGTACGCACCACCCAAGCCGCCAGCGAGGGCCTGGAAAAAGGGTTGTCGGTGGCATTCCGCTCCGGCGCGGTCACGGGCATGCTGGTGGCTGGCCTCGCTTTGTTGGGTATTGCTGGCTATTACGCCATCCTTGTCCACGGGTTGGGCAACGCGCCGGAAAGCCGGGCCGTGGTCAATGGCCTTGTGGCACTTTCGCTTGGCGCCTCGCTGATTTCTGTCTTCGCGCGTCTCGGTGGTGGCATCTTCACCAAAGGCGCCGATGTGGGCGGTGATATGGTGGGCAAGGTTGAAGCCGGCATCCCCGAGGATGATCCGCGCAACCCGGCAACCATCGCCGACAATGTGGGTGATAATGTTGGCGATTGTGCGGGCATGGCCGCTGACTTGTTCGAGACCTATGTGGTGACCGTTGCGGCCTCCATGATCTTGGGCTCCATCCTCTATCCTGAAATTGCCAGTACCCTGATGTTCTACCCGCTGGCCATTGGCGCGGTATGTATCATCGCCTCCATCATTGGCACCTTTGCGGTCAAGCTTGGCGCCGGGTCCAAGAACATTATGGGCGCCCTTTATAAAGGGTTGATCGCCACGGGTGTTCTTTCCCTCATCGCAATTGGCGGTGTCACCAGTACCATCTTTGGCTTGTCGGAGCCCATTGGCGATACCGGCTTCACCGGCACTAGCCTGCTACTGTGCGGGGTTGTGGGTTTGGCCATCACTGGGCTGATTGTGGTGATCACGGAGTATTATACCGGCATTGATTATCGCCCCGTGAAATCCGTTGCCGAAGCTTCTGAGTCTGGCCATGGCACAAATGTGATCCAAGGACTTGCCGTCTCACTGGAGGCAACGGCTTTGCCAGCGCTAATCATTGTGATCGGCATCATCGTTACCTATAACCTGGCGGGCCTTTATGGCATCGCCACCGCCGTAACAACCATGTTGGCGCTCGCCGGGATGATTGTTGCCCTCGACGCCTTTGGTCCGGTGACGGACAATGCCGGCGGTATCGCGGAAATGTCTGGCCTCGAGGGGTCCGTACGCGACACCACGGACGCCTTGGACGCGGTGGGGAACACAACAAAAGCGGTCACCAAAGGCTATGCCATCGGGTCGGCGGGTCTTGGGGCGTTGGTCCTTTTTGCGGCTTATACAAAAGACATTGAGCACTTTGTAAGTGACCCGGAGAAATATCCCTGGTTCGCCGACGTGACGGTCAATTTCTCCCTTTCCAACCCCTATGTAATTTGCGGTTTGTTGGTGGGCGGATTGTTACCATTCCTGTTTGGCGGTATCGCCATGCAGGCGGTGGGCCGCGCGGCCAGCGCCATTGTCGAAGAGGTGCGCCGGCAATTCAAAGCCGACCCCGGCATCATGGAAGGCACATCGCGCCCCGATTATGCGAGAGCCGTGGACATGCTCACTGGGGCGGCGATTAAAGAGATGGTTGTGCCGTCATTGTTGCCGATCTTCTCGCCCATCGTGCTCTTCGTGGTCATCACCGGTATTGCCGGTAAGTCCGAAGCCTTGTCGGCGGTTGGCGCGATGCTGATCGGTGTCATCATCACCGGGCTTTTTGTTGCGATCTCCATGACCGCCGGTGGCGGGGCCTGGGATAACGCCAAAAAATATATCGAAGATGGCAACCATGGCGGCAAAGGCTCCGAAGCGCATAAAGCTGCGGTAACTGGCGACACGGTTGGTGATCCGTATAAGGACACAGCCGGCCCCGCCGTGAACCCCATGATCAAGATCACTAATATTGTGGCCTTGCTGTTGTTGGCAGTTTTTGCGGGGTAATTGGTCTCCACGCTTATTACAACGAAAGGCCCCGGTGGTTGCCCCATCGGGGCTTTTGTTTTGAACCTCGTTTCGGCACATATCTCCGATGCATCTTGATAGATTTTCAGCAATCATCTTTGACTGCGACGGGGTCCTTGTGGACAGCGAGGCTTTGGGGCTTGATGATTCTGTTGCGTTCCTCAAATCACGGGGGTTCACTTGGGAAGCGCCGGACCTGATCCGGATTTTTACGGGGTACCGGGATGATATCTTCCGCCAAAAGCTAGAAGACGCCTATATCGAGATACACGGGCAAAAGCCTGACAACACCCTGTTTGAAGGCCTGATCGAAACCCGGCGTCGCAATAAACATAAACTCAAAGCCATTGCCGGCGCCGAGCCTTTTCTACAGTCGCTGCGCAACCAGCACCCCAACCTGGCAATTGGTGTCGCCTCCTCCTCGCGCACCCCGCTTTTGACTTCAAAGCTGGAACGCACAGGTCTTTGGGACCTGTTGGCGCCCCATATCTATTCCGCTGACCGGGTGGCTGAGGGCAAACCGGCGCCCGATGTCTTTTTGTATGCGGCAGAAAAACTTGGCATTGACCCCGGTGCCTGTCTCGTCCTTGAAGACAGTACCCAAGGCATCAAAGCCGGCCTCGCCGCCGGCATGACCGTCTGGGGTTTCACGGGCGGTAGCCACTGTTTTGACGGCCATGCGGAAACATTAATTGACGCCGGTGCCGAGCGGATTGTGAACGGATTTGCTGAGCTGGACCGCCTGATTTTGGGGAAAGCTGTGTAAAACTGCGGCAGAATAGCTGATTTGGACGCAATCAACGTAGTTTTTCGCTCATATGACCTATAAAATTCACTCAAATGGACCTATGTAATGGGCGGAGGTCAGTATGACTGTTATTGCTACAAGCATCGAAACGCCAGAAACGGGGAAAATTCGGGTTGGCCTAAAGGCGTTTGCCCGCATTTCCGAGAGCTGGTCATTGACCCAATCAGAGGCCGCTGACCTGATGGATATGTCGCTATCGACGTGGAAGCGCGCGAAGAAGCCAGACTTCACTGGTGATCTCACCCATGATCAGAGGCTGCGTTTGAGTGCGCTTATCGGTCTTTATAAAGCTGTTGAGCTCTATTTTGATCCGCCCTTGTCAACGGTATGGGCAAAGCGCCCTAATACCGGCCCTGAATTTGATGGCACCCGGCCCATCGATGCCATGGTACGGGGGGGCTTACCAAAAATCCTCCGGGTACGCCGCTATATGGATGCGTTGCGGGGCGGCATGTGACCATTACAGCATTAAATGAGCGTGCTCTGATCAGGCTCATTCCGCAGACCCGTCACAAGCCGCCGGTTTTGCGTGGATTGGCCGATAATGACGACGAGGAAGCAATCCTCGCCGAACTGGAGGGCGAAACCAGCGCGCGTCTTATTGCCGAGCGAGAGGGTTCACCCGCACTTGACCGACGGGAATTGGCTTTTGCCCGACGGGCGAAAGACCTGCATCTTTACGGGCAAAGCCATATCAATGCCGCCTTCACCTATACCCGCCCCACGGGTAATCGTTTCAATGATGGCGATCGTGGTGCCTGGTATTGCGCGTGGAAAATGCTGACCAGCGCCCAGGAAGTAGGCTTTCATCGTACAAGAGAGTTAGGCTTCATGGGTCTTTATGAGGATCGCAAACCCTATGTGGAGCTACTCGCCGATTTCGTTGGCGATTTCCCTGTCCTCACCGACCCGGACCATCCTGCGCTGCACGAGGACCCTGAAAGCGGATATCCGGCCGGTCAGCGTTTTGCACATGACTTAAGACGCGAAGGCTATAGAGGCCTAATTTACCCGTCAGTGCGCGATCAGGGCGGACAGTGTTTTGTCGCCTTTGATCCGGGGATCGTTCAGAATGTACGCCCCGGCGCAAGTTGGATGCTTGAATGGTTTGGGACGCCGGAATTTTCGGTTCGAGCATTATGAGTTCTACACTGACTATTCCCCTCTACATTCTCTGATGACCAAACCCGTCGCAATCGCCCTGCTTGTTGTTGCCGAGATCCTGGCCATGGCGTTGTGGTTTACAGGCTCGGCGGTGGTGGGGGAGATGGCCGCGCAGGCTGACCTGTCGGAGATACGTCAGGCTTTGCTGGCGAGCGGGGTTCAGTTCGGATTTGCCGTTGGTGCGCTTGTCTATGCCGTTCTCGGTCTTGCTGATCGGTATGATCCGCGCCGCGTTTTCGCCCTTAGCGCTCTTGTCGCCGCGCTGGCGAATGCAGCGATTTTGATTGTTCCTGTGGGGAGTATCGCGGCAATCATCTTGCGCTGTTTTACCGGTGGCTTTCTGGCTGGGGTCTACCCGGTGGGGATGAAGATCGCCGCGGGCTGGGGCACGAAAGATCGCGGCCTGTTGGTGGGCCTGCTGGTTGGGGCGCTGACCCTGGGCTCAGCCATGCCTTATTTTCTGGCGTTCCTTGGTGGGCAGAATTGGCAATTAGTTGTGCTCAGCGCCAGTGGCCTCGGTATTATCGGTGCCCTGATCATTCCCTTAACGCAACTGGGCCCAAACCACGGGCAAGCCGCCGGTTTTCGGTGGAACCGGCTCACGCTTGCCTGGACCGATCGGCGCATCCGCTATGCGTTTATCGGCTATCTTGGCCATATGTGGGAGCTCTATGCCTTTTGGGCATGGATTGGTGTGGCGCTTAGCCTGTCGTTTAGCAACCATATGGGGGCGTCCGACGCCCTTGCGCTCAGCAAGCTAACGGCCTTCGCTGCCGTGGGTTTGGGTGCCGTGGGCTGTGTTCTTGGCGGACTTCTTGCTGATCGCTACGGCAAAGCTGAGTTGACGCTGCTGGCCATGGGGCTTTCGGGTAGTATCGCGCTGGTCACGGCGCTGGTCTTTACTGCCCATCCAGCACTCGTTGTTATCTGTGTACTGATCTGGGGTTTCGCAGTTATTGCTGATTCGGCGCAGTTTTCTGCCCTAGTTGCCGATGCCGCACCCGCGGCGGATACGGGCTCCCTTCTCACCTTTCAAACCGCGTTGGGGTTTGCGCTCACCACCATCACCGTCCAGCTTGCGCCCTTCGTGGCGGAAAAAATTGGCTGGCGGGGCCTTTTTGTGGTCTTGGCGCTTGGCCCCGTGATTGGCATGATGGCCATGGCGCGCTTGCGGGGATTGACCGCGCCCGACCAACCGATTGGGAGAGCCTGACGAAATGCAATTTGCTTCTGACAATTGGGTGGGTGCCCACCCGGCAATCATGGATGCCTTGGCGCGGGCGAACGCCATGCCGCATCCCGCCTATGGCGGCGATCCCATCACTGAGCGTGCCGTTGCCCGGATCAATACACTCTTCGAATGCGACGCAGCGATTTACTTTGTGACGACCGGCGGCGCCGCCAATGGTCTTGCCCTTAGTGTCCTCACACCGCCCTACGGAATGGTGCTATGCCATGAACAGAGTCATATCGAGATGGACGAATGCGCCGGTCCGGAATTTTTTACCGGCGGCGCCAAACTCTGCACCGTGCCCGGATCTGCGGGTAAACTGACCCCCGCGGCCATAACCCAAACCCTCGCCGGATTTCCCGAACGCCCCCCCCATGGCAGCCCGGCGCATATGGTGTCGCTCACGCAACTGACCGAATGCGGGACCCGGTATAGTCTTGATGAGCTGTCCACCCTCACCGCGTGTGCTCGCGACCACAAGCTTACCGTTCATATGGATGGGGCCCGTTTTGCCAATGCGCTGGTGGCGACGAGCGCAACCCCGGCTGAAATGAGTTGGAAAGCTGGTATCGACGTCCTGTGCCTAGGTGCCACAAAAAATGGCTGTCTCATGGCCGAGGCGGTGATCTTTTTTAACAAGGATCATGCACGCGACTTTGAGTTTAGGCGCAAGCGGGCTGGCCATCTTCTCTCCAAATATCGGTTTATCAGTGCACAGATTGATGCGTGGTTGACCGATGATTTGTGGCTGACGCTCGCGGCCACGGCCAATGCCCGGGCCCATGGCTTGTCCACGGCTCTGTGCGGAATCGACGGTGTCACCTCATGGTACCCCACTGACGGCAACGAAGTGTTTGTCTCTTTTCCCGGCGATGTGGCCGATCGCTTGCGCGCGGCAGGGGCGCAATTCTATCCGTGGGTCACCCCCGGCGACCCCGCTGGCGGCACCATGCAAAGACTAATCTGCTCTTACGCCACTCGCCAGGACGATATTGATGCGTTTGTGGAAATGACGGATACGCTTTGCACCAGCCATAAATAATAAGCCCTGAATGGTGGGGACCATTCAGGGCTAGGGGTTGGGGGCGCAGAGCCCCCGGGGGCAACCAATGATTAGAAAATAAAGTCATCAGCCATCAGCGACATCACCTCAACACCGTTGAGCGTAATGGAATTGATCCCGTCACTGATAATGGTGTTGCCATTGGCATCGGTGGTCAGGTGATTGTTGATAAGATCGTCAAAGTCGGTAATCCCGGTAACCGCCGACAGATCTATCTGATCACTTCCCGCGCCATCATTAAAGTCCTCGATAAAGTCTGTACCAAACTCATCGGCGAAGACGAATATATCGTTTCCGGAGTTGCCTTCCAGGGTGTCGTCTCCCAGTCCACCGATCAGCGTGTCATGGTTCGTACCACCAGCCAGCCAGTCATCGCCCGCACCACCGTCAAGGATATCGGTACCTGATCCGCCATCAAGGGAGTCGTTGCCGGTCCCGCCGAAAATATCGTCAGTACCAACTCCGCCTTCAATCTCATCATCACCGGCACCGCCATCGACAACATCGATACCGCCGCCAGCGGCGATCGTGTCATTACCTTCACCGCCTGAGATGGTGTCGTGGTTTGTTCCGCCGGTGATGAAGTCATCACCAAGACCGCCGGTAATATCATCAGCACCGGTACCACCATAGACCGTGTCATCGCCCGCGCCAGCATCAACAAGATCATTACCGCGACCGGCATCGATTTCATCATCGCCATTACCGGCATCGACAACGTCAAACCCTGCTTCGGCAAGGATTGTATCATTGCCTTCACCGCCGGTGATGGTGTCATGGTTGGTCCCGCCAGCGAGGAGATCATTGCCAAGCCCACCATCAATGAGATCACGGCCTTTACCGCCATCGGTTTCATCGTCACCGTCACCGGTAATTAGAATGTCGTCGCCAACACCGCCTTCGAGGAAATCGTCACCGGCGCCGCCATAAAGCTCATCAAAACCGGATTCGCCTTGCAACGTGTCATTACCCGCGCCGCCGGTGATGGTGTCATGGTTTTGGCCCCCATTGAGAAGATCATTGCCCAGACCGCCATCCACAAGGTCCCGGCCGGATTCAGCATAAGCTTCATCATCACCGTCACCGCCATTGAGCGTGTCGTCACCGCCCGCCCCGTCGAGGGTATCATTGCCAATGCCGCCCTCAAGCAGATCGTGGCCGCCCTCGCCGAGGATATCATCATCACCGGCCTCACCGCGGATAGTATCGTGGTTCGTCCCGCCACTGAGGATATCGTTGCCAGCACCGCCAAGGACACTGTCGATACCGCTACCACCATCAATGGTGTCTGCCCCATTACCGCCGAGAAGCGTATCTTCGCGCACCCCGCCATCGATCAGATCATTTCCATCGCCGCCATCAATCAAGTCAGCGCCGCGTCCCCCCTCAATCGTATCATCGCCGCCAAACCCGTTGATCACATCGTCGCCAATGGTGCCAATGATGGAGTCTGCGCCGTCCATACCGCCGGAGACAGGAGCCACCGCGCCCGCGAGGGTGGCGATTTCGCCATCGGTGAGGGCCCGGTCATAAACGGCAAAGTTCGCGAGGGCGCCATCAAACGCATCGCGCGGGGTGTCGTCATCTTCACGCCGATGCCGCCCGGATGCGCCAAGCAGGAGCGAACGGGTGTTCGCCTCCAAGCCTTGCTGAAAGCCGAATTCCACATCAACCAGCTCACCATCAAGATAGACCCGTAAGCCACCGGTGCCAAAACTCACCGCCAGATGGTAGGTTTGACCTTCAGCAATGGTGACATTCGGCACCACCAATAATTCGGAGCGACTGTCCGACTGCTGACGGACCATCAGAACGCCATCTTCAATATAGGCGGTCAGGTGCCCACCATTGTCAAACCCGCTGCCATCTTTAGAGAACAGCGTTTTGCGCCCGGTCACGTCATCGGCATTAAAGCTCACCACAAAGGTACCGTTGGCGATCGCCAGTGATGGATCATGGCCAAGCTCCAGGCCCTCACCATGATTGCCGGAGATCAACGCTTCGCCAGCCACGCCGAATACTGGCGCAGTACCATTGATCACCCCGAATTCATCCGCCGTGGGCAGATCATCGGGCGGCGCAATGGGTCCAGTATCCGCCGACACGGCCAGCGGTTGTAGAGCCTCATCAAGCCGATCAATCCCGCGCACAATGCCATAAGCGGGCCCGGCATCATGCTCAATATCGTCCTCGGTAACAATATCGCCATAGATGGTGATGGTGCCCAAGAGATCATCATTATGCGCACCACCGCCATTACCCTGGTCGGAGAAAAGCTGAATGACCGAATGATCGATAATGCCGTCATTATTGGCATCGCCATAGGTGATGCCCAGAATCTGTGTTGTGTGTCCTTCAATAACGATCCGGTCACCTTCGGCGCGGCTAAAGTCCGTGATCACATCATTGCCGATGGCATCAACCCAGTGGTCGTGGATATTATCATTTTCGCCCGCCACGCCTTGCCAGCGAATGGAGCCATCATCATTGGTATGCTCCTCAATAAACCGGCGTTTGGCATTGATCAGTGTCTGGAAATAAAACGTGTCGGCGCCCGCACCACCGGTGAGCACATCATCGGCAGGGATCTGCTGATCAGGGTAAAGCTTGCCCGTGGCCGGGTCCAGCTCATTATAGGGATCACCTTCATCACGGTTTGGATCAAAGGCAACATCGGGCTCGCGCGCGTCGGCTTGTGCGATCAGCAAATCATCGCCGTCACCGCCATTCAAAATGTCCTCGCCATGCCCGCCATCAAGCACATCGTTGCCGGCGCCGCCCTCTAGCGTATCGTTTCCGTAAAACCCTTGCAGCACATCATTGCCCACGGCCCCGTCAATCTGGTCATCACCAAACCCGCCATTGATGGCATCACCGATGGCCGATCCCACAAGAATATCGGCACCGTCCGTACCCGCCTCAATAGGGCGCGCATCGATCAACTCGCCGCGATGATTGATTTCATATTGAGCGGCCAACGCCCGGGCGGTATCACTGCCATGGTGGAGTTGCGCAAAGGCGGGCAGCAATTCCTCCGTGGCAAGATCGTATAGTGCCTCTTCCTCAAAGACCGGGTTCACATCACCCGCAAGGGCGGTCACATCAAGAACTTCCAATTGCTCGGCATAAACCGCAACATCGGAGATCGTGCCCTCAAACACATCGCGCGGGTCCTGCCCGTCATCGCTACGGTGAGTGCCGGAGCCGCCAATGAGGAGGCTGCGTATATTTTCCTCCAGCCCCTGTTTGAACTCAGGTTCCGCGGCCACTAGCGCGCCATCGAGGAAAATCTTCAGGCCATCATCACCGAAGGAAACAGCCAGATGATGGTCAACCCCTGCATTGATCAACACATTGGGCACGGTGAGATGCTCTGAGGCACTATCAGATTGCTGGCGGATTTTTAGCTGGCCATTTTCAATCCAAACCGTCAGGTGACCGCCATTATCAAAATCGCGACCATCCTTTGAGAACAGCGTTTGCCGCCCAAAAACGTCATCGGCATTAAACGTCAGCGCAATGGTGCCATTGGCCACTGCCAGCGACACATTGTGGCCAGCATCAAGGGCGCTATCGGGATCACCGTCAAAGACGCGCTCCCCGGCAATACCAAAGACGGGCAATTTGCCGTTGACGAGGCCGAAATCCTCAAACAAGGGAACATCCGATGGCGGATCAATGGGGCCAGTATCTTCGGACACGGCGAGCGGGGCAAGCGCCTCCGCCAGGCCATCAATATCACGCACAATGCCATAGGTTGGCCCGGCGGAATGCTCAATGTCGCTATCGGTGACAAGATCGCCATAAACGGTGATCGTGCCGAGCAGATCATTATTATGGGCGCCGCCATTATTCCCCTGGCGGGAGATTAATTGGATGACGGAGAAATCCACCACACCATCGCCATTGCTGTCGCCATAGCTGATCTCCCGAATTTGAGTTGTGTGCCCCTCAATGACGATACGGTCACCCTCGGCTCGGCTAAAATCGGTAATGACATCATTGCCGATCACATCAACCCAATGGTCGTGGATATTGTCATTCTCCCCGGCCACACGGTTCCAGCTGATGGTACCGTCATCATCCGTATGCTCTTCAATAAAGCGTTGCTTGGCGTTGATCAGGGTTTGGAAATAGAAAACATCACTGCCCGCGCCGCCGGTGAGCACATCGTCCGACGGGATCGGTTGATCGGGATAGAGCTTGCCCGTAACCGGATCAAGCTCGCCCAGCGGGTCACCTTCGTCCCGGTCCGGATCAAAAGCCACATAGCCTTCACCCCCGTCGGAGCGGGAGATCAGGAGATCGTCGCCATCACCGCCATTGAGCGTATCCTCGCCATGGCCGCCATCAAGCACATCGCGCCCGGCCCCGCCGGTGAGCGTGTCATTGCCATAGTCCCCTTGCAGCGTATCGTTACCGCCGCCGCCATTGACCTGATCATCGCCAAAACCGCCATTGATCGCATCGGCCATGGCGTCACCGGCGAGGACATCGCCAGCATCGGTGCCGTTTTCAATCGTGACGCCATTGGCCAGGCTGCCATCCTCGTTAAAGCCATAATCGCGGGCAAGATCGAGATAGGTCTGGGTGGTTTGTGCAATTTCGCCCGTTTGAGCAAAGGCGGGGGCAAGTTCGCCCGCATCAATCACGGCCTGTGCCGCTGCGCCGAGGGCTGGGTCAGCCTCGGTCGCCAGGGCAACGAAATCATCGCTCTCTAGCTGACTGTCATAGACGTATATATCCGAGATCGTGCCGTCGAATGGGTCTTTGGGTGTTTGCGTATCATCGGTTCGGCTAGACCCGGACGCCCCGAACAATAGCGCGCGGTCATTGGTCTCCAATCCCTGTTCAAATTCTGGCTCTGCCGCCACGAGGATGCCGTCGAGATAAATTTTCAGACCATCATCACCGAACGATACCGCCAATTGATGGGTCTCACCGCTATTGATCAACACGTTGGGCACGGCAATCTGCTCCGACTGATCGGCCGATTGCTGGCGCACAATTAAACGGCCATTTTCGATCCAGACGGTTAGGTGACCGCCATTGTCAAACCCGTTGCCGTCCTTCGAAAATAAGGTGTTGCGGCCAAAGACATCGTCAGCATTAAAGGTCAGCGCGATCGTCCCGTTAGGAATGGACAACGCCGCGGGGCTACCCACATCGAGAAAATCTTCGCGATTGCCTGTAAAAACTGTGTCTCCTGCGACCGAAAAGACCGGCACATTCCCGTTGACGACGCCCTGATTCATGAAACTCTCCACAATTTGACAAATACTGACCACCCCAGACCATGCAGATGGTTTGGCAATTGGTAGTTAATCCGGATAGGGATTTATTTTACAATTCGGTTAGGTAATCCCCTAAGACACCGCAGAGTTAGGCCGCTAGAATTTAGCGAAGCTATAACATCCCGGTACGGACTTGATTCAAACCTTCGGAAAATATCTCTAAAATACTGTAGGTGCCTTATGTTCTGGCCGCTCGTTTTGATCGTTACGTTACCACGACTTGGTTTTTCATTCGGGGCATCATATGACAGAAATGTAATTAACCTTGATAGGTATACGGATTTGTAATCAATCTTGCATTCTGCACCTTGCATTTTGACATACACTTTACGCTCATAGGTTGCAGATTGAGTTTCGAACTCCCTTATTTGGGGGGAGGGTGGTAGAAAACCATCGTGTCAATGAAACAGGCGTCTTTGCTCTTTATTTCCCACCTTTGAGAGTCTAACGGAAAAATCGGTTTCGTCGGTCGAAAACGTGTTTTTTGAGAACCGGCGCGCAGCGTACATTGGGACGTGAGCACAGGAAGCGCAGACAAACGCGTTTGCAGACGACGAAAATAGACTTTTCGGTAGGTCTCTGACGAGAGCGCTTTTCATGCACTCACCGGTAGAGCCTCGCAGGCACGCAGCCCAAAGCGCGGCATTTCTACCATTGCGCATGGCCGAGGCATCGCTATGATTATATTGAGAAGCATTCGCATCTATGGGAGCAAGCGACTGTCGGGCAAAGAAAATCACCAGGTAGAGACCGACAAACCCGTCTCCAAGCGCCGGCGGCTTGGTCGGCGCGCCTTTTGGATATGGATTGCTTATCAATCAATCAAAGGGGCAATCACGCTTTCCCTCATCTGGATACCTTTGTTCTGGTTTTGGCTTAGTAAATAGATCACGCCGAAAGGAAGTATCGCCAATGACGTATCGAATATTACGCCTCGGTGCCTTTATCGCCGCCGTCCTCGCGCTCATTCCCAGTGCCACAGCGCAAGAGCGTGTAGTGTCCGTGGGCGGCGACCTGACGGAAATTATCTACGCGCTAGGTGAAGGCAAACGCCTCGTAGCCACTGATTCCACCAGTGTTTATCCGCCAATCGCTCTGACAACGCCAAAGGTTGGCTATGTCCGAAATCTCTCAGCAGAGGGCGTCCTTTCGGTCGAGCCAGATCTAATTTTGCTTAGCGGTGCTGCCGGACCCGCCGAAGCGTTGGAACAACTCCGGGCAACTGGCGTGCCCATAGTTGAGATGGAGACGGAATACACCATCGAGGCCATCCTTGAGAAAACACGCCGGGTCTCGCAAGCCTTGGGCGTGCCGGAGAAGGGGGCCACCCTCGCTGCCACCATCGAAGCCGATTGGGGCGAGGCCCAAGCAGAGATCGCTAAGTTAAAAAAGAAGCCAAGCGTCCTTTTCTTTTCGACCGTGCGAGACGGCACGCCGACGGCGGCAGGCCGCGAAACAGCAGCCCAAGGTGTCATCAATTTGATGGGGGGAAAGAACGTCTTTGATCAGCGCACGGGCTACAAGCCTATTTCCTTTGAGGCAACGGTTGCTGCCGATCCCGATATCATTCTTGTTATGAACCATGTGGCGGCCCGCATTGGCGGTCTACAAAAGGTCATCGACCATCCGGCCATTGCGCTTACGACGGCGGCCCAAAATGGCCGTGTGTTTATCATTGATGCTGTCACTGTCATGCAATTCAGCCCAAGGACACCAAAAGCCGTCGGGAGCCTTGCAAAAGAAATTGATGAACGATTGAGCGCAGTCGATGCGGGCTGAGCCTATCGCTACCACAAAGCGCACATATCGGTACGCGGCAGCGCGTGAAAAATACGGCTTTGCAGTTCTCTTGGCAAGCGGTGGCCTCGCCGTCTTGGGTGTCGTGCTCACTGTCACGATGGGGCCTCTAAATATTAGTGCCGCAGACATGACGACGGTCCTACTCAGCAGACTGGGGCTTGCAAGCGCCGAGACCGTCTCAGCCGTCAAAATCGGTGTGATCGAAAACATCCGTATGCCCCGCGCCCTGCTGGGCTTTCTTGTGGGCGCGTCGCTGGGGTCAGCGGGTGCGGCAATGCAAGGCTTTTTCCGCAACCCATTAGCGGACCCTGGTTTGATTGGCGTTTCCACGGGCGGTGCCCTCGCTGCCGTTGGGGTGATTGTTCTGGGCGGCGCTTTTCTAGCCCCCGCCATGGCAATCTTTGGGAGCTTTACTCTGCCCATCATTGCCTTCCTCGGTTCGCTTGCTGCCGTCGCCCTGATCTACCAGGTCTCATTGATTGAAGGCCGCGTTATCGTGGCAACCATGTTGCTCGCTGGGGTCGCTGCTAACGCACTTGCCTTCTCCGGTATTGGCTACATGACCTTTTTGGCCGATGACAATCAGCTGCGTGATCTAACGTTCTGGACGCTGGGCTCCCTTGGCGGTGCCATTTGGGAACGGGTCCTACCCGCCGCATTATTGATGTGCCTGTCGGTTGCAGGGCTGATGACCCTCGCCCGTCCAATGAATTGCCTGCTGCTGGGCGAAGCCGATGCCACAACCCTGGGCGTCAATGTTGAGGCCGTTAAACGGCGCGCTGCCTTGTTGACGGCGCTCGGCGTTGGCGCGGCAACGGCGGTGTGCGGCGTTGTCGGTTTTGTCGGTCTCGTTGTCCCTCACCTTGTCCGCCTACTGACGGGGCCAGACCACCGCTACGTGCTGCCTGGCTCCGCCCTGCTCGGTGCTGCCCTGATTTTGTTTTCCGATCTTGTTGTACGGCTCACCGTGGCACCTGCTGAGTTGCCCCTTGGTGTTGTGACGGCTGCCATCGGCGCCCCGTTTTTCTTCTGGCTTTTGATCAAAGACAAAAGACAGGGAGTGTACGGATGACCGCCACGCTCGACAAAGCCCACGTGGTTCGGTCGGGGCGGGCAATTTTGAATCGCGCCAGTAGCGCCTGTTTGCCCGGCATGTTTACCGCCCTTTGCGGTCCTAACGGTGCCGGCAAGACCACGGCACTTCGGGTCATGACGGGCAGCCTTGTCGCCGATGAAGGCCGCGCTCTTCTCGATGGCACCGACATCGACAAAATCAAAAACGTTGAACTCGCGCGACGCCGGGCTGTGGTTTCACAAACCAGTGCACTGAGCTTTCCTTTCCGCGTCCACGAGGTGGTCACAATGGGCCGTGCCCCCCATTTCGGCCAGCCAGGCCAGCAACGCGATGATGCGGTCGTTGCCGAGGCTATAGAAGCGATGCAGCTAGCCCCCTTTGTTGAGCGCAATTACCTGACCCTATCAGGCGGAGAAAAAAAACGCGTCGATATTGCACGGTCGCTGGCGCAGATATGGGACGCCCCGCCATCGGGCCAATCGCGTTGGCTGTTTCTTGATGAGCCAACCAACGCGCTTGATCTCAAATATCAAATTGAATTGATGCGCCGCCTGGCAGGGCTTGCCGCCGATGGCTGGGGCATCGTTGCCGTTTTACATGATCTGCATCTCGTCCATGAGTACGCCGATGATATTTGGCTCTTCAAAGACGGATCCATAATCGCAACTGGCCATACGAAGGACATTCTCACACCCCAAAGTATTCAAGATACGTATGAACTCGATGCACCCTATACCCTCACTTAGGCAGCAAACGTCTATTCTGCGTACCGCCGCTTTAGCGCGTGATATTTCCCCACCTGATCGGTCAATAACGCGCGATTTTTGTCACGGTGCACAAAGGCCTTGAAGATACTCTCTCCATCACTGTCATAAAAAACGATGGCCAGTGACTTTCGGCCGGCGAAACTACGCTCTAGAAAGGCGACATGCTGGCACGCATCCTGTTTCAGATGCCCGCCGAATGGTGCACCTTTGCCAAAATTAAAATAGCCGCGCCCCTCAGACGCAGGAGGCAATGCGGAGACAATCTCCGCGACAATGGCGTCAGTCTGTACAATGATCATAAGATCACCCCAGCCTGAAAGATCGTCTAGGATTTTCGCGATTGGAGGATCTGGAATAACCACACAGTGTTCGGATGGCAGGAGCCTAACAATATCGAGGGTCGACACACCATGCTCACGGGCAATCCATTCAAGAATAGGTGTTTGCCCGCTTGCAATCTGCTCGCGGATTTTCGTTTCAAGGGCCGCGTCTATCACTTGGGCTCCCGAAGCTCTTCAAGCACAGGACGAAAGCCTTCAAACTCGGGATGACCCAAATAAAGCCCACGATTATCGCCAGCATTTTTATGGGCCGCACGGAATGCTTCGGACTTCGTCCAGCCAAGAAAGGCATTTTCAGACGCCCAGATGGTGTGGGACGCGTAGAGTGTATGGTCGTCATGTTCCGGCCCCTTCAAAAGCCGGAATTCCTGAAATCCGGGCACCTCATTGAGGTGGGTATCTCGTGACCTCCAAACCTGTTCGAAAGCCTCTTCCTGGCCTTTAGCAATACGAAACCGGTTCATCGCTATATACATTTATCACTCCCATAAAGTTGATTGATGGAACCATAGCGTATTTGCAGCGACGCAAATTGTTAGAAGGCATTAATCCACATGAGGCACGATGATGCAGGCGAGAGCCCCAATCCTCATCGCTTGGCGATTGAGTTTCGCGTACTACTCCGTCACACTTGCGATCGCGCATACCGTTGGAGGCCGTTTATGACCATAGCATTGACCCTGATAATGTCTTTTTGCCGAACGCTAGGCTTATCGTCTCTACTCATCATCGCCTCTGCCACGGTGCTTTGGGCACCGGGGAGCCATGCGCAGAAAGCCGAACAAAAGGGGCAGTTAGCGAGCGACGGTTTCGCATTCTGGCCCGGCGCTCGCTATGATGCGGCGGTTCCCACCTTGAAATCGGTATCGGGCCACGCAAACGGCGAGCGTATCACCAGCCCGCGCGATACAATTCGGTATTTTGAAGAATTGGCCGCCCACGCGCCGGACCGGGTAAAAATCGTGGAGTATGCCAAGAGCTGGGAAGGTCGCCCGCTGATCTATGTTGTCATCGGTACGCCCGAACGCGTTGAAACCCTTGACGGGCTTAAAGCTGGCATGCAGGCCTTGCGCGACCCCCGCAAGACCGATCAGGCGACCGCCGATCAACTGATCAACACCCTGCCAGCAACGACGTGGATCGCCTATGGCGTCCATGGCAACGAAATCTCCGGTACCGATGCGGCGATCATGACTGCATACCATCTGCTTGCCGCGCAAGATGATCCGGTCGTTGACGCCATCTTGAGCGACAGTGTCGTCATTATTGACCCCATGCAAAATCCCGATGGCCGCGCGCGGTTTGTGCATAATTATGAGACGACCGCAGGCCTGGAGGCCGACGGCTCATCAATCGCGGCTGAGCGGCGGGAGCCGTGGCCCGGCGGGCGCACCAATCATTACCTGTTTGATATGAACCGCGACTGGTTCGCCCTGACCCAGCCGGAAACGCAAGGCCGGGTGAAAACGCTGACCGAATGGTTGCCGCTCGTCTTTGTGGATGCCCACGAGATGGGCACTGATTCAACCTATTATTTTGCGCCCGAGGCCGTGCCCTATAATCCGCATCTTGCCGCCGACCAACGCGCTAGCCTGACCCTCTTTGGGCAGAATAATGCCAAATGGTTTGACGCCAACGGCTTCGACTACTTTACGCGCGAGGTATATGACGCCTTTTACCCCGGCTATGGCGCCAGCTGGCCGTCCTATTATGGCGCGGTTGCCATGACCTATGAGCAAGCCTCCGCCCGCGGTCTAAAGGCGCGGCGCCGAGACGGGACAAGCTATGCGTACCGCGATACAGTGCGCCAGCATTTTGTTGCCTCCATCGCCACGGCAGAGACAACCGCAAAGAATCGGGAAAAATTACTGCGCGACTTTTATGCTTACCAAAAAAGTGCCATCGCCGAAGGGGCATCAGACGATATCCGCGCCTACATCCTGCCCGCGACACGCGACCGGGCTGCCGCAACCAAAATCGCCGGATTGCTGACGCGCCAAGGCGTTGAGGTCAACAAGGCCAATGAAGACTTTGAGGCGTGCGGCACAGCCTATGGGGCGGGCGCCTTTGTGATCAACCTTAACCAACCGGCAAAACGGCTAATCCGTACCTTGATGGATAAGGATGTGGCGCTCGATAAAACCTTCGTTGCAGAACAGGAGCGGTTGCGCGCCAAAGGGCTGCCCGATCAGATTTATGACGTGACTGCCTGGTCCATGCCGCTCATGTATGGGGCAGCGGCGGATCCGTGTTCAAGCATCATCGAAACGGCAATGACACCTTATGCGGGCGCTCTTCACCCAAAAGGCAGCATAAAGAATAAAGAGGCAAGCGTTGCGTTTCTGGTACCATGGGGCGAAGCACCAGCGGCGCGCCTTCTGGCCCATGCGTTCCGGCACGATCTTACCGTAAAATCGACGGACAAAGCTTTTACCCAGGGCGGTCAATCCTATCCGGCGGGTACGCTAATTTTTCCGGTGAAGGAAAATGCGGACACTCTGGGCGACATGCTCGGCACGCTGGCGACGCAAACGGGCGCGCGCGTCATCGGCGTTGATACAGGTTGGGTTACCGAAGGGCCAAATTTTGGATCACGCAATGTGGTCCGTATGCATCCACCAAAAATCGCCCTTGCCTGGGACGCGCCAACCAATGCCTACGCCGCGGGCAATACCCGGTTTGTGATTGAGCGCCAGTTTGACTATCCCGTGACACCCGTTCGGGTTGCGGATTTATCCGCCCGCGGTCTTGATGGCTTTGACGTGCTGGTGATCACTGGGGAGCGCGGTGGATATGGCGCACGGTATAAAGACCTCGTCAGCAATGAGGCGATCACGGCCTGGGTCCGAAAAGGCGGTATACTGATTACCACAGGTGCGGCCACCCGCTGGGCCGCGCACCCCGACACAGGGCTTTTATCCATCCGCCGCGAAGACGCCGTGCGCGACGAAATGGCCGATACCGACGATGACGATAAGAACACCGTCTCTGGCACCATTTTAGAAGATGATAATGCCTACGCGGCAGCCATTAATCCGGTGGCGGGGCGGCCCGACGGTACCGGCGGCGTCTTGTTAAAAGCGGTTGTTGACCCTGACCATTGGCTGGGCGCCGGTATCACCGAGGGGATTACCGTGCTGGCGCGCGGCGGCGATATCTATACCCCCGCCCGGCGCGATGATGGCACCAATGTGGTGCGGTTTGCCGATGCGCCAACCCTGCTCACATCCGGCTATTTGTGGGAGGAAACGCGTGCGCAAATGGCCTATAAACCGTACCTCGTCAATGAGAGATTAGGCAGTGGACAGATCATTGCCTTTACCCAGGACCCCACCGTGCGCGCCTATCTTGACGGTCTGAACGTCCTGTTTATGAACGCCCTTTTCCGCAGCCCCGCCCATGCCAGGCCGTATCGGTAAGACTGAGTGGTTTCACATTCTAGAGGCGGGCCCAGTCCCTCGTGCACTGATAGTCAAAGTGTGAGCGTTCCCCGCAGTCTTGGTGTCCCCGTGGCTTGGCCATGAGGCCCAAGACGCCATGGGGCCCAAGGCGCTTTCTCCAAGACGATTTGTTAATAATCTTGCAGAGGCGGTGCACCCTGGAACGCGTCGTCCAGCCGCGGGCGGCGCGTCTTTTTATCCGCGTGCGTATACGGAACAAAAATGCCCTTGTGTCCGCGGCGATGCTGTCGCCATCCTAAAACACAAAGTCGCCAGCCGTGAGATCAGCCATAGCCACATCGAGAAGGGTAATGGCGTTTGTACCATCAGTAATCACCGCATCGCCATTGGCGTCCTCGCTCAAATGATTATCGAGGAGATCGGTGAAGTCGGTGATGGCGCTAACACCGGACAGGTCGATCCGTTCAAACGCGTTGGCAACGTCAAAGTCAAAGATCGTGTCATTGCCAAAATTGTCAGCAAAGACGAAAATATCCCAATTGAAATTACCGAAGAGACGATCGTCACCTTCACCGCCAATGAGGGTATCGAAGCCAGCACCGCCAAAAATGGCATCATTGCCCGCTCCGGCGTCGAGCAAATCATTGCCCAACTCTCCGAATAAGCGGTCAAAACCCGCGTCACCATTAAGGGTGTCGTTGCCGCCGCCGCCGAATAGATTATCAGCATTGGCATCACCGGAAAGCTGATCATTACCGGCATTCCCGATTAGGGTGTCGAAACCCGCACCGCCAAACAAACGATCGTCCCCGTCTTGACCATCAAGCGTATCATCGCCGAATTCACCAAATAGGGCGTCATTGTCATCACCGCCAAACAAGCTGTCATTGTCTGTGCCCCCAAACAACCGGTCAAACCCATCACCGCCGAACAGAACGTCCGTACCCACACCACCTAGAAGATTATCGGCGCTTGCCCCGCCATTCAGCGTATCATTACCCGCACCGCCCGTGATGAGGTCAAAGCCGATGCCGCCGGACAGCATATCATTACCGCCCATTCCCATGATTGTATCATTACCCAAAAGACCGTCCAGCACGTCAACCGCCGCGGAGCCGAACAATATATCATTGCCATCGGTGGGATCATTGATTGCCTCAAACGCCCCGATATCGACGGCATCGCCGCTGACCCGGCCGAGCCCGCGGCCATCCGTGGCGAGCGGGGTTGGCACAAGATCAATCAGTATCTCGGCAAGGACAAGCGTATCGCCAGCGTCGTCGGCGAGCCCGCCCGTCAAGATCGCTACGCTTGGCGCCGCGCCGCCATTATCGGTAAGGACGCCAGCCCCTAATAATGTCTGGGCAAAGACAGTTTCCGGATCGCCATTGATCACACCGTTGAGCATGCTGGCATCAAAGGCCGTACCATCAGCGCCAACGATGCTCATCCCTTGCGTGGTGACGAGGCCGCCTGCCATGGCAAAGGCAAGCTCGGGATCGGAGCCCGTGGCCATGTTCCCCAAAATGATAGCATTGGCGAGCATCACCGCATCTTGCGCGAGGAGAGCGCCGCCAAATGCACCGGCACCCGTAGCAAAATTGCCGGTGAGCGTAGACGCCGAAACCGTGATTGCGGACCCGGCCAACGCACCGCCGCGTGCGCCAGCGCCCAAGGCACCATTGCCAACAACCGTTGTGTTGATCACCATAATATCGCCTGGCGTCGCTATGGCCCCACCCGCAACATTCTCAGCCGCCGCTGCATTCCCAGCAATCAGACTACTGATCACTGTCACATCACCGTTTGACAAGACCGCGCCGCCCCCGGCGCTATCCATGGTATGACCGCCCGTGAGGGTAAGACCCGTGAGCGTTAAGGTGGGCACGGTCTCCCCCGTCACCATAAAGAGCCGCACATTATCGGTGAGGGTACTACCCGCGCTGGCGTTCACGCTGGCATTGATATCGGTAAGCCCATTCGTCTCGCGAATATCATCGCCATTCACATCGCCGCTGATCACAAGACCGGGCACGGCACTGGCGTCAATGGCCAGACTATCGGTAATGGAAAGGGTTCCATCCGTCAGGGTAATGATAAGATCATTTTCACCTGCAAGGGTTTCGTCAAAGACAATTGTATCAAAACCCTGCTCCTCATTGGCCATGGCCACCGCTTCGCGCAGGGAGATGACATCATCTTCTGCATCATTTGAATCATCAAGCGTTGTCACGATGATCGGTGCGCGGGCCGCCACATCAATGCTGATGTTTCCCGCATCAACCACTTGCGCGCCATCATCGACCGTTACACCGATTGAGCCAACATCGAGACCCACCATATTGCCGTCCGGAATAAAGACAATCGGCGACGTGCCATCGGTAAAGCCCGCCACAAAATTGTTTAACGCGCTGGGGGCTCCGGTCAGCGAAACAGTCTGCGCATCATTCTGTGTAAGGATTACATCTGCTGTACCCATACCAGCAACGGAGAGGGTGCCACCCGCAGCCTGCAGGGTCACGGTCACAACATCACCATCAGGGTCAGCGAAGAGCGCGGTTTCCAATGACACAAAAGTCTCTTCATCAACCACACCCACTAAGGTTGCCGGCAAGCCCGTGGCACTGGGCGCATCATTTTCCGGCGTCACCGTCAACTGTAGGCGAACAGTATCTGTACTGATATTTTCAAAGAAAATAATTGTGCCGTCGGCGAGACCCACAAAGGCGTCAAGATCGCCATCACCATCAACATCACCAAAGGCGGGGCTGGCGTCACTGCCAAAATCAATCCCGCCAAAGGGGTTGTCCGCTGCTGCCGCCTCGGTGAAGACCCCGTTGCTGTTGAGGAAGAGCGATAAAAATCCAGCTTCATTACCCACCAGCGCGTCTATATCGCCGTCGCCGTCAACATCGGCAAAGGCCGGATTACTGCGTGTGCCCACATCAACAAAGGCGAGCGGGTTGGCACTATTGGCAAGCTGAACAAAATTGTCATTACCCTGATTGAGCAATAGGGTGAGGGTACCGGCGGCGTTACCCACAACCGCGTCCAGATCGCGATCATTATCGATATCCACAAAAGCCGGTGTTGCCACCGCGCCCAGCATGATCGCATTGAAAGGATTGTCGGCATCAACGCTGAAGACAAATCCATCACGACCATTGCGCAGAAAACTGATTGCGCCTGTGCTTTGGCCCACAGCAAGGTCGAGCCCGTTTGGATTGCCAAGATCAACAAAGGCTGGGGCCGCGCTAAACCCAAACTGCGCCGCATCAAACGGATTGGCCGCACCGGTGACGCGGGTAAGCACGCCATCGCTATTTTCAAAAAAGCTGATGATCCCCGGCGAGGCAGTGCCGATAAAACCATCGATATCGCCATCACCATCGAGGTCGGCAAAACTGGGCGCCGCAAAATCACCCAGATCAACCCCGTCAAAGGGGTTTATATTGCCAGTGATCTGTACAAAATCCGGCGCTCGCATGACATCGGTGGTGCCGCCCTCCGCATCAGTGAGGCGGATACGCAAATCGCGCGCGGGCGTTGGGATATCAGAAATGTTCTGGTACTGAATGTTTTGGATAACAGCCTCAACACTGGCGGAGGTTGCATCGCCATTAAAGCGAATTTCAAACCGCATGCCATCGCCGCCGAAAACCTCCCCAATGACGATACCGCCAACGGAAACAAAGCCGTCATCAATGCGGACGATACCAGTTTCGCTGTCATCAGTGCGGACGGTTATTTGATCTTCCAAAAGCAGACCATCAATCGTTAAACGGCCACCATCATAATTGTTATCGGGGTCCGTAATCGTCAGGGTTGGAAAGATCAGTTGCGGGGCCGCATTGACCAGATTTTCCCCAATAGTCAGTGGCACAGGGTCACCGAGACTTGGCGCAGAATTGATACGATCAAGCTCCACAGCGCCGGCATCAACGGCACCGCCATTGTCAACAAGGCCCTGGTCAACAACCCGGTCATTGCCATTGGCGTCCGCGGCGAACCCCGCCGGGCCCGCCCCCACATCGAGGGCCGGATTATTCACATCGCTGAGGAGCGCCAATGTGTCCACCGCGCCGCCATTATCGGCCAGCACAGGGACGCCATCCTCAACGCTTGCAAAGACAGCCGCGGGATCAAAGCTGGTGACGGTACCGCCAAGATCGCTGATTGCCCCGCTTGTCAGGGTTGTCTCACCACCGGTCCCCACGAGGAGTGTATTGGTTGTGCTCAACGTTCCAGCGGTGAGCGCCAGCGCCCCGCCGTCAGTCGTCCCGGTACTGACATGTGTTACATTGACCAACGCCGCATCCCCGCCAGTCACCGCGAGGCTTCCACCTGCGATCCCTGGGCCGGAGGCGCTATTGCCGGTAAAGGTTGTGTTGACCGCCAATAGGGTGCCGCCGCTATTAGCAATGGCACCGCCGGTGGCCGCCATATTGCCGGTAAATGTCACCGTCGATAGCGTCAGCATGCCCGCATTGGCGATGGCGCCACCATTGACGGCATTGTTATTGTCCAGCGTCACATTGGTGAGGTTTGCCGCCGCGCCCGCCGACACCAGAAGAGCCCCGCCATCACCATCGGCCACGGACCCATCACGCAAGGTCAAGCTGGTCAGATCAAGACTTGCCATCTCGCCGGCAACAACAAACAGGCGCGAAGCCTCACCAGCCGATAGCGTAATATCGGCACGTCCATCACTGCTCCCCGATGGAGACAAAGGATCGCCGCCATCAATAACCTCGCCATTAATCATCACGCCGCTGGTAACGACAAGCGCCCCGTTGCTCACGCTGATGGTTTGCCCCGCCAGCGCAGCGTCAAAGCTGATCACATCATCCGTGGGCGTGCTATTGGCAAATGCCACCGCCTCGCGCAGGGAGGTTTCGCCGTCAAAGGCGTCAACACGATCTGCGGCTGTGGTGACAACCAGGCTTTCGGCCTCGCCCACATCAATATTGATCACGCCAGCATCCACAGGCGCACCCACACCATCACTGACCGTTAGGGTGATGGTCGCTGCATCATCGCCGCTTGTATCAATATCAGGTGTGTACTGAATATTTGCTAAGCTATCGAGATAAGTGTTCAAGTCGTTGGCATTGCCAGTGAGGGTGAGCGTGACCGCATTGGTCAACACTGCATTAACCCCATCCCCGATCATGGTGCCATCGGCGGGCACCTCAAAGTTTCCGCCACTTACCTGTAGGGTTAGCGTGAGTTGATCCCCATCAAGGTCGGCCAGGGTTAGGGACGACAGGTTGAGGGCCGCCGTTTCACCGGCAACGGCGCGGACGTCACCGGGCACACCGCTCACCGTCGGCAGGTCGTTGACGCCATTGATGGTGATCGTCACCATTGCCTCGTCAACGCGTTCAACAAAGGTTGCCCGGCCAAAGATAACGTAACTCTCGCCTGCGTTAGATCGGCCAGCTGGGTCACCATTGGGGGCACCCACAAGGATATCATTGACGCCGTCGCCATTCACATCCCCGGCTGCCGCGACGCTAACACCGGCACCGTCGCCGCCATCAATACCGGCCACCGTAAAGCCATTGAGCCCATCAAGCGTGGCAAGATCAAAAGACGCTGCAAAGCCATCAGTTGATCCGTACACCACATACGCCGCACCGCGATTTGCAGCGCCGCTTGCATCAACGCCGCTAGCACCGACTAACAGATCGTCAAGACCATCGCCGTTGACATCGCCAAGACCGGAAACGGCACCGCCGAGACTGTCGCCGGCGCTTAACCCCGCAATGACAAAACCGTCACCGCCATCAAGGGTGCCAAGATCAATATCCGCTGCAAAACCATCATCGCTACCGAACAGCACATAGGCCGCACCGGCGTTTGCCCCATTGATATCGGCACCGGTTGCACCAATGATCACATCGTCAAGGCCATCGCCATTCACGTCACCAGCATTGGCAACGGAGACCCCCGCACCGTCGAGAAACGTGCTGCCGCTCAGGGCAAACCCGTTGGTGCCATCAAGACTTGCCAAATCAAAAGTGGTGGAAAAGCCGGTGGTTGATCCGAACACCACATAAACCTGACCGGCATCGCCTGCGCCGCCGGGATTGGCATTGGGCGCCCCGATCAGGATATCGTCGATCCCGTCGCCATTCACATCACCCGCGGCGGAAACCGCCGCGCCGCTACGGTCGGCGGCGCTGACCCCATCGATGACAAAGCCATTGGTGCCGTCAATGTCGGCAAGGTCGAGGGTGGCATCAAACCCGGCATCGCTGCCGAAAATCACGAAGGTTTCACCGGCATCGTTGCGCCCCGTGGGGTCACCCCGGCTCACCCCAATCAGGAGATCGTCAAAGCCATCGCCATTGATATCGCCGGCGCTGGCGAGTGCGCTGCCGCTGCGGTCGAATGTACCGGCGCCCAAAATCGCAAACCCATTACTGCCGTCCAAACTGCCCAGGGCAAGGCTCGCCGCAAAGCCGTCCGTGGTGCCGAACACAACAAAGCTTTCGCCCGCTGACGAGCGGAAAGACGGATCGCCCTGGGGCGCGCCAATAACAAAGTCGTTGATCCCGTCGCCGTTCAAGTCCCCGGCGCTCGCCACCGCCGCGCCGGCGAGATCGCTCGCGTCCGTGCCGGTAAGGGTAAAACCGGTTGTGCCATCCAAAGCCCCGAGGTCCACAGTACCGGCAAAGCCCGCATCGGTGCCAAACACCACATAGCCCTCCCCGGCGCGGCTGCGTCCATTGGGGTCCGCTTCGGCGGCACCAATCAAGAAGTCGTCAAAACCATCGCCATTGATATCGCCAAGCCCGGCAACGGCCGCACCGCTATTGTCGGCGGCGCTGGCACCAGTAACGGTAATGCCGTCGCTGCCACCGAGACTGTCCAGCGACACAACCGCCGGAAAAAACCCAGTCTCCGTTGTACCCAGCCCGTCAGAGACCGTGTAGGTCAGCGTTTCGATATCGCTGATATTTTCGCCAAGACTGTCGAACACGCCATTCGGATTATAGCTGAAGTCACCATTGGCCTCGACGCGGATAATGGCACCGGACGCAAGCGTCGTCTCCTCACCCACGGGGATGTCCATCGTCCCGGCACGGATCATGGTGATGGTCAGCGCTGTACTGCTGCCCATATCGGGGCCATTGCCATTATCATCGAACAGATTGCCGGTGAGGATCGTGGTCGCGTCAATGGCAAAGACATCGTCATTTGCCATCAACGGGTCGTCCGCCGTCAGGGCGCTATTGCCCATAAGGCTGAGCGAAATCGTGGCCCGCACCGGCGCAATGGACCCCATGGAAACGGGCGGCATTGACACAGGCACCGTGGAAGCAACCTCGAAATTCGAAAAGGGCCCATCGTCTGATTTACGCGCAGACCGTTCAAATACACCCATGGTGTATGGATTGACGAACACCGTCATTGTCTTCTCCCAAAATTTCCCAAGGGTCCCCACCCAAGTGCGCAGTCGCGCGATACATCCAAACAGTAATATGCGAGCGCAATACGCGCAAGTATCCACGGCGAACAAGCAAACCTGTGTATTTTGCCCGTCTTCAAACCCCTAATAAGTTGCGTCGCCGGGTTGGCTTTCGCAAAACCAGTTTGCTTCTCGTGCTTCGCATGGTGGCAACCAGCCCCACTGCACGCCATGGATGCAGACCCGTCCGTTCCGGGCTATCACATGGACGAGACCCGCTATGGTTAACACCGGAGATTGATGCATGTCAGAGCCCACATTCACCGTCACCATCGACGAAAAAATCGCCCATGTGCAGCTTTGCCGGCCCGATAAGGCCAATGCCATGAACCCGGCTTTCTGGCGCGATTTCCCCGTGGCGATTGCCGAGATTTCGGACGAGGCACAAGCCCGGGTAATCGTCATTTCTTCCACCGGTCGCCACTTTAGCGCGGGCATGGATTTAGGTGTCTTTAACGACGGTGCCATGGCCCAAAAGCCCGATAATCAGCATACGGCAGCAGAAATGTTCCGCCACCATCTGCATGGGCTTCAGGAGTGTTTTTCCGCGTTGGAAAATGCGCGCCAGCCCGTGCTCGCCGCGGTCCAGGGCGGGGCCATTGGCGCGGGCGTTGATCTCGTCACCGCATGCGACTGCCGTTATGCCACGCGCGATGCGTTTTTCTGTGTGCAGGAAACGGCCATCGGCATGACCGCTGATGTGGGCACGTTTCCGCGTCTCGCCAAAGTCATCCCCGAGGGTTGGGCCCGGCAAATGGCCTATACCGCCGAGCGCTTACCTGCAGAAAAGGCTCAGGCGATTGGCCTCGTCAACGCTGTCTATGATGATCAGGCAGCAATGCTCGACGGGGTGATGGAGATTGCCAAAACCATTGCCGGCCACGCGCCGCTGGCTGTCACAGGCTCCAAACGTATGCTGAATTATGCGCGCGATCACACCACCGCCGATGCGCTCGATTACATCGCCGTGTGGAATGCCGGCATGCTACGCAATGAGGATATGCAGGAGAGTTTTATGGCCAAGGCGCAAAAACGCACGCCGGTGTTTGACGACCTGATGCCCATCCGCAAAAAGATGTAGTCCGCCCGGCCCACTTGACCGCCCCGTCTTTTAAGGGGCGCAACCTGATAGATGCTTTTTGATGTCTCCACAAAACTCTCTGCCCGATCTAACCACGCTTGATTGGCGCGATGCCCTCACCGAAAGCTTCAGCACCCTGATCGGACCCATGGCGTTCGCCTATGATCCGTCAGCGGACAATGGGCGGTGGTATGCGCGTCTGACTGTAGATGACCAGCACCTCAATCTCGGCGGTGTGTGCCATGGCGGTGTTTTATTGACCCTCGCCGATAACGCCATGGGCAGCGCGGCCTATATGGCGGGCGGGCGAATACCGTGCGCCACCATTGAATTGAGCAGTCAGTTTATTGCCGGGGTGCATAAAGGCGAGAGCGTCATTGCCGAAGCGATCATGACCCGCCGCACGCCAGAGATTGCGTTTTTGACCGCGACGCTATGGGCAACGCAGCGCAAGAGCGGACCTGATCGGATTGCCATGAAGGCAAGCGGCATCTGGAAATATCTGTCAAAATACAAATCCTAAAACCTGACCCTATGGAGGCCACGCCCATGCGGACCCTGACAACACTTTATATTGATGGCGCTTTTCGCGAGCCTGATGGTAAGGAACGTCTCGACGTAATTAATCCGGCAACGGAGGAAAAAGCTGGTGAAATCGCCCTCGGCAACGCCGCCGATATTGACCGCGCAGTGCGGGCCGCAGCGGCGGCCTTCCCCGCCTACGCCGCCACCAGCGCCGCCGACCGGATTGCGCTTTTGAAGGCCGCCGCGTCAATCTATGAAAAGCGCCTTCCCGACATGGCTGCTGCCATTACCGAGGAGATGGGCGCCCCCACATGGCTCGCTAAAGACTATCAGGCCCCCATCGGTCTTGGTCATTTGAAAACGGCAGCGCGGGCGCTGGCAGATTTTGAATTTGATATGCCACGCGGCAAGACGCTCGTTACCAAAGAGCCCGTCGGCGTTTGCGGGTTTATCACCCCGTGGAACTGGCCCTCGAACCAGATCGCCGCAAAAGTGGCGCCGGCGCTGGCCATGGGCTGCACCATGGTATTGAAACCGTCGGAGATTGCCCCCTTTTCCGGTCAATTGTGGGCTGAAATCCTGCATGAGGCCGGCATCCCGGCGGGTGTTTTTAATCTCGTCAATGGTCTTGGACCAGACGCGGGCGCCGCTTTATCCGCACACCCTCTAATTGATATGGTTTCAATCACGGGCTCAACCCGCGCCGGGGTCGAGGTTGCCCGCAATGCGGCACCAACGGTCAAGCGGGTTCATCAGGAATTGGGCGGCAAATCGCCCAATATTATTCTCGATGATGCTAACCTCGCCAAAGCTGTCGCGGGCGGCGTGCGTCATGTGACCATGAATACGGGCCAAAGCTGTAATGCGCCCACCCGCATGCTGGTGCCCGCCAGCAAACTGGCGGAAGTAAACGCCATTGCGGCGGAGACAGCCAACAGCCTTGCCGTCGGTGACCCTGAAGACACGGTTTGGTGCGGACCGCTCGTCTCCTCCGCACAATGGGACAAGGTCCAGGGCCTGATCGAAAAAGGGATTGAAGAGGGCGCAACGCTGATTGCCGGTGGACCGGGTAAACCCGATGGCCTCAACAACGGATATTACGCCAGGCCAACCGTTTTTACCGACGTGTCCAATGATATGACGATAGCCCGCGAGGAAATTTTCGGGCCGGTTCTTTCTATCATTCCCTACAAGGATGATGAGGACGCGGTGCGGATCGCCAATGATACGCCCTATGGTCTTGCCTCCTATGTTCAGGGGACAGATAAAGATCGCATCAATAAGGTGGCCCGGCAAATTCGCGCTGGGCAAGTGATTATCAATGGCGCGCCCGTGGACCGCGACGCCCCGTTTGGCGGCTATAAACAATCCGGCAATGGCCGCGAATGGGGCGACCTGGCCTTTGATGAGTTTCTAGAGATTAAGGCGATTATTGGTTAGCGGCTATCACCCGTCTCCCAAGGCTTAGTTAAATGGGGTCGAAATCTGTAGAGAAAGATTCGAGGTCAATGCATCGTATCCTCGGACCAGGGCCTTCACGTTAAAGTCCCGTTTCCCCGTGGCTTAACCGCGGGGTGCAGAGCTTTAGCCCTAAGGCAATCTCTCAATGATCCTAAGTCAGCTGTGCCAGCTGTACCCCGCGATCAGGTCGCGGGGCGGCTGTTTTGGGTAGCCTCAAAGAAAAACTGATGACGCATCCATATCCCCGGGCCGGCGCCCGGGAACATGGCTGTGCTGCCGCTAAAATGCCTCCGCAGGCAGGGCCATCATGGTCTCTGAGCCCGACTTAATTTTGGCGAGATGCGCCGCCGTGTCGGGCAACAACCGCTCAACGAAGTATTTTCCGGTGGTCAATTTGTTTGCATAGAACTCGTCACCAGCGCCGCCATTCGCGCGTTTTTCAACCGCGGCTTTTGCCATTTGCGCCCAGCTGAACGACAGGCAGGTGAGTGCGAAGAGATGTAGATAATCCGTAGACCCCGCACCGGCCTGGTCAAAGTTCTGCATGGCATTGGCGCCCATCCACTGGGTTGCCTCCATCAGACGGCCTTTCGCTTCGCTCAACCCCTCAGTGAAGGGTTTCAAATCCTCCACATCCTGATTATCAGCAATGAAATCATCGATTTCCTTGAAATAGGTTTGCCAGGCGCGGCCACCATCTTTCATCAGCTTGCGGCCCACAAGATCAAGTGCCTGGATGCCGTTGGCACCCTCATAAATCATGGCAATACGGGCATCACGGACAAATTGTTCCATGCCCCATTCTTTCACATAGCCATGCCCGCCCAAAACCTGTTGCGCGTTAGTGGCGTGGGCATACCCCTTATCCGTTAGATATGCCTTCAGGATTGGCGTCATTAGGCCAAGATAATCGTCAGCGGTTTGCCTTTCAGTGTCATCGCCGGATTTATGCAACAGGTCAGCATAAAGCGCCGACCAGTACATCCAGTGGCGCGCGCCTTCGTTAAAGGCTTTCTGGTCCATCAGCATACGGCGTACATCGGGATGCACGATGATCGGGTCTGCAGATTTTTCCGGCGCCTTTGTGCCGGTGAGCGAGCGCCCCTGCGTCCGGTCGCGGGCATAATCGGCGGCGTTTTGATAAGCAACATCGGAGACGGCCATGCCCTGCAAGGCAACGCCGAGGCGCGCCTCATTCATCATGGTAAACATGGCTTTGAGGCCTTTATGCTCCTCACCAATCAGATAGCCCGTGGCGTCATCATAATTCATCACGCAGGTTGAGTTGGCGTGGATGCCCATTTTTTCTTCGATGGACCCACAGGAAACACCGTTGCGCTCGCCCAGGTCACCATCATCCTTGACCATGACTTTGGGCACGATGAAGAGCGAAATGCCTTTGGTGCCCTCCGGCGCGCCTTCGATCCGCGCGAGCACCAGATGGATGATATTGTCGGTCAGATCGTGTTCGCCAGCGGAGATAAAAATCTTCTGACCGGATATTTTGAAGCTGCCATCGTCCTGGGGTACGGCTTTTGTGCGCAGGAGGCCAAGGTCGGTGCCGCAATGGGGCTCGGTCAGGTTCATGGTCCCGCCCCACTCACCGGAAACCATCTTGGGCAAATACATCTGTTTTTGCGCATCGGTACCGTGGGCAAGGATAGTGTTGGCCGCGCCCATGGCGAGACCCGGATACATGCCAAACGCCATATTGGCGCCGGAGACCATTTCATTGATCACAACCGACAAAAGATAGGGCAAACCCTGGCCGCCATAATCGGCGTCAAACGATAGGCCCTGCCAGCCGCCCTCGCTAAATTGGTCATAGGCTGCTTTTAAGCCTTTTGGGGTTGTGACCGTGCCGTCTTCATGGCGCGTGCATCCTTCGCTATCGCCCGACTGGTTGATGGGGTGGAGCACATTGGTGGCGAGCTTTGAGCCCTCCTCAAGGATCGCCTCCACCAAATCGGGGGACGCCTCGGTAAAGCCGGGCAGGTTGGAATAGCGGCTAATATCAAGCACTTCGTTGAGAACGAATTGCATATCGCGAACAGGAGCATTGTAAACAGTCATAGGAAAATCCCGGCGGTTTCTCTTGGATCAAACGAATTTTTGGGCAGCTAATCGCCACTGCCATCAAGACGGTATAATAACCACGTCAATACGATGATAAAATGGCACTGTGCAGTTGCGAAAGCGTTGCAACCAATTTGTCGCAAGCCGCGTTGCGTCCGCGTCCCGAAACGGATCATCCTTGGCACAGAAGCGCTTGATTTGCTCGGAGAAAAGCTTTGCCAACCCCGCGAAGCACCTTAACGGTTTTAAGCTAAACACACACTCTAAAGGTGTAATGCCCAGGGCGAGACCGCCGTGCCGGGTGTCGCCGTCTTAATTTCTTGGTGTTCGTTATGAAATCAACAGCCCCCTGGAGTGTCAAAGGGATTGCCCGTGACACGCGCGAAACGGCCAAAGAAGCCGCAAGGAAAGAGGGTCTGACCGTCGGCGAATGGCTTAACCAGATTATCCATAAAGCGGGGAGCGACGACATGGGGTCGGTGGAAGGGCTCGATGGCGTGAAGGCAGCCGATCTCGTCTCCGCCATAGACAGGTTAAACCGTCGCTTTGCCCGGGGTGAAGAAAGCACAGACGAGGCTCTTACCCAGATCACATCCGTGCTGGAGCGGCTGGAATCCCGGCTGACGACGGTTGAACACCAGGATGACGGCGCGGCCACCGGGCGCGATAGCGCCCTAGCGTTAGACCGCATTGATGCGTTGCGATCGCTTGAAAAAGCGCTAGGGCAGATCGCGGTGCAGTTTGATAAATCGCAGAAAGCCGCGCAGGACCGCCTTGCCGAGACCGAAGGCCAGATCAGCGCTCTGAGCGAAGGGTTATCCGCGCGTCTTGCCGCCCTTGAAGCCAAAACCGAGAGCTTTGCGAGCGCTGGTGCGCCCACCCCCACAGACCCGGACTTTGCCGAGCGCACGGGCAAACGCCTGCGCGTTCTTGGCGATGAAATCAAACGGGGCGGCGACCAGGTTCGCTCCCTCGAAACGCTGATCAGCCGTCTTGCCGATCAGATCGACGCCTCCGAACAACGCAGCGCCGAAGGCGTGCAACGCATCGCCGACAGCATGACGGCCCTGCGTGGTCAGGTGCAGGCGTTGCAGCAAACGCCCGTGAAAAGCGGGCCCACCCGCGCCGATATTGTGGAGATGGTTGAACAAGCCGCCGATGCGCGCTTTGCGGCCCTGCGCGATGATTTTCCCGCCGGTGATGGTGGTCTTGTCGATGCTGAAGATGCCCTTGAACCGGCCCGTGCGTTTGGCACGCGCACGTCGACCCAGCCTACCGGTCTGTTTGATGCGGCGAGCGCCTTTGACGCTGGCGTGCCCGATGAGCAGCACCCGGATGATCGCGAACCAACCGCTGATCCGGCGGCAGACCTGAAAACGAGCGCCAGCACCGTGGCGCCAACCGGCTCGCTCTATGATGATCCGGACGACGAGGAAATCTCCGTCGATACGGAGTTTGCCAGCGCGTTTGACGATCTTGACCTTGATGATGATCGCCCGCCGACGCCGCTTGCCGGTGAGCCAAAGCCCACAGTAAGCCCAGTGGTTGAGGATGAACTGGCCGTTGATCTCGACAGTGAGGCCGACGAGGCCCGCCGGATTGCCGCTGAAATCAACCAGGCCCTGAATGGCGGACCTGTGCCTGCTGAACCCCAGGATGCGTTTGCGGCACCGAGCGAAACCGTTGCCCCGCCGCGCCCACGCCCTGATCAGGTTTCACAGACACCCGCGGCGCCAACCGCAGCAGCAGCGGCGGCGCAAAGCAGTGACCACGATCCGCAGACCGATCAAATTGGGTTTGCCCGCGATGAGCAGCCCCAAACAGAGGCGACACCCCCGGCGACACGGCGCCCGGTTGATCCGGCCCGGATCAATCCCGGCAAATTGCCCCGCACCCCCGAGGGCAAAATCGATATCGCTCGCCTGACGCCAAAACAAAAAGCAATCCTTGCCGCGCGGGCCCGCAAAAAACGCGAAGAAGCCCTCGCCGCCGCGCAAGCCACCGATACCCAAGCAACGCCATCTGAAGCGGCGGGCACCCCCCGGCGCACGCGCCCGGTGCCCATCGATACGCCCGACCTGATCAATGACGAGCAGAAATCGATCCTGGAAAATGTGCGCGGCTTTTTTAGCCGCCGCAAAAGCGAAGATGAAAATGCCCCAGGCGCGCCCAGCGGCGAACCGATCGCGCCCGCAGCCGCACCAGACACCGAAAAAAAAAAGTCTGAACTAACCGGGCCTGACGCTGTTGCGCCAGTGACGCAAACTGCTGAACCGCCTGGCGAACCAGCAGCGCGCACGGGCCCCGCCTTTTTGGAAAATGCCCACCGCATCGACACAAGCACACCCGGCGGTCTTTTGGTACGCGATGGCAAGCCAACGCTGTTTGGTTTTCTTGCCCTGGCGGCGCTGGCCTTGATGGTTTTTGCTTTTATCGGTCTGCGAATATTCTTCCCGTCGGCGCCGGATCGAAGGACGGAAACGGAAACATCGGTACCCACCCTTTCCATTCCCGCAGGGGCCAGTCTTGATGATGCCAGCATTATCGAGACACCGCCGCCGATCACCCTGAACAGCAACCAGCAACGCCTTAATTTCATGGAGGCGATGACCGTGTTGTCCGGCAATCCCAATGCGCAGGATATTGAGGGCGCTGTCGATTTACTGGAAACCACATCGGCGGGCGGTTATGCCCCGGCGCAATTTCAACTGGGCGAGTTTTACAAAAACGGCACCTATGTGGACCAGAACCCGGGCCGGGCCCGCAGCTGGTTTCAGCGCGCGGCAAGCGGCGGCAATATCTTTGCCATGCATCGCCTTGGCTATTTGTATGCGGAAGGCCAGGGCGGCAGCACCGATATCAACACCGCCATCCAATGGTTTGAAGATGCGGCCAATTACGGGTTTGTGGATTCCATGTTTAATCTTGGTACCATCTATGACCCCATTACCGGGAATAGCCCCGTCGATATTCAGGATGCGGAGAAAGCCTATTACTGGTATGCGCTCGCCGCCCTGCAGGGCGATAATGATGCCGCCAACAAGGCGGGCGATCTGGCCGCGCGGCTCGATGCCAGTCAGAAAACCCGTCTTGATGGGGAGATTGCGGATTGGCGTGCGCGCCCCACAAACCGCACCGCCAACGAAAATTTTATCGGCGAGTAAGCACGCCACCCGCCTGCGCACACCGATTTGCTTTGTTTGAGTAACCCAAATGCCCTTGGATATGCGGGCCAGTCGGTTTATCCCTTCGCGCTATGCAGATTTATCTCCCCATTGCGGAGATGCCGGTTGACCCGCTTGTGGTGATGATCATGGGGGGCGGGGTTGGCTTTTTGTCAGGCATGTTTGGCGTTGGCGGCGGATTTTTAATGACACCGCTGCTGATTTTTTACGGTATCCCCGCGCCGGTTGCCGTGGGTACTGAGGCCAGCCAGATCGTCGCATCGTCCGTATCGGGTGTAACGGCCCATTTGAAACGCAAAACCGTTGACTTTCAGATGGGCGGATTTTTGGTCCTGGGCGGCGGTCTTGGCGCGCTGTTGGGGATTTTGCTTTTTCGGTATCTCAGCGCCCTCGGCCAGATCGATCTGATCATTAGCCTTAGCTATGTGTCCTTTCTCGGGGTGATCGGCGGGTTAATGCTGGTGGAGAGCATTAACACCTTGCGCAAGACACCCGATATGCGCCCAAGGCGGAAAAAACGGTCGGCCCCGTGGATGGCGGCCCTCCCCTTTGCCATGCGGTTTCGCCGTTCCGGGCTTTATATCAGCCCCATACCGCCGATCATTCTGGGCATGGTTGTGGGTATCCTGTCCGCAATCATGGGAGTTGGCGGCGGTTTTATCATGGTACCGGCCATGATCTATCTGTTGAATATGCCCACCAATGTTGTGGTGGGCACCTCGCTTTTTCAGATCATCTTTGTCACGGCAATCACCACGGTCCTGCATGCCACGGCGAACTTTACCGTTGATATCTTTCTTGCCTTGCTTTTGTTGATAGGCGGCGTTCTGGGCGCGCAATTGGGCGCGCGGACCGGTGTTCATCTGAAGGCGGAGCAATTGCGCGCACTCCTCGCGCTGATCGTGCTTGGGGTTAGTTTGCGTCTTGCCTATGATTTGATGGCCGCCCCGGCATCGCCTTTCGTGTTTGAGGTTTTGTAGATGGCCCCGGCGCAAAGTCTGCAGGTTCTGGCAAGTGCATTGATGCTCCTCACGGTCGGCACCGGGAACGCCGCAGCGGCCATGTCTTTTTTGCAGGAGGATGAACGCCTCACCATTGCGCTTACCACGGACCAGGTTGATGTTGATGCAGGCTTTTCGGGCGCGCGCCTTACCCTGTTTGGGGTGATCAATGGGGGCGATGACCCCGCCCAGGAAACGGCGGATACACAGATCGTTGCCATTCTCACCGGCCCCCCAGCGGACGTACGCGGGCGCCCGATGATCCGTATGGGACCCATATGGACAGCCGCCAACCCCACCCGCATTATGGATGTGCCGGGGCTTTATTATGTCTTGAGCTCCGCGCCCATGGGCATCATCGCCGATGACGAGACGCAATATCAACATGGGCTTGAGCCGGCGGCACTGACCTTTGATGTGGCGGACGAGGGAGCGGCAGACAGCGACAGTACCACCGCCGACCGGCTGACCCGGGAGATGATCCAAACGCTGGTGGGCACCCGCCAGGATCAAAACCTTTTTCGCCGCCAGGAAGGGGCAATCCGCCGGATGCAAAACGGGCTTTTTGCCGTGGAGATCGACTTGCCGGCGCAAACCCCCGTGGGCGCCTACGCAGTGCAGGTCTCCGCTTGGCGGAATGGCACAATGATTGCCAGTGACCGGGCCAGCCTGACCGTTCGCAAGGCCGGTGTCGAACGGGTTATTTACGATTTTGCCCGCAATCATGCGTTTTATTACGGGATCACCTGCGTTCTCATCTCCCTGATTGCCGGTTGGGCTGTGTCGCTTGTCTTCCGTCGCCGCTGATCCTTCCCTATGGTCCAGTGGCTTGGCATAGGAGAGCGCTGTTATGAGTACCACCCGTTTTAGCCATGATGTGCACGACCCCGTGGGCAAGGGCGATTTGCGCCCGGCACCAGACGACGCGCCTGAAACTACCGCGAAGCGTTTCGGCGGGCCCTATGCCAATGATCGCTATGACCAGCCAGGCGCTGGCGACGAGACCCAAACCTCCGCCAGCCGTTTGGACCGCAGTGGCGCAGAATATCCGCTCACCCGGCTCGGCTATCTTGGCCTTATCCCCTTCGGCTTTGGCGCTGGCATCGCGTGGCTAAGCCCCTGGCTGGTGGCACCCGGCCTTGCGCTGACCATTGCCACGGGCACGCTCGCCTATGGCGGGATCATTGCGGCCTATATGGCGGGTATAGGCGCTGGCGGGCTCCTCGGCCAGAACCGGCCCGGTGTGATGACCTATCTTTCGGGGATGATCGCCACACTTGTGGCGTGGCTGATGATTATTCCCGACGGCTATTTTTTCCTCTCGATTGCGCCGGTATGGCGTGTGGTCGGCCTTTTTGCGGTGTTTGTTTATTTATATGCCCGTGACCTGCAATTGGCCGTGGCGGGCACGTGGCCAGATTGGTATGCCCGGTTGCGCTTTCGCCTGACGGCCTGGGTCGTCATTGCGCTTGTGGCGCTCGGCGCGCGGCTCCTGCTCTGGGGGCTAATTTAATCTGATCACACCGGGAATAGTCTTATGAGCAATCTGATCCTGACAACCATTGATGCACGCGGTATCGCCCGGGTGACACTGAACCGCCCGGACCTGCGCAATGCGTTTAACGAGGAAATGATTTGCCAGATCTGCGATAGCATCGGACAATTGGCGAGTAATGAGAATGTTCGTGTGGTGATTATCACCGGTGCCGGCAAAGCGTTCTCCGCCGGGGGTGACCTCAATATGATGAAGCGGGTCGCTAATTACTCGTCAGCGGAGAACAAAGATGATGCCCGGCGTCTCGCCCATATGCTGGAGGGGATTTATAATTGCCCCAAGCCCACCATTGCGCTCGTGAACGGCCCGGCTCTGGGCGGCGGGCTGGGCTTGATCTCGGCATGTGATATTGCGATTGCCCGCGACGACGCCTTTTTTGCCCTGTCGGAGGTGAAGGTGGGTCTGATCCCGGCGGTGATCTCTCCCTTTGTGGTTGAGGCCATCGGTATCCGCCAGGCACGGCGCTATTTCCTGACCGCCGAGCGGTTTTCCGCAGAGACGGCCCGCGAGATTGGCCTTGTGCACAAAATCTGTGTTGCAGAAAACCTCAATGCGACGCTGGAAGAAACCCTGGACGAATTGCTCCAGGGTGCACCGCGCGCGCAAGCCAAAGCCAAGGCTCTCATCCGCCTGGTTGCCTATAAATCCGTGGGCAAACAAACCCGCGAGGAGACAGCGACGCTGATTGCCGAAATGCGCGCCGCCGATGAGGGGCGCGAGGGCGTGAGCGCGTTCCTGGAAAAACGCAAACCGAATTGGGCAACAGACGCATAATGGCTGATACGGTCAGACTGGTTGAGGTGGGCCCGCGCGATGGTCTGCAGAACGAAAAACAAACCATTGAACCGGCAACCAAGATTGAGCTGATCGATAGATTATCCCTATGCGGCCTATCGGTGATAGAGGCTGGCGCATTTGTCTCACCCAAATGGGTGCCACAAATGGCAGCCTCCGACACTGTCTTTCGCGGCATCACAAAGCGCCGCGGCGTCACCTATCCGGTTCTGGTGCCAAATATGAGGGGGTTTGAAACAGCGCTTGGCGTCGGGGTCCGGGAAATTGCCATCTTTACCGCCGCGTCGGAAACCTTCAGCCGAAAAAACACCAACGCCACCATTGACGAAACCTTTGCCCGCTTTGCCCCGCTAATTCGTGCGGCTACGGACAATCACATAAAAGTGCGCGGTTATGTTTCGTGCGTCCTTGGCTGCCCATTTGAGGGGGAGATTGACGCGGAACCCGTGGCGCAGGTGGCGGGGCGTTTATTTGACCTTGGTTGCTACGAAATCTCACTTGGGGACACCATTGGTGTGGGGACCTTTGGCGGTGTCCGGCGATTATTGTCGCGGGTGACGCAAGCTGTACCGGCCACGCACCTCGCCGGACATTTTCACGATACTTATGGCCAGGCGTTGGCCAATATTCATGCGGCCCTTGATGCGGGGCTTCGGGTTTTTGATAGCTCAGTTGCCGGGCTTGGCGGGTGTCCCCATGCGCCCGGTGCCACGGGCAATGTGGCCACCGAAGACTGCGTTTACATGCTGGAAAAATCCGGGCTCACAACGGGGGTCGACCTCGATGCCCTTATGCAGGTGAGCCGCTGGATTTCACAAACGCTACACCGCACACCGCAATCACGCGTGACCCGGGCCCATGCGGCGCGGAACGCCTCTTAAAACAAGTGGGAGATACCTGATGGATCAAAATCTGATCACCCTTGCCCTGTTGGCCGTTGCTGGCACCACGGGAGCCATTATGGGCTTGCGGCTTTTCCAGCAAAAACCGTCGCCCGTTTTTATGGCGGTTTTGCATGCGGTTTTTGTGATTGCCGGTCTGTTTTCGCTGGCCAATATTCTAGCGGGCGGCACCGGCGGTAATCCGCTCCCCGCGATTGCCTTGAGCCTTTATGTGCTCGCTGCCGTGGGCGGCTTTATGTTGATGTCGTCCCGCTTCACCGAAACCTGGCCCAAACGCTGGGTCATTGCGGGTCATGGCAGCCTTGCCGCCTTAGGCACGACCCTTGTGGCTATTTATGCCCTCGGCTGAACCGTCTTGTCGGCGACGAATGAAGACGAAAAATGACACCGGTGATTTTGTGATAGTATCACAAAAAGGGGCATGCGACGTTTAAGATGTGGAAGGATGCGCATCGCCTTTATCTGCCGTTCCGACCACGTTTCGGCGAAGATTCGCCCTTTGCTGATTACTACCCCTTCCCTGGCCACGGCGGCTTTTTCGCATTCTCTGCCGCCGTGGTCAGGACGGGTTAGCCCCGCAATTGTCGAGCAATCGGGTAGCGGCGCATTCCCAAACGCTGTGGCGGGTGATATGCTCGCCTGATGGGTGAGACATTGACACGCATTTGGTCAGGCATCACGCGCACGCCCGCGCGGTGGCAGCCGATTTGGGTCGCCTGTCTGATCTTCAGTTTTCTCGCTAACACAAGCCTGACAGTTGCCCATGATCACGACCATGATCATGAAGACATTGGCGAGTTTGCGCAGGAATGCGGGCTGTGCCTCGCCGCGCAAACCGATGATGATGATGACCTGATTGCGGCTTCGCCAGTCGGTCTGCCGCTGGCCAACCCACATCGGCTGTTGGCCCCAAATGACGCGGCCAGCCTTATTGTGCTGGACCGACCGCGTGCCCACCAACCCCGTGCGCCCCCATTTTCCTGATCAACCCTTTTTTTGATGTTGATCGGCCAGTCTGTTTTGCGCTGGCCGCTGGAAAATGGAGAAACTCCCATGGGAATGCATGCCCGCACCCTAGCGCAGCCTGAAAAGCTTAATGCGCAACAGGTTTCAACGGCGGTAACCGCACCGAATGGTACACCAGCCCAAACACCCGCACCAACGGGCGCCTTTTCGCGAAATGAGCGTTTGGTGCTCGAAACCCTTGTCACCACGAAAGCGGCCCTGAAGGCCTATGAGTTGCTCGACCGGTTGCATGATGAGGGGATCAAAGCGCCGATGACCGTTTACCGGGCGCTTGATCGCCTGGCGGCGCGCGGCCTGGTGCGCAAGATTTCAAATCTGAATGCGTTTGTGGCGGTTGATCAGGCGCCACGGCAGGGGCCATCAGCCTTTTTGATTTGCCGTGAATGTCACAAGGTTCGCCAAATCGATGTGCCAAAAGATCAGGTCAACTCGCTATTCGCCCTGACCGATCTCAATGACGAAGAGATTTTTCTGGAAGCCTTCGCCGATTGCCGGACCATGACAGCCCCGCAATGACGGGCAAAACCTGACGGACACAATGAGTTGATATCAGGAAGGTCACCGGCCGCGCCGGTGCCCGCCTATTTCTTTTCGGTGATGGGCATGACCACTTTCAGGTGGATGTCTTTGAGTTGCTGGGCGTCAGCCGCAATGGGCGCACCAAGCAACAAATCCTCGCCCTGCTGGTTCAAGGGGAACATCGTCACCTCGCGGATGTTTTCCTGATCCGCCAACAACATGACAATCCGGTCAACCCCAAGGGCACATCCCCCGTGGGGCGGCGCGCCATATTTGAAAGCGTTCAGCATACCGCCAAATTTTGCCTCAACGACATCGGGGCCATAACCGGCCACGTCAAACGCCTTGACCATGATATCCGCCCGGTGGTTCCGGATTGCGCCGGAGCCTAGCTCGTACCCATTGCATACAAGGTCATATTGATAGGCCTTGATGGCGAGGTAATCCTCGTCATTTGTGGCCGCCTCCAACGCTTCCAACCCGCCTTGCGGCATTGAGAAGGGGTTGTGGCCAAATTCAACTTTTTTGTTTTCTTCGTCCCATTCATACATGGGGAAATCCACGATCCAGCACAGCTCAAACGCGTCCTTTTCGGCGAGGTTTAATGCGTCAGCGATAACATTGCGCGCCTGGCCCGCCACGCTCAGAAACTCTGACGGTTTTCCGGCGAGGAAGAACGCAGCGTCCCCAGCCTTCAATCCCAATTGGTCCTGTACGGCTTTTGCCCGTTCGGGCCCAATATTCTTGGCCAGGGGGCCCTTCACCTCATCCTCGGCAAAGATCATATAGCCCATACCGGGCAAGCCTTGTTTTTGGGCCCAGCCATTCATCCGATCACAGAAGGCCCGGCTACCCCCCGTGGGGGCTGGGATTGCCCGGATTTCATGGGCGGGATCAGCCTCTAGAATCTGGGCGAAAATCTTGAAGCCTGACCCGCGGAAATGATCAGACACAACCTGCATCTCGATGGGGTTGCGCAGGTCTGGCTTGTCGGAGCCATATTTTAACAAAGCGTCATGGTACGGAATTTCCCGGAACGGATAGGAAGAGACCTTCCGGTCGCCCGCATGGGCTTTGAACACCGCCTCGGTCACCGGCCCCACGGCATCGAACACGTCCTGGCGTTCCACAAAGCTCATCTCAAGATCAAGCTGATAAAAATCACCAGCAGACCGGTCAGCCCGCGCATCCTCATCACGGAAACAGGGTGCAATCTGGTAATAGCGGTCAAAGCCCGAGACCATGATCAATTGCTTAAATATCTGCGGCGCCTGCGGCAGCGCATAGAATTTTCCCGGATGTAAGCGCGAGGGCACCAGAAAATCGCGGGCTCCCTCCGGCGAAGACGCGGTGAGGATTGGCGTTTGAAAATCCGTAAAACCGCGGTCCTCCATCTCCCGGCGGATGGCGCCAACCACGCGCGAGCGCAGCATGATATTTTGGTGCAATGTTTCCCGGCGCAGATCGAGATAGCGATAGCGCATGCGCACATCTTCCGGGTAATCGGGCTCGGCAAAAACCGGCAGGGGCAATTCCTCCGCCGCGGACATCACCTCAAACCCGGTGATCCGTACCTCAATTTCCCCGGTGGGCAGGTTCGGATTAACAGCCTCCCCGTCGCGCGCCACCACCGTGCCCTCCACCCGGATGACACTTTCCTGACGCACCCGTTCAACCTCGCCAAAGAAACCGGCTTCCGGCTCCACCACCAATTGGGTCAGGCCGTAATGGTCGCGCAAATCGATAAAAAGAAGCCCGCCATGGTCGCGCTTGCGATGGACCCAGCCCGACAGACGCACGGACGCATCAACATCGGCGGCGCGAAGATCACCACAAGTGTGGCTGCGATAGGCATGCATAGGGGCTCTCCAAAACGGGGAAACAGGACGCAAAGTGCGTGATCCCGCGTGCTCGCGCGCGCGGCGACGCTTGTCAAGAGGTGCCGTGCCCGTCTGGTGCGGTGATGTGGTGCTGCGGTGCGCGGCGGTGAGCGGGCGCCGTGACTTGATCCGCTGACCCTGCTAGCCTTGAGGGCTATGCAATTGATAACACAACAAAAATCCCTCGACGCCTTTTGTGATGATCTCGCCCAATGCCCGTTTATCGCGGTGGATACGGAGTTTATGCGGGAGAAAACCTATTGGCCCATCCTGTGTCTGATCCAGGCGGCGGGTACCGCGGACGACGGAACCGATATTGAAGGCATGATCGATCCGTTGGCCGACGGTCTTGATCTTGCACCTTTTCACGCGCTGATGGCGGACGCTGATATCGTCAAGGTGTTCCATGCGGCGCGCCAAGATGTGGAGATTTTCTACAATCTGACCCAAAAGGTGCCCGCACCCTTGTTTGATACGCAAGTTGCGGCCATGGCCTGCGGCTTTGGCGATCAGATCGGCTATGAGCCGCTGATGCGTGAATTGCTCGGGGCACAGATTGATAAAGGTTCGCGCTTTACCGACTGGTCGCGCCGCCCTCTAACCGACGCGCAACTCAGCTATGCGCTCAGCGATGTGACCCATTTGCGGGCGGCCTATCCCAAACTGGTGGAAAAGCTGGAGAAAGACGAGCGCGACCATTGGGTGCGCGAGGAGATGGAAGCCCTCCTTGATCCGCATCTTTATTTTATTGAGCCAGAGGCGGCCTGGAAGCGCATGAAATTGCGCAACATACGGCCCAAGGAGCTGGGCCCCCTCGTCAAACTTGCCGAGTGGCGTGAGCGGGAGGCGCAAACCCGCAACGTGCCCCGCAGCCGTATCCTGAAAGATGATGGCATCTATGAGGTTGCCCGCCTACGCCCCGTAAGCCGGGAGGATTTATCGAAAGCCCGGTCGATCCCCAAAGGCTTTGAGCGGTCGGATACAGGCGCGGCGATCCTTGCGGCAATTGCCGAGGGCAAGGCCGCCGCCATGGAGAGCCTGCCCACCATTGAACGCAATGAGCGCAAAGCACCGCCCCCTGCCGATGTGATGGATCTATTGCGGGTCTTGTTGAAAACCCAATGCGAAAGCTACGGCGTGGCACCAAAATTAATCGCCACCGCCAGCGATCTTGAAGCGATTGCGCGGATCAGCCCCAAGCAGATTGAAGAAGACCGGTTACCAAAAATGCCCGCGCTTCAGGGATGGCGCCATGATGTGTTTGGCCAGCATGCCCTTGCCTTGAAACAGGGGCAATTGGCGCTCCGCCTCCATAAAGGACGGGTACAGATTATGCCCTATAGCGATTGAACCGATTTTTCCGTTAGACGCTTAGATCTTCAGCGTTTTGACAACCGGTTTCACGTCAAGCCGGGTGGCGAGAGACGATAAGCGTTTCATGGGCAACTCCCCCATGAGCACGGCCTTATCCGCAGGCGTGGAAAAAATAATCTGGCTATCGGTTTTCTTTAGCGCACACCCTTCTAAGGGTAGCGGTGATTTTGGCGAGAAGTCCGCCAGAAAGCGGATCGCGAGACCGAGCGTTTCGGCCCAATCGGTTTGGGCCTGAGACAGGAGACGGACGGCAGCCGCATCCGGTGCCTTGGCCGACCGCCCCTGATAGCGCCGATAGAGTGCAAGCCCTGCCATGATCCTGTCCTCATGGGTTAGCCCTACAATGGGCAGACCAAGGGCCATATCAAACGCCTGGTGCCCGCGATGGGTAGGATGGGCATAGGCGGCCATATCCATCAGGAGACAGATCATGATCTGTAACCGCCGATGGTTATCATCCGCAGCTGGAAAAACCTCAGCGATTATTGCAATGATTGCCTCCCCCAAGGCCGGGGTTGGCACATAGCGCCGCGCCAGGACCCGGGCAAAGGCGACCACCGGGTCCAAGGCCTGCACTTTTTTGGAAAGGCCTGAATACATCACCCCCTCGCGCACCCCGCCCGCCGAGATGACGATGGATTTCACCTTAAAGGCTTGCACAATCCGGCGCAGCACCAGCGCGGCATAGGGCAATGTATCAAGGCGTCGGCGCGAGATACCCTCCATATCCTGAAGCGACTGTCGGCTTTGCTTTTCTATCAGGGCACAAAGCTTGATCACATCATCCGCGCTCATCGTGTAATGGTGCAGTACCGAGAGCGGATATTCCCGCAACGCCATATGCATCCGCGCAATGGTCCGCCAGGCCCCGCCCACCGCGTAAAAAACATCTGTGGGCGCCTCATCGAGCCAGTCGGCTTTGCCCAATGCTTTTTTCACAACACTGTTGGCTGCCCGCAGGGAATTATCGGCCTGTTTCATCAACTGAAAGGGCCCGATCTTCAGGCTCCCCATACCGCCAATTTTGCCCTTCCTCAGACCTGTCAGCTCCAGACTGCCACCGCCCAAATCGCCCACAAAGCCGTGCGCGGCGGGTTTCAAGGAAAGAACACCGCTGGCCGCCAATTCCGCCTCGCGCTTGCCGGAAAGAAGATTGATGGAAAAGCCCATCGCCTCCACAGCCGCCACGAATTGATCGCCATCACGCGCATCACGCACTGCCGCTGTGGCAATAACATCTGTGGGCGGATTGCCATGGGCCTGTAACAGCGCGGCGAACCGGCGAATAACCCCTAAGGCCTCCTCACTGGCCTTGGGGTTGAGGTTACCGTCATCGGTCATATCGCGGCCAAGACCACACAGCGATTTTTCATTGAGGATCGGCAGGGGTGAGCGTGCTGGCCCATTGAATAGGACCAGCCGGACGGAGTTTGAGCCGATATCAATGACCGCGCGGCGCGCCTCCTCCAGCGGTACATCAAGCTGTTCGTATAGGGAGGGTACGCCCATTATAGCGCCCTCAATAGCACATTCATTGCCCCGCCATGAGGTGTCTTTTGACCGTGCTTGATCATGCGATGGTCACGCCCCTGTCTTGCCCTGATGTTCAGCGATAGGCTGATTTGCCAGCCACCGCAAAAAAATGGCATCTAAAACCCTAAGACAGGTCCGGCTGATCGATGGGCGCGATATGCGGGTTCGGCGTTAGCTCTGCCGGTGCATTATAGCGGATGGCTTCGCCGCGCCCCGACAGGCTGGCATTGGTCATTAGATAGGTGTGCGCGTTAAAACCCACCACATCGTCCGGCACCTGAACTCGTGTGTGCGAGCCATCGGCATTCAATCGCCAGCTTTGCTGCTCATCATTAAGGTTCGCCACCATCACCTGATCAAGGATCTGATTGTGGACGGTGGGATTTTCGATGGGGCAGAACACCTCCACCCGGCGGTTCAGGTTACGCGGCATCAGGTCAGCGGAGGCGATAAAGATTTTTGCTTGATCACTGGGTAGCGCCTTGCCATTGCCAAAACAGTAAATCCGTGAATGCTCAAGGAACCGTCCAATAATAGACTTTACACGGATGTTTTCTGATAGGCCACGTACGCCCGGCCGGAGGCAGCAGATACCGCGTACCACCAAATCAATCTGAACCCCTGCCGCACTCGCCTCATAGAATTTATCGATCAGCGGGCCATCAACCAGAGAATTCATCTTGGCCCAGATGGCGGCCGGGCGCCCGGCGCGGGCATGGGCAATTTCTGCATCGATCAATTCAACAATTTTCCGCCGCGCACTAATCGGCGCCACAGCAAATTTCTCAAAATGGTCAGGCGTAGCATAGCCGGTCACATAGTTGAAAACCTTCGCCGCATCGCGCGCAATCGCCGGGTCACAGGTAAACAGCGACATATCCGTATAAATCCGTGCTGTAACCGGATGATAATTGCCCGTGCCCACATGCACATAGGTGCGTGTATCATCCCCCTCCTGCCGGACAACATAAGAGAGCTTTGCGTGGGTTTTATATTCAAAAAATCCGTAGACAACGCTAACGCCCGAGCGCTCTAACTCCCGCGCCAATTGGATATTGGCTTCCTCATCAAAACGAGCCTTTAATTCAATCAGGGCGGTGACGTTCTTGCCGGCCTCCGCAGCCTCAATCAGGGCATCAACAATCGGTGACTGACGCGATGTTCGGTAGACGGTTTGTTTGATCGCCAGTACATCGGGATCACGGGCAGCCTGCTTCAAAAACTGCACCACCACATCAAAACTTTCATAGGGGTGATGAATGAGGATATCCTTGGCGCGGATCGCCGCAAAACAATCGCCGCCATGTTCGCGGATACGTTCTGGGAAACGCGGCTCGTAGGGAGCAAATTGCAGATCAATCCGGTCTTTGGGGATCAACCCACTGATTTGCGCAAGGCCGAGCAAGCCGTCAACCATCACCATAATTTTGGGCGGTACATTCAACCGTTCACAGAACAGGTCCTTCATATGGTCCGGTGTACGCGCATCAACCTTGATGCGGATGACATCCCCCCGACGCCTGCGTTGCAGCATGCTTTCAAACACGCGCACCAGGTCTTCGGCTTCCTCTTCCAATTCCACATCAGAATCCCTCAGAATACGGAAGGACCCTTTGCCGATAATCTCATGGTGCGGAAACACATGGTGGAGGAAAGTGGCGATTGTGTCTTCCAGAGAAACAAATCGCACATCCCGCCGGCGGCTGTCGCCCACCGCGGTGTTGTTGTCGACATCAGAAAAATCCACCGGCAAGCGCAAAAATCGCCCCACTTTAATCGGTACGGGGAGCAGTGTTGTCATGGTCTCGCCATCGCGGTGTTTCAAGTCAAAGCACAACACAAAACCAAGATTGGGAATAAACGGAAACGGATGCGCCGGGTCGAGGGTCAGCGGCGTGAGGATCGGAAAGATATTTTTCAAAAACGCATCTTCAAGCCATTTGCGCTCCTGGGGAAACATGTCTTCGGGTTGCACCAGCGTGACGCCGGCGTCGGATATTTGCGGGCGCAATTCGCGCCAGCACCGTTGTTGCTCGGCCATAAGGTTTTTGGCTTCCCCATCGATGAGGCGAAGCTGTTGCTGCGGGGTGAGGCCATCCTGGGTAATGACGTTGACGCTCTCGCGCACCTGTCCGTGCAGGCCCGCAACCCGGACCATAAAAAACTCATCAAGATTGCTTCCCGAAATTGACAGAAACCGTAACCGCTCCAGCACCGGGTGCGCGGGGTTCATGGCCTCTTCCAGCACCCGCGCATTAAAGGCAAGCCAGGAAAGCTCCCGGTTGAAAAAACGATCAGGGGCATCCGGGGCAATGGTGAGCGGCGTTTGGTCTGCGCTGAGCGATTTGAGGAGATCGTCAGTCTGCGGCACACCGGGCTCATTGTTGAGCGCAAATGCCGGGGCAACCGCGGAGGCACCTGAGGCTGACGCTAACTCAGCGGGCGCATCATCTGGCGCTTGCCGACCGTTCGTGTTTCCCCTTGTGTTTTGCGTATCCATTTCAGGTCCTTATCGGGTCAAACAGATGGGCCATAAAGGTGGGCCACCGCAACGCCCCGTACCCATCTTTTTAGCGCACCATGAGGTTTATCGCCAAAGTCTTAACCCTTCGCACGGTGCTATGCGGGGAAATAGGTATCGAGCACCGCGCCAACAATTTTTTGGCTGGGTTTTTTACCGGTACCCAGCGCCTCCAGATCAAGGGCGCGGGCGAAAAGCGCCGCCGCAGCAAAAGTGCAGGGGATATGCCGGGCCGCCCGTTCGGCAATCCGGGCAAGATCGGCGGGACTAAAGGCCAATTGCCGGGCCCGCAGATGGCGCATAATCACCGCCCGGATCAGCCCTTCGTCGGGCTCGGGCACAACCACGCGGGGCATGGCTTGCATCCGGGTGTAAAGATCTTTTTGGGTGGCTGCCCAATGGGCCGGGTCACCGCGCCCCACGAGCACGAGGCGCTGGCCCTGTTCACGGGACGCCTCCACCAAATCTAACAATTGGCGCGGCGCGGCGGCAAACCCCTCTGCCTCATCGATAATCAGAGCAGCCTTTTCGGCATATTCCAAGGCGGGACGCGCCAGCACGGTGCTGGCGCAAACCAGCAGGGGCGTGCCCTGAGGGTCGTTCGACGCCGGGTTGGGGCGCCCCAGCCAATCGCGCATCATATGGGCAAGATGGGTTTTGCCGCTGGCCACCGGCCCACATAGAGCAAGCAGCGGCTCAATTGACCCCTGCCAGGCCTTAAGGGTCGCAATCACCTGTTCGGTCTGGGCGGTGAGAATATAGCTTTCCGACCGGTAGTCGGGCACGCTCGCCGGTTCAAAAAGCGGATATTGGCGCGGCGCAGGCTGGTCGCCCTCATGATCCCCACCGACCGGCGTGGCCATGCGGTCATCAATACTCACAACCTGTGTGCTCCTTCGTTAGAAATGCATCCTACCGTTGGGGCGCCCGCGTGCGCGCACCGAGGTCAATTCGATTATTGATTGGTTCCATCATAAGTCGGATTCCGCCCTTGACCTGGCTGTGGTGCTGCGCCGGGCGACGGCGAAAAGATCGGATTTCCCGTGACCGGATCAACGTCATAATTTGTCGGATAGGCGGTTTGCGGTTGCCGGCCATAGGGTTCATCAACCTGCCCAAATTGCTGGCGCTGTTGAAACGGCGCGCGCTGCACCCGCGCCGGCACCCGCGCGGCGGTGGCGGGCGTGGCAAGGTTCCACACCGCCTCTTCTACCGGGCCATTATTAAACGTCCAAAGGGAGATGCCTTGATTTTCCAGGGCCACCACAAGCTTGCCCGGATCGCCAAAGGACTGGATCGACATTTCCGCCCCCTCCCGCGACAGATACCGGATTTGCACCGATCCCACCAGCGGGGTGGAGATCAAGGCGAGGCGAATACGCTTCCATTCTTCTAGCGAGCGGAAAAACGCCGTGGCGCGCAGAACCGTTGCCTGGGAATGGTCGATCAGTGTTTGCGCTTTCCACGATGAAGCGTATTTCGCCACGCTGGCAACGATAGCCCGGTCGGCAAGCGCGGGAAAATTACCGGAAAGCTCACGCACATAGGCTTCGGCCAAGACATCACCGGGCTCACGCAACGCAGCGCGGGTATCGCGCCCGCCCAATTGTGTCCCCTGTCCGGCCCCTGCTGCCGAAGACGGGTCCCCAAGCGATGGGGCACCGTCCGCAAGCCGCCCACGGGTACCCTCAATCACGTTATCGAATGCTTCGCGTGCGGAATAGACCGTTTCATCAGCCGCCAACGCACCGGACTCCCGCAGACCATTGATCAGCCGGACACGGACCTTATCCTCACCATTGGATTGACTAAGCCGCGCATGGGCCACAATGATTTGCGGCACACCATAGCGGTCGGCGAGGGCGGCCAGACGATCCTGGTCAAGATCAAGCGCCTGGCGTGCGGTCAGGCCCGCACTGTCTTCAAGATCACCAAGCGGGGCGGTCATGGGGGTCAATTCATTGGATAAAGGCCGCGTCTGCCACGCGCGCAGCCAGGGATTATTCTGCTCCCACAAATAAAGCCCGCGATCGGTTTGCAAGACCGGTAGAACCAATGCGGTGCGGGTTTGGGTTTCCGAATAGGGCAAGCTGGCATTGATCAACAGATTTCGGGTTTCATCGGGCTTGAACCGATAGGTGATGAAAGCGCGATAGGTGGTGGGCGCACTTTTCTCGTCATAAACTTCAAAGCTCTGCTCCAAACGGCGCAGGGCGTCATCATCAAGTGTGATTGCTGATTTTCCCGGCAGGGCATTCCCGGCGATCCCGCCCAGCGATTGGGTTGCGGGTATTTGCCCACCCGGCAGCGGCCCATCCTTGTACGGATCGTCCTGATAGGGATTTTCGATTGCCTCAAAACCCTCGGACTTTGGCGCTGGTTGCTGGCGCCCCAGTCGGGGCAGATAGCCCCAATCTTCCTTTGGGGTCAGGCGGCGCAACAAAATGTCCATGGCCTGGCGCCGACCATCGCGTTCGGCATTTTGTTTTGCGGCAATTGCACTGTCCGCCTGCGCGCTGACGGGCACACGCGCCACCACAAAAACCTTGTCATTGGCGCGCGCCTTTGCGGCCCAAGGGCCAAAAAGGCCAAATGCCAGCACAAGCACCGCAAGCGTGCTTCGACAAAAAACAGATACAGGATAGGTCACCGCGCTGATTGTCCTCTCGCTAAACCATGGTCAGAGCATCAAAACGCCCCGCCTTTCTGAGATCAGCATAGCCCGGTTGGCCCCCTCTGGGTAGCCGGTCCAAAGGAAGTTCATCCGGGGCGCTTTCATTGACACAACGTCAGCGTTCGCTGAACCGGATTAAGGGCGCCAATGGGCACCATCGGGCACCTTTGGGCCATTCAAATGATCAGGACGGCCGTGTTCCCGAAATTGCTTCACTTGTCACCTTTCGATGGGCTTTCAACACGCAGGTTTACAGGCGTTGGGCTCGTCATTCGTTCAACTGATCAGCTACCAACCCCGATGGTTTTCGCGGGTCCGCAGCGCACCCATTGCGAAACGTAAAAGGCATGCGTAGAGACGAACCATGAGCAGCACGTCCTCCCCTGAAACACCCCGTATCCCAAAGGCGGAAGACAACGCCGGAGAGGCCTATCGCCAGGCTGGCGTGGATGTTGATGCCGGGGAGGCCCTGGTCCAGCGGCTAAAGCCATTGGCCAAATCGACCTCGCGCCCGGGCGCCGGGGGCGATCTAGGCGGGTTTGGCGGTCTTTTTGACCTAAAAGCCACCGGTTTTGCCGATCCGGTGCTTGTGTCCGGTACCGATGGGGTTGGGACGAAACTAAAAGTCGCGATTGAAACCGGGATTCACCACACCGTGGGCATCGATCTGGTTGCCATGTGCGTCAATGATGTTCTAGCGCAAGGGGCAGAGCCCCTGTTTTTCCTTGACTATTTCGCTACCGGAACGCTTGATATCGAAACTGCCGCCACGGTTATTGAGGGCATTGCTGACGGGTGCCGCCAGGCCGGATGCGCGCTGATCGGCGGCGAAACCGCCGAAATGCCCGGCATGTATGGCCAAGGGGATTATGACCTTGCAGGCTTTTGCGTTGGCGCCGTGGAGCGCGGCAATATCCTGCCCCGGCCAGCGGAGATTGGCGATGTCCTCATCGGCCTGCCATCCGATGGTCTCCACGCCAATGGGTTTTCGCTGGTCCGCAAAATTATCGCCGATCAAGGGTTAGATTTTGCGCAGGCGGCGCCCTTTGCCCCCACCGAAAAGCTTGGCGCACTGTTGCTGCAACCCACACGCATTTATGTGAAAGCCCTGCTGCCGCATTTATCTGCACACGGCATGCGCGGCTTTGCCCATATTACGGGTGGCGGGCTCACCGATAATATTCCGCGGGTGCTGCCCGCCGGCATGGCAGCATCACTCTGCGATACCGCACTTACCCTGCCGCCGCTTTTTGAATGGCTGCAAGATGCGGGGCGCCTCGACATGCCAACCATGCGGCGCACCTTTAACTGCGGTATTGGCGGCGTTCTTGTGGTGGCGGAGGCGGCAGCCACACCGATCATGGACGCGCTGATGGCCGCTGGCGAGGCGCCGCGCCTGATCGGCGACGTGGTTGCGGCTTAAACACCGGGGAAAACGGACCAATGCAGGCTCCATTAGAGGCGCAAAAATTACGCGTTGGCGTTCTAATATCCGGGCGCGGATCAAACCTGAAAGCACTTATTCAGGCGGCGTCGGCTGATACATATCCGGCTGAAATCGTCTGTGTCTTGTCAAACCGTGCCGATGCCGCTGGCCTTAACCATGCCCGGGGGGCCAATATCCCCGCCCTGGCCATTCCGCACAAAGACTTTGATGACCGGGCAGCGTTTGAGCGAGCCCTGACCCGGGCATTGACCGAACACGCCGTTGATCTGGTGTGTCTTGCCGGGTTTATGCGGTTGTTATCGGGAGAATTTGTCCGCCATTGGCAGGGGCGGCTCGTCAATATCCATCCCTCTCTCTTGCCCGCCTATAAGGGCCTTGATGTGCATCGCCGGATGATCGAGGACGCCGCAAAGACTGCCGGGTGCACCGTCCATTATGTGACCGAAGATATGGATGCGGGGCCGATCATCGACCAGCGCGCGGTCCCCATCCTAGCCGATGATACGCCCGATAGCCTGGCGGCGCGTATCCTGACCGAGGAACATCGTCTTTACCCTGATTGTGTGCGGATGATTGCCGAGGGCAAGGCTCCTTTTGTGCGGGGTTCCTGAATGATAGGCCTCGCGGTTAATCATTGAAATGGTGTATTTCGGAAACTCCTGCGCATGACCGTCCGTGAGCTGATCGTCCTCATCATTATGTGCCTCGTCTGGGGGTTTCATTTTGTGGTGATCAAGCTTGCGGTTGCCGATATACCGCCGCTCTTTTATGCCGCCATCCGCATGTCGTTCTTGACGCTTTTGCTCTGCCCGTTTTTGCGCTGGCGATCCGGGCAAATGGTTCGGGTATTTGCAGCGGGTTTGTGCCTTGGCGGGCTCAATTATGCGTTTATGTTTTCCGGGCTTGCCAGAGCCCCGGCATCGGCGGCAGCGTTGGGGCTGGAGCTTTATGTGCCGTTTGCAACCATTTTGGCCGTCTTGTTTTTGGGCGACAAGGTTGGCCTACGCCGCGGGGTAGGCATCTGTCTGTCTTTTGTGGGCGTGGCAGTAATCGCCATTGGCTCCAGCCCCGCTGACATGGCGAGTGACCCGGCGCGCGACGGGGCAGCAAGTTTAAGCAATGACACCATGCGGCTTGGCATCGGGCTGATCACGCTCACCGCCATGGCCGAGGCAATTGGCGCGGTGCTGGTCAAATCGATCCGTGGTCTGACGCCGCTTCAATTGCTGGCCTGGTTTGCGCTCGTTGGAAATGTGGTCTTGTGGCCGGCGAGCCTAACCCTTGAACCAGGCGCCGTCGCCAGCGCGGGGTCCGGTCCTCTCCTCAAACTCATTGGAGCTATTTTGTATTCTGCGCTTGGCGCGTCACTGATCGGCCATGCGAGCTATTACTGGCTGTTGCAACGCTTGCCGATTTCCCTCGTCGCGCCCAGCGGTTTGCTGACGACGGTCCTCGCGGTTGTCTTTGCCATCCTTTTCCTCGGCGAGCGGTTGACGGTGGCCGTGATGATCGGTGGGCTCCTCGTGCTCATTGGCGTTGCGATTATTCTGGCGCGCAATTCGCACCGCGCGCCTATGAACGCGCGGCCCATCAAGACCACCCTTGCAGCTAATGATAGGGTCGTAACGCCCAAAGATCCAACGCGCGCAGATACCGGCGGGACTTGATTCCCCGCGCGCACTGTATCACCACAGAGTGATGGCTTTGCTCACCCACCCTTCGCCCAATTTTAATGATCGCCCGGACGGTACGTCCATCGATATGGTGATCCTGCATTATACGGGCATGCGGTCTGGCGGTGCGGCCCTGGAACGGCTTTGCGATAGGGCTGCCCAAGTGTCGGCCCATTATCTCGTCGAAGAAGATGGCACCTGCCATAGCCTTGTTGCGGAGGAAAAGCGCGCCTGGCATGCGGGCCTATCCAGCTGGCAAGGGATCAGCAATCTCAACGACCAATCCATCGGCATCGAAATCGTCAATCCCGGTCACGAATGGGGGTACACGGCCTTTCCTGCCGCACAGATTGAGGCTGTTTTTACCTTGCTGCGTGAAATCAAGGACCGCCACCAGATCAAGCCGACCCGTATTCTCGGTCACTCTGATGTTGCCCCCGGCCGTAAGGAGGACCCCGGCGAGAAATTCCCATGGGATCGTCTGTCTGCAGAGGGTTTGGCCATCGGCACCTTCCAGGGTGGTTTCGATGCGTCGGGCGAGGATGCGCTGAGCTATAGCGAAGCGATCCTTAGCCTGCGCGATATCGGCTATGACGTGCCCGACAATCACCACGCCGCCGCCGTCCTCGCCTTTCAACGCCGGTTCTGCCCCGCAGCCCTGGGCCAGGGGATCAACCCGCTGACCAAAGCGGCCATCGAATGGGCGAAACGTAAATTTGCACCTTGATATACCGTATACAACCCATAGGACGCCGCCATGATCCCCTCCTTTATGGTCATTGATGACTTTCTGGAAAATGCCGAGGACTTACGCGCCATGGCCAAGACCATGGATTTTCCGGAACTGGAAGTCGATACGGCATACCCTGGCCGTAACTCAGTTCAGCGGATCAATATTCCGGGATTGGAAGATCAGGTCTCCCGTCTGGTTCATACGCCCTTGAAACCCAAAGCCGGTTCAGGGCATGCGCGATTTCGTCTAACCCTTGCCGGTGACGAGGGCATCGCAGACATCCACATCGACGATAGTCACTGGTCGGGGATTTATTTTCTGTCTCGGCCAGAGGATTGTATGGGCGGTACGGAGTTTTATCGACACCTGCCCACGGGGACCGACAGAGCCCTCACCGAGCCGGAAGACATCCACAAACTGGGCGCCAGCAGTCGTCAAGAAGCCAATCAGATCTTCAACGACATCCTGTTGAACGATTCCAAAGACCGGTCTAAGTGGGAAAAAATCATGGATATCCCCATGCAGTTTAACCGCCTGATCCTGTTCAGACCGTGGTTCTGGCACACCGCCGGGCCGGGCTTTGGCCACGACTTTGATAGCGGACGCCTTGTCTATCTGCTCTTTTTTGATCAGGCCTGATGAGCCTGACCAAAAGTCGATCTGTCTTGACTTGTTTTAGATCGATGCGCACACCAAGACGGTCAGTCGGCCGGGTGATCGCACCTTTTGGGTGAGGAAAGTCCGGGCTCCATACGGGAACGGTGCCGGATAACGTTCGGCCGTGGTCTTCGGGCCGCGAGGGAAAGCGCCGCAGAAAACAAACCGCCACACCTGTGGTAAGGGTGAAAAGGTGCGGTAAGAGCGCACCGCGTCGCTGGTAACAGCGATGGCAGGGCAAGCCCCACCGGGAGCAAAACCGAATAGGAGCTGTGCGCCCCATCCGGGCAGGCCTTCCGTAGGCTGAGCAGCTCGGGTTGGTTGCTAGAGCAGGCTCGCAAGAGACTGCCCAGATGAATGATCGCCAAGGCATGCCCTGCATGCTGAACAGAACCCGGCTTACAGGCCGACTGGTTTTTTTGGGGTAAGGGAGCGTGTTCACCCATGACGATGCCGCCGGTTTTTGACAATAGTGCCCTTACGCCGCTCCCGGCCACCAAAAGCCCCTCGCAAGATGAAAAATGGCTAGGTGAAACATGGTCCCGCACGCCGGGCTATGTGGGCACGGTTACGGCGACAGCGGCGCATATCGACGGCTTTGGACATGTGAATAATATGGTCTATCCCCTGTGGGCCATGGAAGCGGCCTGGCACCACTCGGCTGCCCTTGGCTTTCCCTTTGAGCGATTCCAGACCATGGGCACCGGCTTTGTAATCTCAACCCATGAGTTTTCTTATAAGGTCCCGGTACTGAAAGGTCAGACCGTGCATGTGGCAACCTGGATTGCCAGAAATGACGGGCGCTTGCGTCTGACCCGCGCCTTTGAGATGCGGCTTGCCGATTGCGGTACCCTCGTCTTTACCGGCGAGACATTGTTTATTTCCATTGATATGCAAACCGGTAAGCCGATACGCATGCCCCGCGCTTTTGCACAAGCCTATGCCGTTGCCGACCGGCAGGCCTGATAATACGGTACCCGGACGGTAAGTGCGTTAATCATCGCGTTCATCCGTAGACGCTGCATCAGTATCGCTATCAGCATACACCTTGCCCATATGCGGTTCGTTGCGGGCCTTTGCGAGGTCAATCTGAAGCTGACGTTGGGCAAAACGGATTTTCTGATCAATGCTGCTCTCAGCGTGGCATTTGGGGCAGGACACACCCTTCACATAAAAGGGCGAGGTCATCTCCTCTGGGCGCAGGGGCATCCGGCAGGCATGGCACATATCATGGGTACCGGGTTCCAGATCGTGTGTGACGGAAACCCGGTGATCAAACACGAAGCACTCGCCTTCCCATAGGCTTTGCGGTTCGGGTATTGTCTCAAGATAGTTCAGTATACCTCCTTTCAGGTGATAAACCTCCCCCATCCCCTCATCCAGTAGCAGGGACGTTGCTTTTTCACAGCGGATACCGCCAGTGCAAAACATCGCGATTCTACGCCCCGCCAGGTGCGCGCGGTTTTTTTCGACCCAGGCGGGAAAGTCGCGAAAAGATGTTGTTTGGGGGTCGATGGCATTTTTGAAAGAACCCACGGCAACCTCAAACCGGTTGCGCGTATCAATCACAAGAACGTCGGGGTCGCTAATCAACTCGTTCCACGCCTCTGGTGCCACATGGGTGCCCACACGGTCCGCCGGGCGCACCGACGGGACGCCCATGGACACAATTTCCTTTTTGACGCGTACTTTGAGCCGATAAAAAGGATCGCGGTCGTGGAAACTTTCCTTGTGAGGCATGGCGGCGCAACCGGGGAGCGCGCGCAAAGCGCCGAGCATTTTGTCGATCCCGGCGCGGGGGCCGGCAATGGTGCCATTAACCCCTTCGCTGGCTAGCAGAATGGTGCCGGTCACCGCTTCGCCAAGACCCAGCGCCGTGAGCCCCGCCTGATAATCGGCGCTATCAGGCAAGTCGGTAAATTGATAAAAAGCGGCAATAACAAATGCAGACATGGGTTCAGGCTCAATTCAAGACATAGGACGTATCGCTCCCTATAGAAATGAAAGCCACCGCTGGCAAATGGCCCCGCCTTGTGCACGCTAACGGCGTGCCCCCGGCCCCTCGACGAATGGCTGCCAGGGCGTTAGGTCGAGCAATGGTTTTTGTCATGGGGCTCATATCGCTAATGGTCACCGCTGGGCTGCTGGTGGCTTTTGGTCGTCGAAACAGCGCCCTTGTGGTGCGCGATCCACTGGCTGATGCGCTGGCGGAATATGAACGCCGCCTTGCCGATACGGACAAGGATGTGGCGCGCGGCACCCTGACCAACGCCGAGGCCGAGCTTGCTAAGGCGGAGATCGCCCGGCATTTGCTGGCCCAAAAAAAGGCCTTGGAAAAAGCCGATGGCCAAGCTGTTGGGTCTGTTGCGGCTGGCGAGCGCGGTGGGCCAGGGTCTGGTATTTTTGATGGCGCTGTGCTGGCGCTGATTGCTGCGCTGCCCCTGTTTGCGGGTGCCCTTTATTGGCAGTTGGGCAGCCCCGGTTTTGCTGACCAACCGCTGGCGCAACGGTCGACACCTCAACGCACGCAAGCCTTACCAAAGACCAACAGCACGCCAGCAATTGCGCCAACAGACCAGACCGCGCAATTGCGGGCATTTGTGACCGCGCTTGCAACGCGGCTACAAAAGGAGCCCGGTGACATTGACGGGTGGGCGCTCCTCGCCCGCAGTCAGGACGCCTTGGGCGACGCCGAACAAGCCGCGCAAGCCTGGCGCACGCTCTTGACCCATGATGAAGACAATCGCGATGCGCTATGGTTTCTCGGCGTCAATGCGGTTGCACGCGGCAACATCGCGGAGGCGCGCGAAAGTTGGCTGGCTCTACGCACACAATATGATCCGGGTACGCAGGATTATGACCTGATCAATCAGGCGCTAGCCACCCTGGAAACCCCGCCGACGGCAAAACCGGAAGACACCCCCTAAGCCGCCCATCAGAAAATCAACGACCGACATAAACAGGAGATGGCCATGACAGATGCGTTTTTATGCGACGGTGTGCGCACCCCTATCGGACGCTATGGCGGGGCCTTGGCGAGCGTGCGTGCCGATGATCTGGCGGCCATTCCCCTCGCCGCATTGGCCAACCGCAATGCATCATTCGATCCTGCGGCGCTTGACGATCTCATCCTTGGCTGCGCCAATCAGGCGGGGGAAGATAATCGTAATGTGGCGCGGATGTCGGCCTTACTCGCCGGTTATGGCGACCGCGTACCCGGGACAACAGTCAATCGTCTGTGTGGGTCTGGTATGGATGCGGTGACCCTAGCCGCGCGGGCCATTAAGGCCGGCGAAGCCTCGATGATCATTGCGGGCGGTGTTGAATCCATGTCGCGCGCGCCGTTTGTTATGGGCAAAGCCGATAAGCCTTTTGCCCGTGATGCCCAGATGTTCGACACAACCATTGGCTGGCGCTTTGTTAACCCCGTCCTGAAAGCTCAGTACGGGATCGATTCCATGCCGGAAACGGCGGAGACTGTTGCCGAAGAGTTTGGCATCTCACGCGTTGATCAGGATGCCTTTGCCCTGCGCAGTCAGAACCGGGCCGCAAACGCGCAAGCGAGCGGGCGTTTTGACTGTGAGATCACACCGGTTGCGGTAGCCCAGCGCCGGGCCGACCCGTTGATTGTTGACCGGGATGAGCATCCCCGGGCCTCAACCCTGCAGACGCTGGCAACATTAAAACCGTTCGTAAAAAGCGATGGGGTCATCACCGCGGGCAATGCGTCAGGCGTCAATGATGGCGCGGCGGCAATGATCGTGGCCGATGAGGCCGCGGCAGCGCGTCATGGTCTGACGCCCCGGGCACGATTTGTTTGCGGGGCTGTTGTTGGCGTGCCCCCGCGGATTATGGGCATTGGGCCAGCCCCGGCGGCCGGGGCCGCGCTCGCAAAAGCCGGGCTGACTATTACTGATATGGACGTTGTGGAAATCAACGAAGCGTTTGCGGCCCAGTCCCTGGCCAGTTTGCGGCAATTGGGTCTGCCCGACGATGCGGAACATGTGAACCCCCATGGCGGGGCCATTGCGCTGGGCCATCCCCTCGGCATGTCCGGCGCGCGGCTTATCCTCACCGCAACGCACGAGCTTCACCGGCGGGAGGCGCGCTATGCCCTGTGCGCCATGTGTATTGGGGTGGGACAAGGCATCGCCGTGATTTTGGAGAGGGTCGCCTGATCATTCATGCACTGATCAGGCAGGTACGCACAGGACCTCAGACCCTCCGGCAAAGCCGTTCTATTGGGGAATGGAAACGGGTCTCTACTGCCGATCTTGATCCGAGACCACAGCGTTTTTCTTGGGTCACAACAAATTTGCGCTAATCCGCGGTTTGTGAGGCGGAAGATTACGATGTTGGAGACCAAAATGAAGAGATCAGTTCACCCTTAAAATTGAACCTGCTTGCTGGAGATCACATCGCCGTCTTCGCCGCGGATGGCGATATCGACCGTTCCCGCGGGCCAATCGATATCAAGCGTGCCGAAATTTGCCTCATAAATCATATCCCCCAACCGGTGAGGACCGGCTTCCATCCGGGTTTCGCCGCTTTGCGCCCGCCAGCGCGCCGCCGGCAAGTTGATGGAGCTTGACGTCGCCTCAACCAGAGGAAAAGGCGCCACATCGGTGCGTTCATAAAGCGCCGCCGCATGGCGATCACCGGAGAGTATGATGGTATTGTCCGCGCCCGCATTGGCAAGCATGGCATAGAGCCGATCACGTTCACGGGTAAGCGTGCGCCATGCTTCCCAGCCATGGCCATCGGCATGCACCTGGATGGATGACACTAACAAGCGCAGGTCGGCTGGTTTTTCGAGCTCTTGCGCAAGCCACGCCCATTGCTCTGGACCCAGCATCGTTTTTGTATCATCTGTATCAGGAATATATCGTTCCTTGCCGGGTGCACCGCGTTCATCGGTAGGCATCAAATCATCGCGAAAATACCGCGTATCGAGCATTATGATTTGAACGGTGCGCCCCGCCTCCCCAATCATCCAGCTATCATAAAGACCCGGGCGCTGGCGACGCGGGCTATCATCCGGCACATCCCACACATAATTAAAAAGCTGCTGGCTACTATCTTTATACGGATAGTGGGTACCAGCGTCATTCAACCCATAATCATGGTCATCCCAAACGGTCAGCATGGGGGCGGCGGCGCGCAACCGCGCAAAGGGGGCGCTTTGGGCCAGCCGCATATAGGCGGCCTTTAGCTCGGGCAAGGCCGGATCGTTGGAGCGCACATCCCCATAAACATTATCGCCCATATAGAGGGTTAAATCCGGGTTCGCCGCCACCAGGGCATCCCACATGGACTGGTCTTCATTTTGTTGCGCACAGGACGCAAAGATAATCCGTTGAAGAGAGGTGGTTTTATCAAGGGGTACCGAGGGCATTGGTACCGCGCGAATGGCCCCCGACGCAGCTTCGGCCGGTATGCTTTGCGCGGTGGCAAGTTTGGCGCCATTTACGCCATTGGCAACAACCCCGTCAGCGTCGGTTGCGCACCCGGCGAGGAGCAGACCAGCGCAAAGGGCGGGGCACAGGGCAGAAGAAAACAGCTGGCGAAACATGGTGTAGGGCTCCTATTGGTGTTTGTCGTTGAGGCGGTGACGGTGGGCAAAAATGGATTTGTACACGGATTAAGGTGCCGTGTCGGCCTGTGGTCGGAAATCACCGCGCATTTCGCTGGCCATAAAGATCGTTGCCGCCCACGCCGCCACATTTTGTGCCAACGCCTTGGGGTCAACCTTGTCAAGGGTATCTTCCGGTGTGTGGTGAAGATCAAAATAATCGGACCCATCCTGTTTCAGCGTTAAAACGGGCACCCCGTTGAACCGCAAAGGCAATACGTCAGGACCGCCATTGGCGGCATTGTCACCGGGGCCTACACCAATTCGGCGCAGCATACGGGTCATGGTGGTGGCCTTGCCCAAATCCTCATCGCCAAACCGGGTTTGCAACTGCCAGATGGGCCCGGCCCCAAAATCGCTTTCGAAGGCAAGTATATGCCGGTCGAGGGTGTCTTTATGTTGCTCGGCATAGGCACGCGCGCCGAGGAGGCCCACTTCCTCCGCCCCCCACATAATTACCCGAATGGTGCGGCGCGGTTTGCCGCGCAAATCACCCACCAGCTTGGCCGCAGCCACGGTAATGGCAACACCTGCGCCATCATCAATGGCCCCGGTGCCAAGGTCCCAGCTATCAAGATGGCCCCCCACAATAATTAGCTCATCGGTCTGCCCGGGGATTTCACCAATGACATTGCCGGAGGTTACCGCCTCTTTGGTTTCGACGCCGATATCAAGAAAGAGTTCCACCGGGCCCACCTCATTATCTGCCGCATACTGAAGAGCGCGGGTTACCTGATCGGCATCAACATTGGATAGCGCCACGGCGGGCACTTTTTTCACGCCCTCCTCATACCGCATATTCCCCGTATGCGGGCTGCGCCGGTGGTGGTCTGTTCCCACGGAGCGAATAACAGCGGCAAGCGCGCCGCGCCGTCCCGCCTCATTGGCGGCGCCGGAGCGTTTTTGTACCGCCCAGCCATAGCCCGAACCATCCTGGGTTCGGGTCATTTTTTCATCAACGAAAATGATCTTGCCTTCAAACCCCTCCATGGGGGCTTCGCGCAGATCGTCCAGCGTCTCAAACCGCACCACCGGTGCGCGCACACCGCCCGTCGGCGTGGCAACAGAGTTACCCAATGCCGTCAAGTGCAAATGCTGCGGATAGGGCGCATGGATTGTCGCCTCCTCGTGGGTGCGTGACCAATAGGGCATGGTAAAAGGTTCTATACGAACATTTTTGAAGCCAAGCGCCTTGAGTCTTTCAACGCCCCATGCGCGCGCCCGCGCCTCCGCCTCGGATCCGCCCAGCCGGGGACCGATTTGCGTTGTGAGGCTTTCAAGGGTTGCATAGGCCGTTTTATCGGCGAGGCCCCTGTCAATCAGTCGATTGACCGTTGCCTTTTCTTTGTCTGACAGAGCGTAGGGCACCGGGACCGCTGGCGCTGCGGTTTGGGCGTGAGCCTGCCCCGCACCAATTACCAACGTCAATAATGACCCCGCACCGCAAAACGCGCGAAAGACTGTCCTAACCATAGCGTATTTTTCCCTAAAATTGATCCTTACGCCGACGAACCTCGGCAAAGACATCCACATCGGTCGCATCATCCATGCCCATCCCCGCGCGCAAGATCGGATCGCCCGCCCGTAAAAACGGATTGGTTGCCCGTTCCAACCCCACCGTTGTGGGCACGGTGGGGATGTTGTCAGCGCGTTTTTTTTCGATCTCAACCATGCGGGTTTTGAGCGCCGCGTTGTCCGGATCAACGGTCTGCGCAAAGGTGCCATTGGCGAGGGTGTATTCGTGGGCGCAATAGAGCTTTGTTTCCGCTGGCCAGGCGGCAATCGCGCTGAGGGAGGTTAGCATTTGCGCTGGCGTGCCCTCAAACAACCGCCCGCAGCCCAGGGCAAAAATCGTATCGCCCACAAAGGCGGCGTCATCATCCTTAAAATGATAAACAATGTGCCCGGCGGTATGGCCAGGCGTATCCAAAACCGCCGCCGTTCGGTTGCCAACGCTGACCCGGTCACCGGTGCCCACCGCCCGGTCAAGACCCGGGATGCGCTGTTGTTCACCGCGCGGGCCAATAATCTCGCACCCCCATTGCTCTTTCAGGGCAAGGTTGCCCCCCGCATGGTCAAAATGATGGTGAGTATTCAGAATGGTTGTCAGCCGCCAGCCGCGCTCTGCAAGCGCATTATTAATTGCCTCCACATCGGGCGTATCAATGGCGGCCACGGCCCCGGTTTCCGGGTCATGGATGAGATATCCATAATTATCCTGCAGGCAGGGAAATTGAACCACATCGAGGGGCATCCAAATCTCTCCTTATTAGGCGCTGGGCCAATACGCTGTCTGGGCGCCGGGCGGGGGCCAGACTTTAACCTTATGGCATGATAGTCTTGTCACGCTCGCCTGCCTATTGGAACCTGAACCCATGCGTACAGATATCCTTGATCTGCATCATTTTTATGAGAGCCCGTTGGGCGCCATGGCGGCGGCAAGCGTCGCCGCGCCCATCAAGGCGGCGTGGGGAGAAGCGGCAGGCTTGCGGGTGGCAGGGTTTGGCTTTGCCGCGCCCTATCTGGCGCAGTTCCCGCACGCCCGCGCAACCCTGGCGCTTGCCCCCGATGCGCAAGGGGTTATGCGCTGGCCCACGCACGATGATCGACAACCCGCCAGCAACGACGAAATGACGGAGGACGCCCCCTCGCCGCCGCCGCACACCCCTGGCCCCATAAAAAACCGCGCCTGTCTTGTGCATGAGGGGTATTGGCCCCTGCCCGACCGATCGGTGGATCGCTTATTGATTGTCCATGGGCTGGAGGAAGTGCGCGACGCCACCCGGCTCATGCGGGAGGTATGGCGCGTCCTCGCCGATGATGGGCATCTGATTATTGTGGCGGCACAGCGCCGGGGCCTGTGGGCCGCGTTTGACACAACCCCCATGGCGGCAGGGCGTCCCTGGCTGCGCGGGCAATTGAACCGCTTGCTAGAGCAGTCATTATTTGCGCCGCGCACCTGGCACCGTGCCCTCAACTTTCCACCCATCAGCCATAACCTCGCCTATCGGATGGCGCCGTCCCTCGACCGCATCGGCAAGATGGTGTGGCCGGGCTTTTGCGGCGCTCTGGTGGTGGAGGCGGAAAAGAATGTCATCCAGCCGGTGAAGGGAACGCCGGCACGTGTCCAACGGGTGGCCCGGCCCAAACTCAGCGCCCGGTTTGCGCCGCGTCCAGCATCTGTTTCGGCCGCCATCTCTGCTCCCATCTCTGCTTCTGGGCGGGGTCATGATCCCACACGGATATCTCGATCACCGGGACAAGACAAATAGGCCTTCCCGGGCGATCAGATTTGTTGCCCCAACCCGCCGGGCATCAAAAGGCTTTAGCGCCCGCGTGGATGAGCCCGCGAATGCCGCATCTATATGGATCTGATGATCCGTACACAATGCAATAAAATCCCTGATGGTGCACAGATGAATATTCTCCGTTTCAAACCATTCTGTCGGCAGCGCCGCCGACCGTGGCATACGCCCCGACGTGACAAACGATAAACGCAATGCCCAGTGAGCAAAATTCGGCATTGAGACAATGACCCGCTGTCCGATCCGCAGTGACTGGTCCAAAACGGCAAGGGGCGCCCGCATGGCCTGTATCGTTTGGGTCAGGATCACCACCTCAAATGATTGATCGGGATAATCGGCAAGGTCGGTATCTGCATCCCCCTGCACAACCGAAAGACCGCGCGATACACAAGCCGCCACCTTTACGGGCGCCAGCTCCAGGCCTTGACCCCGCACAGCACAAAGTGTCTTCAAGGCCTGTAGCAAGGTACCATCACCGCATCCCACATCGAGCACCCGCGCACCCCGGGGTACCAATTCAGTCAGTACAGAAATTAGTGCCGGCTTTTCGCCAACAGCGCCGTTATCCGGCAAGGGGGTTGATGCGGTCATTGCGCCCCCGCATCGCGCGCCACACTATCCAGAAACCCGATGAGCACTTCATCAAACGCCGGCTCCGGCAGCAAAAACGCATCATGGCCTTTGTCGCTATCGATTTCCACAAAGGAGACATCATTCCCCGCCGCATGCAGGGCACGGACGATGGCTCGGCTTTCGGCCGTGGGGTAAAGCCAATCGGAGGTGAAGGAGGTAAGGAGAAACCGCACATTGACCGCCTTGAAAGCATCGGCGAGACGGCCCCCGGCGCGCGCGGCCAGATCGAAATAATCCATGGCCCGGGTTATATAAAGATAAGCGTTGGCATCAAACCGATCAACAAAGGTCATACCCTGATGACGCAAATAGCTTTCCACCTGAAAATCAGCATCGAAACCAAAAGTAATCTCCGGGCGATCCTGTAACCCGCGCCCGAATTTACGGTTAAGCGCCGCCTCCGACAAATAGGTGATATGTGCCGCCATACGCGCCACGGCAAGGCCCTTGGCCGGGCTCTCCTCCGTATCGTGATAATTTCCCATATGCCAGTGGGGATCAGCCATCACCGCCTGGCGGCCGACCTCATGGAACGCGATGTTTTGCGGTGAGTGCCGGGCCGCGGTGGCAATGGGCGCGGCGGCGCGCACCCGCGCGGGATAGCGAACCGCCCATTCCAATACCTGCATTCCGCCCATGGACCCGCCGATCACCGCCAAAAGCTGATCAATCCCCAGATGCGTGATTAGTCGCTCTTGGGCGCGCACCATATCGGCGATGGTCAGAACCGGAAATGTAAGCCCATAAATCGTGCCATCGGCCGGGTTACGGCTGGCCGGTCCGGTGGTGCCCATACAACCGCCGAGAATATTGCTGCAAATGACAAAGTACCGGTCCGTATTGATGGGTTTGCCGGGGCCGATCATATGGTCCCACCAACCGGGCTTGCCGGACACCGGATGGGCACCCGCGGCAAACTGATCGCCGGTCAGGGCATGACACACAAGGATCGCGTTTGTTCCCCGATCATTCAGCGTACCCCAGGTTTCATAGGCGATCTTCACCCCCGCAAGGGTTTGCCCGCCATCGAGCGCCAGGGGCTCTGCGAGCATAAAGGCTTGCGAGGGGTGATCGGCAGGTGGCTCTTCGGTGTGCTTTTCAGAATGTTGTGAACGGTGCGTCAACGGATCACCCTTTGGCCATTTTGAAACAGGTTGGCGCGCGCTTGCGTGGGGGCAAGACCGCCAGCTATACCACCAGCCAATGGGTTTTCAAGAAAGGATCAGCCGCCCGAGTATGCGCGGTTATCAGCACCATGGTTTTGCCCCGATCGATCACACCACCATCACTGTCCGGCGCGCCCGATGACCCATCACGCGCTATTTCCGGCGAGGCGGCGGCAGGCTCGTCACCATTGGGCGGTGAAGACCAGCGCCGCACGCCCACACCGCGGCCCGGTGTTCTCGACATTGAGCCCTATGTGGGCGGCAAATCAAAGACGGCTTTTGATGGACCCATCCACAAGCTTTCCTCAAACGAGTCAGCCCTCGGTGCCAGCCCCAAGGCGGTATCGGCCTTTCAAAGCGCCGCCGAGACCCTCGCCCTTTATCCCGATGGCGGGGTAAGCGCGTTGCGCCGCAAGATTGCTGACGTCCATGGGCTTGACCCGGATCTGGTGATTTGCGGTGCAGGCTCCGACGAAATCCTTCAATTGCTGTGCCGGGCCTATCTTACCGATGGCGATAACATCGTTCAATCTGCCCACGGATTTTTAGTCTATGCATTGGCGGCAAAGGCCTGCGGCGCCCAGGTGCATTTTGCACCGGAAACCGATTTGACGGCGGATGTTGATGCGCTGCTGGCGGTTGTGGATGCGCGCACCCGTCTTGTCTTTGTGGCAAACCCGAATAACCCCACCGGCACATGGTTACCGGCCAGTGAGATTGCCCGCTTGCGTGCCGGGTTACGCCCTGACATCATTCTCGTGATTGATGCGGCCTATGCGGAGTATATGGATGATGAGGCGTATGATGCGGGTGCGGACCTCGTATCCGCTCATAATAATGTCATCATGACACGAACATTCTCTAAGATTTATGGGCTTGGTGCCTTGCGGTTGGGGTGGGGCTATGGACCGCCGGCGATTATTGATGCTCTCAACCGTATCCGTGGGCCGTTTAATGTGTCGGCGGCGGCGCAACTTGCCGGAGAAGCGGCCATGGCGGATCAGGATTTTGTCCGTCAGAACCGCGAGCATAATGCCAGTGAACGGGCGATCATGTTTCAACGGCTGCAGGGGATCGGCTCGCAAGAGACGCGTTTATCGGTTGTGCCCTCAGCCGGGAACTTTTTGCTGGTTAAATTTCCGGACACGGAGGGCAAACGCGCCCATGATGTCCTTGAGTGGTTGATGGACCGCGGCGTGATCGTGCGCGCCATGGATGCCTATGGGCTTGGCGACTATTTACGCATCTCCATTGGGTCAAGCGCAGCGAACCGGCGGCTACTCGATCTCCTCACGGAACGATTTTGTGATGAGATGTCCCCGTGACCGACAAGCTGTTTGATCATGTGTGTGTCATTGGCCTTGGCCTGATCGGATCATCGCTCTTGCGGGCCATGCGGGCGGGGGGGCTTGTGGATCGGGCCACGGGGTTTGATACGGACCCTGATATTGGCGCGCGGGCCCTGGCCCTTGATATTGTTGACCATGTTGCAGCGGATATAACCGATGCGGTGACGCAAGCCGATCTTGTCATCCTTGCCACCCCTGTGGGTAGCGTTCATGATCTGTGTACGGCAATTGCGCCCCATCTAAAGACCGGTGCGGTGGTGATGGATGTAGGCAGTGTGAAGGCCGGTATGGTTGCCGCCGCCCGGCATCTGCCGAAGGATGTGTATTGCGTCCCGGCGCACCCTGTGGCGGGTACGGAGCAATCGGGCCCCGAGGCCGGATTTGCAGACCTTTTTCGGGACCGCTGGTGCATTCTAACCCCGCTTGATCGCGAAGATACGCCCTATCAGGATGCAATATCGACGGTGGAAGCGCTGTGGCAAGCCATTGGCGCGCAAACCGAGCGCATGGGCGCCGATCACCACGACCTCGCTCTGGCCATCACCTCCCACTTGCCCCACCTGATCGCCTTTACTCTGGTCGGTGCTGCCGATGATTTGGAGGCGGTGACCGAAGCGGAAATTGTCAAATATTCCGCTGGCGGATTTCGCGATTTTACCCGGATTGCCGCCTCGGATCCTGTGATGTGGCGCGATGTGTTCGTCCAAAACAAAGAGGCGGTGCTTGAGGTGCTGGGCCGCTTTACCGAGGAGGTTGCCCTCCTCCAAAGGGCGATCCGTTGGGGTGATGAGGAAACGCTAACCGCTGCCTTTACCCGCGGGCGCGCCCTGCGCCGGGCGATTGTTGATGCGGGGCAGGAAACCGACGCGCCGAATTTCGGTCGCGACCGCTAGCCCAGACGTCACTGCACCGACCGCCAGCGCCCATAAAGTGATGCATATTGCAGTCGACATTCCGATAAAAATGCGCAACGCTTTGCAAAAAATTGCAGGTCATAACGAGCGCAACCAAAGGTGATCCTGTGAGCTTGCTCGAAGGGCACAGCCCTAACAGGGGGGTCACGCCGGCAGGGACCACGTCCGGGAAGGAAACAGACACCATGCACAAGCCAGCGTTGCGCCCCGTTCAAATCCTGAATATGTGCTTTGGGTTTTTCGGCATTCAGGTGGGTTTTGCTCTTCAAAATGCCAATGTGAGCCGCATTTTTCAAACCCTCGGTGCCGATCTCAACGCCATCCCAATCCTGTGGATTGCTGCGCCGCTCACCGGCCTCCTGGTGCAACCCATTATTGGCTATATGAGTGACCGCACCTGGGGTTGGCTGGGGCGGCGGCGGCCCTATTTTTTCTTTGGCGCGTTAGCCACAACATTTGCGCTTTTTTTCATGCCCAAATCGCCGACATTATGGGTGGCAGCGGGCATGTTATGGATCATGGACGCGGCCATTAATGTGACCATGGAACCGTTTCGCGCCTTTGTGGGCGACATGCTGCCCGAACGCCAAAGAACGACCGGTTTTGCCACGCAGACTTTCTTTATCGGGTTTGGCGGCGCCAAAATAAAACACATATTTTACCGATGGCGGGATTTGCCCCGCTGGCGCGGTGTTCGCCACCCCGAAC
>JBCBBJ010000011.1:0-108769 GCA_038531745.1 Pseudomonadota bacterium
GCGCCAACCCGGCGTCGTCACGACTATCCGTTCAGGGATTGAACGGCAAAAGGACAGGTGGCCGAGTGGTCGAAGGCCGCTGCCTCGCGTTAGCGAGGAAATGAAAAATCCGACGTGCGCCAACCCGGCGTCGTCACGACTATCCGTTCAGGGATTGAACGGCAAAAGGACAGGTGGCCGAGTGGTCGAAGGCGCACGCCTGGAACGCGTGTAGGCGGGTAACCGTCTCGAGGGTTCGAATCCCTCTCTGTCCGCCACTTTCTGCCTCGCGGGCCAAAGGCCGTCCGGCTGGGCGGGCTGGTCGCCCGGGCTGTGTTGCGGCTTTGGATGCGATAGTTTTGACGTCATTTCCGCTTCTCCGCCAGCTACCATTTTCGCTGAAATCCGATAGCGTCCAAAAATCCCATCATGACCAATGATTTCAATGTCTTGTTATGTCCGTTGATTTTCGCGTTATTGGGGGTGCATTTGGGGTTTTAATGTGGACCTTTTGATTGGGCCCCCCGGCAGTATAATCAACTGACGGCCTGCAAGTTAGGCGGCTGAAACAGTCAGGGCGCTACACCGATAGCGTTGGCGATATGATCCGCCTACGGGATATCAATATTGATGATCTGACGGATGATGATTTCTTAAGCGATACACCGATGGTCGCAATATCGGGTTTCCCATCGGTCAGTGGCGGCGGCACCGGATCAAGGCCAATCCTGGATGAGGAAGATATCACCGCGTTCAGGGCCGGGTTTGACGTGCTATAAAGTGTCGAATGCGCTTGCCCCGACATCAAGGTTCAACGGGCCAAGAAAATCCTTAAGATCGCGCGCGAACGCTTGCGGGGTTTCGCGTTGGGGCAGATGGCCAATATTTTTATAAATAATCAGTGTGCTGTTTGGGATTTCGCGGTCAAAAACATTTGCCGCCTCTAAGGGTACAACCTCATCGGCATCGCCCCACACGATGAGGGTTGGTGCCGCAATCTCGGATAGACGCGTGCCATAGGCGGGTTCGCGGTCGGTCGTTGACCGAATGGCGGTGGCGCGGCGGTTACCCGGATAGCGCAGCAGTTTCCAAAATTCATCGACGACAGCCTCCGTTATTAGATTTTCATCGTATACGGAATCAATCAGGGATTGTTTGATAATAGAACGCGGGGTCACCTGTTCAATTATTGGGCGTAGCCACCGGATTTTCATAAGGACAGCCCCAAGATAGAGCCGCGGCGGCTCGGCATCAGCGGGCAGGGGTGCACCCGATGCATCAACCAGAACCAGTGCTGCCACTCGTTCCGGATGGGCGAGCGCATAGCGCCAGCTAATCCAGCCGCCCATGGAATTGCCGATGAGCGTAAACCGCTCAACACCGCTATTGTTGGCAAATGCGGTCACCGCCGCCATCATTGCGGTTGCGTCATAGCGGTTGGCCACATGGGGTCCCGATAAGCCGTGACCCGGCAAATCCAGGGATAAAAGCCGGTAATCTCCTGCAAGTTCGTCGATCATCCCTCGCCAGGTAAGAAGCGAATCGCTTGAGCCGTGTATGAGCATGAGCGCTGGGCCGTCGGGATTGCCTTCATCGCGTATCCGTACGCAATTGCCCTCTTCGCTATAGCAAAGGCGTTGGACCGTACCCAGACCATATGCTTCCTCCATGGCGCGCACCTTTGTATCCGGTGTGCGGATTGCAAGAAAAAACAGGATAAGAAGACACAGGACAGTGCCGAAAATATAGAACGAACGTGACATAGATATCGTCTCCAGCCGAAAGTGGTGTTTAACGCGGCTCAGTGATCATCAAGGTCAAATCTTTCGGGCCACATTATCGGCGCCGCATTGCCCGCGCTGCAAAAGCGCGTGATCTACGAGCGTCAGCCACATCATCGCTTCCATCACGGGAACGGCGCGAATACCTACACACGGGTCGTGCCGGCCTTTGGTTTGGATGGTTGTTTCTTTGCCATCGCGGGTCACCGTGCGGCGCGGCGTTAGGATTGAGGAGGTTGGCTTAATGGCACAGCGCACCACAATATCCTGCCCGGTGGAGATGCCGCCAAGCACACCGCCCGCATTGTTTGACAAAAAAAGCGGTGCCCCGTCGCGCATCACGATCTCATCGGCATTATCTTCACCATTGATCGCGGCTGCCTCGACGCCATTGCCAATCTCCACGGATTTAACCGCGTTGATTGACATCATATTGGCGGCCATGTCGCCATCAAGCTTGCCATAAATAGGGGCCCCAAGACCGGGCGGGAAATCGGTGGCCGTTACCTCAACCAGTGCACCGAGAGAGGAGCCATTTTTGCGCGCATCATCAAGGGCAAGGCCCCAAGCGGCGGCCGCATCAGCATCAGGACACCAAAATGGATTTTCAGTAATCTGTGAACGGTCAAACCGCGTTCGGTCTGCCTTATGCGGGCCCATTTGAACCATATAGCCGTATACGGAAGGTTGCGAGCCATAAATTGAGCCAAGAACCTGGCGGGCTATGGCCCCGGCGGCGACGCGCGCGGCGGTTTCACGGGCCGATGATCGCCCGCCACCACGGTAATCGCGCACGCCATATTTGGCCTCATAGGTGAAGTCTGCGTGGCCCGGGCGGTATTTATCCCGAATTTCGCTATAATCCTTTGAGCGTTGGTCCGTATTGCGAATAAGCAGGCTGATCGGCGTGCCCGTCGTGCGTAGACCATCGCTGCGATCATCTTCAAATGTGCCTGATAGCACCTCAACCGCGTCGGCTTCGCGCCGCTGGGTCACATATTTTGACGTTCCCGGCTTGCGCGCGTCGAGTGCCTCTTGGATTGCGGCCACATCAAGCTGGATCCCGGGCGGGCAGCCATCAACAACACAGCCGAGGGCGGGCCCATGGGATTCGCCCCATGTGGTGACCCGAAATAAACGCCCGAAACTGTTGATCGACATTGCCTGCCTCTAGCGTAAACGGACTATCATGAGCAAGAAATACCAGCGCGTTTTTGGCGTGCATGCCATGACCATCGGAACCAGCCTGTGTTGTACGGGTCTGGTGGTGCAAATGAAAGTGTCTGACCCGTGCGTAATCCTGATGCTGCGAACCCATTAATCCCCGCCACCCCGTCCGACGAGGCCTATGGCGCCGAGGATGATCAGGGGCAGGTCTTTACAAATGATGATCCGGCCGCGTTATTTGCCGACTGGTTGGCGCTCGCCGGGCCACGCGAAATGAACGACCCCAATGCCATGGCCCTCGCCACGGTGGATGGCGACGGCCTGCCCGATGTGCGGATTGTGTTGCTCAAGGCGTTCGACGCGCAAGGCTTAAGCTTTTTTACCAATACAAAAAGTGCAAAAGGCAGTGCGCTTGCCGAGCACCCCAAGGCTGCGCTGTGTTTTCATTGGAAATCAATTCGTCGCCAGGTGCGGTTTCGCGGAACGGTTAAACCGGTCAGTGAGCCAGAGGCTGATGCGTATTTTGCCAGCCGGGCGCGCGGCTCCCAAATTGGGGCCTGGGCATCGGATCAGTCGCGTCCTTTATCCGGGCGCGAGACATTGCAAAAGCGGGTTGATGAGTTGACGGCGACCTATGAAGGTAAACCCGTGCCTCGGCCGCCCCATTGGAGCGGCTTTCGGCTCGAACCGATACAGGCGGAATTTTGGGTAAACCGGCCCTACCGATTGCACGAGCGCATGGTTTTCCAGCGCGAGACACCCTTAACCCCCTGGCAATCGCATTTTGTCTATCCTTGACCGTCTGCAAACAAGGCGCGAAAAGAGGGGTAGCAGCTATGCATTATATTATTGGTATTCTGGGTGCGATAGCGGGATTGTTCTGGGCCTTCACCCATTTCTCCAACTCCGCGCGCCAAGGCAAGGACGCCGTTGATGAGGTGCGGGGTGCATTTCGGCGGCAACGATGGTCCAACAAAATCGATAAGCGGCTGATCGAAACACTCGATGATCCGCGCGAGGCCTTGGCGATTTTCTTGTACCAGATCCTTGCCTATGACGGTGCAATCACAGAGCGTCAGCGCCTTGCCATGGTTGCCGAAATGCAGGCAACGTTTGGCATTGATCAGCCCACGGCTGAAGAGTTTTTCGCCCTTGCGCGCATGGCAACAGGCGAGATTACCGATGCGGCAAACAATGTCCGCAAGATTGCCAAACCTCTTGTCCAGCGCTGCCAGGATGCAGAAAAGACAGCGGCAATCGCAATGATGCGTCGCCTCGCTGCCGTTGAGGGGCCGGTGAATGATCAGCAGACCCATCTTATTGCCACCATTGAGACAATCCTGCGGCGCCCATGAGAGTATGGTAAGAGCCCAACCGAAAAATCTATTTTCGTCGTCTGCAAACGCGTTTCTCTGCACTTCCGGTGCTCACGTACCAATGTACGCTGCGCTCCAGTTCTCAAAAACCACGTTTTCGACAGACGAAATCGATTTTTCGGTTAGACTCTCACGCTGCCGAGGGCGCGAGTTTTAGACGTGCGGTCGACCATTTAGAGAATAAAAAAGGGCACCCTTGTGGGTGCCCTTTTTGACGTCAAAACATGAAAACTGAGGCGCTTACGCGGCCTAAGCGTTCTTACGCGGCCGACCGCGACGCTTCGTTGATTTTTTCTTGGCCGTTTTCTTGGTGGCTTTGCCACTTCGTTGGGTACCAAGGCCGATTTGTTTGGCGAAGGCTGATCGGCGTTTTGCATAGTTGGGGGCAACCATCGGATAATCCGGGGGCAGGTTCCATTTACGCTTATATTCTTCCGGCGTCAGATTGTAATGGGTGCGCAAATAGCGCTTCAGCATTTTGAGTTTTTTGCCGTCTTCAAGACAGATCACATATTCCGGTGTTATGGATTTACTGATCGGTACGGCGGGATCACGTGTGGCGCGCAGGGAGGCTTCGCCAGCGGCAAGGCCTTGTAGCGATTCATAGACCTCGGTCATGAGACCGGGCAGGCTGTCCACATCAACTTTATTATTGCTCACATAAGCGGCGATAATTGTGGTGGCCAAATGCAGGCTTTCACCCACTTCGCCATCTTGTTCTTTATCTGACATTCTTTCTCCTCATGTCTTACTGGTAACGATCGGCTTGTTGCCGACGCCGTGTAGTCCCCTGATTGAAATATCCCGAAATGAAAAGCAGGCGTTGTTTTTGTCTTTCTTTTCAACACCCCTAACTCCCTGCGTCGTTACGCCCATCCTTTCACGAAGGCAAGAATTTTCTTCCGGCCGGATACGATGAATTCTTTGTAAATTGTGGCCATGCACTGGCAGTACACCGGCCAATGCTATTTTTATCTGATTCAATAAAGACTTTGCTTGGTTGTCCCTTTTGGTGGCGGGTGCGCGTGGCTGGCAGAATCATCTGCCTAAAGATGAACAAATAAAGAACATTAGTGATTGGCGGCGCCTGTTCCGCGCGGTATTTTGCGCAGTTGCGAAGCGTTGCGCGGCGGTAAGGGGCGGCGTAAGGTCCGCCCTCGTTTACGTGATCAGGAGAAAACGATGAGTGTTTCCAGCCCCGCACAAACCCATGCCGGGTTTTTTTCAGAACAGCTGGCGAGCCGGGACGATGCGGTTTTTTCCGCGGTCCAGCGCGAGCTTGCCCGCCAGCAGGAACAAATCGAATTGATTGCGTCGGAGAACATCGTTTCCCAGGCCGTATTGGAGGCCCAAGGCTCGGTCCTCACTAACAAGTATGCCGAGGGGTATCCGGGCCGCCGGTATTATGGCGGTTGCGAGCATGTTGATGTTGTTGAGGAAGTGGCGATCGAACGCCTCAAGGCGCTCTTTTCCTGTGCCCACGCCAACGTTCAACCCCATTCAGGCAGCCAAGCGAACCAAGCCGTCTTTCTTGCCACGCTCAAACCTGGCGACAGGATTATGGGCATGGATCTGGCCGCCGGTGGGCATTTGACCCATGGCAGCAAAGTCAACCAATCGGGCAAATGGTTCGAGGCAGTGCATTATGGGGTGCGTGATGATGATCACACCATTGATTATGATCAGGTTGAGGCCCTTGCCATGGAGCACAAGCCGCACATGATTATTGCTGGGGGCAGCGCCTATTCGCGAATCATTGATTTTGCCCGCTTCCGCGCGATTGCTGACAAGGTTGGCGCGCTCCTGCTAGTGGACATGGCGCACTTTGCCGGTCTTGTTGCTGGCGGTGTTTATCCAAACCCGTTGGAGCATGCCCATGTGGCAACCTCCACAACCCACAAGACCTTGCGCGGTCCGCGCGGCGGCATCATTTTGACCAATGATGATGCGTTGGCAAAGAAGTTCCGCTCGGCGCTGTTCCCGGGTTTGCAAGGCGGCCCGTTGATGCATGTGATTGCGGCAAAGGCCGTTGCCTTTGGCGAAGCGCTGGAGCCTGATTTCAAATTCTATATCCGCAATGTTGTCAGTAATGCGCAGGCCATGGCCGGCGCGCTGGTTGAGCGCGGCTACGCCGTTGTCTCCGGCGGCACGGACACGCATTTGGCGCTGATCGATTTGCGCCCCAAAGGCGTGAAGGGCAATGAGGCGGAGGACTATCTGGAGCGCGCCGGGATGACCTGTAACAAAAACGGTATTCCAAACGATCCGGAAAAACCGGCTATCACATCGGGCATCCGTTTGGGCTCACCGGCGGCAACAACGCGCGGGTTTGGCAATGCGGAGTTTCGCAAGACCGGTCTTTTGATTGCCGATGTGTTAGACGGTCTCTCAGCCCATGGCGCAGGTGCCGACGCGCTTGATCAGATTGTCGCCGAGGTTGGTGGCGAGGTGCGTGCGCTCACGGCTCGGTTCCCCATTTATGGCTAAGGCGGGTTGAAACGGGGAATGGCCGGCTTTATCCGAACACTATAAGCCCAGCTGGTACTAACGCTTTTATCAGCTCGGTGAGCGCTCTCGCGCGCGCAATCAATCAGAGGTTCCCTGTCATGCGATGCCCGTTTTGCGGATGTGAAGACACGCAAGTCAAGGATTCCCGTTCGGCGGAAGATGGCTCTTCAATTCGCCGTCGCCGTCAATGCTCACGCTGCGCCGGGCGGTTCACCACGTTTGAGCGGGTACAATTGCGCGAACTGATCGTCCTGAAAAGCTCTGGACGGCGTGCGCCTTTTGATCGGGACAAGCTGCTCCGTTCCATCTCAATCGCAACACGCAAACGCAATATCGATCCGGAGCGGGTGGAACAGATGATTTCCGGCATTGTTCGGCGCCTCGAAGCCTCCGGCGAAAGTGAAGTCGAATCGAGCCAGATTGGGCAATTGGTCATGGATGCCCTTGCCCAGTTGGATGATGTGGCGTTTGTGCGCTATGCGTCCGTCTACAAGAATTTTCGCGAGGCCCGCGATTTTGGTAAATTTCTCGAAACGCTCGCCGATGAGCCCGCTGGTCAAGACCCGGACCCAAATGGCTAATCCTTTTTCAATCCCAATTTTAGAGCCATGAACCAATCCTCCTCCTCAACGGCACCGTCTCACCCGTCCTCATCAGGGGTGAAATCTCCCGAGAAGCATTCGCGGTCGGCGGCCCGTATCGCCAGCGTACAGGCGCTTTATCAGATGGAGACAGCCGACACGGGTGTCGCGCGTATTATTGAGGATTTTACTACCTATTGGATGGTTGGTACCCCGCAACCAACCGATGATGATGGGGCCGCACCGCTCGATTTGCGGCATGCTGATCAAGACCTCTTTACACGGATCGTGCGCGGTGTCGTGGACACCCAAACCCGTATCGACCCCTATCTTGAACGCCAGCTTGCCAAGGGCTGGACCCTCAAACGCCTGGACGCCACGGCGCGGGCGATCCTGCGCGCGGCGATGTATGAAATCATCCGTGAACCGGATATCCCGGCCCGGGTGATCATTGACGAATATATCAATCTCTCCCATGCCTTTTTTGATGGTGAGGAACCAAAGTTCATCAATGGCGTTTTGGACGCCGCGGTCCGCGATGCGCGGGCCGATGAAATATCGTCATGACCGGGGGCGGTTGAGAGCCATTGGATGAGTTTGAGATCATCAGGGATCTTTTTGCGCCCTTGAGTGAAGGCCAGCGGGGCGCGTTTGGGCTTGGTGACGATGTCGCCCTCGCCGATGATCGTCTGGTGATCACCAAAGATGTACTGATCGCTGGCGTTCATTTCCGTAAAGACGATCCGCTTGATCTTGTGGCGCGAAAGGTGCTGCGGGTGAATATCTCTGATCTTGTTGCCAAGGGTGCCAAACCCCGCAGCTATCTGTTGGGGTGCGTCTGGCCCCAAAAAACGACGTGGCAGGATATTGCCACTTTTGTGGATGGTCTGTCCCAGGATCAAAGCCAATTTCGCTGTCAACTGATCGGCGGGGACACAACCCGTCACCGGATCGCGGCGGGACCGCTTACCGTTTCGGCCACTTTTTTGGGAGAGGCGCCGGCGGATGGCCTCATCCTGCGCGATGGCGCCGCAACGGGTGATGATGTCTATGTCACCGGCACCATCGGTGACGCCGGTCTTGGTCTTTTGGCGCTCGGCGGCAAACTCCCTACCGACGATGATCAGCATACGGCGCTAGTGGCGCGGTATCATCTGCCGCAACCGCGCCTGACCTTTGGAACAGCGCTCACCAGTTTTGCCTCGGCTTCTATGGATGTATCTGACGGTTTGATCGCCGATGCCCGGCATATGGCGGGTCAATCGGGCATTAAGATAATCCTCGATCTTGCGGCCTTACCGGTCAGTGAGGGCGCCCAAAACTGGCTGGCGTCGCAGCGGGATCAGGAAAAGGCGCAGTTAAAGCTGGCGGGCTTTGGCGATGATTATGAAATTCTCTTTGCTGCGCCAAATGCCATGCGCCGCGGGGTTGAGATGGCGGCCAAGGCCTCCCGCACCCGCGTTACCCGGATTGGTAAGATTAAAAAGGGGTCGGGTGTTGAGGTGCTTGGCAAGGGCGGTCATGTGATCCCCGTGGACGCAAACGGGTTTAATCACTTTTCGGTTTAGTGATTGCGGTGGGTTACTCGGCCGCTTGCGCCGGCGGGCGACCGGGGCGTGCAGATCCAACAGTATGATCATCAGTCAGTGAATGGGTGAGAAGATGCGCCTCATCACGCAGGAAGCTGGGCAAGCGCACGGGCGCGCCATCACGCCGAGGGAACGTCGCACAGGCGGTTGTGCCTTTGCCGGGTGTACTGGCGAGCGCCAGCAGGCCGCCTTGCAGTTCCATCAATGATTTTGAGAGCGCGAGGCCGAGACCAGAGCCGTCACGGGCGCCGGTAAATTGGTTCTGGCCAAGCTCAAACGGGCTACCAAGCTTGACCAGATGACTACGCTCAATTCCGGGTCCGCTATCGATGATCATTACACTGACACAATCAAGATCAGCCTCCGTCACAAGGGCGACTTTCCCGTCGCTACTAGTGAATTTTACCGCATTGGAAAGCAAGTTGAGAAGCACTTGCTTGGTTGCGCGCCCATCGGCAAAAATGGGCGGAGCATTGGCGGTGGTGGCGCTAAGCGTAACACCGGCATGTTCAGCCCGCCGCCCCACAAGCCGCACGCTTTCCTGCAAGATGCGATCAAGCTCAATACGCTGAGGTTCCAATTGCAGATGGCCGGCCTCAATCCGGGACATGTCGAGGATATCATCGATCAGTTCCAGAAGGTGCCTGCCGCTGGCGTGAATATCGTCAATATATTCGCGATATTTCCCACTGCCCAGCGGGCCATAAAGCTCCGACTGCATCACTTCGGAAAAGCCATTGATGGCATTAAGCGGTGTGCGTAATTCATGGCTCATATTCGCCAGAAATTCGGATTTTGATCGGCTTGCATCCTCAGCCCGGCGTTTTTCGAACGCATAGTTTCGGCTGATATCGGATAGCTCACGTCGGGACCGTTCGAGGTCGGTGACAGTGCGTTCAAGCTGGCGCTCGCGTTTCACGTGGGCACGGGCGCGGCGCTTTTGGTCGGTGATATTCGTTGCCACACACACAAGCCCGCCGGTTTCGGTCTGGCGACGGGTGACTTTGACCCAGCGATCACCAGAAAGGCGAACCTCGCGTGCGCTTTTGGGTCGTTTATCCCCGCTGTCACTTTGATCGGGCGCGAGCGATTGATCCTCAGGCAGAAAATAATCACGTAATATGTCACGGCCCGCATTTGCCTGATCAAAGACCATCTTCGGTGACAGGCCCGGTATGAGCGTATCGGTTGGAAACCGAAAGAGCATGGCAAAACGTTTATTCCAGCCCGTCAATTGATGGTCCGCCGACCACAACACAAAGGCATCAGGGATTGTATCAATGCCCTCCTGCAGGAAGTCTGCCGCACTCGCCCTTGGCTGATCAGGGGTGTGCGAGCTTGCCGCCGCGTCTTCTTCACCATAGCTGAGCAGGTGCGTAAGCCGGTTCATCGGTCCGGCCTGGTTGTTGCTGCGCAAGGTCCCGTCAAGGCCAGTTATATCAAGGCTTGTGACATCAAAGGCAATACCGCTTCGGTTGTTGGCATCCGCGCTATGGTCTGTACGAATCAAAACACGGGACCAGCCGCCACCGGCGCGCCGTAGCCCCACAATGCCTTCACAATTATCCTTTTCCTCGCCGGTAAAAATCCCCAGGGCCAGCCGCAAATCTTTGGGATGAATCAGACTGGTCAGTTCCTGCAGCGAGAAGGTGCGGTCTCGCGCGCCGAGGCCAAGCGGTTCCAGCAAGGAGCGCGAGAGAAGAACGCGCCGCGACTGCCGGTCAAAATACCACGGGCAACACCGCCCCCGGCCCAACGCCTCATTCATGCGGATATATCCGCCAAGGGCCCCCGCCGCATCCTGCGCCGCCGCATTCTGGCGAATAAAGGCGCGCATCAAGGAAGCCGAAACGAGGGTGATTGCCCCTAGTAGGACGGCATACCCGATCCATAGCGGCGCCCGCCCGCGCATATCCCGGGCCGGCGTGGCGGCAACCAACACCTCTCCATTATCGAGACTTTGCCACGCGATTGCCAGGCGCTTGTCTGGTCCGCGCAACGAAAGAGTATTCTGTTCGGCCAGTGGCAGCGTGCCCAGCGTTTGCGGGCTAAGCGATACAACATCGAACCGGCCCGCCGATGCGATTTGCTCCCCGGCTTGCGTCACATGGTAAAAAGAAACTTGTGCGCCCGTTGGTAAATCCGTACCCAGATTTTCCCCTGGCGGATTGCCCGTCATGATATCAACATTCATGCTACGCGCGCCAAGCTGTATTGTCTGGACAAGACGTAATTGGGTTTCCAGCCGGCGGGCCTGCCCTTCTTCATTCAGTTTAATGACGAGAAGCGCGGCCACGGCAGCCAAGAACAAACCTGTTAGAATGCTCAGCCGCTTGGGTGAAAGCTGGCGCACATAATGAACGAGGGCATTGGTTTGTTCAAAACTTGGTGCTTGAAAATTTGGCGCGTCAGAACGCGGCGCAGCGATGGGGCCTGGTTCTGGCGAACCATGGTCATTGCTGGGACGATCTGAAGCGGTTGGTTGCACCATGGGGTTTGGGCTGCGTGACGGGCAGCCAGCTCCTCTTGCGATGATTGGTTGGCGATCCAGCCCCAACCTTTCGGGAGGATACGACGTTTACCTTTTGGAAACTATTCCTGTTTTCACACGGCTGTCACCAAAGAATCACAAGCGTGTCCCAATCAAATGCCAATCGGCTTGCGAGGGCTGGGCCCGCGGCCTAAGACCGGCTCATGAGACATTTTTTGAATACCAAGGATTGGTCGCAGGCCGAGCTACAAAGGATGATCGATGAGGCCCGTATTCTGAAGGCCAAACCGTTTGGCGATGCCCTGCGCGGCAAAACCGTTGCTCTTTTGTTCCTTAATAATTCCCTGCGCACGCGCACCTCTTTTGATGTGGGCACACAGCATTTGGGGGGGCACGCAATTGTGCTGTCGCCGTCGGGGGGCATGTGGCCGTTGGCATTCGATGAGGGCATCGTCATGGACGGCGAGGCGGAAGAACATGTGCGCGAGGCCGCAAAGGTTTTGTCGCGCTATTGCGATATGATCGGTATCCGGGCATTTCCGAAATTTGAGGATTGGCAGGAAGATCGCAAAGACAAAATCCTCAATGCGTTTGCCCGCCATGCCGATGTGCCGATCATCAATATGGAGACGATTACCCATCCCTGTCAGGAAATGGCGCATATCATGGCGCTGCAAGAGCGTTTTGAGGCGATGGGGCGCGGCGACCTCTCGGGCAAGAAATTCCTTCTCACCTGGACCTATCATCCCAAACCGCTCAACACGGCGGTGGCAAATTCTGCGTTGATGATCGCAGCAAAGTTCGGGATGCAGCCAACACTCCTTTGTCCGACACCGGACTATCTATTGGATGATCGGTATATGGATCAGGCGAAGGCCGATGCCGAAAGCCATGGTCAGGCGCTGACGGTTTCCCACGATCTACACGATGCCTACCGCGGCGCTGATGTAGTTTATGCCAAAAGCTGGGGTGCGCTGCCGTTTTTTGGCAATTGGGCGCCGGAAAAATCTATCCGTGACCAGTATAAGCATTTTATTGTTGATGAGGAAAAAATGGCGTATACGAACAACGCCCTCGTCAGCCATTGCCTCCCCATGCGCCGCAACGTGAAGATGACCGACGGTGTCTTCGATAGTCCCAATTGTATCGCCTATGACGAGGCAGAAAATAGGCTGCACGTCCAAAAGGCGATTATGAAGGCGCTTGTGACGTAAGAGGCGACGCCTGTTTATCTTTGGGCGGTATCGAACCGGGTTTTAGTCAAACGGTCCGGTATCGATGGGCAAGCCGGCGGCCTGCCAGGCAAGAAAACCACCCTCAACATTTGCGACATCCCCATAGCCAGCCTGCGCGGCGCGTTTAGCGGCTTGGGAGGAACGCCCGCCGGTCTTGCAGGAAAAGGCAAGCGCTTTTTCGGTGTCACCGCCAACAATGGCGGCAAGCTTTCGTTCAAAATCGGGATCCTGAAGTGTAAGGCCTAAAGCGCCGGCGGGTCTGCCAACCGCCGACCATTCCTCCGGTTTGCGCACATCAATCAGTATACGGGTACCCGCTTGTATCGCCTCATGGGCTTCATGGACCGTGATGAGAATGATTGATGGCCGCGCCGGGGGAGCGCTGGCCGACCTGCTGGGGCGCAACCAGGAAAATAGTCCCATGGGAACCTGCCTTTTAGAACGAGACTAGTCCTTGGGACGCGTGCGCAGACCAAAAATACCATAGATCGGGCAAAATTTGATCAGGGCCGTGATGATCAGGATTGCGCCGGCGGCGGTACTGGCGATGCCTGTGGGGGCAGGTAGGGCCATGGACGGCACGAAAAAGGGCAGGGCGATCAAAATCGCCCCCACCACGAGGCGGAATAGGCGGTCGGCTGTGCCCACATTGGCAAGTTGCATTGGTCTCTCCTGTAAAAGTGTTCTGTTAAGACCTACCACCTTTGCAGGCACGGCACCGTGACTTCGTCACCAAGGCACAACGCGATATTGAGGAGCTACAAAGCCGGGTCGCGCAAGGTGAGGTTTTGCAGCGCCGCCCTATCCGTCACCGTAATCATCCCGCGCTGCCGGATGATGAGACCGTCCTGCTCCCATTGGGCAAGTTTACGGCTGATCACTTCGCGGGCGCTGCCCAAATCTTGGGCCAGGTCATCATGGGTAAGCTTGATGGCGCGCGCCGTGCCAGGCAAGTGCTCCAGCAGGGTTGCCGCCAGACGCTGATCAAGCGGGGTAAAGGCGATGGTCTCGATCCGGGCCATCATTTGGGCAAGCCGGTCTGAAAATGCTGTCAGCACAAGTTGGCGAAAGGGGGCTGACTGGGAAAATGCGGTGTCAAAGGCGTTCTTCGTCAAAACCAGTGCGCGCACTGCCGATTGGGTGTTGGCCTCGGCGCCGTAGCTTGCCCCGCCAAGCAGGCACGATGTTGTCATCACGCAGGTCTCCCCCGCGCCAAATCGGTAGAGTGTGACCGTCCGGCCGTTGCGGGCGGTCAGCGCTACCCGGATTGTGCCCTCCAAAACGAAGAAGAACTGCGTGCACGGGTCACCGGGCTCGAAAATCGTCGCCCCTGCGGGCAGCGATACCGGGTTTGCTCCATCGAGCGGCGGTGGCAGTTGAGCGAGGTCCATTTGCATCGTCATGGCGTCTATGTGGGCCAAGGCATGCCGCCCCTGTCAAGCCGCGTTTTGTCGGGTGGCGGCGGTAGAGGCGACCGGGCGAATTTCTCTTGCGAGGCGTTGGGGCCCCCGCTATACGAAGCGACCGAAATGGTGGGGTAGCTCAGTTGGTGAGAGCGCCGGATTCATAACCCGGAGGTCGGCAGTTCAAATCTGCCTCCCACTACCATTTATCATTGTTGGGCCCACCCTTGCCCCGGCGCAAAGCCGTTGCTAGGCACAGGCGCGATACAACATTTACCACCTGTTTCACTCAAAATTAGTAGGAAAACCGACCATGGCGCTCGAAAGAACGTTCTCGATCCTTAAACCCGATGCTACCCGCCGCAATATTACTGGCAAGGTTATCGCTAAATTCGAAGAGGGCGGCCTGCGGGTTGTTGCCTCCAAACGTATCCACATGACAACTGAACAAGCTGGCGGTTTTTATGCCGTTCATAAAGAGCGCCCGTTTTTCGGTGAGCTGGTGGAATTTATGACATCCGGCCCCGTGATTGTGCAGGTCCTTGAGGGTGAAAATGCCATCGCCCGGAACCGTGAAATCATGGGCGCGACCAACCCCGCTGAGGCTGACGCGGGCACCATCCGCGCTGAGTTTGCCGAATCCATTGGCGAAAACACCGTCCACGGATCAGATGGGCCCGATACGGCAAAAGAAGAAATCGCGTTTTTCTTCACCGATAATGAAATTGTTGGCTGACGCCATTTCGTTAAAACGGTATCCAACGATTTCAATCAGAAAAAAGGCAGAACGCCGCAAGGGGCTCTGGCTTTTTTTATGGGTATGATGCCGCTGGTGGAGCTGCCCGGCAGCAAAAAAGGGCGGGCATTGTTGGCAGCGGTTGGCCCAGAACAGACATCGCTCACGCTAAATCCAACGTCCGAAAACTGAAAGGGTCCTGCCTAAGAGCCCAACCGAAAATCTATTTTCGTCGTCTACAAACAGTCTAACCGACAAACAGCACCGCGAAGATAAAGGTACGTTCTTTAGTTTTATTCACACAACGCTTGCTCATATTATGCGCAGACCGTGTATGGATGGATCATTTTGCGAATACACCGCCCACAACCCCCGAAGACCAACAAGGCAAAGGCGCTGTTCAGCACGACTGGGAAGCACTCAAAGGATCAAGGGTTGTGTTTGATTTTGAGATCCAAACATGGACTGCAAGGGTGGATGAGGCTTGGTTAGCTGCAGATTTCACGTGGTCAAATAGAGCGGGTACTGTGACTGCGACACAGCCCGCTTGGAGATTGGTGGGGCGCACTTTTTCAATCATGAAACTCATCATAGAGGCCAAGTGCACGCGCTGAGTACAGGTTTCGGACCCTTCACGAAGGACACCGATCTTTTTTTGATGCCGCCAAAAGACTGATCCAAGTGTGAACATAGGGCCCTTAAATCGCCTCAAGTCGGCCGCTCGTTAGCGACGGCAGAATGCTCGGTACGTCCGTTGTTTGTCAATCTAAGGCGGATATCGGCCCTTCAGGCTATCAACCTGGCCCGCGGGTTGCTGAACCGATGGCTTGACGATGACCCTGTCCGCTGTTCAGTCTTATCGTTCAACAGAGCAATGATACCGAGTCATGTTTCCTGATATCATCACGTTAGCGATCCCGGTTTTTATTATCCTCATTGCCCTTGAGCTGCTTGTTCTGTGGCAACGGCGGGCGGAATTCGGTGATTTCGATTGGGTCGATGGGTTGGCCAGTATTGCCATGGGGCTTGGCAACCGGGCGGTGGCCATTTTGGGGGCGGGGACGCTGATGGCGGCGGCGTACACTTACTTTCATCAGTTTCGCCTGATCGACGGCATGCCAATCACCTGGTGGACAATTGCCGTTTGTTTCGTGGCGGACGATTTTGCCTATTACTGGTTTCACCGCGTCGCCCATGAACGCCGCTGGTTCTGGGCAAGTCATGTGGTACACCATTCCTCCCAGCGCTATAATTTAACCACGGCCTTGCGTCAGACCTGGACGGGCAAACTGACTTTTTCATTTGTCTTTAGCATGCCCCTGGTGGTGATCGGTTTTCCCCCGGCCATGGTGCTCTTTGTGGGCAGTCTGAACCTTCTCTATCAATTCTGGATCCATACCGAGACGATCAAACGCCTGGGACCATTGGAATGGGTCTTGAACACACCCAGCCATCACCGGGTCCACCATGCCACCAACCCGGATTATCTTGATGCAAACTATGCGGGTACCTTGATCATCTGGGACCGCATGTTTGGCACATTTGTGCCGGAACGGATGGATGAACAGCCGCGCTATGGCATTGTGCGCAACCTTCAGACCCACAATCCCCTGGTGATTGCCACCCATGAATGGGTTTCCCTTTTCCGGGATGTGACCCGTGCCAACAGTCTAGGTGAGGTGTGGCGCTATGTGATGGGCCCGCCCGGTTGGCGGGCCGATGGCACCGGGCTAACGTCAGCAGCAATCAAAGCCCAAGCCGCCGCGACGACAGCGGCCGTTGACCCGCGACTGTCGCCGCAGCGCAACGATGATGCAGCAAAACCACCACACTAATTTATTCGTTAGAGCGTCCCCCGAGACGAGCGGGCCGGATTGCACACAGGTTTGACCGCTGATATCAGGGCGATGTGGACGTACGTGCATCAGACATACCCAAATTTAACCGCCTGATTGGCGGGGTTTTTCGTGCGCGTCTCTGGCTTGTCATTGCAGCTTTTGGCCTTGCTAGTCTGAACGGTCAGTCGATTGCCCACGAACTGGGCACGCCCGATCAAGATCACCACGAGCGCGATTGTGGACTTTGCCTTGTTGCAAGCCGTGACGATGACGGCGAACAATGCAACGCAGGCGGCACCGGCGATCGGGCATTTGGCGATGGTGCGGCCCTCGTGGCGACGAGCAACGCACCTAATTTACCACGCTTTTCGCGTGCGAACGGATTTACTGCGCCGGGCTTTGGGGGGCGTATTAATGCCCGCGACGATTCCCATCAGTCCCGCGCACCGCCCGTTGCTGTCTAACTAACACCAACCATTTACCCTTTAATCTTTGGTCTTTGTCCATGGTTTGCTAGCGCGCCGCGCGCGGCATACATGGTGACCACTTTTATGAGACGAGCCATGACCCGATCCTTATTGCTTTCAACCGCCTTGACCATTCTTGTACCGCTCAGCCTGACGACTGCGCCTGCCCTTGCGCAGGATACGGACGATCAGCCGGTTGAGACTTTCGACGCTCAAAACATCAATCTTGATGCCATTGTTGTCACTGCATCACCAATCGCCCGGCCCCTCGGCCAAACCATCAGCGCTGTTGTCCTGATTAATGGCGAAGAATTACGCGAGAACCTTGGCAATTCCATCGGTGAGACCTTGCGTTCTCAGCCGGGGATTTCGTCGACGGCCTTTGGTGCTGGCGCCGGACGTCCTATCATCCGCGGCCTCGGCGGCGACCGAGTCCGGGTGCTGGAAGACAGCCTGGGCACCTTCGATGTGGGCCAGACAAGCCCCGATCACGCGGTCCCGGTGGAGCCAGCGCTCGCCAACAGTATTGAAGTGCTGCGCGGTCCGGCATCGCTTCTTTACGGGAGTTCAGCGGTTGGCGGGGTTGTTAATGTTGATACCGGCAAAATCCCCAGTGCTTTGCCCGAGGGCGGCATTGATGCGGCCGCGCGCTACGCCCATTCCACCGTCAACAATGGTGATGAGTTTGCGGTTGGTGCCAATGTGGGCCTCGGCAATATTGTTTTGCATGGGGAATATTCTTACCGCGAAGCCGATGATTACGATATTCCCGGTATTAGCGGGTCTGACGCCCTGATTGCGCAATTCACCGCTGACGATCCTGACTTTGATCCGTTAGAGCGGTTCGGCGACGGGGTTGTGCCGAACTCTGACCTCGAGAACCAAAGCGGTGCTGGCGGTATTTCCTACATCTTTGACGGCGCCGTGGACGGCTTTCTCGGTTTCTCCGTTTCGATTTTTGACACCAATTATGGCGTGCCTGCCGGTATCCTCACCGAAGAAGACCTCGAAGGCGAAGAGGAAGAAGAAGGCGGCGAAGAAGAGGAAGAGGGCGAAGAGGAAGGCATCCGCATTGATCTTGAGCAGATCAAATACAATATCGCCGGTGAGTTTAATGGCGAATTCGGCCCCATCGAAACCATCAAAATCAATCTCGGTTACGGTGACTACGAACATGCCGAGCTTGAAGGCGATGAAATCGGTACCCAGTTTACCAATGATGAGTTCGAAGGTCGTATTGAGTTGGTATCACGCCCGTTCAGTGCCTTTGGCGGCGAAGTGCGCGGCGCCTACGGTATCCAGGGCCGGTTCCGCGACGTCTCGGCAGTAGGTGCGGAAGCCTTTATTCCGCCATCGGAGCAAACACAGATCGGTATCTTTGCCCTGCATGAATATGTAGCTGGGGCCGCGGTGATCGATCTTGGCCTGCGCTATGAAAACGTCAACAATTCTACAGAGACTTTTGTGGCTGAGGAAGATGGCCCCGAAATGGCTATTGAAAACAGCTTTAATCTGTTCAGTGTCTCGGGCGGTGTTGGTTATAGTCTTGCAGAAAACATGTTTGTGGGCGTGAATGGTTTCCGCACGGAACGTGCTCCGTCGGTCGAAGAAAACTTCTCGTTCGGGCCGCACCTCGCAACGCAATTGTTTGAAGTGGGTGACCCCACCTTTGACGAAGAAGTGGCAACCGGTGTTGAGGGCACAATCCGCGGTGAGTTTGGTCCGCTCACAGCCGTCTTTAACGCCTTCTATACAAGCTATGACAACTTCATCTTTGAACAGGAAACCGGTGAGGAGCTTGATGGTTTGCCCGTCTTTGCCTTTGTCGGGGCGGACGCAACCTTCCGCGGATTTGAAGCGGAAGTTGACTTAGCCCTTGGCGCGCTAGAAATGGGCGGTATGGGCGATGTGCGCTTTTCTGCCCATGCCCAGGCTGACATGGTGCGAGCAACGACCAATGATCTTGCCGATGAGGACCTGCCCCGCATCCCGCCGCTCTCAACAACTTTTGGTCTAGGGGCGGTAAATGAGTATTTTGGTCTGCGTACGGAGATCGAATATGTGACGTCACAGGATAATGTTGCGGCGTTTGAGTTCACCACTGATGATTTTGTGTTTGTGAACACCTATCTGACAATCCGTCCGTTTGGGTCACGCAAGAACCTCGCGTTAGAGGTTCGCGGGCGCAATCTCAATAATGCCGAGGGCCGCGTACATGCCTCATTCCTAAAGGAGACAACGCCGCTGCCCGGGCGTGACATTCGGTTCACCATCCGCGCCGGTTTCTAGGCGGCGGTCGTTCCGGAAAACAATAAAGGCACCATCTTTTGATGGTGCCTTTTTTTATTATTGATAATCCGCCGTAAGCTGATCGATTGCCTCAAAAATCGGGAGCTCGCCGGCGGCGATGCGGTCTCTGGTTGGCGCTGGCTGGCCAAGACGCGCGCGATAGACCCAAAGGTTTGTCAGCACATTCTCAGCAAAATCGCGGCTTTCGGAATTGGGAATGCTCTCTATAAAGAGGAGTGGGTCTTCGATTTCCATTTGCCGGCGCCAGCGGCGCAAATTGCCGGGGCCCCCATTATAGGCAACAGCCATATGCAGGATGTTGCCTTTTGCGGCAGTCGCCAACAAATGGTTCACATATTTCTGGCCCAGCTCCATGTTAAACGCTGGATCATAAAGGCGGTTACGCCCGCTGGCATATTGCAGGGATTTGTCCCGCCCGATGAAACTTGCCGTGCGTGGCATAAGCTGCATCAGGCCACGCGCACCCACCCGGCTGGTTGCCTCGGTTTTGAATTTTGATTCCTGGCGCATCAACGCGAATAAGAGCGCACGGTCGGTCTTAAAGCCTTTGGCGGGTATATAATCCGGCAACGGAAAAAGCGCCGTATTCAAGTAGGACCCCTGCCCCAGAAGGGCTGTATCAATCTGCGCAGCTGGCAAGTTCAGGGCGGCCGCCACCGCCACAAGGTCATAGTCTTGCTCGGCGTCGATCACCCCATTGGCCCAACGCAGTTCAAGATCGGCCTCTTTACGACGGGCAACTTGCACGAGGGCGGCGGCGCGGCGGACACCGGGGGCTTTGCGGGCGAGCCGCGCAAATCCCTCATCCGTGACGGCCGGCGTTGACCAATCGGCATCAAATTGGCGACCCAGCTGCGCCAGCGCCAACTGCCCGTAAAAGGTCATGGGGTATGTCGCCGCCAGATCGAGATTGTTGTAAACCCTGTCGGTGAGCCCAAGCGTCAGTGCCATACGCGCCGCCCAGAAGGCCGCACCCGCACGTAGTTTATCATCCTGGTAAGGAACATTGGCCATTGATTGAAAACGATTATAAGCGCGCGCCACATCTCCCTCGCGAAATGCGATCAGCCCGTCGATCCAATAGCTTAAGACCCCGGTATCGCCATTGCGGTCGGCGACGGCGCCGCTGAGGCTTTTGGCGCTCTCGAGATAGCCTTGATAATAAAGGCTCGCGGCGACCCAGGATTGCATGCGGTCAAACTGGCGCTCGGTCAGGTCACGGCGTTGCTTTGTCGCTTTGATATATTTTAATCCGTCCAGGGCGCGTTTTTTATGGATGAGATAACGCACACGCCCTTCAATTTGGCGAACCCTGCTTTCGCGTTTGGCCCGGTAATCGGCATCAATCAGGGGGTGGATATTGGTACGGATCTTTTGGCGCCATTTTCGGCGCACCGGCGCTTGCGGATTGGCGGCCCCGCGCGGACGGCGTTTGAGGGCAAGGGCATAGATTTTGTCTGCTTGCGGATGGTCGGCATAATAGGCCATCCATTTTTTTAGCTCTGTAAATGATGCCCGGTACCCGGTTGGATGCATCAGCCTTTGAAAATCCACATACCCCATCAGGATCGGGTTTTCGATTGCCTCAATATGCGTCTTGGCTTTCTGCCATTGGGCGTTTTCCTGTAACGCGAAAATGGTGCGGTAAGCGTCAATATCGCCCGGCGACAGCACGGTCAGCGCGGCGGGTTGGCTTTGCGCGGCGAGGATCAGTTGCGCAATATCGCGGTCGGGAGTTTCGGCCAAAGTCTTTGATGGTGCTTGGGCGTGGGCCGGTACTAAAATCGTCGCAACCCCAAACATAAGGGCACACAGGCGGGCCAGAATACGGCTAGCATCACGTTGGAAAGAACGCGGAAATTTAGTCAGCTCTCTGATCATTGATCCCTACCCGTAATTATCGCGGTTGATCGCCGTAGTTGACCGTTTCATTTTGTCTTATTCAACCCGGCCGATGCGCCCTATTGGGGAAGACCATTATGTAACGGATCAGCAATCGTTGTCCGGCGGTGGCGGTTAACATTTCATTAACCTGCGGCCTCGGTCAGCAATCGGATGCTTTACTTACCTTGGTCAAGACGCGCGCGGATCATCTGCAAATCCTGCCAGACGAGACGTTTGGCCTCCGGATTGCGCAACAGATATGCCGGATGAAAGGTGGGCATCACGGGTATTTCAAGCGGTTGTCCGTCCGGGCCAGGTATCGTCAGGGTTTGCCACTTTCCGCGTGTCTTCATGATACCCGTTTTGCCTAAGACGGCTTTGAGGGCGGTGCCCCCGGTGACAACCAAGACCGTTGGTTTTGAAAGTGTGATCAGACGCTCCACAAAGGGGCGGCAGATGGCCATTTCCATATCGTTCGGTGCGCGGTTGCCGGGCGGCCGCCAATAAATAGCGTTTGAAATATACGCGTTTTCCTCGCGGCTGCGTCCGATGGCGCTCAGCATCCGGTCCAGAAGGTGACCAGCTTTGCCCACAAAGGGCACGCCGGTGCGGTCCTCATCCTGGCCGGGCGCTTCGCCGAGTACCAACAAGGGCGCCGATTGGACGCCGACGCCAAAAACGGTTTTGCGCGCCCCCCGCTTCAGGGGGCAGCCGTCAAAGGCCATTACCGTCGTTTCCAGAGCATCAATGCTGTTAGCTTGCGCCGCGATCGTCGTCGCCAAAACGACCGCCTCGTCCGCGGTCGGGGTGTTGGCGTCTGGGCGCAGGACGGCTGAGGTTGGCGGCCCGGCCGGGGCCGCGGGGCGTGTTGGTTCTCGCTCTTGCGCGCCCGCCGGCTTGGTGTCGGCTGGCGGTCGCGGCGGCAGTTTTGCTGTCAACTCATAGGCGTTGACGGGTGCATTGCCGATCGCCACATCGCATCCCATTTCCACATACCAGCGCAACAGTGCAGCGGCGCCGTCATGGGTCAGGGCGGGTTGGGGCGCATCGCTGTCAGTTTCGGGCATGGGTGCTGACTGGTTCAAAACGGGGCTTTAACCCGTAGCCTATAGGGTCCCACGGGCGGGAGGAAGGAGTTTAGTCGTTGTTTTATCCCAATGATCAGACATTTGGGGCTCTGCCGACGCCGCCATTGCGACTAACGCGCGCGAAGGTGCCCATGGCGTGTCTGGACCCATCATTAAGCGCTGGCGCAGACTTCGAAGGGCTGGTCGCCGTCGATTTGACGATTGACGTGCATGGGAAAATCACCGGTGTTACTGGCATCAGCGAGGGTGACATCGTAGTCCGCGAAAGGCCGGGCGAGGCGATCCCCACCATTGATCTCGATGGCCGCGTGGTCACGCCCTGCTTTGCGGAAATACACGCCCACATTGATAAATCCCAAACCTGGGAGCGTGCGCCAAACCCCGATGGCTCCTTCGCTGGCGCCAAAAAAGGGGCCAAGAGCGACCGCGAAAAGCCATGGCGCGCCAGCGATGTGGCGGCGCGCATGAATTTTGCGCTGGAGAGCGCCTATGCCCACGGCACGCGCAGCCTGCGCACCCATCTTGATAGCCAGAAAGGACGCACGGACCCCACCTGGCCGGTGTTTAGTGCCCTGCGCGAGGCGTGGCAGGGGCGGTTGCGGTTGCAGGCTGTGGCGTCTTTCGGCGTCAACAAAATCATGGGCAAATATGGTGAGAAAGTTGCAGATATGACCGCGCGGTATGGCGGTATTTTCGGGCCCGTGATTTATGTGAGCGATAGTGTTGAGCGCGAAGTGGAGCGCGCTTTTGACCTCGCACAAGACCACGGGCTTGCGCTTGATTTCCATGTTGATGAAACCCTCGATCCCCATGCCAATGGGCTGGAAATCATCGCGCGCGCCGCCATCCGGCGGCAATTCAGCGGGCCGATTGTGTGCGGCCATAATTGTGCATTATCGCGCAAATCCCCGCGCCGATTGAGTGAAATTTTTGCCGTGGTTCGTGAGGCGGGCATTACCCTTGCCGGCTTGCCCATGACCAACCTTTATCTGCAGGATCGCGATACCCAAACGGGGCCTACCTGGCGCGGCATGATGCCCATAGGTGCGGCGCGGGCCGCGGGTGTCTTGTGCGCCGCTGGCGGGGATAATTGCCGTGATGCGTTTCATCCCTATGGCGATTACGACATGGCCGAGATCGCCCGCGAGGCAATCCGCGTTGGCCATCTGGATCAGCCCCCGGGTGCGCACATGGACCTCGTCACCCATGCGCCGGAAAAAATGATGGGCATTGACGATTCGGGGCCGCTTGCTGAGGGCAGCGTGGCCGATTTGGTGCTCTTTAGCGGGCGAAGCCTGTCCCAGGTTTTCGCCCGGCTTGGCGCACCGCGGCGCATCCTGCGAGCTGGGCACGTTGTTTCAACACCGTTGCCGGCGTTCAGCTGTTGATGCGGCAAAACGCGCGCCTGCGTGCCTTAAGCTGGCAAGACTGACGGTGCATATTGCCCCCATGGCAAAACATCTGGCAAAACGGCGAGAAAGATCAACGCGCTAAAGCGGCCGGTAAAAGCCCATGGCGACGCCCGCAAATGGCAGGAGAAAAACATGAGTGCATCGGCAACCAACGGCAATGGTGTGACGAACGAGGCTTCTGGGAATGGGGCTTTGACCAACGGCCATTCTGCAAATGGACACGCCATCATGCCCGGCTTTGCCGATGAGGCGGCGCGTGAGGAAATGGAATTTGACGTCGTGATTGTGGGCGGCGGGCCGGCGGGCCTCTCTGCGGCAATCAAGGTCAAACAACTGGCCGCCGAGCACAACACCGAGGTAAGCGTTGTTGTGGTGGAAAAAGGCTCCGAAGTTGGGGCGCATATTTTGTCGGGTGCAGTGCTCGATCCGGTAGGTCTGGACCAGCTTTTGCCTGACTGGCGCACCATGGACAGCCCCATCGAGACTTCGGTGACGTCGGAAAGCTTCAAGATTTTTGGCGCTGCGGGCGGGGTGAGCCTGCCACTTTTCGCTTTGCCGGACACGTTCAAAAACCATGGCTGTTATATTGTTTCCATGGGGAACGTTTGCCGTTGGCTCGCCGAACAGGCCGAGGCCATGGAGGTTGAAATCTATCCGGGCATGGCGGCCTCGCGGCCCGTCTATCGCGATGATGGTTCACTCAAAGGGGTTGTCGTTGGCGAAGTGGGCATCAATGCCGAGGGCGAAAAAGGCGCGAATTATGAGCCGGGTATGGTCCTCTCAGGTAAATATGTTCTGCTTGCGGAGGGTGTACGCGGCTCCTTAAGTAAAATCATGATCGATCGCTTTAATCTGCGCGCGAAAGCCAATCCCCAAAAGTATGGCCTCGGCATGAAAGAGTTGTGGAAGGTTAAGCCCGAAAAGTTCCGCAAAGGGCACGTACAGCACACTTTTGGTTGGCCGCTAGATGCCGGCACCGGCGGCGGGTCGTGGACCTATCATTTCGGGGATAATGAGGTTTCCATTGGGTTTGTTGTCCACCTGAATTACAAGAACCCTTACCTTTCTCCGTACCAGGAGTTCCAGAAATTTAAGACCCATCCGGAAATCGCTGACCTGTTGGAGGGGGCAACCCGGGTTGCCTATGGGGCGCGCGCCATCACGGAAGGTGGGTTCCAATCGATCCCGCAACTTGCCTTTCCTGGCGGCGCCCTCCTCGGTTGCTCCGCGGGCTTTGTGAATGTGCCACGGATCAAAGGCAATCATAACGCCATGCTCACCGGTATGATGGCCGCCGAAGCGGCGTTTGAGGCGATTTCACAGGGCCGCGAGGCCGACATTCTGGCGGGCTATGGCGCAAGGTTTGAAAATTCATCCGTACGCGATGAGCTTTTCAAGGTGCGCAACGTCAAACCCCTCTGGAGTAAGTTTGGCACCTGGGCCGCGCTGCCGCTCATGGGGCTTGATATGTGGACGACAAAACTGCTTGGCGGCTTCTCGCTGTTTGGCACGTTGAACCATGGCAAGTCGGACGCGGAGGCAACGGAGCCGGCAAACCTCCATGCCCCAATTGCCTATCCCAAGCCCGATGGGGTTCTGACCTTTGACCGTCTGACCAATGTGGCGTTTTCAGCAACCAACCATGCCGAAGATCAGCCGGCGCATCTGCGACTGCGCGATGCCACGGTGCCGATTGCCGTCAACCTGCCCACTTATGCCGAGCCAGCCCAACGTTATTGTCCCGCCGGGGTCTATGAGGTGCTGGCCGACGATGATGGCACCAATCCGCGGTTCCAGATCAACGCCCAAAATTGTGTCCATTGTAAAACATGCGATATTAAAGACCCGTCTCAGAATATTGTTTGGACGGTGCCCGAAGGCGGCGGTGGCCCTAACTATCCGAATATGTAAAAACCATGATCAAACAAGATCAGCGGCCAACCCCTTGGCAATGGGGATTGCGGCGCGGGTGTCCTCAGGGTTTTAGGAGCTTGATTTGGTCAGTGTGTTGAAAATGACGGCGATATACGCGCGATGGATGGCGGCCCGGTTGGTGTTGGGTGCCACGGCAATCTTGCTCGCCGGATGTGTGACACCGCGTGAACCCGTGCAAACGGTGACGGGCACTTACCTGTCCGGGCGTCTTGCGGCGCGGGTGAACGACACGAAGACGGCGGCGGAAAATTTTGCCATGGTCCAGTCGGTTGCCCCCGGTAATGGCGACCTTCGGTATGACACGTTTCTTTACCGATTGATGAGCGGTGACCATGTTGGGGCGGTGACAACGGCGCGCCGTATTGAAAATGCTGCTTCTATTGCCAGCGTCAAAACCCCGGGCAGTCCGCTGGGCGGTACTGTTCCGCCACTTGTTGCCATTACGCTCAGCGCCGATGATCTGTGTGCTGAACGCTTTGATGCTGCGCGCAAGCATTTGTCCCTGATCGAAGAAGGCTCGATTTATCGCGCGTTGGTTTTCTTGCTACAGGGTTGGACAATTGCCGGGGATGATGGGCCAGCGCCTGGCATTGCGCATTTGAAAAACCCCCCGGCCGGTTTGTTCACAGGCTTTAGCCCGCTTCATATTGCCATGATGGCCGAAACGCTGGGCGATGATGCACAAGCGCGCGCCAGCTATCAGGTTTCGTTTTTTACGCTCGGTGGGCCCGTGGGGCGGCGAAAGTTTGCCGATTATTTGCTGACCGCCGGTGATGAAAAGGCGGCACGTGAAGCCAATACCCTCCTATTGCAACAGCGTGGCCCCATGCGCCGCATTGGCTTGCGCAATCTAGCAACCCTTGAAAAAAGCGGCCCCTCGGGAAAGGCCGCGCGCACCTCGGCGCAGGAGGGGGCCGCAATCGCACTCTATACTTTTGGTGCCGCCATTGCGGAGCAGATTTATAATCAGCGGGAAAATGCAGAAGAAGCCGGATTTGAGTTGCGCCCGCCGGACCTGACCCAACCGATGATTATGACCCAACTTGCATTGATGCTTGCTCCTGACCTCTACGAGGCGCAACGGTTTATCGGTACCCTGAACAATATCAACGGTGACTATGACGCGGCGATTGCGGCGCTCTCGAAGATTCCGTCGTCATCAGCCTATTATGAGCAAGCGCAAATTGAGATCGCCAATGCTCACATCGCCAATGATGATGATGCCGTGGCCATTGACGTTCTCGAAACACTCATCGCCCGTGACCGCGAGGCGCAGGAGGCGCCGCTGGTGCTTTCTGCCCTCTATGCGCGTGCAGAGGATTATGAGAAGTCAGTGGCGGTACTTGACCCTGTTATTGCGGGGCTCGACGCCGAGACTTACCCGGAAAGCTGGCGCTTTTTTGTGTCGCGCGCAGACGCCTATCTGAAACGCGATCAGTGGGAGGCTGGGGAGGCCGATTTGAAAAAAGCCGTTGAGTTGGCCCCCGAAGAACCCACAACGCTTAACTATCTTGGCTATTCCTGGGCGGAGCGCGGTGTCAATCTTGATCAGGCATTCGATTTGCTGAAACAGGCAGTGGAAAAAGAACCACGGTCGGGGGCTATCATTGATTCTGTGGGCTGGGCTCATTATCAGCGTGGGAATTATAATGAGGCGCTGATCAATCTTGAAAAAGCTGTATCGCTAGAGCCCGATGACCCGACGCTTACTGATCATCTTGGTGATGTATACTGGGTTTTGGGCCGTCAGATTGAGGCTCGGTATGAATGGCGCCGCGCCCTAGCATTAGACCCTGATCCAGCCCTGAAACGTCAGTTGGATGAAAAGCTCGTCTCCGGCCTGCCGGGCGAAACGGGCACAGATTAGGCTTGCCAGGCATGATAGAGGTTTTGGCGCCGGCAAAGGTCAATTTGTACTTGCATGTGGGCGACGTGCGGCCCGACGGGTTACACGCTCTGTCTAGCCTTTTTGTTTTTGCCGATGTGGGCGATATCATTTCGATTACGCCTACGACCGACGCTGGCGCTGCGGTGCCAATCCTCTCCATATCAGGCCCGTTTGCTGGCGTCTTGGAAGATTTTCCGTTGGCGGATAATCTTGTATTGAAAGCAGCCCGCGCGCTGTTGCGGTATGCGGCTGATACTGAACAAGTTGTGCACAGCATGCCCCGCCTGACCCTGGAAAAATCACTGCCAGTTGCGGCGGGTATTGGCGGCGGGTCCGCCGATGCGGCAGCTGCCCTGAGGGGGCTGCAGGATTTTTGGGCGCTTCATATTCCTGATACTGATTTGCATGCCCTTGCCTTTCAGCTTGGGGCTGATGTGCCTGCCTGTCTTGTGGGTGATCCCATTTTTGTCACAGGCGCAGGAGAGAAAATCGTGCCCGCGCCCACGTTGCCGCCATTGAGTTTCTGTTTTGCGAACCCCAAGGTGCCAACGCCCACGGGGCCGATTTTTCGCGCTTTCGATGACGCCAATCCCAACCCGCGCGCGCCTGTGGGCATGCCGTCTAAAAACTTCGCCAGTGCAGACGCGTTTTTCGCAGGTCTTGCGCAAACGCGGAACGATCTACAGGTGCCCGCTATCGCCGCCGTTCCGGTGATAGGTGAGGTTGTCACCGCGATGACCGATCAACCGGGATGCCGGCTCGCGCGCATGTCGGGCAGCGGTGCAACAGTTTTTGGTTTGTTTACGGATCATCGCAACGCTGAGGCTGCCGCCGATCAGTTGGCCGCCCTTGGGTGGTGGACGGCTGCGGCAAGGCTTATGCAACAGACCGCCGCGGACACGGGGGCGGAGCACCCTGCGGATACCGGCGCATGATCATCGGGGTGACATTAGTATGATCGCGCAAACGTCTACGCCACCGCTGCTTCTCCCGCCCATGCCGTTTTGGGGTATTGCGCTCTTTGTTGGGGGGCTGTGTCTTGTCCTTTGCCGCGTCTTTGCGGGCAAGGCGCTTTTGCCCGATATACCGAATAGCCGTTCAAGCCATGTGGCCGCCACCTCGCGTGCGGGCGGCCTTGCGATCATCATTGCCGTCTGTTCTGGCATCGTCGCGATTTCATTCATGAATACCGCGGGGGTCCTCGGGGAAACCCTGCTCGAAGGGGGGGAGGGTGATCATCTGCTTGATCTTCTGGCCCTGAGCTTGATTGCTGCAGGGTTCGGGCTTGTGGATGATCGATTTGGTCTTGGCCCGGCCGTAAAAGCGTTGGGGCAGGTTTTGCCCGCTATTTTCTTTACCCTGATGATTGCACCATTTACTAGCTTTCCGGTCCCGGGGCTGGGCGCCGTTGACCTTGGTTGGTTCGGCTATCCCGTCACCGTGCTTTGGATTGTCGGATTTATGAATGTCTATAATTTTATGGATGGCGCCAACGGGCTTGCCGGGGCGTGCGGGGCCATCCTCTGCCTGATGATTGGCTTTGTGAGTGCGCCCCTGGGCCATGATGCCGTTTGTGCGGCGGGTCTTGTGACAGGTTTTGTCTTGCTTGGTTTTTTATGGGTCAATCTTGGCGAAGGGCGCATCTTTATGGGCGATGGGGGCAGTCAATCGGCGGCGTTTATGATCGCTGCGCTTGGTGTCATGCTCTGTGATCGTGAGGGTGGCGGCGTTGAAGTCCTGCCGGTGCTCTTCGTTCCAATGATGGCTCTTATCCTGATTGCCGATGTTGCCTTAACGCTTCTTATGCGGCTTCAGCGCGGGGAAAATATTTTTCAGGCACACCGTCAGCATACATATCAACGATTATTAGAAATAGGATGTCCCCATTGGGTGGTCGCACTGCTCTATGCGAGCGCCACGGCCGTAATGGCATCCATCGCGCTTCTCGCGTTCAGCTGGTCACCGGGCCAGCAATGGCTCGTCATCGTGGCTACGTTTTCTGGATTTGCTGCATTCAGGCTTATTCTTAAAATCAAGATTCGCCCGGTTTCCGCTAATCTGGGTCGATAGACGATATAGGGTGGACTGATTACTTATTGACCCTGATCGTTAGCAACGGCTTTTGCCTCTGCAATCGATTCGCGAAGACGATCCGGGTTAAAGCCTTCGACGATATCCACAAACCCGCCGTCGAGACTTGCGATAACAAAGGCGGGCGTACCGCCAGCACCGAACCCCTGGGCGAGGGTTGCCGTTTCGGTGAGGGCGCGGCCGCCATCTGTTTGCTTGATCGTCGCTTTCAATTTGCGCACGTCAAGCTTTGCCTGCTTGGCGATCTCAAAAACCCGCTCTTGCGTCAGGGTACCGTTGGCGTTCATGAGGGCAAAATGAAAGTCGAGATATTTGTCCTGCTCGCGCGCGGCCAAGGCGGCGAGGGCTGCAAACCGAGATTCCTTTTTTAGGATTGGATATTCGCGAAACGCAACAACAATACCCTCATCACGCTGGGCAAGCTCACGCACAAAGCCGGAGGCCCGCTTACAGTGGCCGCAATGATAATCGAAGAGTTCAACAACTGCCACACGCGCCTTGGCGCGGTTGAGGGCGGTCGTAAATCCATTACGATCATCGAGGAAGGCGGTAAGGCTGTCAAGCGCGTTCTCGCGCTGGGCAAGCTCTTGGCGATCCTGAAAAACCTCAAGCGCCTCGAAAAGAATTTCAGGGTGCGTAAGTAAAAAATCATAGACAATTGAGCGAATTTCCTCTGCCTGCTGACCATTAAACTCTGTCAGGTCAAGGTCTTCGCCTTCGCCAAAGACACCGTGATTGTGCCCTTCATGGCCGGGCGCTTCATTTCCCGGCCCGCCAGGCTTATTTTCCTGGCGCGCATCGTCATCCTTCGGCTGCGGCCCAATCTTTGCGGGCGGTTCCTGCCGGGCATTGCCATAACTGACGGCGAGTGCACCCGCAGCAAAGGCAGCGAGGAGAGCAATGGAAATGGTGAGGGATCTGGTCATGGGGTATCCTGACTACATTGACGACCAGCCGATGGCGACGGGCCTGTGAAGCCACCGACGCTGGTTTTAATCGAATATCGAGAAATCATTTTACGCTGACAAATGACGCGAAAAAAGGGCGTTAATCAGCCTTTTTTGGCGGGGGCTTCGGGTAGCTCCAACGGCGCGTCATCATCTTCTTTTTCAGGCGTGTTGGGTGTTTCACCCGGAATCAGGATTTCGATAGGTTTATCATCGGCGTCATCCTCGCCCTGGCCATTTTTGTCGCGCTGACCGCGTTCTGGGGCGTCCGGTACCCGTTGTGGGCGCTGGCGTCGATTGCCACGTCCGCGGCGGTTCGTGGCGTTGGAAACGGCAACGATGATATCCCGCGCCTGCTGCCATTCGGGGGTGCCCCGCTCAAACCCGCGCAAAGCCCGTTGCGCAAATTGCACTGCCTGCACGGACCCGGCGTGATAATGCGATTCCGCGGTTGCCAGCAGCGCCATAGGCTCATTACCCAACGACCCATAGGCTCTGGCCAGCTCATGCCAGCCAAAGCCATTTTCCGGTTCCAATTGCAGAGCTGAGCGAAGAACCTTCACCGACTCTTCAAGATTGTCATTGGTCTCCGTGGCGAGTAGCGCCCGGCCAAGATTGACGCGTAACAGCGCCTTGGTGGGAGCGAGTTCCACCGACCGGCGATGGGGCTCCACCGCATCACCGACCCGGCCGAATTCGAACAACATTTGACCTTTGAGTTCTTGGAAATAGGGATTGTCCGGATATTTTTCCAACAACGCATTAATCTCACGCAGGGCGCGTTCAAGGTCCGTACCCCGATAAAACGCCACGGCGCGCGCATATCGTCCGGGGTCAGAAAGGTCGGAGGTGGGATATTCGCGCAGGGTGAATTTCGGTGCCTGGAGGAAGCCTTTAATTTTAGCCTGGATCATCCGTAGACGGCGAATTTCTTCTTCGCTGTCTTTGACATCAACATAAGGCGACGCGTTTACCCGTTTTTCCAAGGCTGTCAGACGCGCATTGGCCAGCGGGTGGGTCTGAAAATAGGGATTGATCCTGCGTGCAGTGATCACCTGCGAATTTCTGAGCTTGGCAAAAAACGAAACCAGACCCGCGCTAGAGCGACCGACGGCATTCATGTAGCTCACCGCTGCCTGGTCCGCGCTTGCCTCTTGGCCGCGGGTGTAGGCGAGGGCGTTCACGGTACCGATTTGCTGACCCAAACCGAGGAGGCCAATACCCGCCTCCGGCGCGCCGGCGGCGATAGCCCCGGCGGCGAGCACCAGCGATAACAGGATCGGCCGGGATGCCTTTGCATAGGCGTCGGCCCGGCGCGGTCCGTGGCCGCCGGCCATGTGGCCTGCCTCGTGGGCGATGACGCCTTCAATCTCATTGGGTGTGTCGGCACTGGTGATCGTGCCGGTAAACATCCCCATGGTCCGTCCCGACGCAAATGCGTTCACGGATGCATCGCCAATGATCAAAAATTCAATCGAGTTGGGGTCGAGCTTTGCGGCTTCAAAAATCTCGTAGGAATGGTCCCAAAGCCACTGTTCGATTTCCGCGTCGCGCAAGATGGTTTGCGCCGATGCTGGCGCAATGGCTGACAAACTCATCCCGGTCGCACACACCGCTGCCAGCGCCCCATGGCCAAGCGCGCGCAGGCGTGTTCCCAACCACGAATGACGACGTCGCCGCAAAGACAATAAGGGCATGGGACCTCTCCCGTTCAGCGCCAGCTATCTGTAAGACGTATGTCGAACACTTCTCTGTCGCAAGCCTGCCAGAAAATGGTGCCGGAATTGTGACCCGGCACGCTTCTTGATCCCCGCAGATAGGTCACGAAACGGGGTAATCAGCCGCCAAGGGCACGCTGCCACCAGCCTTTTTTCGCTTTGGCCTTTTTGGGTGTGTCAGTTGGCGGCGGTGCGCTGGCTGGTTTGGCCGGTGCGGTGCTCGTCATTGCGGGCTTAGGGGTAAATTCAGTAGCAGGCCTGGGAGCTTGCGCGGCAGGTGCGGCGGGTTTTGGGGCTGTGGTTGCCCCGTCGGCCTTGCCATTGCCATTTGCCGTGGCTGTCTCCGCTTTTGGCGCACTGCGGGTGCGGCGGCGTCGTTTTGGTTTTTCGACGTCGGCTGACCCGGTTTCTTCGGCCGATATCGCTGCCCCGTCCTCCGTGCCATCCGCAATTTCGGCGCCTTCTGAGACCTCGCTACCCGATTGCGCATCGTCACCGCCACGGTTGCGGCGCCCGCCGCGTCGTCCGCGGCGGCGTCGTTTGCGTGGGTGATCGCTATTTTCATCAGCATGGTTTTGGTCAGGGCGATGGCTGTCGTCGGCTTCGTCCCCATCATCCGCTGCGGCAATGTTCTCCGATGGCTGATCGTCGGTGTGTTCATCGGTGCGGTCTTGCCCGTCGCGTCCCCCGCGCCGGCGGCGGCGCCGACGACGGCGTTTGCGGCCGTCGCCCTCGTCCCGGTCCTCGGTTTCGCGCTCGGCATTGTCTTCGTCCGACACAACATCGTCCGTATGTGCCGTTTCAGCTTCTTCGTCCTCAACACCGTAGTCAGCCTGAATTGCGGCTGGCCGCGCTGGCATGGCGCGCGGTGCGCCACGTCGTTCAATATCGTAAAGATCGCCCGCCTTTGCCGGATCGGATGTGATTTCGATATTCAGCGCATATTGCTCTTCAATCCGGTTCAACCAATTGCGTTTGTGATTGAGGATATAAAGCGCCACCTCCATGGAGGTTTTCGCAGCAATCACCGCCGCCCGGTTGCTGATCGCTTCGGCCTCAATGGCCCGGATAATCCGCAATGCCGCCATTTCGTGAGAACGTACAGCGCCGGATCCGCTACAAGTGGGGCAGGTTGAGGTGGTGCCATCAACAATACCCGAACGCCGCCGCTGACGTGACATTTCCAACAAGCCAAACCCCGAGATACGGCCCGTTTGTATCCGTGCACGATCATTTTTCAGCGATTCTTTTAGCCGTTTTTCGACGGCTCGATTGTTTCGTGATTCCTCCATATCAATGAAGTCGATCACAATCAGACCGGCAAGATCGCGTAGCTTGCATTGGCGCGCCACTTCACTTGCCGCTTCAAGATTGGTTTTCAGGGCGGTCGCTTCAATATTGCGTTCGCGTGTTGCCTTGCCGGAGTTCACATCAACGGCAATCAATGCCTCGGTCTGGTGGATAACGAGATAGCCGCCGGATTTCAGCCGAACGGTGGGCTGATACATGGCGTCAAGTTGTTGCTCCACATCAAAGTGAAGAAACAGCGGTGTGTTATCCTTATAGGGCTGCACATGCTTGGCATGGGACGGCATGAGCATTTTCATGAAGTCTTTGGCTTCGCGATAACCGTCTTCGCCCTCCACAAGAACCCGCGTGATGTCCTTGTCGTAAAGATCACGGATCGCCCGCTTGATCAGGCTTGCTTCTTCATAAATCAGACAGGGCGCCACCGACTTTAATGTCAGCTCACGGATGTTTTCCCAGAGCCGTATGAGATAATCATAGTCGCGTTTGATTTCTGTTTTGGTGCGTTTGGCTCCCGCCGTGCGAATAATCAAACCCATGCCCCGCGTCACATCAAGCGAGTTGACGATCCGGCGTAACCGTTTGCGGTCCGTGGCGCTGGGGATTTTGCGCGAGATACCGCCGCCGCGCGCCGTATTGGGCATCAGGACACAATAGCGACCCGCCAGAGACAGATAGGAGGTCAGCGCCGCGCCCTTGGTGCCACGTTCTTCTTTCACAACTTGTACCAATAGGATTTGCCGCGCTTTGATGACCTCCTGGATTTTATAGTTGCGCAGCAAGCGGGCGTGTTTCCGGCGAGCTTCTTTATACTGCTCATTCAGATCAGCGATTTTTTTGCGCTGGGCATTGGTCTCGCCATCATTTTCAAAATCATCATCGTTCAGGCTGATTTCCGGATTGCCATCGGCGGCGAGGGCAACCGCTAGATTTTGCGCGTCGCCGAGCGCTTCCTGATTGGCTTGGTCATTATCATCGCCAGGTTCATCGACACTCTGCTCATCACTGTTGGTGCCTGCTTCTTTAGTGTCGCTAGCTGGGCGTTCATCGGATGCGTGCGCGCCGTCATCGGTGTTTTCCTTTCCATCGTCTGACGCTTGAAGCATTTCAGGCGTGACGATTTCTTCTTCGCCGCCGCTGTCTTCAAGACTGCCTAACGTGGGCGTGTCGCTTGCGTCTTCCGCGTTTTCTTCGTCTGCGTCTTCATCTGGGGAATCGATATCGGTATCGCCCTCGTCCCCGTGAAAGCGGACCGTTTCGTCATCTTCATCGCCGCTGTTTTCGGCTGTGCTCCCGGCGCCATCATCACTGTCGTCCTCGTCGCCGCGCTGATAGCGTTCCAGCTCATCGGCAATATCGGCGATTTCCTGTTCCGCGCGTTGCAGAACCTGACGATCGGAAACCGGGATCTGATAATAGTCGGGATGGATCTCGCTAAAAGCGAGGAAGCCATGGCGATTACCGCCATATTCCACGAATGCTGCCTGGAGCGATGGCTCCACCCTTGTGACACGGGCGAGATAGATATTACCGCGCAGAGGTTTTCGGGAAGAGGATTCAAAATCGAAGTCTTCGACTTTTTTTCCCTCAATGAGGGCGACGCGAATTTCCTCGTTCTGGGCCGCGTCGATTAGCATTTTCTTTGTCATCAAACTGAACTCCGCAGCCGGCCGCCATTGGGGGCGGGCTGCCTAATTGGGTTTGCTGACATCTTCTCTGGGGCAACACGGTGCCATGAAACGCCAACCCGGCTTGGGCTGGCGTCAAACAGACGCGGATTGCCGGGTCCTGGATGCGCGCAATCGCGCGGAACATCGCAAGGCCCGGATCATTTTCCGGAAGGTGTGCTGGCGCAAGAGGCGACATCAGCGTTTCTTTTTCGTGCTGTCTCAACCGGTGACCGGGCAGACAGCGGGTTAAACGGCCGGGACGCGAACGCCCCTGTTATGCGGCGAGAAAAAAGACATTGCCGCGATGCATGTGTCCCAGCGGAGGCTGCGTGCGCACAGTATATTGACCATCGCAGATGGCGTGCTGTGGGCCGGTATAACCGGCAAAGCGGCGGGGAAACTACGTTCCGTCTTATCCGCGTCGGCAAAAGGGACAGCCGACAAATTCTTTGATCGCGCACGTTGCACCGAGAGGGTGCCCGTTTGTGACCGCGTGTGCCAGATTTGCACAATTTGGTTAACGAACTGCATAATCACAGCTCTTATCGTGCTTATGCCCCATCTGGTCAGATGTGAGAAGCCTTTTTTGTTCTCAGATGCCTGCGCCTGGTTTTGGCACCTTTAGGAAGTGCCGTCTGTTGAAAACGAGATCGGGCTGCTGGCCGAAATGGCCCTTAAGGACAGTGAAAACTCTGCTAGTCTGCAACGCTCGATTCGCTCGTTGTTAACGCGGTATTAACACCGTTGAAAAAGAAATAAGGATCATTAAAACCGCGCGAGGTTTCAGCGTGGGATTGCGTGGTTATCCTGCCCTAACTGACCAGATTGGCCGTTTTCACTTTTATAGTTGGTTTTGTACCTTAGCCATGATGCTGTGTTTTCATCACCAAGCCGTAGACGCCTTTCCTAGGAGCGGTCGCGCCCTCGTGCGGGGTGTGATGCGGCTTTCGGTGCTTTTGGTCGGCCTCCTGGCGATGACGTTTGGCGCCGGAGCAACGGAGCTTCTGGGTCTGCGCTTTGGGCCCGACGGCGACAAGACCCGCATTGTCTTTGATCTAGTGGGCGCGCCGCGTTTTCAGCTCACTGGCGATACTCAAGGCGAAGGGCGCCTGATCTTCACATTTTCGGATATGAGCACCGGTCCGACGGGGATCAATGGCTTCAAAGGCAAGGGATTGGTGGCAACCTATGCCTACATCCCGGACGGCCCGCGCCAGACCCGTTTTATTCTAACGCTCAAACGTACTGCCAAAATTGCTGACCTTTTCACGCTTGAGCCAAAGGGTGCGGTGAAAAAGCATCGACTGGTGATTGACCTTGCGGCCGCCGACAAGGCGGCTTTTTTGGCATCGTTACCGGTTAACCGGCGCGTTGAGCCGCCATCAGGTCCCGGCACAACGTCAATTACAAGCGCCCTGCCAGCATCCAAACAATTATCCAAACAGGCATCCAAACAGGCGCCATCGAAGAGCGCCCCTGATTCGCAAACTGGCGCGCAATCAGGCCCGCAAGAGGATCGGCTCGGGGCTTTCCTCGCCAGCGATGCCGTAACCGGTGTCGAAAAAGAGCCAAATGCGCCGCCGCAACAGCGTGACCAGACATCGACGCAAAAATCAGCGCGTCAGCCCGTCCTGACCAACCGCGCAGTGGATGCGCGTCCAGAAGCATCTGCGCCCGCCGCGTCTGCGGCTCGATTTGGCGGGACAAGGCTTACCGCCTTTGACGCACCGCGCCTGAAGCCCATCGCCCGGCGAGACGATCCCCAAACCGCCGCCCGGCTTGGGCGGATGGCCACGCCCGCAGCCAGGTCACAGCCATCGCGCTTGCCCAGCACGGCTCTGCCCAAACGTCGCAAGGCAAAGCGAGGGAAAAAAGCAAAACCCCAAGAGTTGATCACCATCGTTCTGGATCCCGGCCATGGCGGGAGCCATCCCGGTGCCATCGGTCTTGGCGGTACCTATGAAAAAACCGTCAACCTGCAAGCGGCGAAAATCCTGTCAAAACTTCTCACAGATACCGGGCGTTATCGGGTCCTCCTTACCCGTAGCGATGACACGAAGGTTGAGTTGGATCAGCGGGCCGATATTGCCCACGCCAATAATGCAAAGCTCTTTTTGTCGATCCATGCCGATGGCAATGACAACCGCTCCTTGCGGGGAAGCTCGGTCTATACCCTCTCGGATGAGGGCAAAAAACGCTCCGTTGCTGAGGCGCGTGAGCGCGATGATTATCAGATTGCCGATGCCTCCATGTCTGAGTTTTCGCCCGTTCTGGGCAATATTTTGTTCGATGTGACCCAGAAAGAGTTTGACCGGGAAAGTCGAATTTTCGCCGATCTTTTGCTTGCGCGGTTGAAAGGCGTGACCCCTCTGATCAAAAATGCCAAACGGTCCGAGGACCTGAAGGTCTTGTTACGTCCTGATTTGCCAGCTGTGCTCCTGGAGATGGCCTTTATTTCTAACCGGGAGGATGAGGCCAATCTGATCAACCCAAAATGGCAACGCCGCACCATGAAGGCGGTGGCCCGGGCGATCGATGATTATTTTGAGCAAAGCGCGTTGACGGCCACCGCACGCACGGTTGCTCCCCAGGGCGCAGCTGTTTCCGGCAGTTTCCAATAGGCTTGTTCTCTTTTTGGGGCCCGCTTGCGTAACCGAGCGTGGCCTTTCGAATACGGCCCGATGAAATTCCGGCAACCACAGCAAACCGCCTTGGAAGTGCCGATTTTCTAAGTTACCGCTTATAGTGCCGAATTCGCGCCGATCCGATGGAAAGTCCCATGACCCGTTCGACCCGCACATCCCCAACGATTTCCGCCCCAAGCGATAAGATCGCGCCCACATCTTCCTATCAGTTTGATGATGATTTTGCCGCTGATGCGCGCACACCGGCACCGCGCAAAAAATCCGGCGGGATGTTTTTTCTCAAATTTTTGGGTCTGACCTTTGGTCTCGGCATTGTGGCCCTGGTCGGTTTTGGTGCCTACGCATTCTGGTACATGACCAACCTTGCTGAGGATGTGCCGAGCCACGAAGTGCTTGCCGATTACGAGCCGCCAGTGACAACCCGGGTTTATGGCGGCGACGGGTCGCTCGTGGCGGAGTTTGCCACAGAAAGCCGTTTGTTCGTGCCCATTGAGGCGATCCCCGACCATGTGAAAAATGCGTTCATCTCGGCGGAAGATCAAAACTTCTACACCCATGACGGTCTTGACTACCGCTCAATTGTCCGTGGCATGATCATCCAGAATGCGTTGAACAAGCTGCGTGGGCGCGGGCGCCGCCTGATCGGGGCCTCAACCATTACCCAGCAGGTTGCCAAAAACTTCCTACTTACCGCGGATACGACAATCGATCGTAAACTGAAGGAATGGATTGTTGCCCGGCGGATTGAAGAGACATTCACGAAAGACAAAATCCTCGAGCTTTATCTCAATGAGATTTATCTTGGAAACCGCGCCTACGGCGTGGCGGCGGCGGCGCTTAACTATTTTGACAAACCGCTCGGTGAACTGACGATTCAAGAAGCAGCCTATCTCGCTGCTATTCCTAAAGGGCCCAGCAACTATCATCCCATCACCAAACGCGATCGCGCGGTGGAGCGGCGCAACTGGGTTATTGGGCGTATGCTTGCAGACGAGCATGTTGATGACGAGACGGCTCGTCTCGCGCAAGAAAGTGAGCTTGGTGCCAAGATTGCCCCGCCGCTGGGCGCGCGCGATTGGACCAGCCAGTATTTTGCCGAACAGGTGAGGAAAGAAATTACCGCTCTATACGGCAGCGATGCGCTTTATGATGGCGGGCTTGCGGTGCGAACAACGGTTGACCCCCATTTGCAGCGCACCGCGGGCAACGCTTTGCGCAAATGGCTGATCGCCTATGATATGCGCCATGGCTGGCGCGGTGCCATGGCAAGCATGCCGATTACGGATGATTGGGCCATTGGCCTTGCGGAAAAAGCCAAAGTGCTCACGGATGAAAAAGTGATCGGTAATGATCTCGCCCCGTGGGCTGTTGCAGTTGTGCTCTCGACCTCTGACAAAGAGGCATCAATCGGTTTGGTTGACGGGCGGGAGGTGACCATGCCGCTTGCCGCAGCCCGGTGGGCCCGCCCCTATGAAAGCGCCAATAAACAAGGCGCTTTCCCCACTGATCTCGGCGATGTGCTTTCACCTGGCGATATTATTTTTGCTGAACCGGCCACCACCGCACCCGCCAAGCCAGAAGAGCCCGAGGGCGAGACGATTGACCTGCCCGATGGCGCCTATGCGTTGCGGCAGGTGCCAGCCATCAATGGTGGCTTTATTGCCGTTGATCCGCATACGGGCCGTGTGCTCGCGCTAGTCGGCGGTTTTTCCTTTCAGCTGTCGGAATTCAACCGGGCAGTGCAAGCGTTGCGTCAGCCGGGCTCCACCTTCAAACCTTTTGTGTATTCTTTGGCACTGGACAGTGGCTACACACCCGCCTCCGTCGTGCTGGATGCGCCCTTTGTGGCGCCAGCGTTTGGCGATAAATGGTGGAAACCCGGCAATTATATTGAGGGGCGTTTTAATGGCCCCAGTACGTTGCGCCACGGCATTGAAAAATCTCGTAACACCATGACCGCCCGCCTCGCCCAGGATTTGGGGATCGGCCCCATTATGGATTATGTGGACCGCTTTGAGCTTAGCGATAACATGCCGCGCGAATTGGCAATTTCCCTCGGCTCTGGGGAGACAACGCTGATGCGGCTCACAACGGCCTATGCGATCTTTGTGAATGGCGGCAAGAAAATCGATCCGGTTTTAATCGACCGGGTGCAAGACCGCAGCGGCACCACGATTTACCGCCGCGATGACCGAGACTGTGAAGGGTGCAAGGCTGACCAGTGGGAAGAACAGACCGAACCACAGCTTTCAGATAACCGCCCTCAGCTCGTTGATCCGCGTACCGCTTATCAGATGGTCTCCATGCTTGAAGGTGTCGTCACACGCGGCACCGGCCGTTCTATTGGGCGGATGCTTGATAAACCGGTTGCCGGTAAAACCGGAACAACCAATGATTATAAGGACGCCTGGTTCGTCGGCTTTTCACCTGACCTCGCGGCTGGTGTCTATGTGGGCTTTGATTTACCGCGCACCCTCGGTGTGGGAGAGGCGGGGGGTAAGGTGGCTGCCCCCATTTTCGGAGAATTCATGGCCGAGGCTCTGAAAGATGAAGCGGCAATCCCGTTTCGGGTACCGTCCGGCGTTCGCCTCGTCCGGATCAACGCCGCGACGGGGCTTCCTGCCCGGTTTGGTGACCGCGATGTGGTTCTCGAAGTTTTCAAGGCTGAAGACGATATTCAGAACCAGCGTGTCCTTGATGGCAATACGCTTGATCCTTTGAGCGGTGCGCCGGGCCTTACCGAGGCGGATGAACTCGAAGATCTGGGCGGCGTTTACTGAGGGTGTGGCGTTCGCTGCGCGCGCCAAGCTTGGGCAAAATGATCATTCCGAACAGTAGCCTTCACCAGAGATTGGATATCTGAGCGTGCCTTTAACGCAGCGAAAGATTCACCCTCGCTGCCCACATAACCAAGGTCGTGGAGCCATTTACCGGACTTGCCCGTCAACACCCAAGACCGGTGCCAGGGTAGTGCTTTGGGAAACGCCTCATTCACGACTTTGGCGAGTTCGTTCGTGCAGTTTGAGTGGAGCGTATTATAAAAACGCGGCTTTTTGGCGAGGGCGTTGGTGCGTTTCACGAAATGGTCAAAGATCAGCATCGCCTGTTCGTGCGTCAGATTTAGTTTGTAGGCGAACAGTTGATGGTCAAGCTTGACGGCAATTCGCGAGAGCACGTCTTTTTCTGTTGACCACACATAAGACAGTTCATAGGCGCGCAGCGCGCCGAGGAGTGCAGAATAGGGTTCACCGGCTTCTTTTCTGGCCTCAACCGATACGCTGATGGTGCGGGGCGCTTGTGTTCCGTCATCAAAAACAAACGATAAGAGGCTATGGGCAAAAACCGGATTGCCACCAAACGGCTCAATAAAAAACCATACCGCCGATAAATCCTCCGCCTTCACCGTAATATCGGCCCAGTCTTTGCGCAGCGCCTCATCGGGCGCTGCATATTCCCAGCGGCGCAAGTTTTTTAAGTGATATGTAAAGGGCGTAACTTCCTCGAACACAGCCGTTTGGGCGAGGGCTGGTGACCATTTCCGGTCACCCTTCGGTGTACTGAACACAATAAGACCGCCAAGCATGACGCTGGCGGCAACCGCAATCAGGAAAAGGCTTTGGATCATCCGATTTCGGCTCATGGTTCGGGTCACGCGGTAGCGACAAAAAACCGGAGAGCAATTCCTATTGTCTGAACAGACAATGTGCACACGCTGATCCTCCCACGATGCTTCTACGCCGGGGGTCGGTCAGGACGCAACACCAATGCCGCGCACCGGGGGGAACAACAGCAACAACCCCTATGGCGTTGGCAATTCCGGCGCTGCGGTTTGACTTAAGGCCTCTTTATTGAGGGCCAGCATTGCTTTTTGCAGTTTTTCAAAGGCGCGCACCTCAATCTGACGAACCCGCTCGCGCGAAACGCCATATTCCTGGGATAGCGCTTCCAGAGTTGAAGGATTTTCCTTCAGCCGCCGCTCGGTGATAATGCGCTGCTCACGCTCATTCAAATTGCCCAGGGCTTCGCTTAACAAATCCATGCGCATGTCATGCTCGTCTTCGCGGGCCAAATAGGTTTCGGCGTTGACTGCATTGTCATCAACCAGCCAGTCCTGCCATTCGCCGCCCTCGCCATCATTCCGCATGGGCGCGTTCAACGAGGTTTCCGGGCCCGACATGCGCCGGTTCATGGAAACAACATCGTCATTGGTCACGCCCAGCTTGGTGGCGATATGTTCCACTTGATCGGGATGCAAATCGCCATCGTCGACAGCATCAATCTGGCTCTTCATCTTGCGCAGATTAAAGAACAGCTTTTTCTGGGCTGCCGTGGTGCCAATTTTGACAAGGCTCCATGACCGTAAGACATATTCCTGGATGGAGGCGCGAATCCACCACATGGCGTAGGTGGCAAGGCGAAAGCCCTTTTCCGGATCAAATTTGCGGACCGCTTGCATCAGGCCTACATTCCCTTCAGAGATCACTTCCCCGATGGGCAGGCCATAGCCGCGATAACCCATGGCAATTTTTGCCACCAGACGCAGGTGCGAGGTGATAAGTTTATGGGCCGCATTGGCATCCTCATGCTCGGCAAACCGGCGCGCGAGCATGTATTCCTCATCCTTCGCCAGCATGGGGAATTTTCGGATTTCGGTTAGATAACGGCTCAAACTGCCCTCCGGCGTTACCGCCGTGGGCAGGGTGTCCGTCGCGGTTTTTTTCGCTACCGCGTTGCTTTTCTTTACTAAATCATTCGCCATGAGGAAATTCCCACCAGATTTTTGCCGGTCTTCGCGACTGACTTACCTATGTAAGTACATTTAATCTGGTTCCAAGGTTCATATGCCGACTTCACAAACCCTTGACCGCCGGAAATCCGTGCCAGATGGGCATGCGTCACCGGCACATTGATACGATGTTAACGCCCTATTAACTCTCAATCTTTCCAAAACCTTAAGGCCCCGTCTGCGATAACCGTAAAGAATGAGAGGGTCTGGAAATGGCGTTTTTGACGAAAACAAGAGGGAAGATTGGCGCGCGGGTGCTGGCGGCTTGCCTAAGCATTGGTATGGCGGGGACCATGGTGGCCCCGGTATCGGCGGAAAGTGCGACGTTTGTCACGCCCGTGACCAATGGCGATCCTGTGACGTTATTGATGGCTGGGAACAATGCCGGTGTTGTTACCACGCCGGGGCAAAGCATTGGCGTTCTTCTGAGTCAGCCCTTTGCCACTTTCGCGTCAAATGGTTTTACGCCGATTAACAACAGCGTCTCTTTGGCGTTCTTTACCGATATCGGTGTTTCGGTCGGTAATATTGCCTTTGGGCGATTGGAAAACGGTATCTTTCAGTCTTATCACAATCGAAACTTCTCTACAGGGTCTGGGGGTGTAGAGATCGATTTCAATTTTCTCGCGTTTGTAGGGTGCGGGGTCAATGATGGCTGTAACTATTTTCAGGTAACAACCACGAGCAATCCCGGCGGGAGTTCTACAATCTTTTTGGACTCGGCGAATTTTAACGGCGTTGAGCTATCGCAATTGGTTGCGGCATCTACGCCCGAACCGCAAATCTGGGTCCTGATGATTGCGGCGTTTGCGGCGATGGGTTGGCAGTTAAAACGCCGCCGTGCCGGTGCCGATCAAAAGTCTAGTGCGCAAGAAACAAACGGGGTGCCAGGGTTACCGGTGAATAGCGTTTCTGATGCAGCACCATTGGCCTGACCGTCAGTCGCCTACAGCGTGCCGAGGGCGTCTATTAGCCTTTGCATGTCTTTTGGTAAGGGTGCGCAAAACGCCAAGGCTTCTTTTGAAATTGGATGGACAAAGCCCAAATCGCGGGCATGCAGGGCTTGGCGCTTAAACTGGCGCAGGGTTTTGCGGGCAGCGTCGGCGGCATCATCGCCCGGTTTTAGGCCGGCAAGACCGGGCCCGCGACCATAAACCGGATCGCCCAACAGCGGCGCCCCCAAATGGTGCATATGAACACGGATCTGGTGGGTGCGCCCGGTTTCCAAGCGGCACTCGATGAGGCTGGCGAGCGGCTCCCCCGGCATCCGGCCGCGATCACGCCCATAGGTTTCCAGTGTTCTATAGTGGGTGATCGCATGGCGGGCATCGGGCCGGGTTTCGGTGTCCCCGATCACCGCCATTTTTTTGCGGTCACGACTGTTCCGCCCAAGAAGTGTTTCCACCGTGCCCACACCGGGGCGCAACGCACCGGGGATGACCGCCAGATAGGCACGCTCGATATCGTGCTCTGCAAATAATGCCGCGAGGCCAAGATGCGCCTCATCATGTTTGGCCACCACCAACAGACCGGAGGTGTCCTTATCGATGCGGTGGACAATGCCCGGCCGTGCCACGCCGCCAATACCCGATAGGCTATCCCCGCAATGGGCAATGAGAGCATTGACGAGCGTGCCGTCGCTATTACCTGCGCCAGGGTGCACCACAAGCCCGGGCGCTTTGTTGATGACAATCAGATGCTCGTCCTCAAATACCACATCAAGTGGCAGGGGTTGCGCCGCGATTGTCGTGGGCATGGCCGCCGGTATGGCCACGCAATAGGTTTGGCCGGTTTTAACCTTGGTCGAAGGGGCCAACACCGGCCCTTCATTCAGGCGGACGTGCCCGTCGGTGATCAAGGCTTGTATCCGGGAACGGGTGAACTCTGCGCCGCGCGCCTGCAGCGCCTGCGTCAACCAGCGATCGAGACGCGTGCCCCGGTCATCGTCATCGGTTGTTAGGGTGTGGGTTTGGGCGGTCATGGCAATCTGTATTCGCGATCAACAGGATGTATTTGGCGGTCTGAGGAAACAGGGGAGCGATCAGGCGTCCCTCGCGCTCGCACGATCAGACTTCGCACGTCCGCGGCAACGGTCCGAGCAATATTTTACCGTTTCCCAGTTTTTGGCCCATTTCATTCGCCAATCAAAAGGCCGCTCACAAACCGGGCACATTTTAGCGGGCAACCCGTCTTTTTTGCGATAGCGCTTCTCAGCCATTGCTGAAATCCTTCTTCTCACAGATGCTGATCAGGCATAGGATACGCCTATGAAGCAATCATACGCTTTCTTGGCGCGCGCGGGTATCGCCAACAGCGCACGCATTTTTTCGGGAGGTTCTCAGCTTGTGTCCCCATTTAATTGCAAAATCCTATCAGTCCTTGTTCTATTTGTCGCATTAGCCATTTGTCCCGCTGCCTCGGCCTTAAATGAGGGTGAACCGGAGCCCAGCGCCACTGCCGCTGCTGTTCTCGATAAATATAATCGCACGGGCGAATTTCAGTCCTGTCTCAATCTGCGCCGCATTGCGCAAATAAAGCCGCTCGATGCCCAATACTTCCTCATTCGCGCCAATGGGGGCGCGCGCTATCTGAATATCGTCACCAGGGGATGCCGCGGTGCTGCGCGCAACCGAAACCGTATCCAATACACAACGTCAACCGGGCGGCTTTGCCGGAACGAAATCATCAATGTGATTGATAACACCAGCGGTATTTTCGCAGGCAGCTGCGGTCTGGGATCATTTGAAAGGCTGGAGAAAAAAGAAAAACCTAAGGCTGACGAATAATAATCCCGATACGAATGATATTAAGGCTTAATGGCCCGTAGAGGCGTTGAAGTTGCCGCGTCAAGGCGCGCAAAATAGGCACCGTAAGAAAATCATTTTTGAGTTTCTTGATGGCGTATTCAAACGCGATGCCAGTAATCTCGCGTTTTTTATCGTAAACAGAGTGTTAAAAAATCAGTCAACGGATCATGCGAGGAGGCATTAACGAGATTTTAGGTTACCGTTGAGCAATATTCTCTTGGTTAATCAGTCCGGGCCAAAAGGGGCGAAGGGTGACTGATAGGCAGAGGGAAAATACATGTCTGTTGCTTTTGATACGCATACGCTGGAATCGGCACAACCGGTTCTGACCAGTGAGGAAATGTACCGCCGGGGGCTTGCCGCTTCAATCGCGGTTTCAAACTCGCGTCTTGATCTGATTGAGGCGCATAAATGGTTTAATCTTGCTGCCATGCAAGGCAATGCCGAGGCGCGCCACTACCGGGCTGAGCTTGCCCGCGAATTGTCCACCGATGAGATGTCTGAGGCCCAACGGTTGGCACGCGAATATCTGTCCACCCATGCACCACGTATCTTTGGCTGAGGCGACTACCGTTCGCTTTTGTATCGATCGTGTCGTTCCCCTGATAAGCGCCGCAATTGTTTTGCGCGCTTGCGGCTTTTAGCCAGTGCGCCTACGGCTGACAGAGGCGCATCGCATAGCGCTGACTAACCGCACTCTTGGGAGAGGAAACGCACATGGTACCTGCGGCGTCGTCTGACGGGCCATCGGGGGGGTCAGGTCAAACGCCGCCGGTGTTTGAACGCTCCGCGACGGTTCTACTACTGGATGATAGCACAGGGCCGATGCAGGTTTTGATGGGGGAACGCGCGGCAACCATGGGGTTCGCAGCCGGCGCGTTGGTTTTTCCTGGTGGTAAAGTTGATCAGGCCGATAAAGCCCCGCCATGGCGGTTGGCTGACGGGTCCTCCCATCGCGCACTCCAGGCTAGTCCTGATACGGAGCATGATGTACGCGTCGCTGCCATCCGTGAGCTCTTTGAAGAATGCGGTATTCTTCTTGCCTATCGCGATGGCGAGCTCCTAACCGGTGAGGCGCTTTCGGCGCTCGTCCCCGATCTCATGGCGATGCGCAACGCCATCAATGACGATGCCCAGCTTTTTGCTCAATTCCTCACAGACCACGCGCTTACCCCGGCTTTCGACCAACTCACTTTTTTTGCCCGGTGGAAAACGCCAGCCATGGTCAATCGACGCTTTGACACCTGGTTTTTTGCCGCGCGCGTCCCGCCGGGTCACGTGGCAGTGGCCGATGGTGCTGAATCTCTCAGCGCAGAATGGGCGACGCCCACACAGTTTTTAGCCCGCAGCGATAAGGGGGACGCAAAGATTATCTTCCCAACGGCCCGCAATCTGGAGCGGCTTCGCGACTTTGGCAGTGTGAAGGCCGTCATCGCGCATGGCGATCCCGGTGAGCGCGATGCGATAACGCCAGCCGTGAAGGATATTGACGGTGAGCGCTATCTCACAATACCGGATGGCCTTGGCTATCCCGTCACCCGTGAAGCGCTAGAAAAAGCGGTACGCGGATAAAGCCATTCGGTCGTTGGCATTTAATCTCCCATCCCCGCTCTTAAAAACGCCGAATTCCAATGAGTTCACTTCCATGTCCTTCGACGCACAGGTGCGGTCTTCGACCCGCCGTGGCGATGCCTGTGTGCGCATCGAAGGACTGCCTGCCAGGACCCAAAATGACAGGTCGGTGCTTAAGGTCGAACAAGGTTACGGTATGTGCCAACAAGTCTGGGTCTAGTGCTCATGCTTTCTCTGGCATCAGGTTGAAACTGTCTGTATCCCAAGCATTGCCGTGTACTGGACGTGATTTTACCTTTTTAAGGTGCACCGATCATTTGCGTAAGTTGCGGTGCCCTTTCAAATGCTGGGGAGCGCAAGCGGTCTATTTTTTCGCGGTGCCTTTCAAACTTTGTACTGGTTTTGCCGGTCAGAACGGTTCCCGTGGCGATTTTTAGGGCCTGGGGATTTACCGGTTTGCCACGATAATGCACCTCATAATGAAGGTGCGGTCCGGTGGATCGGCCCGTTGTGCCCACATAGCCAATGATATCGCCTTGGCGCACCCGTTTACCTTTGCGAATACCGCGGGCAAAGCCTTTTAGGTGTGCATAGGCGGTTTTATACCGGTTGGCATGTTTTATTCGGATATAGTTTCCGTAGGAACCAAATCGGTTGGCTCTCTCAATAATTCCGTCGCCAGTTGCTTTAATCGGTGTACCCCGGCGCGCGGCAAAGTCGACGCCTTTATGGGTCTTGCGATAGCCAAGGATGGGGTGTTTTCGCGGCCCAAACCGCGATGATAACCGCGCCCCGTCGATGGGCGTTTTCATGAGTAGCCGCCGGGCGCTTTTTCCTTGTGTATCAAAATAGTCGGCCCGTTGTGTCGATGTTGCCGGATCAAAGAAATAGTAGCCCTTTTCCCGGCGTTGGCCTCGCCAACTTAGGCGCCCGAAGAGAATTTGGCCGCCATCGACAATTTTGCCCTCATCATCATAGATGACCTCGTAAATCGCCTCGAACCGATCCCCGGCAAAAATATCACGCTGAAAGTCGATATCGTAGGCAAACACATTTGCAAAGGCATTGATGACGCTGTCGGGTGCACCTTTGGCTTTCATGGATAGGTAAAGGTTACCGCGAATTTCGCCGCTACTGGCGCGCAGACGCCGGGTGCGTTCAACCGCCGCAAGTTTTGCTGCGAAGGTTCCATCCCCCTGCCGTTTCACGGACAATTTGTTTCCATCACTTGTGCGTGTACTGATTACCGTTACCGCTGGCGCTGGGCTGCTATCCCCTTGGGCTTGTTGAAACGCCGTTTGATTGGCCGCTTGCAACGTCACCTCAAAACGATACCCCGCCGGTAATGCGCGCAAACGGATATGCGGGCCCAGAGCTTTGATGATTTGGCTCTGATCCTTGCCGGAAATGCCGGTGCGCGAAAAAAGACTGGCAATCGTCTCCCCGCGGCGCAATTGAACCGTTTGCGTGCGTGCGGAGGCAGTTAGGTCACCGTCAAAACTCGCCAGCAAAGCCTGATCCGACAAACGTTTGGGCGATCGTTTCAGGCGTGCATCAGTATAGGGACTAAAACTGTTTCCGGTGCCATCGTCACTCATATCCGCTTCACCCATATCAGCGGTGGCGAAAAAAGATGTGGGGCGTAGCGGCGTTGAATAAAGGGCAGTCTGCTGCAAGTTCAAAGGGTGAACCGAGAGCGGGTCGCGCACATCAATGGCGGGCGCGCTCTGTGTCTCACCGCCCGCGAAATCAAGTGCTATGGTATTGGACTGCCCGCGCGGTTTTCGCCTTGGGGTGAACCGGTCTTTTGCGCGTTGATCCGGCATTGGTCCCGCCGCCACAACGGCCACTTGGTGGGTTCCGCGCGGTTTCAAGGTGGGGCTATCAAAATGAAAGCGGGGGCCTTCAGGGGGCAGCGCCGTTGCTGCGGTCACGGGCAGTGCAGGCTCGGTCTCATCTTGTGACGGCGGGGCCATGGCCGTGGCTGGCCTGACAATGGCGGGCATACTTACGTGGCGCGGTACCGATGAATCGCCCATGGTTTCTGGCTTTGTCACCATGGCGCTAATGAGCGGGCGGGCCCCCATGGCGACGAGCAACACAACGGCGCCAACGATCAACACCCCCACGGCCAAACCCCAAGGCTGCCGGCCACTGGTTTGCACTGGCCCCGTTTCAAATTGAGTGTGGGTTAGCCGCCCGATGCCCTCATGGTAGGCACGCTCTTTTCGCTTTTTTTGGCGTCGCCGGACAGGGTAAGCGCTCATGGTACTCATCACTACGGAACGGGCAGGGGTTGGCCTTGCCGTTTCAGGGGGGTCAAAGAAGCCAGAGCCCGGCCTTCAACCTGACACTGTTAGTAAAGTCTTTAACGGTCCATAGAGCAAGTCATGCGCCACAATGAGAGGGCGGAAATTGCTGAGATGACGGCCCTAAACCCAGGCAGCGAATCGGTCGACGGTCTCGAAACAAAAATAGGATCAGCACCATGAATGATATGTCTCAGTCCACCGTCGATCACACGCCCGGCGATCTGCCCCTTGATGATGTCTCAAAACTGACCGCGCTCGATTTGTCGGCGCTTTTGTGTTCGCGGGTGTGTCACGATTTGATCAATCCGGTGGGGGCCATTGGCTCTGGGCTATCCATGCTTGATGATACGGACAGCGATGCGGATATGCGCGAGATGGCGGACAGTCTGGTGCGTGAAGGCACAGGCAAGGCGCTGGCGCTCCTGAGTTTTGCGCGGCTCGCCTATGGCGCGGCCGGCGGATACGGCGTGCAAATCAAGACCGAGGAAGCCGAAGAGGTTCTGATCACCCTATTTGATACCACAAAGGCCACCCTCGATTGGCAGGTACCCGTCGGGATTGCGGATAAGAACCGCATCAAGGTCCTGTTGATCCTAACCGCCGCGGCCAGTGAATGCGTGCCGAGGGGCGGCGATGTGACCGTGACGCAGGTGGGCGCAAGCTATCATCTGACCATCACTGGTCCACGGCTCTTCTTGAATGATGACTTTGTCCGCGCGCTTGGCGGCGATGGGGCAGATATCAAGCCAAAATATACGCCGGCCTATCTTGCCGCGCTCCTCGCGCGCGAACAGGGTGGGCACCTCACCGCCGTCCGCACTGACGACGCGATCACCATGGCAGCTGAGTTTGCGCAAACATGATTGGTACGCCCGTTCCTAATGCCGGTGCCGGTTGCAAGACATGTTTTAGGCTGCGGTTAACCTGAAGCTAACAGCTGCCGGGGATACTTCGATCCTAGTCTCGTTAGGGGATCCCGGCATGCAAACCTGCCTTATTGTTGAAGATAGCGCTGTAATACGCACCATCATGGCTGAAATGCTGAAGGAGTTGGGCTTGTCCCCGGTTGAGTGCGCCACCGCCACCGAGGCAGTTGATTACTGCTGTCAAGATCACCCATCGGTTGTGTTTCTTGACTGGGACCTACCCAGCTTGGGGGCTCTTGATTTTTTGCGCGGAGTTGGCGGTTTGCCCACCGACGAGCGCCCGCACATCGTGTTGTGCGCCACAGAAAACGATCCGCAGCAATTCGCGCTGGCCCACGCGGCCGGGGCAGCCCACCATCTTCTGAAGCCGTTCGATAAGCGCCGCCTCGCCGTTAAATTGGCGGATATTGGTGTCCTTGAAGAGGCAGCTGTTCCGTCCGCTGATGGCAATGAAAATGGCAGCGATGGTGGCAATTTGGCGTTGGAAGAGGACGCACCCGCCCAAAGCGCCCCGGATGTTGCTTCTGGCTAATCCATCTCAAGGGCGCACTCCCTGACAGATTCTGCCGAAAATAGGGCATTAACGTCCCAATAACCTTGTTATCGGCGCAAATGGGCGTCAATCGTGCCAGATTTAGCTGTTTATATCACCATATCGATCCCGGCCCCACTTCTGGGGCCTGACAAGAAGGGAGATCGCGATGCGTGTGACCACAGCACCTTTACTCAAACGCGCCATGTTGGCGCTTACCGGTGGCCTTGCCGGCTTAGCTGTCATGGCCGCAACGCCAGCTTCGGCCAACGCCTATGACAAGCAGGTCTCAAAATATGAAAAAAGCGACCACCGTGCGCACCATAACCAGCGCAAAGACCGCTTTACAAAAGATCGCTTCCATCGGGCTGACCCCTATCGCCGTAATGGTGTGCGTATTTCCGTGAACACGCGCGACCGATATAACCGCGATAATCGATTCGATAACCGGTATGATAATCGTCGCCGTGGGTCTGATTCCAAGGTGATCAAGCGCGAGCGATTCCGCACTCGGTACAATGCGCGGATCGTTCTTACCGAAGAGGTGACCTTTGGGCGCAGAGGAAATCGCCTTGTGTGTACGGTGGCGGTTCGTGGCCCGGAAGCCGATTGTATTTCGCGTCGCCGCTTAAACCGGATTGCCAATAACTATTGTTCTCGCGATGCGCGCGTCCGTATCCTGGCATAGTCCGGCAATCTCGAAGACCCATGTGGCGTAAACATGGTGTTGCGTACAAAACCCCCGTCCCTCTGGGCCGGGGGTTTTTCTTTGCGCTTTGGCCATAGTTTTCCGTTGCCAGCTTGTGAAAAACCCCGGCAAAATAAAGTGCTGGGGCATATGGCAGCCCGCTGATCCCCCTCAATGAAGACCGGTGACACAGATGAAAATTGGCGTTTGTTACTACCCTGAACAATGGGATCAAAACCAGTGGTCAGTTGATGCGCAGAATATGGCGGCATGCGGAATACGTGTTGTGCGCATTGCAGAGTTTGCTTGGGCCACCCTGGAACCAGAGCCTGGCAACTTTGACTGGACCTGGCTTGATATGGTGATGGATCTTTTTCATCGCCATGAGATTGGGGTGATCCTTGGGACACCCACAGCAACACCGCCAAAGTGGCTTATTGATCTGCATCCGGATATTCTTGCATTTGATGAAAATGGTCACCCGCGCCGGTTTGGCTCGCGGCGCCATTATTGCTTTTCATCGCCGATTTATCGTCGTGAAAGCGCACGGATCGTCACGCTCATGGCCCAACGCTATGCAGATCATCCCGCGCTCATCGGTTGGCAGACTGACAATGAATATGGATGTCACGATACGGTACGCAGCTATTCTGCCAATGCCGCTGCGGCCTTCCGCAGCTGGTTGCGTGAAAAATATGCGGACATTGCCGCCCTGAATAGGGCATGGGGAACATGCTTCTGGTCGCAGACTTACCGTCATTTCGATGAAATTGATCTACCCATGCAGACGGTGACGGAGGCAAACCCTGCCCACCGGCTCGATTTTTACCGCTTCTCTTCCGATCAGGTTGTTGCTTATAATCGTCTGCAGACAGATATTTTGAAGAAACAGACGCCCTATGCTGATGTTTATCATAATTTCATGGGGCATTTTCTTGATTTTGACCATTTTGATCTGGGTAAGGATATTGATGTGGCGGTGTGGGATAGCTATCCCCTCGGTTTTCTTGATCAGGAGGCATATGACGCCGAAGCCAAGCGCCTTTTTATGCGACAAGGGCACCCCGATTTTGCCGGCTTGCACCATGATCTGTATCGCGCCTGTGCCGATGGGCGGTGGGGGGTGATGGAACAACAGCCGGGCCCGGTAAACTGGGCACCTAATAATCCCGCCCCGCTTCCCGGTATGGTGCGGTTATGGGGACATGAGGCGCGTGCCCATGGCGCAGAACTCTTTAGTGTTTTCCGCTGGCGGCAAGCGCCTTTTGCCCAGGAAAATCTCCATGCCGGGATGCGGTGTGTGAATGATCGCCCGGCCCCGGCCTATGGCGAGGTGGAAACCCTTGCCCGCGAGGTCAAAGAGCATCCGGTATCGGGGGCGTACTCAACGCCGACATCTAAGGCCAAAATTGCGCTTATCTTCAGCTATGAAACGGCCTGGATGTCGCAAATCAAGCCTCAAGGGACCCAGTGGGATTATTTCTTTCTTGTCTTCAATTGGTACCGCGCGGTTCGTCAATTGGGCCAGGACGTTGATATTGTACCGCCAGGGCGTGACCTCACAGGGTATAAACTCGTTCTGGTGCCAAGTCTGATGCAGGTGAGCAAGGACGCCGCCCATGCATTCGAGGCGTGTGAGGGCGAGCTTGTCTTTGGTCCGCGTACCGATAGCTTTACGGAAAATATGCAAATCCCCAGCGGTCTCGGATTTTCAAGCCTGTCGTCGCTATTGCCCATCACGATTGTTCGTGCTGAGAGCTTTCCGAAGTTTTACGCGGAAACCGCGCGCTTTGACGGGAAACCTGTTGCAATCGGCGGATGGCTTGATCATATCGAAACCGCGCTGTTGCCGAAGATTGTCAGTGACGCGGGCAATGCGCTCTATTTTCATGAGGGTCGCACCCATTATGTGGCCGGTATTCCCGATACGGCTTTTCTGGATAGCCTCATAACAAACTGTCTGGAACGGGCGGGGCTCGTGATTAGGCGGCACGTGGCCGGTGCGCGGACCCGAAGCATCGGTGATTATCAGTATACCTTTAATTATGGTCCCTCACCGATTTCACTTGAGGCCGATAACATGCTTTATGCCGGGCGAACGTTATCGGCTGGCGGCGTTGGCTTGACGCGAAATAATCCGTAATGTTTGGCGTGCCTGCGTTGCTGATAGGCTTGTGCTTAATCCCCGGTACTTACAAAGACTTCGGTGCCTTGATCACCGATCGCACTGGCATAGGGCTCTTCGGGAGAAATATCCGTGTAGAGCGCATCAATATCCGCAAAAGAACCGAATCGGATCATGGCGCGGCGTCCAAATTTGGAATGGTCAGCAACAAGCAAGGTGCGTTCAGCATTACGAAAAATGACTTTTGCTGTTTCGGTTTCGCGGGCGTCAAAATCAAGGAGCGAGCCGTCCTCAGCAATGCCACTGACCCCGACGATCCCAAAATCCAGCCGGAACTGCGCCATGTAGTCCGTCACTGATTGACCAACGATGCCCCCATCGCGATTGCGCACGATGCCGCCGGCGACACAAACCTCAAAACTCTCATTCTCTGCGGCAATCCTTGCCACGTTGAGGTTGTTCGTCACGATGCGCAGGTTCTTATGATCAAGAAGGGCCTCCATCACTGCTTCAGTCGTGGTGCCGATATTGATGAAGAGGGACGCCCCGTCATGAATGTGGGTTGCGACCAACTGGCCAATATGGTTCTTGCTGGTGGGGAAGAGCTTCTTACGCTCAGTATAAGGATTATTCTCTGTGCTGACATTTTTGCCTGCGCCCCCATGAAAGCGGGTGAGAAGATTGCGGTCACAAAGGTCATTGATATCGCGTCTGATGGTTTGCGGTGTGACACCGAAGGCATCCACCATACCTTCGGTGGAAACGAACCCATGTTCGTCAACAAGATCGAGAATGGATTGCTGGCGCCGCGATAGTCCGTCCATTCAATTTGCTCCCAATACCGGTCCAAGTCTCTGTTTTTACTGATTATAATCAGATCGGCGTCCGTTCCCAGTGCCGTGAACAGTCGGGCATATGGTTCTTGGCGAGGGCGCGACATTTTTGTCTATGTTCGCAAACGAAAATGGCGTACGAATCCAAAAAACCGGCGTGATCTGATCGATAAAAGACCGGTTTTCAGAGCGCACAAAGATGCTAGGCGCATTGATTGAGGGAAGGAAAGGTTCATGGCTGAAAGGCACGCAATTCTCGCCATTGATCAGGGCACCACCAGCTCGCGGGCCATGGTGTTTGATAGTGCCGGCTCAATCCTCGCCGTGGCGCAGGCGGAGTTTCCGCAGATTTATCCCGATGCCGGTTGGGTCGAGCATGATCCGGAGGCGATCTGGAAAACGACAATCACCGCCGCAAAACAAGCCGTCGCGGAAGCGGGCGCCAAGGGTGACGATGTGAGCTGCGTGGGTATCACCAACCAACGCGAAACGACGCTCGTCTGGGACCGAAAGACAGGGGAGCCAATCCATAATGCCATTGTCTGGCAAGACAGGCGGACTGCGCAAATTTGTGCCGACTTACGGGCGGCCGAACACTTGCCGCTCGTTCGGGAGCGCACTGGGCTTTTGCTTGACCCTTACTTTTCCGCCACGAAGATCGCATGGATCCTTGACCATGTGCCGGGCGCGCGCGCCAGAGCCGAAGCCGGAGAGTTAGCGTTTGGCACGGTTGACAGTTTTCTAATCTGGCGGCTCACAGAAGGCAAAGTGCATGCCACCGATGCCACCAACGCCAGCCGCACCAGCCTTTTTAACATTCACACCAATGATTGGGACGAGGCGCTGCTGGCAATCTTCCGGGTACCGCGTGCCTGTCTCCCGCAGGTGAAAGACTGCGCCGCTGATTTTGGTATGACGGCGACGGCGCTCTTTGGCCGGCCTTTGCCCATCACTGGAGTGGCGGGGGACCAACAGGCGGCAGCTATCGGTCAGGCGGGTTTTGCCGAAGGTGCGATCAAAAGCACCTACGGCACGGGGTGCTTTGTCCTCGTCAACACTGGGCAAAAGCCGGTGACGTCGGGCAATAATTTGCTGACGACCATTTCATATCGCTTAAACGGTGAAACAACTTACGCGCTGGAGGGATCGATTTTCTCCGCCGGGGCAAGTGTCCAGTGGCTGCGCGATGAACTTGGGATCATCAAAGATGCCCGTGAAACCGAAGCCTTGGCGCAATCGCTGGATGGTAATCAGGGGGTTTATGTTGTCCCCGCTTTTGCTGGTTTGGGTGCGCCCCATTGGCGGGCCGATGCGCGGGGTCTGATATGCGGTTTAAGCCGGGGTAGCGGGCGCGCGGCCATTGCCCGGGCGACCCTCGAATCCGTTGCCTATCAAACCGCCGATCTTCTTTCGGCGATGCAGGCTGACGGTGTTGTCAACACAAATTTGCGGGTTGATGGCGGCATGGTTGCCAATGACTGGATGCTGCAATTTCTGGCCGACATTCTGCAAACCCCGGTAGAGCGCCCAACCATCATGGAAACAACGGCGCTGGGCGCAGCTTTTCTTGCCGGTTTACAGATGGGGTATTTTGATGGTCTCGACGACATTGCCCGGCGCTGGCAGCGCGATGTAATCATCCCGCCCACCATGAAAAAATCTGTGCGCGACGGTTTGCTGGCCGGCTGGCAGCAGGCGGTACGCCGTGCGCTTGCGCCCTGATTGAGCGACCAATATTTGATCCGTACTAGTCTTAATATTCGAAAGCTACGCCCATGACACAGCCTGCCTATTTTGTTTTGAATGGGGCGCGGTCCACCCTGATCCTCAAAGCGGAGATCGGTACCAGCCCGAGCCTTGTGTATTGGGGTGAACGGTTGCGCGATGATACCGATGCGCAGTCCATCGATATGCTCCGTGCCCGTCAGGGGGCACGCGGGGTTGCGTCGCTTGAAGTGCCGATCTCGCTCTCGTGTGAACCAGGAACGGGCTATCTTGGCCCATCGGGATTAGAAGCCCACCGGGCGGGGCAAAGTTGGGCGGCCCTCCTGCGCACCACCGATGTTACCCAGACCGAGACAATGATCAGTTTGACTGGTGCTGACGACCATCACGGCCTGACCATCCGGCACACCTTCACCATTGATCCCCATAGTGACGTTGTGGTCATGAATACGAGCCTTGAAAATCATGGCGAGCAGCCGCTGACCCTCGATTGGATGGCGGTAATGTGTATTCCGGTGCAACGCGAATTCACCGAAATGGTCAGCTTTAGCGGGCGTTGGGCCAGTGAATTTGAAACGGACCGCTCCCCCATACCCTCGGGCGGATTTGTGGTGGAAAACCGGCGAGGGCGGACCTCCCATGACCGGTTCCCCGGGCTTATTCTGTGTACAGCACAAACTCAGGAACGTCGCGGGATCTGTCTCGGCCTTCATCTTGGCTGGAGCGGTAATCACCGGATGCGCGTTGATCTTCTGGCCGATGGACGCGCTGTTGTGCAGGCCGGAGAATACTTCTTCCCGGGGGAGATGCATCTGGCCCCCGGCGAAACCTACGATACCCCTGATCTTTTTGCCCAGTTCAGCGCCACAGGTTTTAACGGGATGTCGGCCGGGTTTCACGATTACTACCACACTCATATGCGTGACCCGCATGTGGCCGCGCGCCCCCGGCCCGTGCACTACAACACGTGGGAGGGCATTTATTTTGACCACGATATGGAAACGCTCAGCACCCTTGTGGATCGTGCCGCCGATCTCGGCGTTGAACGATTTGTACTTGATGATGGCTGGTTTCGCGGGCGACGCCACGATGCGGCGGGTCTTGGCGATTGGGTGGTTGATAAAACGGTGTACCCTGATGGCCTCCAGCCGCTCATTGACCAGGTAAATGGGCGCGGCATGGCATTTGGGCTCTGGGTTGAGCCGGAAATGGTGAACAAAGATAGCGATTTTTTCCGTGCTCACCCCGATTGGATCCTTGGTGCAGAACCGACGCCCCATGTGCCGTTCAGGAACCAATTTGTTGTGGACCTTGGCAACCCCGACGCCTTTGCCAATATCTTTAACCAGATCGACGCAATCTTGTGTGAATATCCAAAGATTGACTATCTCAAATGGGATATGAACCGCGACCTGTCGCATCCTGGCGGTCATGATGGGGCTGCGTCCGTCCACCGTCAGACGCGGGCGCTCTACGCGCTGATCGCTAAGCTGCGCAACAAGCATTCAGGCGTCGAGATTGAAAGCTGTTCGTCCGGCGGGGCGCGGGCGGATTTCGGTATTCTTCAGCACACAGACCGGATTTGGACATCGGACTCCAATGACGCCCTTGACCGGCAGCTCATTCAGCGGGGGGCGTCTTATTTCTTTCCGCTTTGCGTCTTGGGCGCCCATGTGGGGCCACGTGATTGCCATGTGACGGGACGGCATTTGTCCATGAAACTGCGGGCGGCCACAGCGTTATTTGGTCATATGGGTGTTGAGGCAGACCTGCTTGAAATGGATGAAGAGGATTGCGCGGCTCTGAAAGAAGCCATTGCGCTATACAAAAATAATCGGGAACTGATCCATGAGGGGCAGTTTATCCGGGTGGATGACGCGCCATGGCAAAATACTGTAGGCGTGATTGCCAAGGATGGGTCACGCGCGCTCTATTCCTGTGCGATCCTTCAGTCTATTCCCCATGTCTTACCGGGCGTAATGAAGTTTCACGGTCTCGATCCCGATCGGGTTTACCTGCTAAAGGTTGCTTGGCCTACGGAGGTTGAGACGCCCTATCAAATCCATCTTGAAACCTATGGCATGTTGCATGAAGGGTTGGAGGCGCGCGGCGATATCCTCAAACGGGTCGGTCTTCAACTGCCACTCATGATGCCGGAATCCTGTCTCCTGTTCGAAGTCAATGCCATTTAAGCGTGTACTGATGATAAGATGGCAGGACAGACAGAAAAGGTAAATTAGGTGGATCGGCACGAAACAGTATCCAGAACCGTCAATGGTGCATGTGCCCATGTGCGGCGGGCGGAAAAGCCCGACGGGCGAGCACTCTTTGTCTATGGGCGCGGCCCCCATAACTTATCCATGGCCAGTGAAAATCTTGACGGGGGGCCGAAGGATGCGCAATTGCGTTGGCACCCTTTGCGTCAGGAATGGTCCGTCTACGCCGCAGGTCGACAAAATCGAACGTTCAAGCCGTCTCTGTCTGATGATCCGCTGGCACCCATGCGTAACTCCGTGGACGGATCGGCAATTGTGACGGAAATTCCATTCGAGGATTTTGAGCTCGCCATTTTCGAGAACCGCTTTCCCAGCTTCGCTAGTTCGGGTGAGACGGAGCTCGGGTCACAAAGTGTGCTCACCGTGCCCACCGGTGTGAAGACACGCGCCGCCACCGGGCGGTGTGAAGTTGTGGTCTATACCAGCGCCGCCACCGGTAGTCTTGCAACGCTCACTGACGACCGGCGGATATTGTTGGTACAGGCATGGATTGATCGTTTTGCGGCGCTTTATCGGGGCGGCGCGCGGTTTGTCTTGCCTTTTGAAAATCGCGGCGATGCGGTTGGCGTAACCCTGGCGCATCCGCACGGTCAGATTTATGCGTTTTCTATCATTCCCCGGGTTCAGCGCGACGCGGCGTCAGCGTTTGCATCGGGCTATAGTCTCGCCGACGAGATGGGCCGGTGGGATGACTATATGGTTGCCGAAAAAGATGGGCTTGCGGTTTTTGCGCCGCCCTTCGCCCGGTTTCCGTTTGAGTTGTGGATTGCCCCTACGGCGCGGCGCGCGCATCTTGCCGACCATAGTGATCAGGAATTGACGGCGTTTGCCTGGCTGCTAGGGGAGGTGACCCGGCGGTATGACACCTATTTTGGCCGCGACACCCCCTACATGATGTCGGTACAGGCAAGCCCGGTGGACGCGCAGGATCATTGGCATTTTACAACACAGTTTTATCCACTCTTGCGCTCCCCCGATAAAATCAAATATCTCGCCACCGTTGAGCAAGCCACGGGGCTTTTCACGGTTGATGTCCTGCCGGAAGAAACGGCAAAAATATTTAGAGCGTTATGATGACCGGAATAGAAAACGAGCGGCACCAATGGATTGAGCGGGCCCTTGGCGCAGAGCCCCATGGACTGGCCATGGCCCATGGCCGGGTCAATCTCATCGGGGAGCATATCGATTATCATGGCGGTACGGTGTTGCCCACGGCAATACCCAATCGCGCTGATGTGGGTGTGGTTTTGGGCACCGGTATTGATCACGATACTGTGTATGCGGACGGCTTTGGCCAAAGCGTTTCGCGTCCGCTTGATGATCCGGCAAACCATCATTGGTCTGACTATGTGGTGGGGGCCTTGCAACTGGCCCGCGCTGAGGGGTTGATTGAGGGCGGGGCGCGTCTTGCCACCGTAAGTGATGTGCCCCACGGGGCTGGTCTTTCCTCGTCGGCGGCCATCACGGTGGCCACCTTGAAAGCGATCCTGACCGCCGCGGGCCGGATGATTGACAATGTCCAAGTCTCGTTATGGGCGCAATCGATTGAGCATCACTATATCGGTATGCCTTGCGGGATCATGGATCAGATGGCGGTTGCCATCGCCACCCATGGTCAGGCGCTCTGTCTTGATACGGATAGTCTTGATTACACGCTGGTTGATTTGCCAGCGGACCATCGCTTTATGGTCGTTCATTCGGGGGTTAGCCGGCGGCTGGAAGATGGGCGGTATGCCGGGCGTCGACACGAATCAGAAGCCGCCGCGCAAGCGCTCGGCGTGCCTCAATTGTGCAAAATGAGTGATGAGGCGGCGGCGCGGATCGGGACGTTGGACCCGGTTTTGCAACGCCGCGCCCGCCACGTGCATTCCGAACATCGCCGGGTGCTCGATACGGTGACAGCGTTAAATGCGAGAGACTTTGCCGCGGTAGGCGCGCTTTTTGCGCAAAGCCACCGGTCCATGCGCGATGATTTTGAGATGACAACCCCGCAGATTGATGCGTTGGTTGAGGGGGCGGTGGAAACCGGGGCCGTTGGCGCGCGGTTGACCGGCGGCGGCTTTGGGGGGTGTATCGTGGCACTTGTGCCTGCGGCTGCGGCCACGGACTGGTTTTCCGCGTTGGAACGGCGCTTTCCAGCGATATCGTTGGTGGCATAGGGCGGCAGCGCCCCTTGGTTTTCGGCGGTTTTCAGTCTCCATTGGCATAAAAGACACAGCCAAACGGCAATGTTCGTTTTGGTGCATTGCACAATACACTATTCGTTTGCGAACATGGCGATCATCCCTATTTTGGCGGCATGAGTGTAGCGCGACAGCAAAAACCGGTTGATATTCTGGTGATTGGCGGCGGCATTAACGGTGTCGGTATCGCCCGTGACGCGGTTGGGCGCGGCTACAGCGTCATTTTATGTGAGCGCGATGACTTCGCCGCGCACACCTCATCTGCCAGCACAAAATTGATCCATGGCGGCCTGCGCTATCTTGAGCAATATGAGTTTAAGCTAGTCCAGGAATCCTTAAATGAGCGGGAGCGCTTGCTTCGCGCGGCGCCGCACATCATCTGGCCGATGCGATTTATCCTGCCGCATCACAAAGGGCTAAGACCGGCGTGGCTGCTGCGTCTTGGCCTGTTTCTTTACGATCATTTGGGCGGACGTAAAATGCTACCGCCCACAATGCGGCGGCGGTTTGCCGGTACCCGTGGGCCGGCAAATGATCACGCGCGGCCGGTAACGGACGCGTTTTTGGATGAAGAGTTCACGTTCGGCTTCGAATATTCCGATTGCTGGGTAGAGGATGCGCGCCTTGTGGTGCTCAACGCGCTTGATGCGAAAACGCGCGGCGCGCAAATGCGCCCGCGCACGGCTTGCAAAACCCTCGAGCGTCAAGACGGTTTGTGGCGTGTGCTATTGGAAGACGCCAACGGTGCCAAGCAGTGGGTCCTCGCCCGCAGCGTCGTCAATGCGGCGGGCCCGTGGGTTGATGATGTTTTGCGGCGACAAGGCGGTGAGCCCAACCGGCGCAACGCTGGCAATCTGCGCCTTGTAAAAGGCAGCCATATCGTCACCCGGCGGCTTTATGACGGTGATGAGGCCTTTATCTTTCAGCATACGGATGGGCGGATAGCCTTTACCATTCCCTACGAGCAGGATTTTACATTGATCGGCACCACCGATCTCGGCTTTGAGGGCGATGCCGCCAACGTTGAAATCGACCAAGAAGAAATCTCTTATCTTTGTTCGTTGGTGAACACCTATTTGCATCAGTCAATCTCCGCCGATGACGTTGTGTGGTCATATTCCGGGGTCCGTCCGCTTTTTGATGATCAGCAAGACAATGCCTCCGTTGTTACGCGCGACTATGTGTTTGATATGAGTGACGAGGAAGCGGGCGCGCCGCTCCTGTCGATTTTTGGTGGTAAGATAACGACCTATCGAAAAATGGCTGAGCACGCAGTAGACCGTCTTACCGGGCGGGTGCCGATAACCAACACGGGGGATCAACCGCGCGCGCCTTGGACACAAGATAAAACGTTACCGGGAGGGGATATTCCCGATGCTGACTTTGATGGGTTTGTTGAAACCCAGCAAAAGCGATATCTGGGGTTTTCGGCCGCGCTGATCCGCCGCCTGGCGAGGGCTTATGGCACGCGGATGGACCTAATCCTGGATGATCACGAAACTGATGAAGAATTGGGCAAGCAGTTTGGGGCGGGGCTCACCGAACGCGAATGCGCCTACCTGGTGGCCCATGAATTTGCTGCGAAACCGGAAGATATTATATGGCGGCGTTCAAAGCTGGGGCTGCATATGACCGGGGCTGAAATCAAAGCCTTTTCATCCTGGTTCGAACAAGCATATCCGATCGAACGGGAAAAACCGAGCCGTTCGTCAACGAAATTTGGTACCTGAGGAGGTAATAAAGGGTCGATCAGGGCTAAATAATAGCAACGAATTAATACACCCCTCTTTGGGGGCGGTTGCGTAACGAAAAAAAAATTGACTTAACAGGAGGAACGAATGCGTAAATTAAGATCAGTATTAATGGGAGCGGCCGCCGTTGGCGTTCTCGTGCCGGCAGCGGTAAACGCATAGGATGTTGACGATGAAATCGTTGTCACGGGCATTCGCGGCAGTCTGAAAAATTCCATTGATGTGAAGCGAAATGCCGACTCGGTTGTTGACTCCATTTCTGCGGAAGATGTGGGGAAATTCCCGGATACCAACCTTGCTGAATCACTGCAGCGGATTACCGGTGTTGCGATTGACCGGAGCGGTGGTGAAGGCCAGTTCGTCACTGTCCGTGGTCTCGGCCCGGAATTTGTTGGCGTGTTCATCAATGGACGGACAATCGCCACGGACAATCCAGGCCGTGAATTCTCGTTTGATGTCCTCTCGTCAAACATCACCAGCCGTCTTGACGTATTGAAAACACCCACGCCGGATCGCCAGTCGGGCGGTATCGGTGACCAGGTGAACATCATCACCGCGCGTCCTCTTGATACCGGGACGGCCTTTTCAATTTCCGGTGCCGGTATTTATGACACCCTGCGCGACGGTATCGGTTTGCAGGCGGATGCTGTTGCGTCGTGGACGAACGATTCAAAAACGCTCGGGCTTCTGGTTGGTGTTTCTTATTCCGATGGCCGAGCCCAGGAAGATAGTTCCTTCACCAATGGTTTTACGTTGCGCAGTGGAGATACGATCGTTGATGCACCGGAAAGCTCATCCGGTCTGACCGCTGATGATTTGGGTGAATTGCCAGATGGCGCACGGGTACAGCAGCAAGTTGTCCATAGCCGCGATGTATAAGATCGCCAGCGTCTTACAATCAACGCAACGGCGCAGATTGCCCCAAGCGATAATTTCACATTCACGCTTGATGGTCTGTATACGCGCTTTGATATTGACTCGAACGCGACGCAATTCTCCGGCTTTTTCAGCCCGCCCTTTATCAATCCTATTCTTGATGAAAATGGCACGGTCGTTTCCTTTAGCCGTCCAGGGGTCACGTTCCAGGATCGCAATCCCTTGATCGCACCGCAGGTTGGTCTGTCGCAAAACGGTAATGTTCTGAACTCGAACAATCGCCTTGCTGAAACGATTGCCATTGGTGGTAATTTCGATTTTGACGTTACCGAAACCCTGAACCTGAAGCTTGATGCCTCCTACTCAAAGGCAACAGATGATGGCACGAACCCATTTGTGGTACTTGGTGCGCTTGCGCCGGAATCACCGCTGATTCAGCTCTCCAATGATGATGGTATCTCCACCATCACCAACATTGTCGGGGTAACTGATCGGTCGATCCAGCGGCTGCACTTTGTCAACGTGAATCGGACAGACATTGACAACGAAGTCTTTGAAATCCGTTTTGATGGTGATTGGAATATTTAGCGTGGTGCCCTGCGCGCTATCGGATTTGGCGGTATTGTCACCGACCGGTCGAAAACACAGAACACGTTTGATAATTTCTCGCCGACACAAGGCGGTCCAATCCTTTGTGCCTATTGTGGTTACACCGTTGCCTTCGACACCTCGATCCTGAGCGAGTTCTCCTTTGACGGCTTCCTGGAAGGAGTGCCCGGCGCAGAAACCGTACCACAGCAGACCCTGACGGCATCCATCGAGGACGAATTCCGGGTGCTGAACGATACGGCGAACATCAACAATCCGCTGCGTTTGGGTAGCTCGCCGGAATCCAATGCCGATCTGATTGCGCGCCGCGATGCGAACGCCGATTCAGTCTTTGGTTTTTATGAGCCGGACTTTAATCCCGGTGCCAGCTTTGAGGTGGATGAAACCGTTTATGCGGCTTACTTCAACTCCCAGTGGGGCGGCGATTTTGGGGGAGCCTTGCCGTGGAGTGCCAATGCGGGTTTCCGCGTCGCGATCACTGAAACGCTGTCGCGTGGTGTTGATCAGCCAGTTCTAGAGTTCCGGGAATCACCAGGTGACACGCAGCTCTTGATTGACTTTGGCCCAACCTTACCAGTGGAAATCGATAACCGGTATATCAATTTCCTCCCGTCGTTTAACATCAAGGTTGAACCAACGGATAACACGATTGTTCGGTTCGCGTTTTCTGAAACACTGACGCGGCCAACACTCACCGAGCTTGGTGTGGCGAATACCTTTGGCGGTCGGTCAAACGCGCCAATCTCCGGCGGTGGTAACCCGTTCCTCGAAGCATTTGAATCCACCAACTATGATGTGGCGTTTGAATACTACTTTGGTGACACCGGCGCCTTAACGGTTACGGGCTTCCATAAGGAGTTCGAAAACTTCATTGAGCTTTCGACCTTGCCGATTGACCGCCCCGTTATTTTACCTGCCGGTAATGGTGGGCGTACGGAAGATGAGACGGTTCTCGTACCCTTCCAGGATACGCGGAGCCGGAATGGCGAAACCGGCACGTTGACCGGGGTGGAAGTTGCCTTCCAAACCCAGTTTACCGGCCTGCCGGGCATCTGGAACGGCTTTGGTACACAGCTCAACTATACTTACGTGACCAGTGAAGTTGACCGCGACCTGAATTCACCCACGGCGGGTCTTGGGTTTAACGGTTTGACGCCGCATACCATCAACATTGTCGGGTTCTATGAAAAAGGCCCGATCTCGGCGCGGGTTGCCTATAATTACCGCGATCAGTTCCTGGTATTGGCGCAGTCAAACTTCAGTGAGCCGCGCGAGCGCGAAGCGTTTGGGCAGCTCGACTTTGCGGCGTCCTATGCCATTCGTGAAAACTTCCAATTCTTCGTCGAGGGCATCAATGTTCTTGGTGTGGATACGCGGGACTTTTCGCGGTTCCAGAACCGATTGCTCACATATTCGAACACTGGTTCGCGGTACCTGTTTGGTGTGCGCGCCTCCTTCTAGTGACGGTCGTTGACAGTGGGCGACACACATCATTGTGTCGCTCACTGACAGGCAGGCGTTCCACCAGCACGTTTGAGCACATCCCTCCCGGGTGCTCATATCTGACAGGCGGCTGTACTTCGTACACCGCCTGTCTTTTATTGTGCTATAATTAATCGGGAAGATCGTAAAACGGTCACTGCAATGCAACCGGTTAGAGTGGTTCGATCGCTAAACTGCCAAGGGAGGCGTCCATGGCCAATCCAATCCAATTGACGGTGTTCGTGTTGATTACCGCGCTCATCGGTTTTCTCACATGGCTCCATTGCCGGGCAGCGGCCGCCGGTGATCGCGGCTCGGGGAAAGACTATTTTTTGGCGAATGGCGGTTTGAGCTGGTACTTTATTGCTGGATCGATCACCCTTACCAACCTTTCAACGGATCAATTGGTCAGTATGAATGGTAGTCAAATGCTCCTCATTGCGTGGTGGGAATTGGCGGCCGTGGTGGGGCTATTCGTTTTGGCTTTTGTCTTCCTGCCGATCTATTACCGCAACAATTGCACGACCACGACGGAACTATTGCAACGCAAATATAATGATAAACACATTCGTGCACTGATCTCTGTACTCTTTCTGCTGGGCAACCTCTTCATCTTTCTGCCGGCCATTCTTTATGGTGGTTCGCTTTTCCTGAAATCCATGACCGGTCTTGATGCGTCAGGTCTGTTTGGGGAGCGGGTTTTTGTGGGCACGTTTCTTGAGGTGGACAGTACCATTTTGGTTATGTCGCTGGTCTTCGCGGCGGTGGGGGCTGCCTATGCTATTCTGGGCGGCTTGCGCGCCGTTGCCGTGTCCGACACGTATAGCGGCATCCTGATTTTATCATTGGCTCTGCTGCTTGTTTTTCTCAGTCTCAAGGCCATTGGTTTTGATCTTTCCGGAATCCCAAAAGAGCGTCTGACCCTGATCGGGCGGGAAGGCATGTTCGGTGCCGATGAACCGACACCGATTCCGTGGCATACGCTGCTCACAGGCATGATCTTTATTCAGACTTTTTACTGGAGCACAAACCAAACAATCACACAGCGCGCCATGGCGGCGCCTAATCTTGACGAGGCACGAAAAGGGGTGCTGGCCGCGGCGGGGATCAGGCTCATGATTGTGCCAATCATTGTGACGTTACCCGGGATTATTGCCTTCAAACTCTATGGGGATATTAATGATGCGGCATACGGACGAATTGTTGGCGATATTCTCCCCGTTTGGCTCTCTGGTGCCTTTGCGGCAGCGCTCGCGGCGGCGGTCTTGACCACTTTCAATTCCATTTTGAACGCGTCCGCTGCCCTTTATGTCTGTGACCTGCATGAAGCCTATGTGGGTCCTGCGCGTAATGTGCCAAAGCTAAGCGGCATTTTCTCGATTTCCATCACCGTGCTAGCGATCCTGATTGTGCCGTTTTTTGCCTCGCAGACGAGCATCATTAACACTGTGCAGAAACTATATGGATTATTGTCCATGCCGATTTTATCGGCCTTTATTGTGGGGCTCGCCTTCCGCAATGTTGACGCGCGTGCGGCGATCATTGGTGTGGTCAGCGGGGTGATCTTTTACGCCAGCTTTATTTTTGGCTGGCAGTCCTTTCACGAAATTCACGGAATGGCTTTGACGCTCCTTTTAAGTGTCACGGTGGCATTGACGGCAAACCGTCTGATTTTTGGCCACGCTTTGGAGGGAAGCTGGCAACCAGCTGCGGTTCCCGCTGAATGACTGATTGAAAAGAGAATATTCTTCTCAAGGGAAACAATGCGCTCACTACTATTCTGTACACTGGGTTTGATATCTAACCTCTTTCTTATCACGGGGTGCGCAGAACGCGCTGATGGCAATGCCGAGCGACCTGCCGGGCAAAGCGGTGGGTTAGCGCAAAAAGACGGGCGGGCTAATGAATGGTCAATATCATCCCCGGACGGACGTCTTACGGTTACCGTTCGGCGTTGGGGCGGGGATAACGGTCCCGATGCGTCGCACAATGATGTAGCTAACACCGCTTTCCAAGATGCGGTCGCCTTTGAAGATGACGCTGTCCTCACCTGGTCGAATTTAGGCATTGTCACCGCCGTAGCCGATACCCGTCGGCCTGACCTCATGGTACGTTCGGATTTTCGGGAAACCGTCCGCCTAGAAGCGGTGGAGCGCGGCGTTGCGAACCATGACTATCAAATGATCGTCGGCAAACGCCGAGCGAATAAAGCAACCGCTAAAACGTTGACATTGTCCTTGGTCGATGAAGAAACCAGCGCCCGCCTTGCCATTGATGTTCAGGTTTTTAATGACGGCTTTGGCGTGCGCTATCGCCGACCGGAAACGGATATCCTTTTCCATTGGTTGGAGGAAGACGCCACGAGCTTTGCCTTGGCGGCAGCTGGTACCCATTGGGGGCAACCTTATGATGTGGCTGGCGTTTATACCCCCGCATATGAAACGTCGTTTACGCGCGGCATACCCATTGACACCCGTACCAATTTGACCGTGCGCGAAGCACCGGCAGAGACGGGGGCGCAAGGCACGGGCTGGGGGTTTCCTTCTTTATTTGAGACGACTTCGGGTCTCTGGTTGCTTATCCACGAAACTGATCTGATGGCTGATGATCAGGGTAGCCACCTCGCCCCAGATGCACCGGGTGGCCATTACCGTCTGGCCCCGCCATTGGCGGATAGTGCCATGGGCCTTGGGCGGGCAACCGCTGCCATGCAGTTGCCTTGGGCCAGTCCGTGGCGCATCGGTATAGTGGGCCGCACCCCCGGCGCACTGGTTGAGAGCAGTCTTGTTTTCCATTTAAGTACGCCTAGCCAGATCGATGATACCGATTGGATTGAACCGGGCGTGTCCGCATGGAGTTGGCCAAGCGATCACACCAGCTCGCGCAGTCTGCCCAAATTGAAAAACTCCATTGATCTCGCAGCGCAAATGGGTTGGCCCTATGCGCTTGTAGACGCCAATTGGAATACGATCAGCGATGATTCCATGGAACAGCTTGTGGCCCACGCGGATGCGCACGGGGTGGGATTATCGTTCTGGTACAATTCCGGCGGGCGGCATAACTTTGTCACCGAACAGCCCCGCAATATCATGGATGATCCCCGGCGGCGGCGTCAGGAAATGCAACGGCTTCAAATGCTTGGTGTGAAAGCGATCAAGGTCGATTTTTTCCATAGCGACAAACAGGACATGATGCAGCTCTATCTGGATATTCTCCGGGATGCGGCTGATCACAAGATCATGGTGATTTTCCACGGGTCAACAATTCCGCGTGGGTGGGCGCGTACCTGGCCAAACCTGATGACCATGGAATCGGTGCTTGGTGCGGAGGCCTATACTTTCGGCGGGGTACGCGATTATGGGGCACTCGCGCCCTATCAGAACACGGTACTGGTCTTTACACGGAATGTGATCGGTTCTATGGACTATACGCCTGTAACCTATAAGCAACAGATGATCCCTAGACGGACGACGTTGAGCCATGAGACCGCGCTATCGGTTTTGTTTGAATCAGGTCTGCAGCATATTGCTGATGCACCCGAAAGCCTGCGCCAGTTGCCGAGGGCGTATAAGGATTTTTTCCGTACGCTCCCCACCGCGTGGGACGAAACCCGCTATGTGACCGGTTATCCGGGTAAGGACGCTGTGTTGGCACGGCGCCGCGGTGCGCGGTGGTACGTGGTGGGGATCAATGGCGAGGACACAGCCAAATCATTGGCACTCGACCTGTCTTTTTTAGGAGAGGCGCAACAAACAGCGTTGATATATAGTGACACCACTGATGACGGTCAGACAGATGCGACCCGTGCGGACAGTACCGGCGCCTTTGGTGTGGGCCAAATCATAATTCAGCCAGCGACGCCAACGATGGTAGCAATAGAGCCATTTGGCGGCTTCGTAATGGTGCTGGACGCTCCCGTATAGAGGGTTACCTTCTTTATTGCGCCTTTCTCGTGTTTTGCGAACTGTCTCCCAGCTTATTGGTTGGTTGCATAGAGAGCGAGAGCTGCCGCAATCCATGTCACCGGTCCAGACGCTGGCAGATAACCAAGCCAGTGCCGGCACTATAGTTTAGAGATAGATCGATTGACGTTCATTCATCAGTAGACGAAACGTCCTTGGTTGAGTTTAAGCCGTACCCATATGCGGGTGAATATACGTGATTTGCGCCTCGGTTTCGGGCTCCGGGGCCGGGTCGGACACGCTAATATCCGGTAACGCGATCACCAGCCCGGCGCGTAAAAAGTGTTGGCCGAGCGCATAAACCAGCGATACGTGATCAGGGTTCGGACTCTTACCAAGCAGCCACGTTAAGTGTGCAGTGGTTGCCGCTTGGCCTGAGAGTTGTGCCGACGCAAGGGTGGCGACAATCGAAAGTTCATCAGCTGTTAGGCCGCCGCATCCGGAACGGCTAAGTCCGATCCGCCGCCGTCCTTCATTGCCAAGTATTTGTGCATAATCAAGCATCAGCGCGAGCACGTCATCGCTTTGCCGACCAAACGCCCGCTCATATCCCGCAACAATCGCGCAACACTGCGACTGGCCAGCCGCGCTGGCCCGAAATCCCCACAAGGCAAGCGCGCCGGCAAAGCCCAGATCGAGCATTTTGATAGATTCGATATATCCTTGATGACGCATGGGGATTCCTGTGAGTAGTGGCTGTAAGTGCCGGGGCGGTGCGGCCACGGGGCCATTGCTGCATTGCGAGCGACTTTCAAAGCTGATGCCACAAGCCTAAACGTATTGCAAGTAATAATTAGTCGCATAAAAAAGCCTCTTTATCCAGGCGTTAGCGGGGTGGTCTCCACCGACTGGCGGACGCCCTGGCCAGCCACCCAGCGCAAAGTGGAAGAAGTTTTTAGGGTATACGGATCAATTCAATCCTGATCATATTGATACATCCTTGCCTATATGAAGTTGCATACCCATGGTGGGCGAGCAACGCTTGGTTCTGGTTTTGACGCGAAAGTTCGGTGTCAAACCCGTGACCGTAAGGATCTCTTTTTCGGCCATATTGTCGGTATCAATGCCCTGGCTCCGGTCCTTTTAAAAGCCGGAGCGATCATTCAGGTCTATATAGTGGACCAGATGAAGCGTGCGCGATAGGGTGGCGGGCCGGATGCCAACATAATGTACCTCACCGGGCCGGGTGATAAGATGAACCCCATCAGCGACGATGCACGCGCTCACAATCTGTTGTCTATTCGTCAATCCGAATTTCAGGAATTTTATGAAAATCAGATCAACCGTGCACTGATAATAGAAGTGATCAATGCGAATTTGCCAGATTAATCTTTCAATTCTTATGGGCTTGCTGCTTTTTGGCTGTACAGATCAGGCCGATGCAGTGTTGCCAGAGGCTGAAACGGTAGTGAGGAGCGACACATCAATCGGCACCCCTGTGGCGCAAATGACGCTCGATGAAAAGCTGGCGCAGATCACGTGCATCTGGATGGACAGGACGAAAATTCTTAATGAAAATGGCGACTTTTCGCCGGAAAAAATGAAATCTGCTTTTCCCTACGGGATGGGCTGTATCGCACGGCCACAAGATACAATTGGACTAGAGGGACCAGCCGAGCGCAAGGACGTGAATGATTCAACGGTCGTGCGAAAACGATCATCGCGGACACCGGGTGAAACGATCAAGCTGACCAACGCCATACAGAAAGGGATGATTGAGGAAACCCGTCTCGGGATTCCCACATTGTTTCACGAGGAAGGCTTGCATGGTTTTCAGGGCCGGTATGCAACGCCTTTTCCTCAAGCGATCGGCTTGGCAAGTATGTTTGATCCCGCGCTCGTGGAAGAGCTTTTTTCCGTTACCGCTGGCGAGCTCAGGGTGCGCGGTGTTCATCATGTTTTGTCACCTGTTGTTGATGTGGCGCTTGATCCCCGTTGGGGGCGCATTGAAGAAACCTTTGGCGAAGACCCTTATCTTGTCAGCCGTATGGGCGTTGCGGCAGTTAACGGTTTTCAAGGTAGAAAAAGCGCCAGCCAGATCGCCACAGATAAGGTGCTAGCGACGCTAAAACATATGACAGGACACGGGCAACCAGAGGCAGGGCTGAATGTTGGTCCCGCAGAAGTGCCCGAGCGTGTTTTGCGCGAAGTCTTTTTTCCGCCCTTCGAAGCGGCGATCAAAAAGGCTGGCGCCGCAAGTGTTATGGCGAGTTATAATGAGATTGATGGTATCCCGTCCCACGCAAATGATTGGCTATTGAATGATATTCTGTGTACAGAATGGGGATTTGATGGCGCAGTTGTGGCCGACTATTTTGCGATCAATGAGTTACAGCGGCGTCATCATCTGGTGGGGTCGCTAGGAGAAGCCGGTAGACTGGCACTCACGTCGGGCGTTGATATGGAATTGCCGCGACGAGATCGCGAGCGTCACCCGGCCCGTGCGCGAATTGAAAGGCTTTGAACGGGTCAGCCTTGCACCCGGGGGCAGCAAAACCGTACGCTTTGCGATCACGCCGGAAAACTGCGCTTTTTTAACCGATCTCTGGACCGGGTTGTGGAACCTGGAACATTTGCGATTATGGTAGGCAATAGTGCGCATTCCCATCAATCCACGACGCTGCGCGTTGAATAATTAGCTGAGGACGATCAGATGACCGCATTGGTTCTTGAGGAAAATCGGATCTTGCCTTTGTTTTTCTGATTACGTTGGTGGCAACCATTGGCGGGTTCCTGTTTGGTTTTGATAGCGGTGTGATTAACGGCACCGTTAAAGGCTTACAAAAGGCATTTGGGTCAAATTCTGTGGGCACGGGGTTCAGCGTTGCATCTATGTTGCTGGGGTGCGCGGTGGGTGCCTTTGTGGCCGGTCGCCTCGCCGATCAATTCGGGCGCCGTGCACTCTTGTTTGCATCAGCCACTTTTTTTTGGTGAGCGCTTTTGGGTCGGGTATCGCGGATACGACCGTTCTCTTCGTTGTTTATCGTATCTTGGGCGGCCTGGCGGTTGGCGCAGCGAGCGTCATGGCACCAGCTTATATTAGTGAGATAGCACCGGCGCAGCTTCGCGGACGTTTGGCTTCTATCCAACAGGTTGCCATTGTGACGGGGCTAACCGGGGCGTTTTTAAGCAATTACTTAATTGCCGGTGCCGCGGGCGATTCCGTTCGTGAATTCTGGTTGGGGTTTGAGGCTTGGCGCTGGATGTTCTGGGCAGAGATTATTCCGGCGGGGCTGTTCCTCATTTGTTTGTTCTTTATCCCCGAGAGTCCCCGTTTCCTCGTGGCTGCAAATCAATCCGGCAAGGCGCTGGCGATCCTCCAGCGTTTGTATGGCCCCGTGCAGGGTGAGAAGACATTGGCGGAAATTGAGGCCTCCCTTCAAACCGAACACAGGCCCCGACTTGCCGACTTGCGGGATGGGGCCACGGGCAAACTCTATCCCATCGTTTGGGTTGGTTTGGGTCCTGCAGTTTTTCAGCAATTGGTGGGTATCAATGTCATTTTTTACTACGGCTCGGTGTTGTGGGAGTTTGTGGGCTTTACCGAAGAAGACAGCCTACTGACAAATGTGATTATGGGTACCGTCAGCATTGCGGCGTGCCTATTGACCATCGTGTTGATTGACCGCTTGGGGCGCAAGCCAATTTTGTTCACCGGCTCGATTGGCATGGCGGTGACGCTTGCCGTTATGGCTGCCGTTTTTTCCAGAGCGACCGTGACCGAAACCGGTCTTACCTTGTCGCCGATACTCGGTTAGATCGCGCTCTATGCGGCGATTGCCTATGTGGCGTTCTTTAATTTTAGTTGGGGCCCTGTCATGTGGGTCTTGCTGGGTGAGATGTTCCCGAACCAGCTGCGCGGTTCCGGCCTGGCGGTCAGTGGTTTTGCCCAATGGATGGCGAATTTCGGCATCACCATGACTTTTCCGATTTTGTTGGCAACAACGGGTCTCACCAGCGCTTATGGCTTTTACGCGGTCTCTGCGGCGGTCTCCGCCGTTTTTGTCTTTAAGGGCGTTCGCGAAACGCGGGGCAAAACCCTCGAAGCCATGTGAGGGTCCTGCGCAGAGTGTGACTAATTACCTGTAAACAGATCATACTATCGTAAACGATAAACCGCCATGCGCTCATAAATTTCCATGGCTTGGGCGGCAATATGGGCGTGTTGGGGTGCCACAGGAGGGAGCGCGCCCGGCGCTGGGCCAAAACCGGTGGAGGCATGGATGCTGGCATACCAGTGTTTAGCCCACACCCCATCGCTCGGGTGCGGCCCCGTCGGCCAGGACAGCATGTTATTCTCGAAAGGAATGTCCAACGCGTCGCACAACGCCGCCAAGAGGCGCGCTGGCTCGGCAAGGATTGTGTCCGCATCAACCACGACGGGCGGTCCGCCGGTGTTGGTGCGTATGGTGTCGAACAGTGCCCATTGCTGGGCAAAGCCGATGGCTGTCAAGCTTACTGTTGGCATTTTGGCCGCGTAGGAGGCTAAAACGCGCGCCGGATGGCGAATAAGAAATGCGTGGCGGACCCCCTGAAAATCGAAATCCAACAGGTTTAACCCGCCATGGTGTGTCATGTGTTTTTCATATTGCAACGGGCTTTGCCCGTGCGCGCCGCTGGCCAGGGCCCGCGATACCACCCATGGGTCGGTTTCGTGATGATGCATAATCTCTGCGCGCATGGGGTGATCAGCGCCAGTCTTGTTAAGCCATGCAGCGTAGTAGGGTTCATCAATACACTGACAATCAGAGCGGCTAGAAAAGCTGCGCATCATCGCGGTGGAAAGGTTGCGCGGGCCTGACCACATGGCGATCCGGGTCGGGGGCTTCAAATGATATCGAGCCCCACATCCAGATTGGGTGCAGAATGGGTGATCCACCCGGACGAGATATAATCAACACCCGTTTGCGCAATGGCTGCCACACTTTCAACGGTCACATTACCCGATGCTTCCAGGATGCGGGGTGTACTGGCCTGGTTGCGTTTTACCGCGTCGCAAAGGGCCGCATGGCTCATATTATCCAGCAGAATGATATCCGCATGCTGACCCTCCGGCTGTGCGAGGACCTCGGCAAGTTGATCAAGCGTATCAACTTCAATTTCAATCTTTACCGTATGCCCCACATGATGGCGCACGGCGGCAAGCGCATTGGCAATCGATCCGTTGGCGGCAATATGATTATCCTTGATCATCACCGCATCATAAAGGCCAAAACGATGGTTCAAGCCGCCACCACATCGCACGGCAAATTTTTCCGCAGCGCGCAATCCCGGTGTGGTCTTGCGTGTACAGACGATGCGCGTATGGGTCCCTGCCGTTTGCGCCACAAGCGCCTGCGTTGCGGTCGCAATCCCCGAAAGGCGGCCGAGGAAATTCAACGCCACCCGCTCCGCCATGAGGAGAGCGCGGGCTGGTCCTTCGATGGTGGCAATGATTTCGCCGGGTGAGGCCGCGTCGCCATCGGTAAGACGGTTTTCAACCCTCAACGCCGGGTCCAGCGTTTGAAAGACCTGACGGGCAAGATCGACCCCGGCGAGGGTGCCGGCCCGGCGCGCGGTAATCTGGGCGCGCAGTGTGCTGTCTTCCTCGATGCAAGCCTGGGTGGTCAGATCGCCAACATCACCAAAGTCCTCCGCGAAGGCCCGGTCGATAAGCGGTGCCGTTAATAGGGAGGGCAAGGCCAAGGGTCGGTTATCAAAGGTCACAAGCTTATCTCGGTATGTTCGGCTGGCTCTTCGGTGTCCGGAAAGTCGGTGCGGTAGTGGGCGCCGCGGCTTTCTTCGCGCATAATCGCACCATCCACAATCATCCGTGCCGTGATGAGTGTGGAAAGAAGACCACTGGTTAGGTTCTCTTCCTTTAGGGCGGTTTCGCCAAGGCGTTCGATCACCATGCGGGTCGCTTTCAGGCTATCGCGGGAGCGCACCAGGGCGGCGCCGCTCGACATGGCCTCGCGTAATTCTTTCACCACCATGGGGTCCGCAGGCTTTGAAGGAAGTACAAGGCGGTCGTCCGGGGCTGCCACCTTGGTAGTGGGTTCGGCCTCAACCCCAAGAATATCGTCTGCGGTGCGGGCGGCGAAGACCACCGCCTCCAGGAGAGAGTTTGAAGCAAGCCGATTGGCACCGTGAATACCAGTAGAGGCAACTTCGCCCACAGCCCATAGGCCGGGTACGGATGATCGTCCGTCGAGGGACGTTTTCACCCCGCCCATATGGTAGTGACAGGCTGGTGCCACCGGTATGAGATCATACTGCGGGTCAATACCGCCTTCAAGGCAGGAGGCATTCACGGTGGGAAATTTCGAGGGAAAAGCCGCGCCGATGGTCGATCGGGCGTCAAGAAAAGCACCGCGCCCTGCGGTAATCTCGGTTTCGACGGCGCGCGCGACAATATCGCGGGGCGCCAATTCACCGGCCGGATGGTGACTAAGGGTAAAACGTTTGCCGTCGCGGTTCACCAGGAAAGCGCCGTCGCCGCGAATGGCTTCGGTGGCAAGGGGCGCCGGGTCTTTTTTCAAATCGATAGCGGTGGGATGAAACTGCACAAATTCAGGGTCACGGATCACCGCACCGGCGCGTAGCGCAAAGGCAAGCCCATGCCCCTGGGCGCGCACGGGGTTGGTTGTGACCGCATAAAGCCCACCGAGCCCGCCCGTGGCCAGGACTGTCCGGCTCGCCTTCATTTCGTGACGGCTTTGTTGATCCACGTTATAGATCAGGACGCCGGCGACCCGGCCATCGTCATCCGTAAGCAGATCTTCCGCCACCAGTCTTTCTAGGATGGTAATGTGCTCAGCCTCGCGGGCCGCCTTGACCAGCGCCTCCATAATGGCGGCGCCAGCCTGATCACCCGTCGCGTGTAGGATGCGTGGCCTGCTATGGGCGGCTTCACGGCCCATTTTCAAGGTGCCGTTAATATCGCGGTCAAAGGGAACGCCCCATTGCACCAAATCATCGACGACCGCTTGTGCGCCCTGTGCCAGAATGCGCGCAGCGTGCTCATCCACCAGCCCGGCGCCAGCGATGAGCGTGTCCTTTATATGCAAATCGGGATGATCATCCGCGCCCACGGCGGCCGCCATCCCGCCTTGCGCCCAAATTGAGGACCCACCGGTGCCAAGGGGCCGTGCGGTGATGACCGTCACCGGCATGGGTGCCAGTTTCAGAGCGGTATAAAGGCCAGCAACACCGGCGCCGATGATCAGCGTTTCAGTCATCAATAGGGACGTTTATCTGTTTGTGTGGTCCAGAGCGGGGGTGGTTCCTTATCAATAATGGGCGCGATGGCGCGCAGCGCCGCATTTTCTGTGTACAGAAAATCAGCAAAACCATAACTTATAAGGTTGAGAAACCGACCTGTATCATCGCCGATGGAGGGCAGGATATTGGCGTAGCTTGCATGCGTTTCATGGACCTTGCGAATAGTGTCGAACGCAAAGATGAGCTCGCTGGAGGCTTCCGGTTCCATTTCCGCAAAAACGGTCGACGCCACCGCCGTCTGATATCCGGCATTTCGTGTTTGCGGCGGTTGCAACCCGTAATAGGGGGGGAACGAATAGTCTTCGCCGGTTTTGAATGCGTCGCGGGTCTCAATGATCTCGGAGAGGAATTTGAGATGATAATCCCGCGAGAGCAAAATGGCATCGTAGTTTTTCCTCAACTCGCTCACCATAATGGCTTGGTTGCGCTCAACAAATTCGGTTTTCTGCCGGTTTTCGTGCCAGTTATTGAGCGCCAGGGCGAGTAGGACGCCAAAGACGATGGCGATAAATTCAACGCCAATCGAAACCCAGCGATTTTCCATTCGAAAACCTCCCTTGCGCTACCCCGGTGACCATTACCGCGATTAGGCCGTCGCCCGGTTCTCCACAATAGCAACCTCAGGCGCGTATCGATGGGCATAGCTTGACTGATTTTTCAGGGGCAACGCAATCATCCGTTCTACGGCCAGACGTGCCCTGGCGGCGATGGCGGGGTCAACTTGAACCTCATGTTCACCGGTTTGCAGCGCTTTGAGGATGCCGGGCAGGGTAATGCGTTTCATGTGGGGGCACAGATTGCATGGGCGCACGAAATTCACATCCGGATTTTCCGCGGCCACATTGTCCGACATGGAACATTCCGTAAGCAGAACAACATTTTTTGGCTGGTGATCCTGAACATAATGGATCAAGCCGCTGGTGGAACCGGCAAAATCTGACGCGGCTAACACATCGGGCGGGCATTCCGGGTGGGCCAGAACGATCACGCCGGGGTTTGCCGCACGAATTTCCGCAATATCATCTGCTGTAAACTGTTCGTGCACCTCACACTCACCGGCCCAGGTGATGACGTTGATTTTGGTCATGGCCGCCACATTGCGCGCCAGATATTGGTCGGGGATGAGAATAACCTGATCGGTGTCCCATTCGGCACAAATGTGCTCAACAACCTCCACGGCATTGGAGGACGTACAGCAGATATCGGTCTCTGCCTTCACATCGGCGGTGGTGTTCACATAGGTCACCACCGGCGTGCCGGGATATTTCTGTTTCAAAAGCCGCACGTCGGCACCGGTGAGAGAGCTTGCCAGGGAACAGCCTGCCCGCATATCGGGCATCAGCACCTTTTTTTCAGGTGCAAGAATTTTCGACGTTTCCGCCATAAAATGCACCCCGGCCTGCACGATGATACCAGCGTCCGTTGCCGCGGCTTCGCGCGCCAGTTGCAGGCTGTCGCCCTTGATATCGCCGACGCCGTGAAAAATCTCCGGCGTCATATAATTGTGGGCGAGGATAACCGCGTTCTTTTGTTTTTTTAGCGCATTGATGGCGGCGATATAGGGCGCGTGTAATTGCCATTCGAATTCGGGGATAAAGTCCGCGACGAGGGGGTAAAGATGGTCTGTTTTGGCCTTCACCTCATCGGTATAGGGCAGGGGGGCAGCGCCTTTTGCCTGCGGTTTTGGCGCTGGAACCGGCGCTTTGATCAGTGTTGTGGTGTCACCTTCGCGGTCAAAGGGGGCGTTGCCAAATGCAGCCATGGTTGGTCTCCTTACCTCATTGCCGGGAGCGTTCGCGCCGGTTTTCTCGGCTTTTCTGCTGTCAACACAAAGCTGACAATGAACGCGCCTCAAATAGATAGCAGTGGGCCCCGAATGGACCGTTTGAGTGATTATGCTCTGTCTGAGCATATATAGGGTCTAAAAAGGGCACCCGCAAGGGGCGCCGTCGACAATCCTTTGAGTGCCGCAAAGGTTAACAAGCGTCAAGCAATCGGCGCAGCCTGCGGCGTTGGGTCTATACTGTCAGGTTTTTGCCCTGTCAGCTTTTTGCCGGGGCGCGCAGTTTTTGACCAAGGCGAGGGATGACGAGGCCCATATCCGCCCGGTCGCGCAAGGCTTCGCGATTTACCGAAAACAATGCCGCAGGGCGTCCCCCGGTTTGATCAGACATTGATCCCGTGCGCATTAAAAGACCTGTGCTTTCCACTGAGCGGCGGAAATTTTGTTTATGGAGGGCAAAACCCACAATGGCCTCCACTGCTCGCTGAAGATCGAACAGGGTGAAGGTCGGTCCCATCATCTCAAAGATCACCGGACGATATTTTAACTTACCGCGCAGTCGCGCAATGGCGGTGGCCAGAATACGCCGATGATCCGAGGCCATGGTCAGCCCCGTGCGTGCTTTCAAGTCTGCGTCAGGCGGTGGGTCTTTCTGGTCAGCGCTCTCGTGAAGGGGGGTTTCCCCCACAAGGCCTGCCTCATACATCAGCTCAAACCGCTCCAGAATGCGCTCTTCTTCCCAGCCAAGGTCATTGAGCCCGAATGCTGTTTCCACACGCGAGCGCCGGTGGTCGCCCACTGTGCCAGCACGATTGTCCGTCCACCGATCAAGGGCCGGCAGGATCGCATCGCTCAATAGGGCCGGTTTCCCGGCACGCCAGTCTTCCCACGGGAAAAATCTGTACCAGGATCGCCAACGCGCATCGGCATCATCAACCGGTGCCGCATCGCCTGCGAGCGCAAGATAGCCAACGGAAACCAAATGTTCGATTGGCGTATCAAGACTGCGGCCCAACCCTTCACGGCCCCGGTCACCAAAGGTGTAGAGCTGCTCCACGTAGCCAAGGGAAAGGCGCGTTTGACGCGCAACCCAATCGCGCAATCCTCGCTCAAAGGTGCGGTGCTCACGCGGATCAAACGGTCCGTAAGGCAGGGCGAGGTGATCGGCGCCGCGGGTGACGCACAGCACCTTGGGTTCATTATCCTCAAGCGCGGCCAACACCGCATTTAGGGTGATTTGTACCGGCGTGCCCGCGCGGCCCGCCTTTTCCAATCTGGACGATTGATCGCGACGACTTTGCGAAGCCTGATGCTGGCGCGGTGTTGTAGTCATGACCGCAACGTAGGGCTCACGCCGCCATAGGCAAGAGCACGATGGGCGCGTCAATAGTTGTGCGGCAGGGCGGCAAATCGTCGATGGCATCAAACATCCGGCCATCGCGCTGAAGGAGGTCATCGGCATGGTTGATCATGAAAAGGCACGGGTCTGCATGGGGGGCAGCCTTGCGCAAGCCACGGGCAAGGCTGTCCTCATCCTGGTCAGGATGGGTCAAGCACAAAATGATGTAGGCCGCCGCCATGGACCGGGAAACGCCTTTCGCGCAATGGATGAGGATTTTCCCGTCTGTCTTTGCGGCCATGTCGGTTTTGGTTTGGTCTTGGGTGAGCCATGCGCGATAGTTTTCCACAATTGAGTGCGTGCGGGTGCGGGCTGTCTCATTGTGGGCAGTGGGTCCGGTTTCGCATTCAACATAGAGCTTCAAATGATCTGATGTGGCAATGCCGGGAAAAAAGGGACGCGGTTCGTCCTCACTCAGTATGGAAATGATGTGAGCGGGCCGATGGCAATCAAATGCCTCACGCGCGCGTTCCAGCGAACTGACGATCAGTGTTGGCTCCGATATGATAGACCCGTTGGTCATGAAAAGCAGACTATTCCTTTACTCAAACGGTCAAAACACGCGCCAAGAACGAACCGGACATCACCAGGTATATCCAGCGCCACATCAATCAGGCATGATCTTGACAATAAGGTAATGGGCTGAATAGAGGTTAAAAAAAAGGCGGCAACGCTCAAAGACACTTGAGGTCACGCAGAGTTGAAGGCGCTCGGGCCCAATCGATCGCCCCCAAAACCGCTCACATCATGCCATTGAGGGCAGCAAAACGCGCTAAATAGCTTGCCTCAGCCGCTTCAGACGTTTGTGGCACCAGCGTTCGCGCCGTCAGTGAGGCTGGCGGGGTGAACAGTTTGCGCGCTTCGATTGCGTCGAACCCGGCCAGTTGAACCGCCTCAAGGAAAGCGCAGGCGCGGTCGGCGGTCTTGATGATTTTCTCAACCGTTTCAGGCAGTTCAGGTGCAATCCCGAAGCGGATATGGATGGCGCGCTGGAGCCCATGTTCGATATTTTTATACTCTGGGCCAAGCGCGGCCTTAAACGGGCTGATCATATCGCCAATGACAAATTCCGGCGCATCATGCAGGAGGGCCGCCAGGCGCCATTGCACCGGCCAGCCGGGTTTCATTGTGCTGCAAATATCTTCAACGATCACAGAGTGCTGCGCCACGTTAAAAGGCAAAGGCCCCGTGGTCTGGCCATTCCAGCGGGCAACCCGGGCAAGGCCGTGGGCAATATCCTCGATTTCCACATCCAACGGGGAGGGATCAAGGATATCGAGCCGCCGCCCACTCAGCATCCGCTGCCAAGCCCGCGGTGCTGGTGTTCTGGTAGATTTGGGCGCAGAGGGCATGGACAAGGCAAACCAAAAAATGACTTCAATTGACGATGCCTGACTGCTTCTTGCGGCCATGGCTTTGGCGACCGGCGGTACCAACACCGGCGCCCGCTGGCAAGGTAGCGGTAATCGTACCGCCGTTCTTTCAAGGGCCAGACTTAATTGCGCGTGTTTTATGTCCCTTCGGTAAGTAACGCGCACTAAAGGTTTGATGTGGCAGCAAAATTTGCTAAGTGCGAAGGGTTGTGTGCAGGGAATCAATGAGCGCCCACGGATTGAGTTGGGCCGCATTCGTCAATGTGTGAAGGGACTTCAAATGATAAATGAATTCAAGGAATTTGCCGTGAAGGGCAATATGGTCGACATGGCGGTCGGCATCATTATGGGCGGGGCTTTCGGCACCATCATCAAATCGCTGGTTGATGATGTCCTGATGCCGCCAATCGGCTTGCTTATGGGCGGTGTCGATTTTTCAAAACTAAAACTGGTGATGAAACCCGCGGTTGATGAGGCCGAAGCCGTGGCCATTAATTATGGCTTGTTCATCAATGCAATTATCGCCTTCCTGATTGTTGCCATTGCCCTTTTCTTTGTGATCAAAGGGATCAACTCCGCCAAAGCGCAAATGGAAAAAGAAGAAGCCGAAGCGGCCCCGGCCGAGCCGCCCCGCCAGGAAGTGCTGCTGGAAGAGATCCGCGACGCGCTCAAATCAAACGCCTAAACCGCACAACAAAGGCGCATTAGGAAGCCTGCGGGGCGCAAACCCCGCGGGCTTTTTTGTGTCTGAAAACGCCAGTGACCCATAAGACCATTGCCGCCCCCGGGGGGCCCGGCTATATGCCGCCAATGATTGACCTTGCCCATATCCGCAATTTTTCCATCGTCGCCCATATCGACCATGGCAAATCCACCCTTGCCGACCGGCTGATCCAGGTGACCGGCGGGTTACAGGACCGCGAAATGAAGGCGCAAGTTCTCGATTCAATGGATATTGAGCGCGAGCGCGGGATCACGATCAAGGCCCAGACCGTGCGGCTGACCTACACGGCGCAGGACGGCGAGACCTATGTGCTCAACCTCATCGACACGCCAGGCCATGTGGATTTCACCTATGAGGTCTCTCGGTCACTCTCCGCCTGTGAGGGCTCACTTCTTGTTGTTGATGCAAGCCAAGGCGTGGAGGCGCAAACCCTAGCCAATGTGTATCAGGCAATTGATGTGGACCATGAAATTGTCCCGGTCCTGAATAAAGTGGACCTCCCCGCCGCCGATTGTGACCGGGTAAAAGCACAGATCGAAGATGTGATCGGTCTCGATGCCACCGACGTCATCGAAATCTCTGCCAAGACCGGTGTTAATATTGAAGGCGTTCTGGAGGCGATTGTCACGCGCCTGCCGGCGCCGGCGGGGGATAGTGAGGCTACCCTCAAAGCTCTCCTCGTGGATAGTTGGTATGACACCTATCTGGGTGTTGTTGTCCTGGTGCGGATTATCGATGGCGAAATGAAAAAAGGCATGCGCATCCGTATGATGGGCGCCGATGCCACCTATACCATCGATCAGGTGGGTGTGATTACCCCAAAGAAAGTTGCCGTCGACAGTCTCGGGCCCGGGGAAATCGGTTTTTTGACCGCCTCGATCAAAGAGGTTGCCGACACCCGCGTGGGCGACACGATCACGGATGATAAAAATCCTGTAACAACACCGCTCGATGGCTTCAAGCCAGCGCAGCCTGTGGTTTTCTGTGGTATTTTTCCGGTTGATGCCAATGATTTTGAGGATTTGCGCGCAGCCATGGGTCGGCTGCGGTTGAATGATGCCAGCTTTGAATTCGAGATGGAAACCTCCGCCGCGCTGGGCTTTGGATTTCGCTGCGGCTTTCTTGGTCTCCTCCATCTGGAGATCATCCGTGAACGGTTGGAACGCGAATTCAACCTTGATCTCATCACCACCGCGCCAAGCGTTGTTTATCTAATCCATCTTACCGACGGGTCATCCATTGAGATGCACAACCCCGCCGATATGCCGGACCCCGTGCGTATTGATCATATTGAGGAGCCCTGGATCAATGCCACCATCATGGCGCCCGATGACTATCTGGGCGCAATCCTGAAATTGTGTGAGGAACGCCGTGGCATCCAGCAGGACCTGACCTATGCCGGCAGCCGGGCCATGCTGGTCTATGAATTGCCGCTCAACGAGGTGGTGTTTGATTTTTATGACCGGCTAAAATCCATCTCAAAGGGCTATGCCAGTTTTGATTATCAGATCATGGAGCATCGCACCGGGGATCTCGTCAAAATGCAGATTCTTGTGAATGACGAGCCTGTAGATGCCCTGTCGATCATCGTGCACCGCGACAAGTCACAAGCCCGCGGCCGCGTCATGTGCGAAAAACTCAAAGATCTGATCCCGCGCCATCAATTCAAAATTCCCATCCAAGCAGCCATCGGTGGCCGGGTCATTGCTCGCGAAACCATCGCCGCGCTGCGCAAAGACGTAACCGCAAAGTGTTATGGCGGGGATGCCACGCGCAAACGCAAGCTTCTGGAAAAGCAGAAGGCAGGTAAGAAAAAGATGCGCCAGTTTGGCCGCGTGGAGATTCCGCAAGAAGCGTTTATCAATGCGCTCAAGATTGACAGCTAATGCTTGAGGTTTATTGATACGCCGTGTGCGTACAATACAGTATTGTGCGCTGTGCCTCAGACTGACGCGGCGGACAGCAGCCGCTCTCTCGCCCGATCGCGCACATCGGCTAGCCAGCTCCCTAGAGCGGAACCAATTCGGGCATCAATCGTGCGTTGGGTTGCAGCAAATTTCTGGCCCGTGGGGGTTTCAAAAAACCGGATTAGATCTGTCAGTTCTTCTTCGGTGAACTCCTCCGCATAGATCAGCGTGACATCGTCCAGCAGGTCCGGCATGCCCGCAAGCATTTCGTCGCGAATGACATCGGCAACCTTGTTAACGGTCTCCGCCGGGACGCCCCGGCTCAATAGCTGATTTCTGGCGTCTTCGACGGCGGCGATAATGGTTTCTTCTACCGTGGCCTCAACACCCAAAAGATCAACGAGGCGGCGCGCAGACTCAAAAGTGCCCGCCCGGGCGGCAAGGCCCAGCAAGGTCGAGAAGGCAACCAAACCCCAAAGCGCCGCACGGACCGTGTGACGCCGCGAGATGGGCGTACCGATATGATGATTTGACCGTCCGGACATGATGACCCCTCAATTCCTGCCGCGTGCCATAAACATGAGCAAGAAATTAAGGGCTGGCAAGGGGTAGCTGTAGCTGCCACCGGGCCCTTCAGGGGCGGCGCATGGGAAAGTCTCTCATCGCTTCCAGGCCGATGACGCTCAGAATGTAAAAGCCAGCGAGGATTACGCCTTTCACCGTGCCGGAGATTTTTGATTGGCCCACGCGCCGGCGGTAATGCACCGGCACCTCGGCCACCCGCAAATTTTGCTTGAGCGCACGCGCCTGCATTTGAACGGTCCACCCATAGGTTTGCGCATCAAGATTGAGCGATTTCAAAGCCCCGTACCGGATCGCACGAAATGGCCCAAGATCGGTAAAGGGCCCACCCCAGATCATCCGCATAAGACCACAGGCAAGTGTGTTGCCCAAACGCTGGGGGAGGGTAAGCGCGTGCGGCTCCAAGCGCGTTGATTGCTGTTCTGAACCCCCAGCCCCCTGAAGCCGCGAGCCCACAACGAAATCAGCGGTGCCTTTTTCCAAGGGAGCTAGCAAATGCGGTAGGTCGCCGGGATCATCGGCCGCATCACCGTCCATAAAGACAACAACATCGTTGTCAGTAATTTTATATTGAGAAGCCCATTCATCTGTACAAAGATGAGTCATACCGGCAAGACAAGCGCGGCCATAGCCGGGTGTTGGTGCCGAGACCACATGGCCCCCAGCCTGCGTCGCCAATATAGCCGTTTCATCCGTAGACCCATTATCCACAACAATCACCGCCGTCGCTGCCGGGATCATCGCCGTTACAACATCGCCAATTGAGGCAGCCTCATTAAGGGCGGGGATGATGACAAATATTCTAGCAAGGATCATGGTGCGGTCCCCATCTTCCATATGCCCAAAGACTGATCAGGATCATCAAGGGTAAGCCAAACTCCATGGGAACGAGTAACGCGCTATGAATGTCGGGCTTGTCCGCTGTCAGAAAGATAAACCGCGCATAATAAAGAAAAAATGTGCCGCACAGCGCAATCACGCCAGGGTTCGGGATAAAAGGTAAAAACAGAGCAAGCCAAATTGCATACCAGGGATATCCCGCCGGGGCCAAAAAGACCAATGTGGTAATCACAATAAAACTTGCGCGCATGGTTGGCCAAACGCCCGGTGTGCGCATGGTTACTGCAAGCCAAATGGTCAAAAGACTAATCAGGCCCGCCACCAGGATACGGGCTACAAAACCGGCGGCAACGGGAAGGGTTCCAGCATCAATGATCGTCTGCACGATGCGCTCAAGGATTGGAAACAAAAATGCGTTTTTCTGCCAGCTATTGGCATAGGCGGCAAAGCCGCTTGTCGGGCCGCTGGTGTCCAAAAGGGCGGCGGTGAATAATGGCCATAAACTTGGCCCCATAATAATAATCAGCCCAAGGAGGAACAATGCAATGGTACGCCCTAATTGATCTTTGATGGCGGCAAAACTAAGCCCGCCTCTCATTAAGCCACGCAGGACTAAGGGCGCAAGAACAAGCGGCCATACCTTAATGGCGACGCATAGGCCCAGGCCTAGTCCGGCAAAAAAAGCGCGGTTCGCCCGCACAAAAAGACAGGTCAGGATCATTGGCGCGGTCAGTAAGACATCCATATGGGCACCATTAAATCCGGTGATAATAACTAGTGGATTGAGCCAGTAGAGGGATACCCATAAAGCGGATCGTCCCTCTAACCGCAAGAAAAAGAGTAGGAGTGTAAGGGCGAAGAGGTCAGCCCCGATCAGCACCGATCGCCACGCAAGGAGCGACATGGGCGCAATTTTTGACGCGAGTGCAAAAGCCGTTTGCGCCCCCATCGGATAGATGGTTGAAAGATAGGGATATGCCACATTATACGCATAATGATCATTTTTTTCCGAGATTACCCGTAAGGCATTGATGTCGTCCCGGGTTGAGGGCGCGCGACTGTTGCCAAACAAATCTTCGGTAAATCCATCGGCTGGACGCGTCGTATAGGGACTAATATTCTCAGCGGTAAGCGCCCCCTCCCAAAGATAACGAAACCAATCATCTTCATAAATTGGTACGGTACTCAATTGCATCAATCGCAACCCAAAACCGGTGAGCAAGACCACCACCAACACTACTGTCATTGACGGGTCTTGTGCCCGATCTGGCACCTGCGTCACCCTATGGATCCACCAGCTGAGCACGGCAAATGTTGTACTTGCGCCGAAGGCCAAGGCGATAAACGCAATCGTTGCCGCCTCGGTGGGGGCCGCATTATAGGCAGCAAGCGGGCTCATTAGCGCGATTGCAACTAGAAAACCCACTAGCGCGGCGATCAATACATAAAGATCGCGTTGATAGCGGGGGAGGCTAGTCGCCAATGTCGTGTTGATGCCCATGGGCGGCCCGTATAGCGCACGTTTTGCCGGCGGCCCATCTCTTTTGGTCACCATATCGTGATTGACCAACCACAATAAGGGCATGTTTTGCCGCCATAATAGATACGAAAAACACAGTTGTGTGAGAGCGTGTGGCAGGCTCTTGATTGATCACCCGCATTTGCGGCATCACCGTAACCAACGAAACAATCAAAACGCCTTGAGATGAAAAGGGAGCCCTATGTTTTTGCAGATATCCCGCCTACGGACCATCCTCCGCCCTGTCCTTGCTAGTATTGCCAGTATATTGGCAATCTTGATGGGCGGACAAAACCCCCTTGCCGCCGATGTGACGGGTTTTGGTTCATTCGCCGATGCAGCCAACTCGGCAATTGACCACAGCGCTTTTGACGGGTTGCTCAAACGCTATGTGACAACCGCGGAAGAAGGGCGCACCATCTTTGCCTATGGCTCGGTGAGCGATGAGGATAAAGCGGTCTTAAAGACCTATATTGACACGCTGGAGGCTGTGGATCCTACGATCCTGACCAAGACGCAAGCCTATGCCTATTGGGTGAACATGTATAATGCGGTTACGGTAGATTTGATCCTCGATAACTATCCGCTCAAATCAATTCGCGGTCTTGGCTTTATCGGTCCGTGGGGTCGCATGCTTGTCACCGTAAATGGGCAGGAGTTGAGCCTGAACGATGTGGAGCACGGCATATTGCGTGTCTTTTGGCGCGATCCGCGTACGCATTATGCGGTTAATTGTGCGTCTTTTGGCTGCCCAAACCTCCAACCAACGGCATTTACGGCAGACAATACCGAGGCCCTGCTGAACCAAGGGGCACAGGATTATGTCAACCACCCGCGCGGTGTCGCGGTTGATAAACGAGGTCGGGTCATCGCCTCGTCCATTTATAAATGGTACAAAAAAGACTTTGGCGAAACGGACGCAGAAGTACTGGACCATATTCGTCAGTATGCGTCTCCAGCATTGGCTGAAAATCTGAAGGGTAAAACCCGGATCAGTAAATACGCCTATGACTGGGCCCTCAATGAGAAATAAAGGGAACAGGTCAGAACTGAAACGCCAACCCACCGGATAGCGTGCGCGGCTGACCCGGCCGCGCACGCCCATTGGGGGCAAAGGCCGGCGCATCGGCAAAAACCGGGTAAAGGGTGTCGGTGATATTCTCCACCCGAAGATCAAGGGTCAACCAGTCGGTAAGCGCATAGCGGGCAAAACCGCTTAAAACAAACTCATTATCCGTAAACAGCGTATTGGCATCATTCAGTGCCCAACGGCCAATATGGCGCAAGCGCACTTGCGTATGTAATTGCCGGTGAAAGCCAGGGGTCCACGATGCGGTGATCTGGCCAATGGTGCGCGGTGCCTCAGAGATCAGATTGCCATCAAAGGGATTATCGCCCATGGCCGCACGCTGCACAAAGCGGAAGTCCTGAAACGCAAAACTACTGCGCACGGAAAGCCCATCGGTGATTTGGGCGGAAAACAGGGTCTCTACTCCGGCAAAGCGTGACGAGCCGGCATTGATGGAGATATTGCCGGCAGCCGTTTGCACATCGGTGATGATGCCATCCCGGCTTACAGCCCAGTAGCCCACCAATTCGGCGCGCACACGGCCATTGCCATACCGCCAGCCGATCTCCCCTGAATCGATTTTCTCTGGCTCCAGGGTGAAGTTATCCTGGCCCTCTTCGAGCTCGTAAAGATCGCTTTCGCGGGGAATGCGAAATCCACGGGCGTAGCGGGCGTAGAGACTATTTTGATCATTCAGGGTAAAGACGAGACCCGCCTTCGGGCTAAGGGCATCAAAGCGATCAATCCTGTCCTCAACCTGCAACCGCGCATCGCCCGGCACCTCAATCAACTGATTATCAAAGTCATAGCGGATCGCGTCATACCGCAAACCCAACTGAATGATCAGCCGACCAAGGGTCTGTTCGTGCTGCACGTAAGGAGCGAGACCGCGATAGGCCACATCATAATCAAACTGGGTGCCTTGCCGAAAGAGACTGCCAAAAACGACGATATCGGGCGCCTCCTGGATGGTAAGCCTTGAAAAATCCGTCAATTCTGTATCGAGACCAAACGTTGTTTTCGCAGTGTTTGACCAGGAGATAAGCGACCGAGCCAAAAGGCCGGCCGTATCGACCCGGGCGTCGGTGCGCGGCGTGGTGGCCGGTTGAAAGGTTGCCGTAGACGCAATGTCTTGCCGCCGCAGATAGGGCGTCAAAGTAAACCGAAGACGATCATTAGGCGCATAGGTCACCGCTGATTGGACCCGCGCATAGGTGCCTTGTTCGCGTGCGGCAACCGGATCGACCAGCGGCGATAGTCCCGAGGAGCGATCGCCATCAAGAAAAGCCGCGAAAGAAACGGATGTTGCCGACTCGGTTTGATAATCTGTGTAAGTAGCGAGACTATCTATAGAGAAATTTCCTCGTTCAAACCGATGTAAGGCGAGGCCTTGCAGGCGATCAAATGCTGTCTCATCGCGAAAGCCATTCTCACCGCTATAGGCAAGGGTTAGACGGGCGCGATGGTCAGCGCCCTGACCAAGGGGGCCACCCACGGACCCGTTGATATCAAAAAGGCCAAAACTGCCATACCGTGCTTGTGCATTACCGCTAAAGGCTGCACCGGGCGTTGGCGTAATGATATTCACCACACCATTAAACGCATCGGACCCATAAAGTGCGGTGCCCGGTCCGCGCAGCACTTCAATCGCTGCAGGCTGAACAAGACCAAGGGAATAGCCAAGCGCCGACTGGTCGAAAAAGACCGAGGATTGCAGTGGCACCCCATTTTCTAAAAACAGCGTGCGGTTATCAAAGGCCAGTGGCTGGCGGATCTGGGCAATTTCACGCGGGCCATTGAGGCCAGAGAAAAAGACCCCGGGCACCTCGGCCAGAAGCTCACCAATGCGAATGGCCTCCAGACTGTCGATGGTCGGTCCCTCGAGACGGGAAATTGAAACAGCAATATCATTCTGGTTCTGCGCAACACCGCTAGCCGTGACGATAATCGTTTCCGGGCGACTGGTATCAAGCAGTGAGGGATCGTCAATCGTTGCCGGACCCTGTGCCTGCGCGTTAGTGACTAAAGCGATTGCGCCGGACGCCGCGAACCAAAGGGCAGTACGAATGATCAGCATGGGATAGATACTCACGAAACGAGATATGGGATGGCAATTCGTTGCCGATGCCGGTCAGGACGGCCTAGTTCAATTCGGGAAGCTCAACGCTGTCGACCGCTTCACTGGCGGCGGTTAATTCGAGCTGTACACGGATCGTACCGCGCCCGGGTGCCACATAAAACCGTTGGGCCGTAAAACCCTCTTTAGAAACAAAAACGAGAAGACTGTCGGCAACTTTTATCCGGCAGGGCGTTAGGCAGTTGAAAAGCTCTCGCTCCCGGTTATCCCGGATGGAAACATAGGCCGCACTTGGTTCACTGACCACCAGCCGCGTATCGCTTATGGCTTCACGATTGGCGCAGGCCGCAATCATCAGCCCGGCAACGACGGCTATAAGACGGCTGAGATATTTAGGCGCGTGATGGCCACTATTAACGGTCTGGCGATTGCGTGTGGTCATGGGGTGGCTGCCTTTTCGGATTTCTTTGGTTTTGGGTCGGCTTTGCGCTTTTTCGCTGCCGTCTTTGGTGCGGCAGCTTTTGGCTTCGTGTCTAACTCGGCGGCATTCATGTGCGCAAAGCCGCGCTCAAGATCAGCAATCAGATCGTCACTGTCTTCGAGCCCCGCATGAAAGCGAAAAACGGGGCCGTCGGCACTCCACGCGGTTGCAGTGCGATTTTTGCGCGGATCGGAATGGATGCACAGGCTTTCAAAGCCGCCCCACGAAAAGCCCATACCAAACAACCGTAGAGTATTGAAAAAAGCCCGGATGGCTTTTTCTGAAAGGGGTTTCATCACCACACTGAACAACCCTGTGGCGCCGGTAAAATCACGCTTCCAGATCGCGTGACCCGGACAGGATTTTAATGCCGGGTGGAGCACTGTTTCCACCTCCGGGCGTTTAGCGAGCCACCGCGCCAGCCTTAGCCCGCTTGCCTGATGCTGCTCAAGGCGCGCGGATAATGTGCGAATACCGCGCAAGGCAATCCAGGCATCGTCGGCCGAAACATTGGTGCCAAGAGCGAGCAGCGCATAAAAAACCTTTTGCGCCGTCTCTTCATCGCAAGAGGTGATGGACCCCACCAGGCAATCCGAATGCCCCACAATGTACTTTGTTACCGCTTGAATAGAGACATGGGCCCGGTGTTCCAACGGCTTAAAGTAGACACCAGCCGACCAGGTGTTATCGACAATGAGCTTTGCGCCATGATTGCGGGCCACCTTGGCCAGCGCCGGAATATCCTGTACCTCAAAGGTCAATGATCCGGGTGCCTCGCAATAGATGACCTTGGTGTTTTCCTCAACCAAGTCTTCAATATCAGCGCCGATCATCGGGTCGTAATAGGTTACTGAAACACCAAAGCGCTTGAGAAAGCGGTCACAGAATTTCCGTGTGGGATCATAGACACTATCGGTGATCAAGACATGGTCGCCCGCCTTTACAAAGGCCGTGATGGCAGCGGTGCAAGCTTGCAAGCCGGAGGGAGCAAGCCGCGTTTCATAACCGCCTTCGAGGACATTGATGGCTTCTTCTAGCGCGCGGTGAGTTGAGGTGCCAAGCCGTCCATAGGCGATCTGCGCCATGCCCTCCAGATAGTCGTCATAGGTGGGAAAGAGGATGGTGGACGCGCGTTCCACGGGCATATTGACCGCATGCTGACCTTTTGCATGGGGACGTCCGGAGACAATGAGTTTGGTCTTATCTTTCATGATTGGTCAGACGATGATGGCACAAGGCGGAGCGCTGCAGGCTTTTGGGTATTGGTTTTGGATGTTGTGGGTTCTGTGATGCCCATTTGCGATAGTGTAGGCGCCGTGGATGCCCGAGTGGGTGGCGGTGTGAAGCCTGGTAGAATTGGTACCTCGCAAACCCGTTGCTCAAACGGGCGAAATCCAAACCGTTGATAGAGCGGGAGTGCAGCCGGGTGGTCGAAAGTACAGGTCTCAAGCCGCACCCGGGTAGGCCCGCCGGCAAGGAGCAGGCGGTCTTTAGTGGTCGTATCGTCATCGACGCCGCAGGTCCAGGCAAGATCAATAACCTGTGTCAGGAAGAATGGACCCAGTTTTTGGCCAATAAAGTCAGGCGCCAGGCCAAAGAACTTAATCTCTGGGACTTTTGGATGGCGTGCATCAATCTCCGCGAAACCGGCCGGCACCCCGCCCACATAAAGAACATAGATATGAACATGACGATGGTGGATGATCTGTTGGAGGGCTTGATCTTTCATCAGAGTACGGCTGACCCAGTTATAGGGTCGCCCCACAAGATCGTAGAGATATCGATAAAAATGCACCGGAATAACCTCAGCGCGCATCAAGGCAAATTTGCGGTCCGCGGGCAGGCTGATCGGGGGTAATGCCGGGCGCTCGCGCTGCTCCAGATAGGTTACCGTCACCGATAGGCTTTTCGTCACGCTTTCACTCACGATCATCACCCATTACCGCGATCCGTCCTGTTCATGGGTTGGCGGGGCCAACGACCGGATAGAGGTTTAATGCTTCGACAGAACGGCGGGTTTCACCCCATTCCGCCCATGCGCCATCATATAAACGCCCGGCCTTCAAACCGGCAACCGTCAGCGCGAGGTTTATCACGGCTGCCGTTATACCCGAACCACAACTTGTAATTGGTATGGGGGGCACGTCTATATGGGCATTCACCAATGGGGCCAGATGCGAACGTAAGTCCGCGGCAGGGCGCAAGGTGCCCGCCTCGGTCATAAGCGTTTTGAATGGCACGTTTCGGGCCCCCGGCATATGACCAGCGCGCAGATTGGCGCGCGGTTCTGGTGCCTCGCCCAAAAAGCGTGGCGCCGGTCTGGCATCAAGAACGGGCGCACCTTGGCGCAATTGCTCGCGCACGGTGTCGGCATCTGCAATCATTGCTGGCTGAAATTGCGCGGTAAAAGTGCCGGTGGCCGGGCGCGCCGGCCCCTGTTCAAGCGGTAGGCCAGCGGCCACCCAAGCGGGCAAGCCCCCATCCAAAACCCGCACATCAGTGTGGCCCATGGCTTTGAACGTCCACCAAACCCGCGGCGCGGAGAACAGCCCCTGATCATCATAGATTACAATGGTGCTCTCGTCATGGATACCCATTGCCCGAACGGCCCGGGTAAAATCATCCGTGGACGCCATCATATGGGGCAGCGGTGAGCAGTGGTCAGCGATTGCATCAATGTCAAAAAAGTGCGCACCCGGAAGATGACGCGCCAGATAAGCTGCCTGCGCCGCGGGCTGATCCTGTCCCGGCAAACGCCATGAGGCATCGATGATATGCAAGGTGGGTGCATCAAGCATGGCGCCCAGCGCACGGGCACCTATCAGATGGGCATTCTCACGGTCAGCACCCTTAGACATCACGCTTGGACCCCGTCATAGCCAAACGGGAACCGGCAGGTCTTTGCCCTCAAGAAAATCGCGATTGAAGAGTTTCGATGCGTACCGATTTCCATAATCGCATAGGATGGTAACGATGGTGTGGCCTGGCCCCAATTGCTTAGCCAGTTTTACCGCACCCGCAATATTGATGCCCGCTGAGCCGCCAAGGCAAAGGCCTTCTTCTTCCACAAGTTTAAAAATAATTTCGAGTGCTTCATTATCCGTGGCGCGGAAAGCATCGTCAAAAGCCATGCCGTCAAGATTGCCGGTGACACGGCCCTGGCCTATGCCTTCGGTAATTGATGTGCCCTCCGCCGCCAGCGTGCCAGATTTTACCCAGGAAAATAGCTTTGCCCCCATGGGGTCCGTCAGTACGCATTGAATATCGCGGTTATGCTCCTTCAAGGCCTGTGTTACCCCGGCGAGGGTGCCGCCCGAGCCCACGGCGCAGGTAAAGCCATCAACCTTGCCATCGGTTTGGGTCCAAATCTCCTGGCCCGTTGTGCGATAATGGGTTTCCCGATTGGCCGTATTGTCAAATTGGTTCGCCCACAGAACACCGTTGGGTTCGGTTTCGCTTAATTTTTCGGCAAGCGTGCCCGAATAGCGCACATAATTATTGGGGTCGGTATAGGGCACCGCGTCAACTTCGATAAGCTCGGCACCCAATAGGCGAATGGCCTGTTTCTTTTCTTCACTTTGGGTGCGCGGGAAAACAATTTTTACCTTATAGCCGAGGATTGCCCCAACCATGGCAAGGCCAATGCCAGTATTGCCAGCGGTACCCTCAACGATGGTGCCCCCCGGCTGTAACAATCCTTTGGCTTCGGCATCGCGGATGATGCCCAGCGCGGCGCGGTCTTTCACCGATTGGCCGGGATTGAGAAACTCCGCCTTGCCAAGGATTGTGCAGCCTGTTTCCTCGGAGGCGCGCTTTAGCTTAATCAATGGCGTATTGCCGATCACATCAAGCGTCGAAGTGTGGAATGACATGGCGTTCTCTTAAGGGTTCGGGATCAACGGGTGAAAATGAGTCCGCATAGGGATCGATAATGAGTATTGCCGGTCATTATCGAAGGCTATCAAGACACTGATATAAGGCATCAAGATGAGCCTCACCAAATCGCTTACACCGTTCTGGCGACCAGCCAAATTCACGATTGGGTGTGTCGGCCGTATCCTTAAACGGCATCTCCAATGTCATGGCTAGACAGCCAAAGCGGGCCGCGAGTTGGTTCGTACAGATTGCAAGATTGGCAGTGCCGGGCGGGCTCACCGGGTACCCAAATTTTGTCTGAAAATCCGGGCTCGCGGCAACGAGCGCTTTTTTGAACCCGTCGAGACGCCCCGCCGCCGCCTCATCAAAGCCGGGCGTGCCCTCGGCGCCAGCAATAAAATTATAGGGCAGGTTTTCATCCCCATGCACATCAAGGGCAAAATCGACACCGACCTTATCCATCTTGTTGCGAACCGCGAACACTTCGGGGCTTTTTTCCAGGGAAGGCTCATGCCATTCGCGGTTGAGATTGATGCCGGCGGCATTGGTACGCAAATGGCCCCGGCGGCTGCCGTCGGGGTTCATGTTTGGCACCACATAAAAGTTCGCTCGGCGTAAAAGCGCAGCCGCCACCGGATCGCTCACATCCGTCAATCGTCCGAGAAAGCCCTCTATCCACCATTCGGCCATGGTCTCACCCGGGTGCTGACGGGCGGTGACCCATAATTTGAGTTTCTCTTTCACCGGCGCGTGCGGATCGTCACCGGGCGCCGTCAGCGTCACAAGGTCTAACGCCTGACCATCAAGCGTGTGGGTGAGAACACTGACCCGCACGCCGTCAAGGCCAGCCAATTCGCCAAGCATATCGGCGTGGCGTTCCATGGAATAGGGGGCAAAATACGCATACCAGACGCAATCGCTTTGCGGGGTATGGGCAATCGTCAGGACACCATCCTTGTAGGTTGTTTCCACCCGGAACCAGGTTTCGCGGTCATAGGAGGCAACGGCCCGATACCCATTCCAACCGGGCGTGTAAGACGCACCGCCAGCATTTTCGATGTTGATCTGGCAAGCCTCATCACGTGCCCCCGAAAGGCGAAAATAAAACCACTGATAAAACGCCGAGTGCGCATCTTTTTCGATGGCAAGCCGAATATTCTGCGCGGCTTGTGCTTCAATGACAGCAATGTTGCCGCCATCAAAGGCGCTTGAAATGGAAAGCAAGCTGAAGTTCCTTTTTGATCAAAACAATGCCCAAAGCCCACGCAACGATCTGCCTGCGGGCGGTGTCACGGGCTATCGATTTTCGGTTTAGGCCTTGACCGCCGACAATTGATAAACGTCCGTGGTGCCCGCTCTAAAACCCGCCTCACAATAGGCCAGATAAAAGCGCCACAGCTTGCGGAACCGGTCATCAAAACCAAGCGGGCGAATATCGTCCCAACGTTTGAGGAAGCGTTCGTGCCAACTTTTTAGGGTGTCAGCATAATGGACGCCAAATGTCGAATGGCTTTGCCACTTTAACCCTTGCGCTTCAATCTGATCACGCAGCAGGTTCGGGCTTGGCAGCATGCCGCCGGGGAACACATAGCGTTGGATAAAATCAGTTGAGCGCTCATAGACCTTGAAAAAACGGTCGGCGATGGTGATCACCTGAAACCCGGCAACCCCGCCGGGGCGTAAGCTCTGGTGAACCTTGGCAAAATAGGTTGGCCAATATTCCTTACCCACCGCTTCAAACATTTCAATAGAGGCAATCTTATCAAACTGCCCGTCAACATCGCGATAATCACGCAGTTGGAAATCAACTTTTTCATTGAGACCAGCCTGGAAAATCCGTTTACGGGCGTAATCATATTGCGCTTCGGAAATGGTGATACCGGTCACCCGCGCCTCGCGATGTTTGGCGGCATATTCGGCAAACCCGCCCCAGCCTGAGCCGATCTCTAAAACAGACTCGCCGGGTTTTAGATCAATGTGCTCGGCAAGGTGCGCATACTTATTCTCTTGCGCCCGGGTCAGGTCCCCATCCTGCGGCAAGAAAAGTGCCGAGGAATAGGTCATCGATGGGTCAAGCCACTGCTCATAAAAGGCATTGCCAAGATCATAATGCGCCATGATGTTCTTTTTTGAACCGGCTTTTGTATTCTTGTTGAAATTATGCCGCATGGCATCAAGCCAGGTGACGGCGGGGATTGCCTCAAAAGCGTCCTGAAGATGGTCCGCATTGCGCGCCAGCACATAGAGACAGCCCGCCAGATCGGGTGTATCCCACTGATCATCCGCATAAGCTTCAAAAAAAGCGATATCGCCGCCAAGCAAGGTGCGCCGGGCAAACGCATAATCCCGTACACAGATGATCCCAAGAGCCTCTTGCTCGTGCGCGCCCTGAAAGCGCAGCACCCGCCCATTGGGCAGGGCAAGGATCAATCCGCCTTTTTGCAGGCGCAGTAGAAAGGTACAAATCATCCGAAAGATAATCGGCAAGCCGGAGAGGGTTTGACGTTTGTTGGCGTCGGTAACCAAAACGGCTCGCTCAATAAGATCGAGTGTTGGCTGACTAAATTCGTGCGGGCGCATGGTTGGCTGATTTGCGCGGTGTGCAGGCGCGTGTTCGGCCATGCGCGGTGTATCGACGACAGGATCGCTCGGCGGGATCGTGCTCATAGAAGCTCCCTTTGGATTCCCCTATTTGTTGCGAATTTGATCGTATCCCGCAAGGGCAAGTTTGCGCGCCTCGCCATGGTCAACAATCGGGTGGGGGTAGGTTGCGCCGAGGGTCACGCCCGCTTGGCGCAATATGGCGTCCGGTGCCTCCCACGGCTTATGAATATATTTTTTCGGCAGATCTGCCAATTCGGGCACATATTGGCGCACATAATCACCCTGGGGGTCAAATTTCTCCCCTTGGGAGACCGGGTTGAAAATCCGGAAATAGGGCGCGGCATCAGCGCCGCATCCCGCCACCCACTGCCAGCTTGCCGAATTGCTCGCAATATCGGCATCAACAAGGCAGTCCCAAAACCATCGTTCACCCTCCTGCCAGGGGATGAGAAGGTCTTTGATCAAGAAGCTCGCGGTAATCATCCGTACACGGTTATGCATCCAGCCGGTGTCGTATAGCTGGCGCATGCCTGCGTCCACGACGGGATATCCCGTTTGGCCTTTTTGCCACGCTTTTAAGGCGTCTTTATTTTCATCCCACGGGAACTTTGCAAACTCCGGCTTGATAGGCTCGTCGCGAATGTCCGGATAATGATACAGAAGATTATAGGCAAAATCGCGCCAGACAACTTCTGACAAAAACTTGTCGGCCTCATCGTCTCTAACGGTACCCTTGGCAACCGCTTCTTTGGTCATATCCCAGATTTGCAAGGGGCTGATTTCCCCCCAGGCCAAATGCGGCGACAGCTGCGAGGTGCCGTGTTTGTCGGGGCGGTTGCGGTCATCATCATAGCCATTGACCGGCCCGTCGAGGAAGGCGCGCAGTTTTGCCTTGGCATTCTTTTCGCCCGGCTGCCAATCGGGAAATTTTTCGGCCCAGTCCGGTTTGGTGGGCAAAAGATCAAGCGCAGCCAACGGTGTGCTTTCAGGCCAGGCGTCTGGCTGGGATAGTTTATCGGGCCGTGACGCTTGTTCCTTGCGGGCCGGGCCCTTGGCTTTGGTGGCTTTCCAGAAGGGGGTGAAGACCTTGTAGAACCCGCCGCTGCCGGTTTTGGTTTCCCACGGCTCACACACCAGCGCGCCGTTAAAGCTTTTCACCGTAACGCCATCATCGGTGAGCAGTGTTTTGAGCGCTTTGTCGGTTTCGATATCTTGCGCATCGTAACGGCGGTTCCAAAACACATGGCTGGCATCGGTTTGCGCGACCAATGCCGGGATGATCTCTATTGCCTTGCCTTGCCGCAAAATCAGCTGGGAGCCGCGTTCGGCCAAACGCCCTGTCAGCGCTTCGAGCGCATGGTGCAACCACCAGCGACTGGCCGCGCCGGGGGCACTGTTGCTCTCGGGCTCTAAAATGAAAACGGGTAGAACGGGTTGTTTGGCAGCATGGGCCGCAGCGAGCGCAGGATTATCGTCCAAGCGTAAATCGCGGCGGAACCACATAATTATCGGTGCGTTGTTCATAGGGAAGATACGCCCATTGAAGAGGGTCAGATTGCCCGGCGACACGCGAAAACGCGAGGTTGCGTCCGGCCGCCCCGTGGACAGCTAGACCACGCCCGCCGTCAGACAATCATGAATGTGCAAAAGACCCACAGGCTTGCCATCGCGCAAAACGAAAAGACTGGTGATCTTATCAGCGCTCATGAGCGCGAGGGCATCGCCCGCCAACGTTTCCGCAGTAACCGTTTTTGGCGTTGTTGTCATAACCGTGTGGGCGGGCACGTGGCCCGGTTGCTCGCCAAAAAGGCGGCGCACATCGCCATCGGTCAAAATACCGGTCAAGGTGTCGGTATCATCATGGAACCCCACACAGCCAAAGCCACCCTTGTCCAGCGCGGCAATGGCATCCGTCAACATCGTTTCCTGATGGCAAAGCGGGAAGGTTGCTGTTGCGCCCACCGGGTGCATCAGCGTTTCCACCCGCCGCAAAGCCGCGCCCAGGGAGCCGCCCGGGTGATAGTCATGGAACCGTGTGGTGGTGATGCCCTTGCGCCGCATCAGGCTTACCGCAAACGCATCGCCCAGCGCCATCATGGCCGTAGTGCTTGTGGTTGGCGCATGGGTCTGGTCGCACGCCTCCGTGAGGGGGGGCAGGATAAAACTGCAGGTGGCGGCCTTTGCCAGCGCCGAATGGGCACCCGCCGTGATGCCAATGAGGGGAATGGAAAATCGGCGCGCATAGCCCAGAAGATCGCCAAGCTCTGCCGTTTCCCCCGATTTTGACAGGGCAAGAATGGCGTCGTCGTCGGTGATCATACCAAGGTCACCATGGCTTGCCTCGGCCGGATGGACATAAAGCGCCGGGGTGCCCGTGGAGGCAAAGGTCGCCGCAATCTTGCGCGCCACATGGCCCGATTTGCCCATACCGCTCACAATGATGCGTCCGCGCGAGGCGGCAAGCTGATCAAGACACCCGGTAAAAGCTGCGGCCGCATCGCCGACCAGCGCGGCTTGCAAAGCCTTAAGGCCGGCAATTTCTGTTTCCAAAACCAACCCGGCAAGGTGCACGGGCAGGTCTAAAGGGGGGGGATCACCCGCTGGGGCCATAATCAGGTATCAACTCATCTTAGCGCTTTGGGGGCCGGGGGGCGTGGCCATTGGCACGAAGCGTATATTCAGGCATAGCGCGAAGGGGCGCAACCGCGCGGTGCAAAATCCGGGCGGGCGATCAAAAGTGAAAAGAGAAGGGCATTTTATGTCTGATCAGTCCTTTCCCACGCGGGGCGATACGCCTTCAAATCCCAGTGTCGCCATCCCCCTGCCGTCTGGCGAGGGCACGCTAAGCCTATCGAACACTGAGCAGATTGTTTTCTTCGCAGGGCCGTGCGCCATGGAAAGCCGCGTCCACGCCCTGGAATGCGCCCATGCGTTGAAAGAGATCGCGGGGCGGCTCGGCGCCGGGCTGATTTTCAAAACCTCTTTCGACAAAGCAAACCGCACGAGCGCGAAGAGCGCCCGGGGGCTCGGCTTGAAAGAAGCCTTGCCGGTTTTTGCGGAGATCCGGGAGGTAACCGGTCTGCCCATCGTGACAGATATCCATAATGCGGACCAATGCGCACCGGTGGCGGCTTGTGTCGATGTGTTGCAAATCCCTGCCTTTTTATGTCGCCAAACGGACCTACTTGTGGCGGCCGCAAAAACGGGCCGCGTGATCAAGGTCAAAAAAGGTCAGTTTTTGGCGCCCTGGGACATGACCAACGTGGTGGCCAAAATTCGCGATGCGGGGAACGCAAATATTCTTATCACCGAACGCGGTGCCAGCTTTGGCTACAACACGCTCGTTTCTGATTTCCGCAGTATACCGATTATTGCACGCGATTCACAGGTTCCGGTTATTTTTGATGCCACCCATTCGGTGCAACAACCGGGCGGGGCAGGCACCAGCTCCGGCGGTCAACGCGAATTTGTTCCAACGCTCGCCCGTGCGGCCGTGGCAGTGGGTGTGGCCGGTGTTTTTGCTGAGACTCACCCTGATCCCGATAAGGCGCTATCGGATGGGCCCAACATGATCCCGCTGGACCGGTTTGAAGCGTTCGCGCGCGACCTGTTGGCGATTGATCACCTGACAAAAGCACGCGCCAGCTTGCACGGTTATTGCTGACGGCGTTCATAAATCTGGGCGAACGGTTTGGTTTTCCACAGGCCCAGTTTTTCGATTTTCCTCCTCTGGTGCACCGGCTAGGTTCCGGGCTCGCGTAAACAGACAAGTGAATTGAAAAGGGTTTTGTCATGGCTGACGGTGCGGCGACGATGGATGTGCAAACCGGCGGTGTCGCGGCAGATCGCTTGCGGTCCTTTATTGAGCGGGTCGAAAACCTCGAAGAAGAAAAATCCAATATCATGAATGATATCAAGGAAGTCTTTGCGGAGGCCAAAGGCGAAGGTTACGACGTCAAGATCGTTCGCCAAATTATCCGTCTCCGGAAAATGGACCGGGCCGAACGTCAGGAGCAGGAAGCCCTATTGGACCTCTATCTCTCCGCGCTGGGCGACTAGGGCAACAGGCGTTCACATTAGCGCATGGAACCATCAGGAAATGCCTGGCCTTGGGGCAATTCCTGATACTAGTTGAACGTCCTTTGCTACAGGGCGTTTTCGACTGCAGTGGGGTCGAAAAACCTCGTCCTTCGAGACGCCCTTCGGGCTCCTCAGGATGAGGTTTTTTCAGTAGAAAATTCAAGTTCATCAACCTGAGGTGCGCGCGTCAGCAGTGGTCTCGAAGGATGGTCGTCGACGCCGATTCACAGAGGGTGGGTTCTCGCACCTCCGAAGCCCTATCCGTTTTCATTTTCCAGAAAATCCAGAAATCCTGTGCAGCCGGCTTCGATCAGATCAAGGACGGTTTCAAAGCCGTCATTCGCGCCATAATAAGGGTCTGGCATTTCGCGCACGGGCGTGTCTGCGAAATCGAGAAACAGGCGGATATCGCAGTCGCGGTTGGGCGGCGCTTCGGTGAGGAGGTCCGATTGATTGCGCAGGTCCATGGCCAGCACATAATCGAACGTATAGAAATCAGCGAGCTCAACAGCGCGTGCCCGCTGATGCGACAGATCGATACCACGCCGGTGGGCAGCTTTGATCATGCGCGCGTCAGGGGGATCGCCCGCATGCCACGCGCCGGTTCCCGCTGAATCGATATAAAGATCAAGATCGCGCGTCCTCGCCATGGCGCGCATGACACCCTCACCAGCCGGAGAACGGCAAATATTGCCAAGGCACACCAGTAAAATCTTGCTCATCCGATGACATTAAACGAGGTTGTGTGGATGGCGCAATCAAGACGGCTCTCGGATAAACCGCTTTTTTAGACGCCGTGCCATACGCTCCAGCGCAAGACCCGGATGGACGGTTTGAAGAGCTACCGTCATGATGGCCGGGCCGGGTACACCAAGGCTTGCTTTATACCGGTCATTGCCACCCATAAAATCGTATACGGAACAATGACGCTGAAGATAATAGGCCGTCGCCAGCGCATGGCACACAAGACCGGGCTTGAGCCGGTTATCGGTTTCAGGTCGGAACCCGCCCGCATAGAATGAGGCGGTGGCACCCTCCACAAAGTTATAGAGATAGCCAACCGGTGTTTCACCAGCGCAGATGCGCAAGAGATCAATTTTGCCCTTGGCGATGCCCGCCTCAATCAAGGCACGATGAAAGGGGAGGGCGGAGGGATTATCCAGGCTTGCCGCATCAGTTTTTGTTTTCCATTTATCCGTATGCAAATGGTTTAAGGCATCAAACCATGACTGCGCCGTTTCAACATTATCAGTGCGGCTTAAGGTTAAGGGGCCTGATTTTTCATAAAGACGCAACGCGCGGCGGATTTGGCTACGGCTGTTTTTGCTCAAAGTTGCGATGAAATCCTCGACATTGTCCACGCTATTGCGGCGTAACTGATCAAGGTTCACATGGTAGGAGGGCGCTGTTGCTATCACATGAGTTGCCGTGATTTGGTGTTTCCCAGCGCGCACCAAATCATCTGCCGAGGGTTTGGTAATGCCGGGCAAGACAAGTTCATCCCAGGGTGGAAAATTTGACTGGCGTAACTGGCGAAGGATTGCCGTCCACTGCTCCGCGCGCTCATCCGGCGCACAAAGAAGATCGTTATATTCCGTCGTGATCCGGTCTTGCGCCGCATGCCCCGTGGCGTGGAGCACTAATTGACGGATCGTCAAAACCCTGTGGCGTCGCGCGCGATGGGAACAAAAAAATCCCATGGCCCGCAAACCGTCATCGGCCCCATAAGACCGGATACACCACAAGTCTTCACCACTGCGAAGCCCATGGTGGGTAAGCCAGGTTTCAATCCACAAGGGTGATAGAAAAAAGCCAGGGGCCAGGCTGTTATAATGCCCCTGCTTGGCGGCGGTGATCGTCGTCCACAGCGCTCGCCAGTCGCCCATCAGCGTCGACAGGTCCGTTGTTGAGGCCTTCACCGGGGTAACGCATACCTGAATGATAGGGGGCGTTGCTGAGGAGTTGGTTGGTGGCTGGCGCACGAAGAGGGTCCCGATAATTGATTGCAATCGCCCTTATACCCCGGCGCTACACGCGAGGCGCCAGGTAGAATAATTCCCGTCCATTCATGCTGAGATCATGCCAGCCATCAGGGCTTGCAAAGCATATAAGGATATCTTTATATGTATTTCAAATATGAGGAACAGCCAACCATGACACGCACATACATCACCCCAGATCCGGCGCGCACAGCAAGGCTTGCGGCTTTCGATGCAGCGTTGAAAGAGCGGATATTGGTGCTCGATGGCGCCGCTGGCACTTTCATTCAAGACTATGAATTGGACGAGGCTGGCTATCGCAGCGAGCGGTTTGCTGACTGGTCCCAGGATGTGAAGGGTAACAACGACCTCCTGATTCTAAGCCGCCCTGATATTATTACGGACATGCATACGGCGTATCTTGGAGCCGGTGCGGACATTATTGAAACGAATACATTTTCCGCCACCACCATTGCCCAGGCTGATTACGCCATGGAGGAACTCGTTTATGAGTTGAATGTGGAGGGCGCGCGGCTTGCCCGAGCGGCGGCTGATGCCGTGGCAACGCCGGAGCGTCCGCGCTTTGTTGCTGGTGCCATGGGCCCCACCAACCGAACCGCGTCAATCTCTCCCGACGTGAATGATCCCGGCAAGCGCAATGTGGAGTTTGAGGAACTGGCTGCGGCTTATAAATACGCTGCACAAGGATTGATTGAGGGCGGGGCTGACTTGCTCCTGATCGAGACGATCTTTGATACGCTGAATGCCAAGGCGGCAATTTTTGGTGTTCAGGAGTTGTTTGATGAAACCGGGCAAGCTGTTCCCCTCATGCTGTCGGTCACTATAACAGACCAGTCGGGGCGAACCCTGTCGGGGCAGACCGCTGAAGCGTTCTGGTATGCAGTACGCCATTCAAATCCGTTGAGCGTGGGGCTCAACTGTGCGCTTGGCCCCGATCTCATGCGTCAGTATGTTGACGAAATTTCCCGCGTTGCCGATACTTACGTCTCCGCTTACCCCAATGCCGGCCTACCCAATGCGTTTGGCGGCTATGATGAAACGCCCGAAAGCATGACCACGCACATTGCCGAATGGGCGCAATCGGGGCTTCTCAATATTGTGGGTGGGTGTTGTGGCACGACCCCGGCGCATATCCGCGCCTTTGCGGAGGCCGTTGACGGCGTCGCGCCTCGGGAAATTCCCACCCGCCAAACCGCCATGCGCCTGTCCGGGTTGGAGCCGTTCACGCTTGCCTCATAAGGGTGGATACGGATTACCGTGTGACCCGATATGCATGCAAAACTGCAAAAATGCTGATGACAATAAACAGGATTTCAATGCCAATCTGTGAGGGCCTAATCACAGAGGCCACATCGGCAAACACAAAACCGCGTATCATGATGATCGCGGTCAGCAGGAGAGCCGCTCTATAGACCGGCACGCACCAGCGTTGGCGCCAGAAAAGACCGATGCCTCCCGTGATGCGCAATCCGGCGAGAACAACGGTCACGATACGTACCCATGGCGGTATGGCAGCGATGTAATCAGCATAGGCTGGTTTAATAACACCCGTCTCCACAAGGGTGCGCAGGGCCTCAGGCGAGGACTGCGAAAAAGAAAACCAAACCAGCCCGCTATAGGCTATCGCCCAAAGCGTTAAGGCTGCTGCGATTAAGGTGGCTTTGCGTTGTGGGCCGCTGCTTTTAGGCGTCATCACTGCTCAATACTCAAACTGCTCGCGCAGGATGCGTTCATCCAAGGACTGTCCCTGGTCAAACAACAGATTCAGTGTCAGCGATTGATCGGCGCGCGCTTCGACCCGCACTACGTCGCGCACCTCAACATTGTCAGCAACGGCAGAGACGGGGCGGTGTATGGGATCAATCACCTCAAAATCCACTTGCGCATCATGGGGCAACAATGCGCCTTTCCACCGGCGCGGCCGAAAGGCACTGATGGGGGTCAGGGTAAGAAGTTCTGCTGTTAAGGGTAAAATTGGACCGTGTGCAGATAGATTATAGGCTGTCGACCCCGCAGGTGTGGCCAACAGTGCGCCGTCGCAGATCAGCGTTTCCATCCGGGTTTTACCGTTGACCGACAGACGCAAGCGCGCGCTTTGGCGGGTTTGACGATAAAGCGAGATTTCGTTGATCGCCAATTCATGGACAACTCTGCCGTCCTTGCAATGGGCCGCCATGGTCAGAGGGTGAATGATCGCTGTCTCTGCGGTTTCAATACGCTCGATCAGATCTTCTTCGGCATAGCGGTTCATCAAGAAACCGACCGTACCCTGATTTAATCCATAAACCGGGATATTGGTGCGAAACTGATCACGCAGAACCTCAAGCATAAAGCCATCGCCCCCCACAGCGACAATCGCATCTGCCTTGTCGGGGTGATGATGGCCATACCGCGCGCGCAAGCGTTCGCCCGCCTGTTCGGCGTCTGGTTGGCGACCGCTTAAGAATGACAGTTTCATAACAGCCTGACGGTGAGAGCCTGCGCGGGGTCGTAACCCAGATCTAGGCCGCGCATTTAGCGGAACCTCTAATCTAAAGTCAAATCGCTTCGGGGTTTCAATCTGCATAGCAAAACATCCTTTACAGAAAAGTCAGCTGCCAAATATTTGCATCAGGGCGGCCTTGTGGATTACGTTAACGGTTACGTGCCCATCAAAATTTGCTTTGAATGAGTTCAGCCATGGTACGCCGCGCCACGAGCCCAATGCCCTTTGATACAATCCCCACAGGCCACATCCCTTCGAAACGACCGGAGGCCTTACGCGAAGCATTTCATGAGGTGCGCCGGCATACGCTCACCCTTGCCGATCCTCTCTCCCATGAAGATTGGATGTTGCAATCCATGGAGGAGGCGAGCCCGATCAAGTGGCATCTGGCCCATTCAAGCTGGTTTTTTGAAACTTTTATCCTTGAGCCCAATCTTGATGAATATACTTGTTTCCATACAGACTTTAGATTCCTTTTCAATTCCTACTATCAGCAAGTGGGCGCCATGCATCAGCGCGCCGAACGTGGCTTGTTATCGCGGCCTGCCGCTCGCGATGTGCTGGCGTACCGGGCCCATGTGGATGCGTCTATGGATGAGTTGTTCTGCGCGCCTGCGTCCGGCGATCTGCCAGAGCTTGCCAACCTGGTGACACTCGGCATTGCCCACGAGCAACAGCATCAGGAGTTGATGCAGACCGATATTCTGCACGCTTTTTATCAAAACCGCCTATTGCCCGCCGCCTATTCGGACCCCGCGGCAACGTCAGAGCCCGCCAACGCGCCTCATCAGTCACACGCGGGCGGGGCAAGCGCGCCCGCCTGGGTGCCGTTTGAGGGGGGGCTGGTGGAAGTTGGTGCGGATGGAGCTGATTTTGCCTTCGATAATGAATATCCGCGTCACAGATTCTGGCTGAACCCGTTCGAGCTTTCCGCTGATCTTGTAACCAACCGCGACTATCTGGGGTTCATGGCGGCCGGGGGCTATGAGGATCCGCAATATTGGCTGTCCGACGGTTGGGCCCAGGTTCAGGGCAAACGCTGGACCGCCCCGCTCTATTGGCACCAATTAGGGGAGGGTGAACCCTGGCAGCAGTTTGGGCTTTTTGGCGCGCGGCCGCTCGATCTTGATGCCCCGGTGCGCCATGTTTCCTATTATGAGGCGGCGGCTTACGCGGCCTGGGCCGGGGCGTATTTGCCCACTGAAATCGAATGGGAGGTTGCCGCCGCCGCGCAACCGATAGAGGGGCGTTTTCTTGAGGACGGCAAACCTGGCCATTGGCGTGACCCGCTGGCCGGAACAAAAGGACCCGTGCGCCATCTTTACGGAACGGTCTGGGAATGGACCATGAGCCCCTATGCGGCTTACCCCGGCTATAAGCCCGCGGGCGGCGCCATTGGCGAATATAATGGCAAGTTCATGTCGAGCCAGATGGTCCTGCGCGGCGGGTCAAGCGCCACGCCAGCCGGCCATGTGCGGGCCACCTATCGCAATTTCTTTCCTCCCGACGCCCGCTGGCAGATATCCGGCATTCGCCTTGCGCGCTGAGGCGCACATCAGCCTCCGTTTGGTTGACGGGGTCAGAGCGCGTGCCTCTCGTGCGCGGTGCCGGCGAACTGCATTGCTATCTTCTCAAGGCCGGCGATGGCCTCTAAATTGGGCGCCAAACGCGGAGAAGAACCATGAGCCAAACCCAGCCCGTTGTCCCGCAAAGCCCGGGGTTCAATATTCCAGACCCGGCAAGCCTTGAAAGCCTGAAAGGCAAGGTCAGTGAGGCGGAGTGGGCCGCACGCTGTGATCTGGCCGCAACCTATCGTCTCGCCGCGCTCTATGGGTGGGACGATATGATCTTCACCCATATCTCCGTGCGCTGCCCCGATGATGGCGATGCGCCGACATTTCTCATCAATCCGTATGGGGTCTTTTTTGAGGAGATGACCGCCTCGGCGCTTCTCAAGGTTGACGTCAATGGCACGGTGATTGGCGAGACGCCCTATTTCTCCAACCCAGCCGGCTTCGTTATTCACAGTGCGCTGCATATGGCGCGCGATGATGCCCATTGCGTGCTTCATCTGCATACGCCCTATGGTGTTGCGGTTTCGGCGCAGCAAGATGGTCTGCGCCGTTACTCACAATTTGCCATGATCGTGCATGACGATATCGCTTATCATGATTATGAGGGGATCGCCACAGACCTTGATGAACGCGAACGCCTGATTGAGGATATGGGCTCGCATGGTTTCCTGATCCTGCGCAATCATGGGACGCTTACCCTCGGGGCGAATTGCGCGACCGCGTTCCTGCGGATGTATTTTCTGGAGCAAGCCTGCCGCGCTCAAATTCTGGCGCAGTCCGATACCAAGCCCCCGCGTGAGGAACCCGAAGCCATGGCCAGCAAGGTTCTTGCCCAGGGCTCCCCGGCTTTTATCCCCGGTATTGGCGACAATCTTGCCTGGCCAGGGCTGGTGCGAAAATTGAACAGGGATAATCCCGGCTTTGATCAATAACGCCTTTTGCCTGGCCGTTCGAAACAGCGTGCAACCCCGATCGGATTCCTAACCGGTCTCATGGGAAGACTGAGGGGCAAAATGGCAACCAACGCTTGCATTCCCGGGACGCTTCGGCTACGCCCCAAAAATTCAAGGCCCCTATAGCTCAGCTGGTAGAGCAACTGATTTGTAATCAGTAGGTCCGTGGTTCGAGTCCGCGTGGGGGCACCATTCCCGTTCAAAAGTTAGTACTTTTCGGCCCTTATCGTTTGAGTTTGACGCATCGAAAGCGATTGCCTGTTTGACGATGGCAGATTTGGGGCCTGTCAGTTTCAAGGTGCCCGTACCGGATTTTGATTTTTGAACATCTATTCGGGTGACGATTGAGCGTAGCCATGCTTTTGCGAAGGCACGGTCCGTTGGGTGGCGGAGACGGGTTTTCAAGGCATCTGCGAAGCGGTCTACGGTTTCTGGTGGCAGAGCTTTCAGTGTGCCGTTTTTTTCGTTTTCCAATAGAGTGCGTTGCTTCACGAGACTGTTGCGCTCATTTTGCAGTTTGCGGATATGGGATTGCAGTGACGGGTCATCATTGATGGTGTCGCCGGCAATCAGATCGTAAAGCCTGGTTAGTTTTTTATCATGGTTACGGATACCCGCCGTTAGCGCGTGGATGCGGTCCGCCAGATTGCGGCGCTTTTCCGTGGCTCGGTTCTACAGGATGGGGAGC
>JBCBBJ010000012.1:0-97743 GCA_038531745.1 Pseudomonadota bacterium
TGCCACAATAATGGGCGTGAAGTGACGGCCAAAGCTGAAGGTGAATGGCTTGGAAAAACTGGGGTGAATACGCTTTGCATCAAATCAGGTTTTCCGTGGGACAATAGATCCAATTAAGTCTCCAATGGGCGCTTACCCGATGGAAAATTGACGATAGAGCTATTCAACACTCTCCATTCCCGCCTCAACAAGGCGGCGATAGTCTACCGAAGGATCGAATTCGCATTCGTTGCAAAACGAAAGGCGAAACTAACGCCGTTCAACGTCAAGGCGCTCTATTTCTTCAAACTCTTATACAAAGACTGCGAAGGCAAAACATAGCATCATACCGGCATAAAGGCCGAACCGTAGGATGAAGCGCCAGAGGGCAACGCGTTCGACGATGGCCTCTATGGGATCGGCGAAGAGAAAACCGATCAGTACACAGTAAAAAGAAATTGTTTTTTGATCCGGGCTATCCCCCATGGGCACAAAGGCTTTGGAGAGCACGATTATGGCAACCGTGAAAACGATCCTGACAACCGCAAGACGCCAATTGATTTGATTGAACGCCCAACGCATCACCGATGGTCGTTCCCTGGTGGGGAGTGGGTTTTTCATCGCTTAACCATTAGGGTTTTCCGTAGCTATCCCACCAGCGCAAACCAAAATCACGGCGGCGATTGATGACTTCCTTCGCTTCGGCCAGTGATCCCTGATCGAAAGCCCGCAAGTCTTTTAAGGCTTCAACCTCACGCCCAGCCTGAATTTTTGATAAAAGATCATCAATCTGTACACCGCTTAACTGTGTGAGCACCGCGCGGGCGCGCTGACGCTGGGCTTCTATCGTGTTTTCACGAGGGACGTTAACGTGCATCCCCAGAAGGAACGCTTAAAAGACCAGAAACATTGAAAGCATACCGCCCGAGGCGGTAAATGCTGCGCCCGCCATGATGAGTAAGCCCGTGACAAAGAGAACCGTCCTCATGCTTTTTATGGCCACATGATCTAATCTGAAGAGCAACGGTGCAATTTTTTTCGTCACGGTGTTACCTTCGCTTGAATGTCCAAGACTGTTTTGGCCATCCAGCGGACAAGCACAGCACCCAGAACGATACCTATCGAAAAACCGATAGGCCAGGGAAGCGAGGCAACCAAGCCGTTGGTGAGTGGCCCGGAAGTACCGTCCAATCCACCGCCAAAGGGGCTATGGCGCCCATTGATCAGTATAGAGCTGATCATCCCAGCCTCAGCCAGGATGTGCAAGGCGGGCAGGAAACACGCCAACATAACCCAGCGCCGGGGCACCGGGTGGCCATGAAGGGCGCACAAAACCCGGTAAAAGCTGACGAGTGTGGCCAGGGCCACGAGCGCAATCATGGAGACGCTCACAGCGGTCAAGTCGATCGCCGCGTGCCGCACGACCCCAATTGGCGTGAAGACCGCAAAACAGGTGAGGTAGACGGCCTCAACCGCGGCTTGTAGCCGGGGCCGGGTCGACCTCAATGGTGTAATTGGTTGCACCTCACCCATGATTTCAGACTAAAACGAAACGGTTAGAAAAGTCTTTAGGTGTCTGGCCCCACGGCGTGCGGAACTCGCCCGCCACGATCTTAGCTTGCCGGGTTTCGACCCCGCCCATTGTGTGTATGATGAGGACATGACGAGGCGCGAAGATTTTTTTGACGAAATGCGGGGGCACGGGGAAAGCGTTCGGGCGCCCTATGCGGAATACAATGATTGGCTTCAAACGGTTGATTTGGCGTCACTCCGGCGCAAATCCCGCGAAGCGGAGCAATTTTTTCGGCGCACGGGCATCACCTTTAACGTCTATGGCCGGGCCGAAGCCAATGAGCGGCTCATCCCCTTCGACCTTGTACCGCGCATCATTAGCGGGCGGGAGTGGGCCCGCCTGACCCGCGGTATTAACCAGCGAGTGCGCGCGATAAACGCGTTTCTCCATGATATTTATCATCGCCAGGAGATCATCCGTGCAGGGCGCATTCCCAAGCATTTGATTGCCAATAATGAGGCGTTTTTGCCAAAGATGATCGGCGTTTCCCCGCCAGGCGGTGTTTACACGCACATTGTGGGGATCGATCTGGTGCGCACCGGCGAAGATGAGTTTTTCGTCCTTGAGGACAATGCGCGCACGCCGTCGGGCGTCTCCTACATGCTCGAGAACCGGGAGACCATGGTGAACATGTTCCCCACCCTTTTCTCGCGTATCAATGTGCAGCGCGTGAGCAACTATCCACGCAAACTGCGCCGCTCGCTTGAGCGGTGTGCGCCATCGGGGCTGACCAACAGCCCGGTTATTGCGGTGCTGACCCCTGGCATCCACAACTCAGCCTATTATGAGCATTCGTTCCTTGCCGAACAAATGGGCGCCGAACTGGTGGAGGGGACTGATCTGAAGGTTGTCGACGGCAAGCTTGCCATGCGCACCACCGAAGGGTTTCAGCCGATTGATGTTCTCTATCGCCGGATTGACGATGATTATATCGACCCGCTGAATTTTAATCCCACTTCGGTTTTGGGCGTGCCGGGCGCATTTGATATTTTCCGCGCCGGGCGATTAACGCTCGCCAATGCACCGGGCGCCGGTATTGCCGATGATAAGGCGGTTTATTCCTACATCCCTGACATCGTTGAGTTTTATACGGGCGAAAAAGCGATCTTAAAAAACGTGCCCACTTGGCGCTGTTCGGAGGCGGATAGTCTTGCCTATGTGCTCGACAATCTCGAAACACTGGTGGTCAAGGAAGTCCATGGTTCGGGCGGCTATGGCATGCTCGTAGGGCCCGCCGCAAGTAAGAAAGAAATTGAGAATTTCCGTGCAAAACTGAAAGCGAAACCCGCGGCTTACATTGCGCAACCCACCCTTGCCCTTTCAACCGTCCCGGTACTGACCAAGGCGGGGTTGGCGCCGCGCCATGTGGACTTGCGGCCCTATGTTCTTGTCTGCCCCGACGGGGTTGAGATCACCCCCGGCGGCTTGACCCGCGTTGCCTTGCAGGAGGGCTCCCTCGTGGTGAATTCCAGCCAGGGCGGCGGCACCAAAGATACTTGGGTGCTGGAGGACTGACCATGCTGGGAAAAACCGCTGGCGGGCTATTCTGGCTCGCCCGTTATCTTGAGCGTAGTGAAAACACCGCCCGTCTGGTGGAGGCGGGCTTCCATATGGCCTTGACCCGCGCCTCCATCGGCGCCGATGAGTGGTCATCAATCCTCACCACAACGGACTGTATGGAGGCCTATACCAAACGCTATGGTGAGATTAATCCCGACCATGTGATCGATTTCCTCATCCGTGATCGGAACAATCCGTTGAGCATCATCTCATCTGTGAGTGCGGCGCGCGATAATGCGCGTCTTACCCGCACCGCCCTCACCCGGGAAATGTTTGAGGCGGTCAATGACGCCTGGCTTACCCTCAAACGGCTTTTTGAGAAACCGATTACACCGTCTAATCTGACACAGGTTTTGTTCAGTATTCGCCAGCAATCAGCACAGGTGCGCGGCACCTTGCACGGTACCATGTTGCGCACGGACAGCTACTGGTTCTCTCGCCTTGGCAGTATGATTGAGCGCGCCGATAACACTGCCCGCATCCTTAATGTGAAATATTATCTGCTTTTGCCGTCGGGCACCTCAATCGGCTCCTCCCTGGATAATGTCCAATGGGAAATGCTGTTGCGCTCCACCTCGGCGGAGCGTTCCTATAACTGGCTATTCACCGGTGAGGCCAATGCCAAAACCATCGCGAATTTCCTCTTACTAGACGGGCGGCTGCCGCGGTCCTTGCGCTATTGCTATGATAATATTGCCGATAATCTTCTGTCTTTGCGCGAGGCTTGCGATGATGAGGTATTAGCCTGTCAGCAGGCGGAGGATTATCGCCGCTATCTGCGCAACCAGAGTATCGACCAACTTCTTAATCGCGGCTTGCACGAGTTTCTTGGCGAGTTTTTGAACAATAATTCCAGCCTGTCCGATCAAATCCAGAATGATTACCGGTTTTATGAGTAGCCGGATGGCAACGGCGCCGAGGACCTATCGATGCAACTCACAATTTCGCATACAACAACTTACGCTTATGACCCGCCGGTAAAGGCGGGCCTGCAACAGTTGCGCTTACGCCCACGCACCAATGAGGTGCAAACCATCAATGACTGGCAAGTCAGCGTGGAAGGCGGCACGATTGAAGCGGCGTTTGAAGATCAGCATAAAAACCTTGTGGACCTCATCAGCCTGGAAACCGATATTGCGGCACTGACGGTTGTGGCAACAGGCTCTGTGCAGACACGCGACGCCGCTGGGGTTACCGCGCCGGAATATAGCTTTGCCCCCCATTGGTACTACCGCAAGCCAACCCCGCTCACCGCTCCTGGTGCCAGTCTTGAAAAACTCGCCGCCGGTATCAATACCGATACGGATGATATCTCCATTCTGCATGCGGTTTGTGCCGCCACGCGCGAGGCCGTAACCTACGAAACTGGCCAGACCGGCACCACCACAACCGTGGAAGATGCCCTCGCCACCGGGCGCGGTGTATGTCAGGACCATGCCCATGTGTTTATCGCTTGCGCACGCCGCCTTGGTTTTCCCTGCCGTTATGTGAGCGGCTATCTGATGATGAACGACCGGGTTGATCAGGAGGCAAGCCACGCCTGGGCGGAAGCCCTCGTGGAAGGGGTCGGCTGGGTTGGCTTTGATGTGTCCAACGCCATTTGCCCCGATGAGCGCTATGTGCGGATTGCCACGGGGTGCGACTATGGCGAGGCGGCACCGTTTTCCGGTATCGCCGTGCCAGGCGGGGGCGAACAATCCCTGATTGTGTCTGTTCAGGTACAACAGTAGAACCACCCCTGTTGCGCCATCTGAAAGTGAGTCTCGATGACATATTGCGTTGCCCTTCGCCTAAATGGCGGGCTGATTTTCATGTCCGACACCCGCACAAATGCGGGTGTTGATAATATTTCCACTGTCAAAAAAATGTTCACCTGGAACACCCCAGGGGAGCGGACGCTGACGCTGATGACTGCGGGCAATCTGGCCACCACGCAAGCGGTGATCAGCTTGTTGGAGGAGCGCACCGTCTCCCCCGATGAGCGCCAGCCCGCTTTTCTTGCCGCTCCCACCATGTTTCAGGTGGCCCGTCTGATCGGGGAAACCCTCAAAGAGGTGATCCGCCATCAGACCGGCAACAGCAAGGAAAGCGAGGCACCTTACCGCGCCACTATTATCCTCGGTGGGCAGATTAAAGGCATGGCGCCCCGGTTGTTTCTGATTTACCCCGAAGGCAATTTTATCGAGGCCACTGACGAAACCCCGTTTTTCCAATCGGGCGAAATGAAATATGGGCGGCCAATTTTGCTGCGCTGCTTTGATCCGGCCATGAGCTTTGAACAAGCAACCAAACTGTTATGCCTGTCGTTTGATCCAACCTTGCGGGCCAATCTTGGTGTTGGCATGCCCCTTGATCTGATGACCTACGCGGCGGACAGTTTTACCACGGGCCACCAGCACCGATTTGAAGATAGCGACCCCTATTTCCACGATGTCTCGGCCCGCTGGCGCGATGCACTCAAAACAGCGCTTGATCGTTTGCCGGATTATCCGTTTACCGATTAAATGATGAGATCGCTATTTCTGGGTAAAGACGGTGACGGCCGGTTAACTTTCTCGGCTGCGTTAACGATATCGAACCATGGCTGGCGTCAAAAACCAAATCGAAAAATACGCTTCCCCGCGACTTGATCGCGGGGCCCAGGGCGCATCACCTGCAAACGATCTTGATAATGTCACCCCAAGTGGCAACCCCATGGACCCCGTGGTCAAGCCAAGGGGCGGCGTAGATGGCAGATTGAAATCCGTCTTCCCAGGCAAGTACTGCGGCGACCGGTGAACTTTCTCGGCTAGATTGAGGGTAAGCGCGATCTCACCGCCCGATGGACGCATAGGTGAAGCCATTTTTGACCATCACGCTCGGCGCATAGACATTGCGCAAATCAACCATCACCGGGGCCGCCATCAGGGTCTTCATCCGGTCAAGGTCAAGCGCACGGAAGATATCCCACTCCGTGATCAGGGCAACAACATGGGCATCCTTCAGCGCGTCATACGGCCCCTCACAAAATTCCACATTCTGGAATAGCGATTGGCTCTCTTCCATACCCGCGGGATCAAACGCTTTTATCGTCGCGCCCGCCGCCTGAAGCGCTGGAATAATATCGAGTGAGGGAGCGTCGCGCATATCATCCGTGTTTGGCTTAAAGGTTAAGCCCAAGACGGCCACGGTCTTACCCTCCAGCGAACCATCGCACGCAGCGATAATCCGCTCCGCCATGGCCTTTTTTCGGTTGTCATTAATATCAACAACGGCCTCAACGATGCGTGAAGGGGCCCCAACCTGTTGCGCCGTGCGGACCAACGCCAGTGTGTCTTTAGGAAAACAAGAGCCGCCATAGCCGGGCCCCGCATGGAGGAATTTTGCCCCGATACGCCCGTCAAGCCCAATGCCGCGCGCCACTTCCTGCACGTTGGCACCAACTTTTTCGCATAGGTCGGCCATTTCATTGATGAAGGTGATCTTCGTAGCAAGAAACGCATTGGCCGCATATTTGATCAATTCGGATGTTGCCCGGTTGGTAAACACGATGGGGGTTTCATTGATGTAAAGCGGGCGGTAAAGCTCACGCATCACCTCAATGGCGCGCTCATCCTCCGTACCCACCACAACCCGGTCGGGGCGTTTGAAATCCTCGATTGCGGCGCCTTCGCGCAAAAACTCCGGATTGGAAACAACAGAGAACTCGGCCGATGGGCGGGTTTTCTTGATGATCGCCTCAACCTCCCGGCCCGTACCCACGGGGACCGTGGATTTGGTGACGACCACCGTATAGCCATCTAACGCCTCAGCAATTTCTTCGGATGCGGCGTACACGTAGGAAAGATCTGCATGGCCATCGCCGCGCCGCGAGGGCGTACCAACCGCAATAAAGACCGCATCCGCATCCTTTACCGCGGTGGCCAATTCCGTCGTGAAGGATAGCCGTTCCGCCTTCACATTTTCGGCCACCAACGCCTCTAGCCCCGGCTCATAAATCGGGATCTGACCATTTTCAAGCATGGTGATCTTTGCGGCGTCTTTATCAACGCACACAACATCATGCCCAAAATCAGCAAAACATGTCCCCGAAACGAGGCCAACATAGCCCGTACCAACCATCACAACGCGCATGGCGACATTCCTTTTTTATGCGGGCGCTTCTGGTGCGGCCCCGGTCTGACCATGGCGTATAGCCAATCCGCCCGCTGACGCACAGCCCTTGGCTGGCGATTTTCTGACCTTAATCAACGGTAGAATTGGCTTAGGGCGGCGATGGGGAGGCGATCCCGCTAATAGGCATTTTTCGGAAAAAGGACCGCAAAAATCGTCAGGAAGAGGATTTTCAGGTCGAAAAACAGCGACCAATTGTCGATATAAGCGAGATCATAGCGTACCCGGTCGGCCATCATTTCGTTTTCTGAGGTCTCACCGCGATAGCCATTCACCTGGGCCCAGCCGGTTATGCCTGGCTTTACCTTGTGCCGGCCGGAGTAGTTTTCCACCGTGCGGGCATATTGGTGATTGTGGGCAAGGGCGTGGGGACGTGGGCCCACAAGCGACATATCCCCCTTTACCACATTGAGGAGCTGCGGCAGCTCATCAAGACTGTAGCGGCGCAAGAACCCGCCAAGAGGGGTAATCCGCTGGTCATTCTTTTGGGCTTGTGTCACCACGTCGCCATCTTCCGCAACAGTCATAGTACGGAACTTATAGATTTTGAAGACTTCATTGTTAAAGCCATGGCGCTGCTGCGCGAACAGGATCGGCCCTTTACCTTGCAGTTTGACGGCAAGGGCAATGGCCAGCATCAACGGGCTAATGGCCAATAGGATCAGGGTACCGAGGATACGGTCCTCAAGCATCTTGAAGAAACCACCCCACCCCTCCAACGGGCGTCGGTAGAGGTTTAAGACTGGTGCGCCCGCATAACTGGTCATTTCTCCGCCCGCATGGTCAAGCCATGCCTCATTGGGGCTTAGCGCAATGGAAACTGGTAAGGTTGAGAGCCGGCGCACCAGGCGTTTCAGATCTTCATCCTGCAGACTGTCACTGGCGATGATAATATCATCAACTTCGTCATTGCGCGCCGCGCGCACCAAATCATCCAGATTGCCGCCGGCAAAACGCCCATCAATAACGCCGCGGCGCTGGCTCTCCAGATCATAAACGCCAACAATGGTGATCGGTTCTTCCGACACACTGGCCCGCTCGGCGAATTTCAGGCCCACCTGATTGGCGCCAACAACGCCAACACGGCGTGAAAACACCCCGTCACCAGCACGGGTGCGTTGCAGGCTTATGGCAGCAATCACCCGCACAAGCGCCAGCGCCACCACCGACAGCATGATCCACCCCCCCAACCAAACCCGTGAAAAATCATCGGAGATCTTCAACGCAAAGGCGAAGGCGAGCAACCCAAACACAACCATTAAAAATTGTGTGAGCATCAAACGGATCGCATTACGCCCGGAGATTAGCCGATCAAAATCATAAAACCCGTCGCGCCGGGACAACGCCGTAAATCCGGTCGCCCCAATAATGCCCGCGGTGGCATATTGCTGAAACTCATAATCGGCGATGATGAGATAGTTATGATAAAAATGTGCAACGATCATGGCCGCGCCGATGATCAGCAGAAAATCCGCAATCTGCACCATATCGCCAAATAATTCGCGGGTTAGGCGCGTACGCTGACGAACACCATCGGCAATATCGCTATGAAGCGGGGTGTCCTCATCACCGCCGACAGCTAGCTCGAGGGGGGATGCGGGCTCGTTCGCAGCAATATCCATCTGGTCTTGTGTGGTCACGGTCAGCCCATCGGTCTTGGTATGCGGCACGGTCACAAAAACCCGCCTTACTGGCAGAATTAGCTTTATCCCCGGCGACCGCGCAATAGCCATCGCGCCACAATCCTCGCCCGATTGACGTTAGCGTTCCCCTAACGGCGGGTAAATCGGCGCAGTACCAGGCCAAAAAGAGGCTGGACGCCCGCGCTACGATGGGTCATCACCGCCCCTGCGTGAGCTTTGAGGGTTTTGATAATGGTGTTGGATTATGCTGCCTTGCTGGACCGGATGATCAGCCTTGCTTGGTCTGGCGGCGCGATTGTCATGGATATCTACAACACTGATTTTGAAGTGCAGACAAAAGATGATGGCTCACCGGTGACGCTTGCCGATGAGCGCTGTGAGAAGATTATCCTGGCAGGACTGGCAGAGCACGCGCCGAATATTCCCGTGCTGGCCGAAGAAAGCGCGAGCGATGGCGATATCGACGCCCTGGGCGCACGGCTTGGCAAACGGTTTTTCCTCGTGGACCCGCTGGACGGTACGCGCGAATTTGCCAACCGCACCGGGGAGTTCACGGTCAATATTGCGCTATGCGAGGACGGCGTGCCAACCCTTGGCGTTGTGTATGCGCCCGTTCTTGAAAAGCTCTATGCGGGCGGGCCCACCATCGGCACACGCCTGTTTACTTCTGACAAGGATGAAGGCAGGACGATTTGTGTGCGTCCTATTCCCGGCGATGGCATGATCGCGGTTGCCAGTCGGTCCCACCGCTCCCCGGAAACCGAGGCTTTGTTGGAGGCGATGGCGGTCAAAGGCTTTGTTGCTGCCGGCTCATCGCTGAAATTTTGTCTGTTGGCCGAAGGCAAGGCCGATATCTATCCACGTCTTGGACGGACGATGGAATGGGACACCGCCGCCGGCCATGCGGTCTTAAGTGGCGCTGGCGGCTGCGTCGTCACGCACCCGGCGGCTACCCCCCTTACCTATGGTAAAAAGGACCGCGGTTTTGACAATCCGCATTTTGTTGCCCACGCCCGCGCACTGGAAAATCTTTGATAGGCCCGCCGTGCAGGTAGGGGATACAGTTTTGCCCGTTTTCGCGATAAGCTTGCACCATGCGCACCTTGTTTCATTATGCCCACGACCCGCTTGCCCGGCAGGTGCGGCTCATCCTGCATGAGAAAAATCTTGATATGCAGGACAGGGCGCTGCACCCGCTCGACAGTCTTGATGAAATTGCGGCGATGAACCCGGCCGGCACTTTGCCCATTCTCGTGGACGAACCCCCAACCGGTGGGCGCGTGGCGATCTGCCCCGTGGGCACAATCATTGAATATTTGGAGGAAGCCTATCCCCTGCCCGCGCTTTTTCCGGCCACCAGTGCCGCGCGCGCCGAAGCCCGTCGGCTGATCCATTGGTTCAATGAGAAATTCAATAGCGAGGTGCATCCGCTATTGTCTGATCAATATATCACAAAGCGGCTGCGGCGGATGGGCCAACCAGACCCGGAAAAACTGCGTTTGGGCCGCGATGCCATTGCCTGGCATCTCGACTATATCAATTTCCTTACGGAGGAGCGCGACTGGCTGGGTGGAGACCGGTTTTCCGTTGTAGATCTCGTCTGTGCGGCGCACCTATCGATATTGGATTATATCGATACGCTACCGTGGAAGGATTTTTCGCGCGCCCATGACTGGTATGCGCGGATCAAATCACGCCCGTCATTTCGCCCGTTGCTTGCCGACCGGGTCGATGGCCTTCCCGCCGCGCGCCACTATGCCGATCTCGATTTCTAAGGCCAAACCGTGACGGAGCCCCGCAGCACGGCACACGCCCCCAGCGCCATGGCCGCCGCGATCAAAACGCAGGCCCATGCGATTGGTTTTGACAGTGTGGGGATCACCGATCCGCAGCCTGACCCGGTGTTAGAAAAGCGTTTGCGCGCCTTTCTTGCCGCCGATCATCACGGCACCATGGCGTGGATGAAAACCCGCATTGCCGAGCGTGCCGACCCGCGCACATTATGGCCCCAGGCGAACGCAATCATCATGCTGGGGATGAACTATGGCCCGGAGCATAACCCACTGGCGGCGTTGCACCACAAAAACAAAGGTGCCATTTCCGTTTATGCGCAGCATCGCGATTACCATGACGTGGTCAAAAAACGGCTTAAGGAACTGGCCCGTTGGATCGTGGCCTCTTATGGGGGTACACTGAAAGTCTTTGTGGATACCGCCCCGGTGATGGAAAAACCCTTGGCCGAGCGCGCACGGCTCGGCTGGCAAGGCAAACACACAAATCTTGTATCGCGCGCGCATGGCTCCTGGCTTTTTCTGGGTGCGATTTTCACAACGCTTGCCCTCGCCACAGATGAACCAGAAACCGACCATTGCGGTCAATGTACCGCTTGTCTTGATAGTTGTCCGACAAACGCGTTTCCTGCACCCTATCAACTCGATGCCCGGCGCTGTATTTCCTATTTGACCATTGAGCATAAGGGCCCAATTCCTGAACAGTTTCGAACCGCCATGGGAAACCGCATTTATGGATGCGATGATTGCCTCGCGGTTTGCCCTTGGAACAAATTTGCGACGTTAGCGCGCGAGCATAAATTGCAAGCGCGCGATGATTTAAAAGCACCCGATCTCGGATTTTTGATGTCGCTTGATGACGTGGCATTTCGAGCGCATTTTTCCGGCTCCTCCATCAAACGGATCGGCCGTAACCGGTTTGTGCGCAATGTTCTGATTGCAGCGGGCAATAGCGGTAACGCTGAATTTTTGGGGCCCGTCAGCCAATTAATGCAAGATGCCGATGCTGTGGTGGCGCAAACCGCCCGGTGGGCGCGCGATCAATTGCAAAGACCGTGACCCGCGTGATGAAACCAGCACCGATGTAAAATATCAGCCACAAAAAAACCCGCGACCTGCGCCGCGGGTTTTTTGGATTTGGAAGAGCGGATTAGCGCTTCGCAGATTTGCGTTTCGCTGTTTTGCGCTTGGTCGTTTTCCGCTTAACCGCTTTCTTTTTTGCGGTTTTCTTTTTTGTGGGCGCCTTACGCTTTGCCGTCTTTTTCTTGGTGGTCTTGCGCTTGGTTGCCGTCTTGCGTTTTGCGGTTTTCTTCTTCGTTGCTTTTTTCTTAGCCGCTTTTTTCTTCGTGGCCTTCTTCTTCGTGGCTTTCTTCGCGGTCTTCCGCTTCACAGCCTTCTTCTTGGCCGTTTTCCGCTTCACCGCTTTTTTCTTTGCGGTTTTTTTCTTCGTGGTTTTCTTAGCCGTTTTCCGCTTCACGGTTTTTTTGGCTGTTTTTTTCCGCGTTGTTTTTTTCGCGGCTACTTTTTTCTTCGTTGTTTTTTTCTTCGCCGGCGTCTTACGAGTAGCTTTTTTCTTCGCCGTTTTTTTCTTCGTTGTCTTGCGTTTAACCGCCATCATTCACCTCCGAATCGTGATTCGAGGGCGAACGTTACCTGAATTTGCTAAAAAAGTATTGTACATCCGCACAAAGAAGGGTGCGGAAGCGCAATTTTCCAACATTATTGTCCAATAGATACGCTTAGAACGGAATATCATCGTCCAATTCGTATGAACTTTGTTGTCCGCCGCCCCCTCCGGACCCGGAAGGTCCGTCAAGGGAGGACCCTGCAAAGTCAGACCCACCGCCAACAGCACCTTGCCCGCCATTACGACCATCAAGCATCGTCAGGTTGCTATTAAAGTTCTGCAAAATCACCTCGGTGGTATATTTATCCTGACCATTTTGATCTTGCCATTTGCGTGTTTGCAGCTGGCCTTCGAGATAAACCTTGGATCCTTTGCGCAGATATTGCTCTGCAATACGCGCCAGACCTTCACTAAAAATAACCACGCGGTGCCATTCGGTTTTTTCGCGGCGTTCACCGGTTGACCGGTCTTTCCAGTTTTCCGACGTGGCAATACTCAATTGCGCGATTGGCCGACCGTCCTTTGTCTGACGGATTTCCGGGTCAGCCCCCAGATTACCCACCAAAATTACTTTATTGATGCTACCAGCCATTTTTTCTTCTCCATCCAATCGCGAACTGGGGGAATCCCTTGCCCCAACCCCGTTTTCAAATACCCACAGCGCGTTCCGCGCCTTTCATCCACCTCGGTGATAACCGAGTCTGGTCTGTCACGAGCGTTAAGTTTTCCACCGGCCAACACATGAGCGCATCGCCAAGAAAACGCTTTTGCATCCTGACTCTCCCGCTAATGTTCCCATAATGTTCACACAAAAGCCGCACTTGGCAAGGGATAATCACGCGCAGACCGCAAAGCCCGCCCGCAATTTATCCACAGGCTCTTTCAATAGAGCCGTTTGGTCTTTCGACGCGTACAGCAAAGGCCTTATAGCAAGGGGTCTGCGGGCCGAGTTTTTAGCGAGAGTTTCCGACGCCGCGTGTCCACATTCGTTGCGACCACCACACCTGATTAAAGTATTGAGAAATCCATGTCCCTAAAATCGATCCGTGTTGTTGGTGCCCGCGAACATAATTTGAAAAATGTGACGCTGGAATTTCCGCGCGACAAGCTTGTGGTAATGACCGGCCTATCCGGTTCGGGCAAATCCTCCCTCGCCTTTGATACGGTTTATGCGGAAGGTCAGCGGCGTTATGTGGAATCGCTATCGGCCTATGCGCGCCAGTTTTTGGAACTGATGCAAAAACCTGACGTTGATCAGATCGAAGGCCTGTCGCCCGCCATCTCGATTGAGCAAAAGACAACGTCGCGCAATCCGCGGTCAACGGTGGGTACGGTCACGGAAATTTACGACTACATGCGCCTGCTTTGGGCGCGTATCGGTGTTCCCTATTCGCCCGCAACGGGCTTGCCCATAACCAGCCAGACGGTTTCTGAGATGGTTGACCGCTTGATGGCGTCGCCGGAGAAATCGCGGTTTTACCTGCTGGCGCCAATCATCCGTGGACGAAAGGGTGAATATCGCCGCGAGCTTGCTGAGCTTTTGAAAAAAGGGTTCCAGCGCGTTAAAATTGATGGCAGTTTTTACGAGATTGCCGACGCCCCCAAGCTCGACAAAAAGATCAAGCACGATATCGACGTTGTTGTTGACCGGGTGATCATCAAACCCGGCATTGAAAGCCGCCTGGCGGAGTCTTTTGAAACGGCACTCGCCCTGACCGATGGCATCGCCATTGCTGAAATTGCCAGCAAAACCGAAGATGATACTGCGCCAGAGCGGACAATTTTCTCCGCGCGGTTTGCCTGTCCGATATCCGGCTTTACGATTGACGAAATTGAACCGCGTTTGTTCTCCTTCAACGCCCCGGCCGGGGCCTGCCCCGCCTGCGATGGATTGGGCACACAAATGCTGTTTGACGAAGACCTGATTATCCCCGACCCGGCCTTGCCGGTTACTCGCGGGGCAATCGCCCCCTGGTCAAAGTCGCAATCGCCCTATTACACCCAAACATTGGAGGCCCTGGCCCGCCATTATCAGTTCAAAGCCAACGGCAAATGGCAGGACCTGGATGACACGGCCCGCGATGTCATTTTGTACGGCACCGGTGATGAAGACGTGTCGTTTATCTATCAGGATGGCGCGCGTAAATATGAAACCGTCAAACCCTTTGAAGGCGTCATCCCCAATTTGGAGCGGCGCTGGCGAGAGACCGATTCCTCCTGGGTACGTGAGGAGCTAGAACGGTTCCAGTCAAAAACCGATTGCGACGCGTGCGATGGCATGCGCCTGAAGCCCGAGGCCCTCGCCGTAAAGATCAATGGGCTGAACATTTCAGAAGCTACGGCCTTTTCCATCCGCGAAGCCGGGGCCTGGTTTGATGCCTTACCGGCAAAGCTGAGTAAAAAAGAGATGGATATTGCCGCGCGCATTTTGAAGGAAATCTGCGACCGGCTTTTATTCCTGAACAATGTGGGGCTCGATTACCTTACCTTGTCACGGTCCTCGGGCACGCTTTCCGGCGGGGAGAGCCAGCGGATCCGTCTCGCCTCGCAAATCGGCTCTGGGCTCACCGGTGTTCTTTATGTGTTGGATGAGCCCTCTATCGGCCTGCACCAGCGCGATAATGAACGCCTTCTGGAAACCCTGAAGCGGCTGCGCGATCTCGGTAATTCAGTGATTGTTGTTGAGCATGATGAGGACGCAATCCTTGCCGCCGATCATGTGGTGGATATTGGCCCCGGCGCCGGTGTCCATGGCGGGCAAATCATCGCCCAAGGCACGCCCAGGGCCATTATGGGCACCAAGAAAAGCATGACCGGTGACTACCTCGCCGGTCGGCGCGAGGTACCGGTGCCCGAAGAGCGCCGGGTTTATGATAAAAGCCGGGTACTGACCATTAAAGGGGCACGGGCCAATAATCTGCAATCGGTTTCGGCGCAAATCCCCCTTAGTCTATTAACCTGTGTCACCGGCGTGTCGGGCGGTGGCAAGTCAACTCTGGTTATTGAAACTCTGTATAAGGCTGCGGCGCGGCACTTGTTTAACGCCAAGGATGTGCCCGCGGCCCATGACACCATTGACGGCCTCGATCAACTGGACAAGGTCATTGATATTGACCAGTCGCCGATTGGGCGCACCCCGCGCTCCAACCCTGCCACCTATACCGGTGCCTTTACGCCCATCCGCGAATGGTTTGCGGGCCTGCCAGAGGCCAAGGCCCGTGGCTATAAGCCGGGCCGTTTTTCTTTCAACGTGAAGGGCGGTCGTTGCGAGGCGTGCCAGGGCGACGGTGTCATCAAGATTGAGATGCACTTTCTGCCGGATGTTTATGTGACCTGCGAAAGCTGCAAGGGCAAACGCTATAACCGCGAAACACTGGAAGTGACGTTCAAGGACAAATCCATCGCCGATGTGCTGGACATGACGGTTGAAGATGGGCTTGCGTTTTTCAAGGCCGTGCCGGCAATCCGCGAGAAACTGGAAACTCTGTACCGTGTGGGCCTGTCCTACGTAAAAATTGGCCAGCAAGCCACGACGCTCTCCGGCGGAGAAGCGCAGCGGGTTAAACTCTCCAAAGAGCTTTCCAAACGCGCCACCGGCCGCACGCTTTACATCCTCGATGAACCAACAACGGGTCTCCACTTTGAAGATGTCCGTAAACTGATGGAGGTGATTCAGGAATTGGCCGACACCGGCAACACAGTCGTTGTGATTGAGCACAATCTTGACGTGATAAAACAGGCCGACTGGATCATCGACCTCGGTCCTGAGGGCGGTGACGGCGGCGGCGAGATTGTTGCCGCGGGTACCCCGGAAGAGGTTGCTCTGTGCTCCGATGGCTATACGGGAAAATTCTTGAAACCGATCCTTGAGCGTTCCGGCATAGATCTCAGCGATGTGAAACCGGCAGGCAAAAGCAATGCGAGGAAACCCGCCGCAAAAAAGAAAGCGGCGAAGCGGAGCACAAAAACAGCAACCAGCCGCAAACGCAAAGTGGCCTGATTGCCGTTGTTGAACTTGCCGTAGAATTTAGGCTCTTGCGCCATAGATGTTGCTGCCCCGTTGGCTTAGCCACGGGGCACATTCGTAAGTCCGAAATGTCGATTATATTGACTACAAATGTCGCCACATATAGTCTACAAGTGTAAACAATGGGCGCTTCGGATTAGCACGAGACATCTCATGAAAAAAATAGGCCTTTTCGTTCTGGTCATAACTGCATTGCTCGGATGCGCCGCAAACCAGCGATCGCTGGCAGACAAATGCGCAGGCTTTTCGCCCTGCATCGTGAAAAACGATATTCTAATCCTGAGCGACGGCGATCAAGCTGCAGGTTGGCAGGGCGCTGCGCTCACGGCCCGTACGGCGTTTTATCAATATTTTGGCAAAGACGCGGCGCCGGTGGCAATTGTGCCTGGCGGACAAATCGACGAGACCATGACACAAGCGTTGCGTGCCGCCGGGTACACGCTGCACCTGCCGTGGCTGACCGATGCCGATAAACAGGCGCTTCAGATTGGTTCAATCCGCGAGCAGATACGCAACCAGACCAAAGACCTCCAACCGGCGCAACAGGATGCCCTTATCGCCCAAGCCCTTCAACAGGCCGGGTTATCAGAAGATCGTCCCGACCCTGACAATAGCAAAGCACAAACTGCGGAGGAACTCGGCGCGCTGACCCATGAACTAGGTCATCTGTGGTTTATCGAAGCGTTCGAGAAAGAGGATTTTGCAGGCCCTGTCCCGGCCAAGCGCTATGGCGGCTGGGCGCCGGATTGGCTCGATGAGACCGCGGCAATCCTGCTTGAAAACGATCAATTGACGCTGGCCCGTCGGACGCAGTTTGAAAACCTGGCGACAACTGATCTTTATGCGCTCAGCACGTTTCTGACTATGGAGCACCCGTCCCTTCAGGCGACGGCGGCCCTGGAGCAGCGGTTCGGCGCTCAATCTGATGATGGAGGCAGCCGCGCTATTGTCCTAACCGGCAAAGAGGCAGAGGAGTTTCAGCGGCTATCGGCGGGCGGTGATCCTCTTTTATTTTATCTACAAGTTCGGGCGTTCACGGACTTTATCCTCGCCACCACAGCGGACGAACGGATTTTTGCCGGACTAACATCTTTCCTGCAACAAGGCCGCTCCTTCGAAGACTGGGTTGCTGACCGTCCAGAATTTATGTCCTTTAGCGATCTGCAAAGTCAGTGGGACCGTTGGGTTGCGTCAAGACTCACACAATAAATCCCATGACATCACTTTGCTAATTTTCCTCAAGCGCCTCGTCGGCATCACCATCGCCTCGCTTGTACTTCTCAAACCACGCCAGCGTGTAATCGGTCTTTGCGTTGAGACGCGAGGGGCGGCTTGCGATGCCGTGATTGGCGCCGGGGATGCGGACCATGACGCTTGGCACCTCGCGCAGTTGCAGGGCCTGGTAAAACTGCTCGGTCTCCGAAATCGGTGTGCGATAGTCATTCTCACCGGTGATCAGCATGGTGGGCGTTTCCACATTGCCAACGAGCGATAAGGGAGAGCGCGCCCAATAATGCTCCAGCTCTTCCCAGGGGGGGCCCGGGAACTGGTTCGCGATCTGACCAATATAGCTATCGGCGGTTAGCACCTTGGACACCCAGTTGATGACGGGTTTGGCCGCCATGGCCGCGTTGAACCGGTTCGTGAGCCCGATGGCGTAGGCAGTGGCAATACCGCCAGCCGAGCCCCCCGCGATAAACAGGTTCTCCGCATCGGCAAAGCCGTTTTCAATGGTCCAATCCACCGCCGACATATGATCGGCGAAATCGTCCGGGCTCGAATATTTGTATTTCAGCAGGTTGGCAAAGTCGCTGCCATAGCCAATGGAGCCACGATGATTGTCGTAAATCACTACATAACCCGCCGCCGCCATCCGCTGAAGCTCCGCTGAAAAATGCGGGCCATAGGCAAGGTGCGGGCCGCCGTGAATTTCGATGATCAGCGGATAGGTTTTACCTTCCTCATAGTCCGGCGGTGTGATCATCCATCCCTGAATGTCCAACCCATCGAGCGATGACGCAAAGGTAAATGATCGGACTTCTCCGAGATCGCGGTGCGCGAGCACATCTTCATTCAGGGCTGTTAGCCGTTTCGTCCGTCCACCGCGCAATACATAAAGGTCAGCCGGACGATGGGCTGATCCCTGTGTATAGACAATCGCCCCCCCGCGACCGGCATCATAGGTACCGCTCACATAGGGCCGCCCGATGGTGGTGCCGCCGATCCCCTCTACCGCCACCCGTCGTTTCCCATTGGTCCCCACAACACCGATGAAATTCTCGCCCCTATTCTGGTAGGTGAATGCGATTTCGGAATTGGAAAGCCATTGCGGATTGCCCGTCCGCCGATCAAGTCCATCGGTCAGGAGCGTCGGATTGGTTCCTGCACGGTCCATCACATAAATATCGGTGGGTAAAAAGGGCTCCTGCGCATTGCTGGTGCGCAAATAGGCGATCCGCTGCCCATTGGGGGAGACTTTGGGCGCCGCCTCAACACCGGGTTGATCGGTCAAATGGGTGAGCACGCCTGTTTCGACCGCGACGGCAAAAATATCCGCTTCGCGCGATTCCAGCGCCCAGCCCTTATGCCGGTTTGCGGAGAACAGGATCTCGCCTCCATCAGGGGTGAAAGAGAGCGGCCCGCGATGGTTGAACTCCCCGCTGGTCAGTTGCCGTGCGGTCCCTCCATCGGCCGGGACAATAAAGAGGTGGTCATAGGCAAGGTCGAGAAACCCCGCCCCATTGGTGCGGTACCGCGCGCGGTCGATCACCCTTGCCGGCGGTGCCCATTGCGCGCCCTCGGGTTTTTTTGGACTTTTGATGAGCGGTTTGCTTTTTACCGTCACCGCCATGGAAAAGGCGAGCGCATCGCCGTCCGGTGACCAGACAAGACCACGTGGTCGCTCCGTATAGGTCCCAATTAGGGCGCGTCGCCCGCTCTCCAGATAATGGACATAAAGCCCGGTACGCCCGCCCTCATTTTGCAGATAGGCAATACGCCTCCCATCCGGCGACCAGCGCGGCGAAGCATAAGACCCCTCATCGGCGAGCAGCGGCTCGTGCACCGTGCCGTCAAGCGAGACCAGCCACACATGAGAGCGCGTGCGGTCAACCATCACATCATTAGAGCGGCGGATATAAAGAGCCTGTTTTCCATCGGGAGATATCTCGGGCGCATCCGCCCATTCCAGATCAAAAACATCAGCCGCCGTGAACGGACGAGTTTCCTCTTGCGCCCACGCGCCAGAATGAAAACCAAACAGAGAACTCAATAGGAAGACTGCTGACGCAAGACAAAAATGCATGGTTACCCTCGCCTATAAAATCGCGATAGCCACATACGGCCCGCCAATTCCCATGACTATTGCAGAAGACGGATATGCACACAATTCACAGCAAGCATGAAGCGTAACATGATGCGGGCAACAGAATTCCTCACGGTAGGCTCACGCGTTATTTGACGCTGGTCTTCTTACGTTTGAACCAGCCACTTGCCTTAGCCCCGTCAATTTCCTCAGAAGCCGCTTCACTGGCGAGGCGCTCAAGGGCGGCAACGGCATCTTCCGGGGATTGGCGTTCGGGGACCACAAGGCCCATGGAGAAAACAGTCTTTGCCGCTTCTTCCACCGTCATGTCCAGAACCCGCAAAGATGCGCGCGGCACAAAAATCAAAAATCCTGAGGTGGGGTTAGGCACCGTGGGAATAAAAATGCTCGTCAAGTCAGTGCCCTGATCATCCAATTGCTCGAGGATTTCACCTTTGGCAGAGCCAACAACAAAAGCCATGACCCATAACCCTTTGGAGGGGTACTCAACCAGCGCCACCTCCTTAAAGGAGCGGTCGGATTGTTGCAGGGCGGTTTCGAATACATTTTTCAAAAAGCGGTAAAGGTTGCGCACCACCGGCATGGACTCAACGATGTTCTCGCCCGCCCGGATGAGTGTGCTACCGATGAAATTCCGGGCCATGGCGCCCAGAATGATCAGACCCAGGATCGCCACCAGCACCCCGAAAAACGGGATCGCTTCCAGTACTGTGTCAACGTCACTGCCGCTATCGGGAAGCCAGCCTTTTACGAACGTGTCGACCCGCTTCAACGGCCCGTTCAGGAACCACAGGATGATCGCCACGGTAATACCGATGGGCGCGGCAACAACGATACCGGCAAGAAAGTTTGCGCGCAGACGCCCCAACAGGCTGGGTTTGCTGGCCTTGATCAGGGGGTCGTTGGCGCGCGCGGCACGCCCCTGCTGCCCCTCTTCGGGGTTGGGATCGGTTGAATTGCTTCCTGCCATGCTACGCTCTCACGTCCCCGGGGCCCCGTCGGCCAAACTTCGCAGTAAGATAGGCTATTGCGCTAGTCTTAACCATCCCTTGAAAAGGAGCGCGCAGGCACCATGCGGCTGGCCCGATTGCTGATCAGCGCCAGCGCGCTATAACCCCAGACATGCGGCGAGCCCAAAGGGTTACCGTTTTAGCGTCCGGCGGTGAGATGACCACAATATGACGGCAATATTGCACTTTCTTGGCACGGCACGCGGTCTTCTCGCGGTCCTAATCTGTGCCCTGGTCCTAACCGGCGCCGCGGCGTTCGTATTGCAAGATAATATTGGCCGGTTTCTGATCAATCCGCGCACCCCGTTTCAAATGAGTGTCGAGCCCCCCGCCCCCGATTACCAGACGCCGGGCGCGTGGCTTTATCATCCAACCCATCGGGCATGGTCGACGCGAGGATGGTCGGGCGAGGCCAGTTCAAGTGGCAATGAGCCCCCCTTTGCTGATATTTTCTACGTGCACGGGTTTGCCGCCACGTCGGGTGAACGGTGGAACCGGTTAAGTGCTGATGATGATATCGCGCGTGCGCTGGCGCAAACCGTTGTGCCCAATGAGCTTGGCCCCTTCGCCCGCCAGGGCCAGGTGCATGCGCCCCATTATCGCGGTGCGTCGCTTTTTGCCCGGTTCACCCACAAATATGACGGGCGCGCCGCGTACCAACTGGCTTTTGATGATGTGGACCGTGCCTTTCGTCAGTACCTTAATGAAGCGGACCCTGATCGGCCCTTGATCATTGTGGGATATCGCCAGGGCGCTTTATTGCTTGCGGGCGTTCTAAAAAAACACCTGGCAGCCGACCCGGTTCTCAAGCGCCGCCTGACGGCGGCCTATTTGATTGATCGCGGTCTACCAACTAACGCCTTCGCCGCCGCCACGGCGCCCCCTACCGGCACTATCAATGTGGGATTTCCCTTATGCCAGGCCGCAACCCAAACCGGCTGCGTAGTGACGTACCGCGCGCTTCGCCGTGATGAGCCCCGCGCCATTACCCGGGCGCGCCGCCGGGTATTGGCGTGGACACAGTCCGAAGAGAGTGCGCTGGACCTCACCTCTTTGGAAAATACGCCAATTGCCTGCGTAAACCCGGTTTCAGCGCCAACGCCACCCGCACCGGGCACCCAAAAACGTCACCGGGGTGCCGCCTCGGCAAGTGGTCTGGCGCCCGGTCAAGAGCCCACCTTAATTGCTCAGGCCTTTGCAGCCCAATGTGTCGATGGGCTTCTCCTCATCAATCGGCCAGAGAAAGCTTATCTGCGCACCCGGCGCTGGTTCGGTCGCCAGTGGCGCAACCGGCCCTACAATTGGTTTTATGGCGACCTTTCCGCTGACGTGAAACGCCGCCGCCTGTTACATACGCCCGTCCTCGCCGAGCAGGTTCGCCAACTTGCCCCCATCGACGGGGCCATTGATTTCGGCGAAAGCCCAATCAAAAAAGTACCTAATTAATCCGTACCAGCACCATAAGGAAATCCCTGTGACCTCCATTAAGAAACTTGTTGTCCCCGTGGCCGGTCTTGGCACCCGGGTTTTACCGGCGACAAAAACAACGCCCAAAGAAATGCTCACCGTGGTTGACCGCCCTCTGATCGATTATGTGATCGCCGAGGCCCATGATGCCGGCATCGAACACATCATTCTTGTAACCGGGCGCGGTAAAGGCGCGATCGAAGACTATTTCGACCATGCATTTGAATTGGAGGCAACGCTGGACGGCAAGGGCAAGACCGATATTCTTGACGACTTAACAAGTCGATTGCCGCAGGCCGGTGCCATTTCATATACCCGTCAACAAGCGCCCCTCGGCCTTGGCCATGCGGTCTGGTGCGCGCGTGATCTCGTGGGTGATGCGCCCTTTGCGGTCTCGCTGCCCGATGAGATCGTTGCGAGTCGCCCCGGTTTTTTGAAACAGCTTGTGGACGCCCACGCCCGGGTTGGCGGTAATCTTGTGGCGGTCGAAGATGTGCCGCGCGAAGACACCAGCAAATATGGCGTGATCAGTCCTGCAGGGCAGGATGGCAATCTGATCAAGATGACCGGCATGGTCGAAAAGCCCGCCGCCCACGAGGCACCGTCTACCTATAGGATTATCGGGCGCTATATTCTGCAACCGGACATTTTTAATCACCTCGCCAATCAGGAGCGCGGCGCGGGCGGCGAAATTCAGCTTACCGACTCCATGAACACCCTCGCAAAGCAGCAGGATTTTCATGCCGTGCTGTGCGGCGGTGAAATCCACGATTGCGGCTCAAAAATCGGCTGGCTGCAAGCCAATGTGAAACTGGGGCTTGACCACCCCACATTGGGTCCGGCTCTCGCGAGCTATATTGACGCGTTACGCGGGTAAATACCCGTGTCCCGCTTGCCCGTCGCCTGCTTGCCCGTCACTTTGAGTATTGACGGAGCACAAATCAGCCTGCGCTGAAGACCGAATTTGCGTTTTCCCGGCCGTCAGCCCGCGTTAGTTTCAACCGTCTCAGCGCCCGACAAGACCTCAATCATCTGCGGATGGGTCACGCTGACGGAGGGGCCGTTTATCCACTCCAGATAGCCCCGCACACGAATGGTTTTGCCGATTAGACTTTCAACGGCAAAACCCGTTTTTGCCCATTGCCGAACGACGCGCATCGGCACCGTCGCCGTCACATCTTCGCGGTAGTCAGAACCAAAATTGATATAGGCACGGCGCCGGCCAAGACGCGCCTCTATCACCCGGCCCACGAGCACCTGGATTGAGCCGATAGCATCGCGGCAATCATCAACCTGATTGGCATTTCGCACGCGGTAAAATGGCAAATTCCAGAGGCCATTGCGGCGCTCTCGGGCGCTTTGTTCAATGGCTAGAAACCGGGTGATCCGTGCCGTATTTTCCGTGGTGGGAAAAACCCGGGCGGCCCCGCGAGCAAGCAAAAGCGCGGCCAGCGCCCCATCACTGTCAGCGCGCGGCGATAGCATCGCGGATTGAACACCCCATCGGTCTGGCGTCCCCAACGCCGATGTGGGCACCTCAGCAAACCCGCCTAGACAATCGGCCATGATTGAGCGCGCTTGCCCGGCGAACGCCCGCGCACCGGGCATCAAGTCTTCCGGGTGGGGACTGATCACGTCGGCCACATCATAAAGCGCATCGCCCTCGGCGAACCGATGGCCCAAAATCGCACGGCGAAAAGACGGCGTGGCGCAATGCGCTATTATTGGTTGGTGCACCAAGGGTGCGGCGAGGAAAGCAGTGAGCACATCCCGCCGCGCCAAAGTCAGCCGCGGCCGGTTAAAGCCTGCCATGGACACGCACCTGGACGCTGTGGGATTGGCCAGCCGCATCGGTGACGGCGATATCAAAAAAGCCGGGCCCTGCTGGCCGCCACACCGGGCCGCTTTCGCCGCTGGACCTGGTTAGTCCTTTGCCATTCACAAACCAATTTAACGGCTCCGCACCACCGCGCGCCGCCAGCACAAAACCCCGGTGTTGCGTATCTTGGGTTTGCGCGGGGCTATCAAAAGAAAGGAATAGCGAAACCTGATCACGGGGAAACGTAATCTGCGGCCGGGATGTACGCAGTGGACGCACCGCTATGGGCGCCGTAATCGCGTCGAGAACCATTTCTTCGGGCGTTCTCGCAAAGCCATGGGGCCCATGGACAACATGCGTTTGCGCGGAAGGCTCCTCTTGGACCATATCAAAAAGGGAGAAGAGAAGCGGCGCCGCGCTTTTACGGCCCGTGGCACCGGGCCTGGGTGCGCCATCGGCCCGGCCAATCCAGACGATGATTGTATAGTCATCCGTGTACCCCGCCGTCCACGCATCGCGAAAGCCGTAGGACGTGCCGGTTTTGAAGGCAACGGCCGGCGCCGCTTCGGTCAAGGTCGCTGGCAAGCGCCCGGCCAAGGACGGCGCGGTGCGCAAAATGTCCGTAATCCGCTGAGCTGCCTGTGTTGAAACGAGCTGATGGCTATTGCTGGGATCCGCCGTTTCAGTGATATCCTGTTCACGCCAAATTAACGGCGCAACCTGTCCCCCATTGGCAAGCCCGGTATAAAGCGCCGCCAATTCTCGCAAGGTAACGCCAGCACCGCCAAGAGCGAGCGCCAAACCATCATCACTTTTTGCCCGCTGCCTTGTGCGCATCCGTACACCAACCATCTCCAGCGCGGCGGCAAACCGCGATGCCCCAACCTGATCGAGTGCCAATACCGCCGGCACGTTCAAAGAATGCTGTAACGCGTCGCGGATACGCACTTCGCCGCGAAACGTGCGGTCAAAATTTTCAGGGCTGTATCCCTGAAACGCCCGCGGCATGTCATTGATCACTTGGTCAGGCTGGAGGCTGCCATCGTCAAACGCCATCGCATAGATAAAGGGCTTGAGCGTTGAGCCTGGCGAGCGCACAGCCCGGGTAAGATCGTTCCACCCCCCAGGCTGCGTCAAGCCTGAAGAGCCCACGAGGGCGCGCACAGCACGCGTTTTATTCTCCACAATGATGATCGCCCCGGTCACCGGCATTTCCCGATGGCGCAGATAGGTGGCGAGCATGGTTTCCGCTCGGCGTTGTAACGCGAGATCAAGGGTGAGCCGCCCGCCGGACTGACCACTGGCGTGTTGATCTGCCTTGGCGGCTTCATGGGCAAGATGCCAGGCCGCGCGAGGTAAGATATGACGACGGGTTGGCATGGGGTCAGTATCGGCTTGACGGGCAACTTCTGCTGATATCAGACCTGTACTGACGATTTTCTGCAAAATTGTATGCCGGGCCTGGCGCGCCGCAGTACCGCGGCGATCTGGGCGCCGAGCCTCGGGCGCTTGCGGCAACGCAATTAACAAAGCCCGCTGCGCCGGGGTGAGATAGGTTGGCGGGCGGTCAAACCAGATCAGGCTCGCCGCCTCCACCCCCTGAATGTTGCCGCCATAGGGCGCAAGCGTAAGATAAGCGGCAAGAATTTCATCCTTGGAATAGCGACGCTCTAATTGCAGGGCACGGATCATTTCGATGATCTTGGCCCCAACCGTGCGCGGCCTTGGCTCCAAAAGCCGTGCGGTTTGCATGGTAAGTGTTGATGCACCGGACACGATACGCCCCGCCCGTGCGCCATTGATCATTGCCCGGATGAGGGCGCGCCCATCTATGCCCGCATGGGTATAAAAGCGCTTATCCTCAATGGCGATCAACTCCTCAATGAACGCCGGATCAATATGGCTAAGGTCAGCAGCAAATTGCCAGCGACCTGCCCCATTAGTAAAGCCATGGACCCACTGGCCCTGGTGATCGCGCACGATTGTACCCTGATCGGCAAGCCGATCCATGACTGGCGGAAACGCCAGATCGAGGATCATCAGGAGCCCGATTAATAGCGCGAAACCCACTGCCAGCAGCGCGAATTGCGCACACCTCAAACCCGCAAAGGGACGCTGGGCAGGACCAGCAATTCCCATCATTCCGGCTGACCAGCCGCGGCGGTTATCGTCAATTGAGTGGGAGCTGTGCGGGCAAATACGCCGGGCCGATACATATCCTCCACTACACCGCCGGGCAGTGTGTATTGCCCCGGTGTGATCGCCCGGACGAGATAGGCAAGCTTAAATCGCCGCCCGGCACTGACATTCACCGCCGCCACAAACCGGTCGTCACGCGCCTCAGCGACACGGGCAAAGCTCATCCCCTTCAGCCAAGGATAGGAACGATCATTAGGCTGAAGTATTGTCTCGATTTCAAACCCAGCAGGGAGCAAGTCGGCAATAATGAAGGGGTGGGTGCGCTTATCAAGCGCGGACCCCGATAGCTCAATCACATACCGATCATTTTGACTGGCACTAGTAAGGTTTGCGGGTTTGCCAGCCCGGGTCAGAATACGCTTGGCAAGCCGCACGCCATTATTCGCCGCGGTAGGCGCAGATTTCGGCGTGCCCGTCTGGGTAATCGAGAGATAAAGCGGCTGATCCGATCTATTTTCGAATGTTTGACCTGCCGCAATATCTGCTGCGTCTGGAGTAAACACGGGCGCTGCGGCCAAAGTGGTGAGGACCGTCCCATCAACAGCAAGTTGCGGTGCTGGATCATCACCAATCAGTGCATTCGCAGCGATCAACACGAACGCTTTTTCCTGGGTGTGCATGGACGCAGGGTCTTTTGTGCGTTGGGTCAAAAGGTCGGTCGCCGGCTCCATCAGATGGTTAAAACCAGCCTCGGCAATGAGAGCGACCATTCCGGCGGCATCGCGCAGTGGGGTCTGATAATAGTTCCAGTCATTCTTGTATCCCGCCGCCTCAAGGGCCTTGCGGAACGCACTGTCGGCGCGCGCTTTATCCCCATACTGAGCAAGCGCTGCCCCCACATGGGCCATGGCCAGCGGATTTTTTATCTTGGCCAAAAGGCGATCATGCAAATACCGCAAATCTGAAAGATCGCCCCGTCCCGCTCGCGCTAGGACGTAATGGGCATAGGCCGCACTGCGCAATCGCAAGCGCTCATTGGTATCGGTTTTATCGGGGGCATTGACCCGGAAGACATAACCAACGCGGCCATATTCGTCGACTTTCGCAATATTGGCGAGCGCTTGATAGGAAAGATCCATCGCCGTCTCGGGCACCGCATAGCCAGCCGTTCGGGCACGGACTAAAAAGTCCGTCACATAAGGGCCAAGCCAGGCATTGCCATAGCGGTCACCCACGCGCCACAGACCGATCGCCCCGTCGGGACCTTGACGGTCAAGAAGCTTGTTAATGGCCGCCTGCACCCGGGGGCGCACCGCCCGGTCGGGCCCGCGGCCAACCTCGCCGCCTAAACGATCAACAAATAAAAGTGGAAAGGATGACGAGACCAGTTGCTCCGTACACCCATAAGGATAGCGATAAAGCGCATCAAGCAAGGGTCCGGGCTCAATCCCGCGCAACCGCGAATATGACAGGCTGAGCGCCGAAGAGCCCGGTACATAATCATCAATTAATGCCTGGGTTAGCGCAAAGCTCTCTCCCGGCTGTTGTGTGATGGTACGTGTCTGCGTGACCGGAAACCACGGACTGCGCACTTGAATGGGGTAGGTGCGGGTTACGTCAAACCCGTCCGGACCCGTCACATTCAGCGCGACAAAACCAATCCCCTCACTGCTGACCGTCAACGGATAAGTAGCAATTTTCTTTTCGCCCTGATCAAGAGTGAAGGTTTCCACCCGGTCAAGATTGACCGGCCCGGACCCATCAACCGTGACTTTATAATCCCCGGGCGCGCCATCAACATTATCAATCAGGAGGGTGGCCGTGGCGCTGTCCCCTGGTGCCAGAAACCGCGACAGAGAAATCTCCGCCGGCACACGGTCACGCACGGTGAGCGGCATCGCAGCATTGCCCAGCTTGTCCGCCGACCAGGCAACCGCCATGAGCCGCAACTCTCCATTAAAATCGGGGACCTTGATCGGCACTGTGGCTTGGCCATCGCGGCCAATTTTCACAAGGCCCGTAAACAGCGCCACGGATTTTGTTGGCACAACCGTCAATCCTTCGCCGCCGATCTGGTCGCCGCCGAACCGGGTTGCCGCCCCAAGATTGGCGTTTAGGATGCGACCATAATCATCATACAGTGTAAGCCCCAACGCCTTTTTGCCAAAATAATGGTCCACCGGGTCGGGCGATTTGAACTTGGTCAGCCGCAAGATGCCTTCATCAACAGCGGCGATGGTCATCATCACCTGTTCGCCTTGCGCGGCCCCCTCAATTGTAACCGGCAGATCAAGCTGTTGCCGCGGTCGGAAGACGCTCTCGGGCTTCATCTCCACACGCAGGGTCCGGTCCGCCATGTCATAAGGCACATGGGCAACACCCATGGCGCGCCGGGGGATGGGCTGCGCCACGGTATCACGCGGGGTGACGATGGTGGCCATCACGTAGAAACCATTGCCCCAGTCGGGATCAGTGTCGATAACGATTTCGCGGCCTTCTTCTTCGACGCGCACCCGCTGGATGCGGTGTATTTTATCGGTGGCCACAACAATCATGGCCTCACCGGCATAGGGTGCATCGAGATAAAGACGCGCGCGGGTGCCGGGCTTTACGGATTTATCCATCAGGGTCAGGACCGCCTGATCCGGCGTCTGTGCACCGGCCCCTTGGCTGCGCCAGCCCACATAAAACCGCTTTTCGGTTTTAGTCCGGCTGCCCGCCTGCCACGCGGTCAGGCGATAGCTGCCGTTTTCGAGGGTCTTGCGCACATCGCCGCGACCGGTTTCGTCTAGGGTTTGTCGGCCCTCATCAACCAAAATATCCCGGTACTGACGACGCCAGCGCCACTGGCCCCCATCGCGGTACCAGTCATACCAATAGTCTTCGCGCACAAGTCGCCACTCCAGCTCCCCGCTGGCGGGCTGGCCGCGGGTATCGAGCAATAGCGTCTCGAGAACAGCCTGCTCATTGCGGGCAACACTGCTGGCGTTGTCGGCGAGCCTTAAACCCACATAGGATTTTTCGTTACGCACAGGGATCCGCGCACTTTCGCGCACGACGCGCCCTCCCGGTTCCACGACACCAACCACGAGATCAGCCCGCAACGGCGCCCCTTTGCCATCGGGCGCGTCTTTGCTGGAGAGCGTTAGGGACGCCGCACCGGCCGCATCGGTTGTTTGATTGGGCAATCGGCGAAAGGTTTCGTTGATCCGATTGGTGGCCGGACCAAACCGGTAGCCCGCATAATCAGGGAACGGATTAGGATCGAGCCGATAGCGCACCTCACTCTCCACCGCCAACGCGCTGGCCGGGGCGCCGTAAAGGAACCGCGCCGTGATCGCGACAGGGCGCGTTTCGCCCGCACCGATCGGCGTTTTTTCGTCGGCGTCGACGCTCACCTCCAGGCGTTGGGGCACGAAATCTTCAACCGAAAACGACGTGCCCGCCACCGCGCCCGCGCCATCGGCAACAACCGATACCCGCCAGAGCCCCCGCGCCGCCGAACGGGGCACCGCATAAGCGCCAGTGGCGCCGCCAAGTTGTAAGTCGTCCAATCGTTGATCATCGGCGAGCGTACCGTTCGGGCGGTAGACCTTTAGGGTCGCCCCGCGCCCGGCCACCGCTTTGCCGGCCTGATCGCGCAGCAACACCCCGAGCTGTACCGTTTCGCCGGGGCGATAAATCCCGCGATCAAGATAGACAAAACCATCAACGGGGCCGGCCGCCTGACGCCCACCAATATTGTTTTCACTAAGATCAAGCGGCGTGCGCGACAAATCCTGCGCAGCAAAATCATCGCGCTCGCCATACGCAAGCACATAACGCGGCCCCAAAGCCCCCTTGCCGCGCAATAATGCACCATCGACCGTGATCCGGCCATCGGCATTGGTTGTGGCCCGGGCGAGCACATCATTATTCCGGGCAAGGAGTACAACCTCAACATCACGCAAGGGCCGCGCACTGGCAATCGACCGTATAAAGATGTCTAAGCCCGCATCACTGCGATAGCTGGTCAAGGCCATATCGGTATACATGATCCAACGCCATGCATTGGCCCGGCGTCGTTGGCCTTGCGTGCGCTGGCTCGTATCTTCAATTTTGACAAAATATGCCCCCGGCGCCAGGGATTTCAGGGCTGCCCCCAAGGGGAAAACAGTCGTCTTCGCCGCGTTGGGATCGCCCTTGGTGTTAAGGGTGCCGGAATAGACGATTGCGCCGTCATCCTCCCCATCATCCTCCCCATAGATATAGCTGTAATCATCCTCGCCAGCGGCTTCGCCCGCAGTAACCGCTTTACGGAAAATACCCCGGTCTGAAATACGGTGTACAGAGAGTTTAACCTCGTCAACATTCACCGTCTCAATGCCGATGCCATCGGCCTCCAATCGGGGCAGGATCACCCCGTCACCCGCAAAACCCACAAAGGCGGGCTTATCACCGAAGGCAACTGTAATTGTCTCCGCCGCTGCTGTGCTAGAGCCGTCCGCCGCCGGCAGCCCCGCGCGCAAAGTGACCCGGTAATCGGTATCAAACGCCAAACCGCCAAGACATAAGCTCGTCTCTTTCACTGCGATGGCAGGCTTAATCGTCGGACTAATTCGAATATAATCTGTATACTGTGTTTTGCCACTTTGATCTAACGGCCGGGAAAACTGCAGACACGCTTGTGGGCGAAGATCATTGGTATTCAGTACCAGTCGGCGATAGCCAAAAGCGTCATCATCACTGGTGTTAAGCGCGCGCGGGGCATCTTGCGCACGCACCGTCTGAAAGTCGTAATTGGCCTGACCCCCTGCGATAGCGCCCGGTGAGGGCACGGTGCGGGTTTCACTACCGTTCAGCGGTGCGGGGGGACCATCACCGGGTTCGGGAACAAAGCGACCCAACAGCACGCCGGCAACAAAAGTCATCAATATACCGCCAACGGCAAGCAGCCGGCTGGCCGCGCCCCGCTTGCCAGGACCATGCGTGCCCGAAGCAAGTGTGCCGGAACCGGCGCCCGCCTTTGATTGATCGCTTTGTGTCATGTGCGTCCTCCCGTCTGTCCCAACGCCGCGGCCCTTGGAGGACCGCCGCGCTTCTCGCCAAGCGTTACGCGTAAGTATGGCGGGAACGGGCCAAAAGTGAAACAATTGTTAGCGGTTTGCGGGTCATTGCAAAGGCGCTGTTACGCAAATGCGCTATGGTACGCGTGGCCCATCTGATTGATCTTTGTAATGGGCATTGGAGGCCTTATATGGGGATCGTGCCATCGCGGCGAAAAAGGAAGGCCGTTTCATGATCCGCATTGCGCTTCTTGCCGCTTCGTTGATTGGCGCCGGCTATAGCGCCGGGCGCAAGATGCTCGCCGAAAAAGTTGAAGCGCAAAAATCTTCCATCATTGAGGAGGCCAGTGCCATGGCGCTCGACCGGCTCGACCGGGAGGTGGCCGCCTTGGTGACGCGCAATCTGCGCGATCTCTTGGTCAATGTTGTGGTCAAGCTTGGTCTTGTGGGTTTGGCGTTTGCGGCGTTTCAGGCCGCGCTGATCACTGCGCCGGTTTTTGCCGCGCTGGCGGGCTGTCTTTTGGGACTATTCCTAATCCGCGATGTGTGGCGGCTGGGCCCGGCCGTGCGCGCAGGCGTGCGCCATTTGCGGATGAGTGGCTGGCAACCGCGCAAGGCGGTGACCAATTATGTGTCGGGTCTCGTGTTCGATCAGGCGCTTCAGGAAATTTCCCTGCAATCGGCTGACCGAAAAACCCGTGCAATGCTGCGTCTTGCAGGCACCTCCCACAACAAGATAACCGTGGAAATCGCCGAGGCCGTGGCCGATATCGCCAGCGCGGTCAGTTTCGACAAAATCAAACCGCGTGTGATCATCGCTGCCTTGCGCGCGGGCGTGATCCTGGCGCTTTATTCGACCATCCTGTTTTCGATTTTTCGCGCGATCTAACGGCAACGCCCGCGGCGCGATTTTGCCCGCCAACACCGACCCAACCGCCCAGGAGGTTATTGATGCCCCCCTTGATCTTTGGGCAATACCGCGTAATGCGAAAGGCTCCGCACGGCGCACCCCCTGCCCCATCGCCGGTCCAGACATCGCCCATGGATGCATCAAGCATCTGATATTATTGGAACTTTCATGCAAGTTGTCATTGTCGAGTCCCCCTCCAAGGCAAAAACCATCAACAAATATCTGGGCAGCAATTATAAAGTGCTGGCCTCCTACGGGCATATTCGCGACCTGCCGTCCAAGGATGGGTCGGTGGCGCCCGATGACGATTTCGCCATGGTTTGGGAGCTTGATACCGCATCGAAAAAGCGGGTGAAGGAGATCTCCGATTATCTCAAAGATGCCGACGGCCTGATCCTCGCCACGGACCCCGACCGCGAGGGGGAGGCCATTTCCTGGCATATTCTCGATGTACTGACCCAGAAAAAGGCGCTGAAAGACAAAAAGATTGAGCGGGTTGCTTTTAATGCGATCACCAAAAAGGCCGTCCACGACGCCATCAATAATCCGCGCACGGTGGACCAGGATTTGGTTGATGCCTATCTGGCGCGCCGGGCGCTCGATTATCTTGTTGGCTTTAATCTTTCACCGGTGTTGTGGCGCAAACTGCCGGGTTCGCGCTCGGCGGGCCGGGTGCAGTCGGTTGCCTTGCGCATTATTTGCGAGCGCGAGATTGAAATCGAAACCTTCGTGCCTCGCGAATATTGGTCCGTTGCCGCCACCGCCAAAGGCGCCAGTCAACCCTTCCCGGCGCGCCTTGTGCTGCATGACGGCGAGAAAATTACCAAGTTCTCGCTTGAAAATGAGGCGATGGCCCTGGCCGCCAAGGCAGCCGTGGACGCGGCAGATTTTTCAGTGGCGAGTGTTGAGGCCAAACCCTCCCGGCGCAATCCGCCGCCGCCCTTCACCACCTCAACCATGCAACAAGAGGCCAGCCGCAAACTTGGCTTTAACGCCGCGCGCACCATGCGCACCGCCCAACGTCTTTATGAGGGGATCGATATTGGCGGGGAGACAACCGGCCTAATCACCTATATGCGAACCGATGGCATCGATATGGCCCCCGAAGCGGTGACCGATGTGCGCGGTGCCATTGGCGATAATTTTGGTAAGGACTATTTGCCGGATGCGCCGCGGGTTTATAAATCCAAAGCCAAAAACGCCCAGGAAGCCCACGAATGTGTCCGCCCCACCTCTTTCGCGCGGCGACCGGAAAGCCTGAAAGGTCTCGACCAGGATCAATTCAAGCTTTATGAGCTGATCTGGAAACGGGCCATGGCCTCCCAGATGGAAAATGCCCGTCTGGAAAATACGACAATCGATCTTTTGTCCACAGACAAAAAGACGGGCCTACGTGCCACCGGCTCGGTGATCCTGTTTGACGGCTTCCTCAAGCTTTATGAAGAAGGCCTTGATGACAGTGACGATGACGATAAGGCCAGCGTCCTGCCAAAACTAAACGAGGGCGAGACAGTTGCCGTAAACGACGTGAAAGCCGACCAGCATTTCACACAGCCCCCTCCCCGTTTTAGCGAGGCAAGCCTTGTGAAAAAGCTGGAGGAGTTGGGCATCGGCCGGCCATCAACCTACGCGTCCATACTCTCGGTGCTACGCGACCGCGGCTATGTGACGATGGATAAAAACCGGTTCATCCCGGATTCCAAAGGCCGCATTGTCACGGCGTTTCTGGAGAATTTTTTCCCGAAATATGTGGAATATGATTTTACCGCCGATCTGGAGGATAAACTCGACGAAATCTCCGCAGGACAAGCCGACTGGAAAGACTTTCTCCACGCCTTCTGGCGCGAATTCCATGCGGCCGTCGAAGCAACCGGCGAATTGCGGATCACACAAGTTCTGGATGCGCTCAACGAATCCCTCGGCCCCCTGATCTTTCCGCCACGCGAAGATGGCAGCGATCCGCGCGTCTGCCCCCTGTGTAATGAGGGGCAATTGTCGCTTAAGACGGGCCGGTTCGGCGCCTTTATCGGCTGCGCCAACTATCCCGACTGCAAATTTACCAAGCAGCTTTCCGCCGCCGTAAAGGGCGAGGATGAACCCGCCGGCGACAAGGTTTTGGGCACAGACCCAGAGACGAACATTGATGTATTGCTCCGTGTGGGCCGGTTTGGGCCTTATATTCAGTTGGGTGAAGAGGATAAAGAAGCCAAAGAAAAACCCAAACGCGCCGGGATCCCCAAAGGCTGGGACGCCAGTGCCGTGGACCTGGAGCAGGCCCTCAAACTGCTGTCACTCCCCCGCGAGGTCGGTCCGCATCCGGAAGATAATGAGATGATTGAGGCCGGGCTCGGCCGCTATGGACCCTTTGTCAAACACGGCAAAATCTATGCGAATCTCCCCTCGGTGGAAGATGTGTTTGAAGTGGGCCTCAACCGCGCCATCTCCCTCATCGCGGAAAAAAAAGCCAATCCGGGCCGCGGACGCGGCCAAGCGGCCAAACCTTTGCGCGAATTGGGTAATCACCCCGATAGCGGCGACCCAGTCAACATCATGGATGGGCGCTATGGCCCCTATGTGAAACACCAGAAAATCAACGCAACAATCCCCGCCGGTACGGAGATTGAGCATGTGACGCTCGAACAGGCACTAGAGCTGATTGCTGCGAAGGAAAAGAAAGCGCCGAAGAAGAAGGCTGCTAAGAAAAAGGCGACAAAGAAGAAAGCCACGAAGAAAAAGACGGCTAAAAAGACAACCAAGAAGGCCACAAAAAAGACGGCCAAGAAAGCGACAAAAAAAGCGGTGAAAAAGACAGGCGACCAGGGGGAGTAGAAAAGTCAGACGACTGAACAAGGAGTCCCCGGATCAAATCCGTGGGCCCTGAAACCGTTAACGGTCAAACAGCCGGAACTGACGGATGATATGGAAACCGGCACGGAATTGATTGCGTGATCCGAGATCAGCAATGATCGGCGTATCGGCAACATTACCGACAACGAGGTCATAGGTCACATATGGATTGACCGACCATTTGCGCCCAAGATTGATATAGCCGTTCAAGCTGCCGCCAATATTGCGAATGCCAGACCGCGCATCAAATTCATTAAGGCCGGAGGCGAGCGATTGTTCCGGCGTGACACTAAAGAATGCGTCGGCGTAATCATCGCCGATCCACGTTGCCTGGGCGGAAACCGATGACGAAAACCGGCCTCGGCGGAACAAAAGAGCCGTGCCGAACGCATCGACGATGAGGCCGCGATGGCCGGTGCGCAGACCCTTCCGCACTTTGAATCGCACATTGAACCGGTCCACAAAGGTGGTGGAAACAAACCCGCCCAATTCGAAGGTTGTGCCCACGGTGCCAAGGCCGGTTAAGGCGGGATTGTCGTCCTCGCTTCGCTCCCCCACAATACGGATTGAAGGACCCAAACTAAAGCCGGAAAAACCAAAGAGGGCGAGATCGGCGCCGTCATCGTCAAAGAAGACGAAATTGCGGACCCGTAAAAATACCTGCGGGTCCGCGTCAAAGATGTAATCGTCAGAGCCAAAATAATCCGGCCGATAGACCGGCCCCACACCAAGGCTAAGGTCGGTCTGTGACGGGGTCAGTAGGGTCAAGATGCCGGTAAACGCATTGTCGTCATTTTCGTCAGCGTTTTCATCATCGATATATTCCGGCTCATCGTCGTCAAACCGGCTGCTATCGCGGCGCCTGCGGGCGAACATGGGCGTTAATCGCGGCTCGTCGATATTCTGGCGCGAGCGCGGCGCGAGCGGTTGGCCCTGTTGCGGGGGCCGGTCCTCATCATCGGCGCTTTCTTCCGCCTGCGTTTGCTGCTTCGTTTGCGGCTGGGCCATTGCGCTTAGCGGCGCGATGAGCGGGGCCGCAAAACCGAGCGCCACGATGATGGCGAGAACCACCACATTGCGCAGCCGGCTGCCCTGATGATCATCACGACCCCAAGCCCGGAAAATCGAAGATGAAAACACGCCCTCGCCTCGAAACTTCACACTCGTCACCCTAACTCTGCCCACGCCGATACCAACGCCTTGCGCTTTGCTAACACCGTTTGCGCGAGATTTTCGCCAAGAATAGTCCAAAAATGTGACCCGATTGTCGATCATTTTGGAAAGCTTGCATTTTTCCCGGCCCGCGTGACACGCGCACCACGCCTTTGTCCATGCAACCGGGTTCGGGTTAACAACGCCTTTCCAGATGAGCGGCCAATCAACGGAAAACGTGACCAAAAAAAAGCTCCGGGCCGCAGGGGCCGGAGCGTTTTTCTTCATGATATCGCCAAACCAATGGTGGGGCGAAGACGCAAGGCGTTTGCGCTACAGCGCGCCCTCACGCTGCAGGCGCTTTCGCACAAGCTTGCGGGCCCGGCGCACCGCCTCAGCCTTTTGGCGTGCTTTTTTCTCGGAAGGTTTTTCGTAAAACTTCCGTCGTTTCATTTCGCGGAAGGTGCCTTCACGCTGCATTTTTTTCTTCAGAGCGCGCAATGCCTGCTCGACATTATTATCGCGGACAAAAATCTGTACGATGGTCAGGGTCTCCCTTGATCGTGGCATGGTCAATTGGTCGGCGGGCGCATCTGTCTCAGCACCCAAATGATTTGGAGCGCGGGCAATAGCAAACAGCCATGGGGGTGTCCATAGGCGGGCGTCAGAATAACCGACTTTTCCGCGCGCTCCTATCAGGCGCTTTTTGATGCCGTACGGGTCAGTTGGCGGCGGCGTAAACGCTGACTGACAACAACCATCACAGCGCTGATGGCAAAGCAGTAAACAGCCATACTGGCAATCTGATCCGGTAGGCTGATGCCCCGATCAATCAACGCCCCCGTGAGCCCGGGACCCACAGCCGTGGCCAGGACTATGGCCGAGACGATCAACGCGCGCACCGCCCCCAGATGGTCCGTGCCATAAACCTCTGGCCAGAGCGCACCAACCAGCGTTGAGGAAAATCCGTAACTGACCCCCAGCAGGATCATGAATCCGAAAACAGCGGGCACGGTACCGCTCGCACTCAACACCAGACAGCTCAACCCCAGCGGCAGAAGAAAGAATGGCAAGATCGCCCGCGCACCAAATCGGTCGATCAGCCACCCATTGATCAGCGCAAACAGGACGGTGGTCAGCGCCATGACCGCCAAGGCCCGGGCAAAAAGGTCCCCTGGCCACCCGTAAAAACTCGCCAGATAATCCTGATGGAAGAATATTGTTGTACCGATAAATCCAGGCCCCAATGCGCCGAGCAGTAACACCCAGAATGCCCAGTCGCGCACCACCCGTGCCCGCGTCCAATGGGTGCCGTCATAACCCGGCACCGCACCGGCGTGGTTGCCGGGCCCCGCTGTGGGCGCGGCCCTGTTTACCGGCGCTGAAGGGGTGCGCGGTTTGGCATAGGCCCAAACGCCCAGGGGCAACCCCACAAAAATCAGGAAGATGCCCGCCGCAAGCCAGCCCGCCTGATACCCAAAGCCGAAAGCAAGGCCGGAAAATGCCAGCGGCAATGTGGCTTCGCCAAGCTGGTGGCCAAGCACAACAACCGAAACGGCACGCCCCCGCTGGGCTGAAAACCAGCGCCCGGTTGCCGTTAGCGCCAAATGGGTCATCATCCCCTGACCCATAAGACGCAACACAAAGAGCGCCAGCCCGAGAACCAGAACCGACGGCGCATAGGCCGCCACCACGCACGCAGCCGCCAGGATAGGCGTAATCACCAGGAGGACGCGGTGCTCGGCGATCACGTCAACGCTTTTGCCGATGAAGGGCAACGATACCGCACTGGCGAGCGTTGCCAGCATATAGACAAGACCAAAATCGCCATGGCTAAGGTCAAACCGGGCTTGCCATTCGGCAACGGACGCCGAAATAAAAAAAGTCTGACCGAAGCTGGATAGGAAGGTCAGGAACAGACCGCCAAAAATCCACCGGGCATTTGTGCGAAGAAACGTCACCATGGCCCGGGGTGTATCAAAGCCCGGGCGCGTTGTATCGTTCGAATGAAGATTTGATGGCGGCAATACGCGAGAAAAAGAGGATCAACCGATGACGCAAGATAAGGAGACGAACCCGGCAGCGCGTGTTCTCCAGCGTTTGCGTGCGCGCACCGATCAGTATGAGGAAACCCGCCGTAAGGTCTTTACCATGATGGTCAAGGCTGTCCCGTTTGATGGCTGGACAATATTGGCCCTGCGCGAAGCGGCGGAAAACGCAGGGGTCTCCGCCACGATGATCGCGCTTATTTTTCCTGGCGGGGTGCGTGACGCGATTGATCTGTTTGCGGAAGATGCAGACATTGCCATGCTGGAAGCAATGGCGAACGATGAATTTGCAACGATGAAAATTCGCGAGAAAGTCGCGTTTGCCGTGCGTGCGCGTCTTGATCATCTGGCACCCCACAAGGAAGCCGCGCGGCGCGCCGCCGCAACCCTCGCCCTACCGCCCTATGCCGCCACCGGGGCGCGGCTTATCTGGCGCACCGCAGATCATATCTGGAGCGGTCTTGGCGATGCGTCTACGGATTATAATTACTACACCAAGCGTGCCACACTAAGCGCCGTATGGACATCCGTTTTTACATGCTGGCTTGGTGATGACAGCGACGATCAGGCGCGCACCGAGGCATTTCTTGATCAGCGCATCGAAAATGTGATGCAGATCGAAAAAGCAAAAAAGCAATGGCGTGATTTGAACATTGATCCGGGCAAATTTATTAATGACCAGCTGATCCCCGGTTTGGCACGTCTACGGTATGGCCGCGGTGGATCGACCTAAGAGCACAACCGAAAAATCTATTTTCGTCGTCTGCAAACGCGTTTTTCTGCGCTTCCCGTGATTACGTACTCTACGCGCCGCACAGTGGCTTGACCATGGGGTCTACGGCGTGACCGCCAAGGCGATCTGCCCATAAATCTCAGTAGACAGTGCACCGCGCCCCCCATACACAGCGTGGACACTCGCAATTCTTATGCGCTCACCATTGTCACATGACCCATTTTGCGGCCTGGTCTGATCTGTTGCTTCCCATAAAGATTAACCAGCACATTCGGGGTGGCCAGATGGTTTTGCCAGGCCGTCACCTCGTCGCCGATGAGATTTTCCATACGCGCATCGCTGTGGCGGGTGGTATCGCCCAAGGGCCAACCGGCCACTGCGCGGATATGTTGTTCAAATTGCGAAATGGTGCAGGCCGCTTCCGTCCAGTGACCTGAATTATGCACGCGCGGGGCAAACTCATTGATCATGAGCGTGTTGTCGGCAAGCACAAAAAACTCAACGCCAACAACACCCACATAGTCGAGCGCCTCAAGCATCGTGTGGGTCATGGCTTTGGCGTCATTGATCACTGCGAGGGGGACCGGCGCGGGGACGGTGGACCGCCACAAAATGCCGTTGCGATGGTCATTTTTTGGTGGGTCATACATGGCAATCGGTGCCGGCCCTGTGGCATCAGGTGCCACCCCGCGTGCGGCGATCACGGATATCTCGCACTGGAAAGGCACCAATGCTTCAAGGATTGACGGGCGCGCGCCCACCTCCGCCCAGGCATGGTTGATCGCGGCATCCCATGTCCGGTCAAGATTGTCCGTATCGGTCCCAATGCGGGTCTGGCCTTTGCCGTCATACCCAAGACGCCGGGTTTTCAAAATCGCGGGGGTGCCGGTCACCGCAAGACCGGCGCGCAAATCCTCCAGACTGTCCACCGCATAGAATTCTGGTGTCTTGCCGCCAAGGCTGCGCACGAATTCTTTTTCTTTCAAGCGGTCTTGGGCAATGCTGAGCGGCGTCGCGCCGGGGGCCACACGCGCCCCGAGACGGGTCAGGCATGCAACGCTGGCTGCGGGTACATTTTCAAACTCATAGGTCACAACATTGGCCGCCGCCGCAAGGGTGGCCAAACCAGCCTCGTCTTCGTAATCGGCAATGATATGCTGATCGGCGGTGATCGCCGCCGGGCAGTTTTCATCGGGACACAGAATAACGGGCCGTAACCCCAGTCTTATGGCCGCCATGGCCAACATCCGGCCCAGTTGCCCGCCGCCCAATATGCCAATTCGGTCATTGGGGTTGAGGATGGTGGCATCGGACGCCGTCATGAGCGAACAACCTCTTGCGCGATTGCTTTGGTTTGGTCAGCACGCCATTTGTCAAGCCGCGCGGCCAATGCGGGGTCAAAAGCCGCGAGCATGGCCGCCGCCAAGAGCCCGGCATTCTGGGCACCGGCTTGGCCAATGGCGACGGTCGCCACAGGGATACCTTTTGGCATCTGGACTATAGATAAAAGACTATCGAGCCCGTTGAGCGCGCGCGATTGCACCGGCACACCGATTACCGGCAAGGCCGTCATGGCCGCCGTCATTCCGGGCAGATGCGCCGCGCCGCCAGCGCCAGCGATAATCACTTTTAGCCCGCGGTCACGAGCACCAGACGCATAGGCATAAAGTCTGTCGGGGGTGCGATGGGCAGAGACGATCTTTGTCTCATGGGTAATATGGAGGGTATCAAGAATATCTGCCGCCAGCTGCATGGTGGGCCAGTCGGATTGCGATCCCATGATGATGCCAACCAAGGGGCTTGGCGCGGGGGGGGTGTCGGTCATGCTGGCTCCCTTTGGGCGATCCCGGCGCCGCAGCGTCCTGGAAGGCGCGGCATAGCCCATGGCTTGCCGCTGGTGCAAGGGGCACTAACCCGGCGATGGTACAGGGAAAAAGATCAGCACGAATGAAGAGAAGGAAAGAAGAGACGCCAGGGTTGACAGGGGCGCTTGGGCTGACGTCTCTTCCCTTCGCGCGACGAGGCATGCACCTGCAGAGAAGGGGATGGGTGCGCGCCTTGTCGCGGTCTTAGGAATGATCGGCCAGCATCACGGTTTCAACGCCAATGCGATGAACGGTAAGAAGATTGCGCCGAATGGAGCACCTCACCGAACATCGGTGGGGCATCGGTTGACGCTGCAGCCCGTGCCAGCACATTCGATGGTCGCACAGGCATTTTAGTGGTCACCAGCGCCGCCTTTTTGCTGCCGCAATCGGGGCGTCGTTTTAGGCACACTGCGAGGGAGCGTTATGAAGATCTCTTCCCGGCCCACCGATAATCGCGCTGTAAGCCGCCGAACCTCACCGGCCGAAGACACTGCCAATTCGGTCAATGACCCGGCGACGCGCACGCGTAGCCTGACGGCAACAACGACTGGTGAGGATATATTATCCATCGCCGGTATTCCGGCCAGCGAGTTGACCCCGCAAGTGCAAGCGGCGTTGCAAAAATTGATGGCTGAAATCACCAGCCTGCGCCAATCGGTGGCGCAGCTGAAAGATCAGGTGAAGGCCGCGGAAACACAGGCCGACCAAGACCCCCTTTTGCCCGTTTTGAACCGTCGCGCGTTTATGCGTGATCTTGACCGCGCGCTTGCGTTTGCCCGGCGCTATGGAACGCGTGCCACCGTGGCTTTTATCGACGTGGACGGATTAAAAGGGATTAATGATCGCCATGGCCATGCGGCCGGTGACGCCGCCTTAAGCCATATGGTGACGACGATAAGCGATAATATTCGCAGCGGCGACAGCTTTGGGCGATTGGGCGGTGATGAGTTCGGCTTACTCCTGGTACAGACCGATGAGGCCTTGGCCGCCAAAAAAATGGAAAGCTTGTCACGCTGTGTCAGCCAATCGCCGGTGAAAGTCGATGACGCCATGGTGCAGGTGCAGATTTCCTTCGGTCTTTCGGCGCTCGCCTCGCAAGGTGCGGACACGCAACATACCGCTGAAACGCTGTTGGCCCTCGCCGATCAGCGGATGTATGAGCAAAAGAGCACGCGGTCCGTCACGCGATAATGTCAGGTTCAATCTGATCGCGTAGGCGCGTCATTTGATCTTTGATCTGAAGTTTCTTTTTCTTCAACCGCGCAATGGTCAAGCTTTGGCGTACCGCCTGATCCTGGAGCGCGCCAATCGCCATATCAAGATCGCGGTGCTCTTCTTCCAAGGTGCCCAGCCGGATGCGTAACGCCTCATCATTGGCACCGATTTCCGGCGGCTCCTCGGGACTGAACACCGCCTTATCGATATCGCCAGCACCGTCGATGATGCTCAGCGCTGCCGGGGGGGCATCGTCCTTACCGCTCATGGTTGACCCTCATTCGGACCCCTGCTTTGGCGTTCATGTCCCATGGAAAATTTCCTGCAAGACCCGTTCAACGGGCGTAACGGAAAATCCGTGCACCCTCACCGCATTGATCTCCGCCAAATACGCCATGACGTTCCGCCGGGCAATATCGATCGCCTGTCCCTGCAAGGATGATAGGAATGCCGTCTCCACAGGATGCTGGACAAAGGCCATGACCGGCGCATTGCTGGCCACCAGCTTCGCGAGCATGCCAAGCTCAAGTCTTTCCGCAGCAAGCTCAATCGCTATTATGTCTCCATAGAGGCTGTCAGCGGCGTGGGCGCGAAACCGTTCGGGCATGGCGCGGACGCCGCGCCGGGCATCGCGCAAGGCGGCCGTCACATGACCCGACCATTGATTGGCAATTTCCACGGCGTTGAGGATTTCAACCCGCTGGAGCGCTTGACCCGCCGCCCCGCACCACGCACACCACAAGATAATATTGACGTGCACGCCAAACCGATCCTGCACATCAATCAGCACGGTCTTGGCCGCGCCGCGCCCATAAGCCATCGATGCCCACGCCCACAGATGATCATCAGTCTTGGTCAATACAGTCACCGTTTGTTGTGGGCGCTCAACGTGCGCGATCCGGGTCATTACGGTTTCCACCTAGCCGCACAAATCGGTGGGGATGCCCCCGCCTTCGCATCATGATGTGCGCGAGAAACCCCTCAAAAACCATAAATTTTTCGAGTTTTCGTTTCCACTTCGCCCTGTGGAAAAGATGCTGATTGCCTGCGGAAAAGCTGTGGAGAGTGTCGCGATAAGGAATTTTTTATAGTTTTTTCAATGGCTTATGCCCAGAGAGAATTCACTCCTTTCTATACACAGCCCATTTCAGGACCCCGCCGCGTTAACCTTTGCACGCGTGACAAAACGCCCATCCGGTGGTCTACTCGACGCCTAACAATATGGAGGTTGACTATGGCCCTGAAGGCTCATTTGGACGCGCTCACCGCCCGGCACCATACCCTGGAAACTGCCCTTGTAGATGAATTGAAACACAGCGCCAAAGATGACGACCGAATCTCCGAACTCAAACGACAGAAACTCAAACTCAAAGATGAGATGAGCAGACTCCGCCAACGAACCATGTGATTGCCGCTTTTGCATCAATGACGGCATGATAAACCGGCACCCCCATCCGCGGGGGTGCCTTTTTAATTGTTCGCCCCTGCGCCCGGCGGTACACGACAGACTCGCAGCCGCGCACCCACCAGCATCACGCTGAAGGAAATCACCATGGCAAACCGATCTGTTGTTATCACCGGCGCAGCAGCCGGTATCGGCGCCGCATGCGCCCAGAAATTTGCCGATGAGGGCGACCATCTGATCCTTGTGGATACCAACGAAGAACGCGGCCACGCGCTGGAGGAACGCTTTGCCAGCGAGACCCGGCGCTGCAGCTTTGTCCATGCGGACATCACAAAGAAACTCGACGTCCACAATGTGATCGCCGAAGCGTTGGAATCAAACGGACAGATTGACGTACTGGTCAACGCATCAATCCAGCATTTTGCGGCGCCGTTTCTCGAAACCAGCGAAGACGATATGGAACGCGTGATTACCCACAATGTGTTGGGGGCGTTTTTGATCAATCAGGCCGTGGCGAAACAAATGGTCCGCCAGAGCGAAGATGACACCGTGGGCACCAATGAGGATGCACGCAATTACAGCATCGTCAATGTTGGTTCTGTTGATGGTGTGGCGACCCAGTCGGTGCATGTGGCATTTGCTGCCTCCCAAGGCGGGGTCCACCAATTAACAAAGGCCGTGGCGCTGGCGCTGTGCCCACACAAAATCCGTGTCAATACTGTCGGTGTGGGGATCATCCGCGGTGAGGGCGAAGATGGCACCATTCACCGGCCCGTCGCCCCCCTTGACCGCGTGGGGGAACCCGAAGAGGTGGCTAATGTTGTGGCGTTCCTGTCGTCTAACGCGGCTTCTTTTGTCACCGGACAGACGGTTTTCGTGGATGGCGGGCAATTGGTCCGCGCGTCGCAAATCATGCCTGGCAAAAAGTCCTGACCCCGCGTTTTATGCACCCGGCCCCAGACGAGACGCTCACGCTAGCCAGTGGTCACGTGGTGCAAATTTATGGGCGTCTGGCCTCCACTTCGCAAACCGCGCGCCAGCTGGTTGAAAACGCCCCAGCGGCGCCAACCGGTTTGTGGGTGATGGCGGACCAGCAAACGAACGGTGTGGGCCGGCGTGGACGCACTTGGCACCAGCAGCACGGCGATTTTGCCGCCACATTGATCCTGCCACTACCCACCCGAGATGAAGGTAATGCCAGCCACAGCTTTATCGCAGCCTTAAGCGTGCGCGAAGCCATCGCGGCGATTTTCGCCAATATCTCATCAGCGCGGGCGCCAACTATTCAGGTCAAATGGCCGAATGATATCCTGGTGAATGGTCAAAAAACGGCCGGTCTGCTGCTCGAACTCATTTTGCGGGAGGGGCGGGCATTCCTGACCCTTGGCATCGGGATTAATGTTGTAGGTCACCCAGCCGATTTGCCCTACCCGGCGACGCATCTTGGCGCCCATCTTGGTCCCGATGACCCGATGCCGCAGACCCGCGCCATTTTGAAATCGATTGATACGCGGCTCATGGCGTGGCGTCGTCAATGGCAGACGTCGGGTTTTGAGCCTGTGCGGGCGGCCTGGCTGGCCGCCGCGGCGGGTCTCGGCAAAGACATTACGGTCCGCCTGCCCGATCGCACAGTGACGGGGCGCTTTGCTGGTCTCGATGCCAGTGGTCAGCTCATCCTTGGGACGGCGGCGGGCACTGACCTGATCAATACTGGCGATGTATTTTTTGGCGCGTTGCCGAGCGACTGATCACGCCCCCCGTGACAGGACCTGCGCCACCGCGTATGACCGAAAGTCGCGTGAATAGGCGCGCGACAGGGTTCGCAAAGGGAAAGGCCCGATTGCAATGTTACTGGCCATCGATGTGGGCAACACCAATTCCGTATTCGCCCTTTTTGACGGCGACGACGCCAATGCCCAGTGGCGCACCTCCACATCGAGCCAGCGTACCGCTGATGAATATGCTGTGTGGCTGGCGCAATTGCTGCAACTTTCCGGGCGGACCTTTGCCGACATCGAAGAATGCCTGATCTCCACCGTGGTACCGCAATCGCTGTTTCACTTGCGCAATCTATCGCGCCGGTATTTTGGTGTTGAGCCATTTGTGGCCACATCAGATACCGTGCCGGGAATTGAGGTGCGTATTCCCAAACCGTCTGAAGCCGGGGCCGACCGTCTCGTCAATGCGGTGGGCGCGTTTACTCTTTACGGCAAAAAAACGGGCACACCCCTCGTGGTGATCGACAGCGGCACCGCAACGAATTTTGATATCGTAGGCCGCGACGGCGCGTTTGAGGGCGGTGTGATCGCGCCGGGCATCAACCTTTCCATGCAAGCGTTACATAATGCGGCGGCCCTCCTGCCCCGAATTGCCATCGAGCAGCCCGGCCAGATCATCGGCAAAGATACTGTTGGCGCCATGCAGACAGGTGTCTTCTGGGGGTATGTGGACCTGATCGAGGGGTTGACCCGGCGCATTATCGAGGAATATGGCGCGCCAATGACCGTTATCGCCACGGGCGGCGTATCGTCTTTATTCGAGGGGGCGCTGGCTTGTGTGGATCATTATGATACCGAGCTGACGATCCATGGGCTCCGGGAGATTTCCCGGCGGCGCAATAAAATCGCTGGCTGACGCCGCATGGGCACCCGCGCCGCGCGGCCGCCCCGCCAATCGACAGCATGACGGGCCACGCCAATTCGGGCGCGAGGCCCTTGAGGAGGCTCAATGGCCGAACAGGATCTTGTCTTCTTGCCGCTTGGCGGCTCAGGCGAAATCGGCATGAATATGAACCTTTACGGTCTTGGCCATGGCGAAGCGCGCGAATGGTTGATGATCGATTGCGGGGTCATGTTTGGTGACCATCGCTCCCCCGGGATTGACCTGATCTGTCCCGATATCGACTATATTCTGGGGTATAAAGACAATATTGCAGGCCTTGTGCTGACCCATGGGCATGAAGACCATATTGGCGCTGTTGCCCTCCTTGCCCCGCTTCTCGGCTGCCCGATTTATGCAACCGCCTTCACTGCCGCCCTGATCCGGCGCAAATTTGACGACCGCAACGAGGATATGAGCGCCCTCACCATTCTTGAGATGGGCGAGCGGTTTCAGATTGGTGATTTTGATCTGGAACTTGTAACGCTTACCCACTCCATCCCAGAGCCGAGCGGCGTGATCATCCGTACACCGCTTGGCACGGTGCTCCACACCGGCGACTGGAAAATCGATACGGACCCGGCCCTCGGGCCTCGAACCGATGCGGCAAAACTGACCCAATTGGGTGATGACGGTCTGCTCGCCATGATCTGCGATTCCACCAATGTGCTTTCAAAAGGCGAATCCGGGTCCGAGGCCACGGTCCGCGAGCACCTGAAACGCGTCATTGCCGACCAGCGGGGCCGCGTTGCCGTCACAACCTTTGCGTCCAATGTGGGGCGTGTGGTTTCCATTTGTGAGGCCGCGCGCGCCGTTGATCGATCAGTATGCCTTCTCGGGCGCTCTATGCTTAAGCTTGTGGATGCCGCACGCGAGGCCGGTATCCTGCCCGATGGCTTGACCTTTGTGAGCCCGGAAGAGGCTGGCTTTATCCCGCGCGAGCATGTGCTTTATCTATGCACAGGCAGTCAGGGGGAGCCCCGGGCGGCCCTTGGCCGGATCGCCCGTGACGATCACCGCGATCTTGTTCTTTCCACCGGTGACACGGTGATCTTCTCCTCTAAGATTATTCCGGGCAATGAACGCGATATCTTCAATTTGCAAAATGAGCTTGTTGACCTTGGCATCCATATCATCACCGAAAAAGATGAACCCATCCACGTATCCGGTCATCCTTGTCAGGATGAATTGGCGCAAATGTATCAGTGGGCGCGCCCTCGCTATGGCATACCGGTCCATGGGGAGGCACGCCATCTAGAGGCGCATGCGCAATTTGCCCTTGAGCATGGGGCCGAACAAAGCATCTCCCCGCGCAATGGCGATCTGATCCGTCTTGCCCCTGGTCCTCTTAAACGCCTCGACGCGGTTCCCGCCGGACGCATGACCCTTGATGGAGATTTACTCATGCCCATGGGGGCACGGCCGGTACGCGAACGCAAGAAACTGACCTGGGCCGGGGCGTGTGTTGCCTCGCTTGTGTTTCACAAAAACTCAACCCTCGCCGCTGTGCCCGGCATCGCCCTGTTTGGCGCCCCCGATGAGGGGGATGAAGGGATGAAACTACACCCGGAGATCATAGAAGAAATCACAGCGTGCATTCAGGATATGGCGCCGAAATCGCGCCTTGATGATGATGCAGTGACCATGGTTACCAAACGGGCTATCCGCGATGTGACAACGGATCTGTGGGGCAAACGCCCGGTCATTGATGTTTTGATCCACCGGATAAAATCATGAGTCCCATTGGCATACTGATTATTTATATCCTGTGGTGGTGGCTGACTTTTTTCGCTGTTTTACCTTTTGGGGTCAAATCACGCTGGGAAAGCGACGATGACGGTGTCACAGGCGCCGAACCGGGCGCCCCATCCGCCCCCATGCTAAAACGCAAACTCCTGCAAACCAGCGTCATCGCGCTTATCCTTTCTATAATCACGATACTGATCATTGTGAGTGGTATTATACAGTACCGCGACTAATTTTGATTTTTTTTCTTGCAGATTTTTGTCTTATTGTGTATCCTCTCTCTCGTGGACGACCTGTCTGCCTATCCAAATTCATTTAGATGCTAACTACGTGCGCGTGACCTGTTTAGGGTTTTCTGTTCGGTTAGCATTGGCAAAACTGCTTAGAGTCTAACCGAAAAATCGGTTTCGTCTGGCGAAAACGTATTTTCTAAAAACCGGCGCGAAGCGTACATAAGTACGTGAGCAGCGGAAGCGCAAAAAACGCGTTTGCAGACGACGAAAATAGATTTTTCGGTTGGGCTCTGCGTTGGATGGCTCTCCCGATGACATCGTCCTTAGAGATAGCCGCCAGCGTGCGGTGATCCCGCGGGCCGGTTAGGGTGCTGAGACGCCGCCACCCCTGCCGCGCCTTAATGCGTGTCATGTTGCTTGTGCCGGGATGCTGGAATATCCGGATAGCACTGCCGGGTTGCGCCCCGTGACGATGTCCGTCATGCAACACAGGATTTGCGGGGGCTGGCCCAAAATGATGTCGACGGTGAACCCATGTGTCTATCGGGGTTTTTGCGTGCGTGTACCATTGGCACCGCGTGCCAACCGAAAAAGCTGATCGTCTGTATACAAATAAGAGGACAACCATGACCGCGCCACCGCCCGCAACGCAAGACAAGACGCCGCCGGCAGATGAAGAAGGTACCGCCCTGGCCGAGGCGGCACGAAATACCGTTGCCACCATTGTCGAACGGGGTATCGAAGGGGGTGCCGAAACCGGTGATGTCACCGATGATGAGGCGGCACAAACACCGTTTTCTGACGACCAGACCCTGACGCCCGATTTTGTCAATCAGGTGCTGGAGGCCATGGAAAGTACGGACGAAGCCACGGCCCGTGCGCTTTACGAAAGCCTTCACCCGGCCGACCGTGCTGACTTTTTCGGCATCATCAGCGATGACCAGCGGAGCCAGCTCATCGACCTGTTGGGCGGCGAAGTTGATGCGGGCACCCTCGCCGAGCTTGAAGACGATATCCGGGCCGATGTTGTCGATGAACTGACGCCGGAAGTCATTGCCGAGGCGGTTACCGAACTCGATACCGATGATGCGGCTTATGTTCTGGGTGAGGTTGATGCAGAAAAACGCGCGCAGATCCTTGCTGAAGTCCCGGTTGGTGACCGGATCGCGCTGCGCACGGCCCTTGAATATGCCGAGGAAACAGCCGGCCGTCTGATGCAGCGCGACGTGTTCGCCTCCCCGGCCTATTGGACCGTGGGGCAAATTATTGACCGTCTGCGGGCGGAGGAAGACCTGCCCGATAAATTCTATGAGGTCTTTGTGATTGACCCAATGTTCCGCCCGCTCGGCTGTGTGCCCCTGGCACGGCTGATCAAGGCCCCGCGGGAGATCAACATCAAAACGCTCATGGAAGAAAATGTCCGCCAGGTGCCGGTAACCATGGACCAGGAAGAGGTCGCCTATATTTTTGAGCAGTATAATCTGATCTCAGCCCCCGTGATCGACGAAAATGAACGGCTGGTGGGCATGATCACTGTTGATGACGTGGTGGAGATCATTCACGCCGAATCAAATGAGGACATGTTGGCGCTCGCCGGGGTTGAGGGCGATTCAGGCCTCTCGGACACCGTATTAGAAACCGTCCGCTCACGGATATCCTGGCTAGGAATCAATCTTTTTACGGCGATCCTCGCCTCCCTCGTGATCTGGCCTTTTAGCGAAACGATCGCGGCCTTTGTGCCGCTTGCTGTTCTCATGCCCATCGTTGCCAGCATGGGCGGTAATGCGGGCACCCAAACCCTCACCGTTGCCGTGCGCTCGCTCGCCACGAAAGACATCACGGCCACAAACACAGCGCGCATCGTCTGGCGCGAGGCGCAGGTGGGTCTTCTCAACGGGATTGTCTTCGCCGTCATCATGGGCGGACTCGCGGCCACATGGCATCATTTGACGGTTGAACCCGACACGCTGACCTCAACCCTCCTTGGTACTGTCGTTGCCATCGCAATGGTCATCAATTTGCTGGCCGCGGGGCTCGCTGGCATCCTGATCCCTATCTGGCTGCAGCGGATTGGCCAGGACCCGGCGGTCTCCTCAGCAGTCTTTGTGACAACAGTGACCGATATCCTGGGGTTCTTCGTGTTTTTAGGCCTGGCGTCGATCTTACTGGTCGCCGTTTTGTAGCGCGTAACCGATGTGGTTTCCGCTAAAATACACCCGTGACGGTGCAGCGCCTACCCATGAATTCTGGTGCTGATCCCCAATCCCCGCTTCCCCGTGGCTTGACCACGGGATCGATGACGTCGACCCCAAGGTGATCTATTTATCGCCCTCAGTAGGCGGATCATCCTGGACCCCGCGATCAAGTCGCGGGGAGACGGCTGGGAGATTTGAGAGTAAAGACGTCCGCGCATTCCAAGGGCAGCGCTGCGCTCGCCCCGAACCATCGATTTTAATAAGTGGCCCGTCCCCACATCTAGACAACGAGAAGCTGACAAGCCCCCCCAGCCGTTCAATCCCCGCGGCGGCGGATGTCGCCGATGCCTTCCTCTTGCCCGCGGCGAATGGCGAGCGACCCGGTGCGGGAGATTTCGGTCAACCCCAGCGGCACCATCAATTCGCGGAAAGCGTCAACTTTGGCTTTATCACCGGTCAGTTCAAAAACCAGTGAAGCCGTGGATACGTCAATCGTACGGGCCCGGAAGATATCAGCAAGACGCATGGCCTCAACGCGGCGCTCACCCTCGCTGATGATCTTGAAAAGCCCCATTTCCCGCTCGATGGCGTTGGGGTTATCGGTTACATTCCCCACACGCCGCACGGGCACCAGCCGGTTCAGCTGCAACTCGATCTGTTCCAAGGTGGAGCGGGTACCCGACGTCACGATGGTAATCCGTGAGCGGTGTTTTTCGATATCCGTTTCCGCAACAGTCAGGCTTTCGATATTGTAGCCACGTGCCGAAAACAGCCCCACAACACGGGCAAGGACACCGGGCTCATTGTCGACGATGCAGGCAATCGTGTGGCTTTCCACCGCCTCTTCCACCGGCGGGGCGGCATAAACCGAGCCAGATCTTGCCGGAACATCGACTTTTGCATCATCGGCCATCAGACGAGTTTCCTTCCCGCTGCGTCAATTTCATCGCCTGTAACTCTTGACGTATTGAGGAGCATTTCGTTGTGGGCCTTGCCCGATGGGATCATGGGGAAGCAGTTTTCTTCCTTTGTCACGCGGCAATCGAACAGAACCGGGCCGTCATAGGCGATCATCTCTTCAATTTTCGCATCAAGCTCTGCGGGCGTCTGGGCGCGCAAACCAAGACAGCCAAAGGCCTCGGCCATCTTCACAAAGTCGGGCAACGCATCGGAGTAGGAATGGGAGTATCGTCCCCCATGGAGAAGCTCCTGCCACTGACGGACCATGCCCATATACTCATTATTCAGGATAAAAATCTTGATGGGCAGGCAATGTTGTACTGCCGATGACATTTCCTGCATGGTCATCTGCACCGATGCTTCGCCGGCAATATCAATGACGAGGGCATTCCGGTGCGCCGCCTGTACGCCAAGTGCAGCGGGCAGACCATACCCCATGGTGCCGAGACCACCGGAGGTCATCCACCGGTTGGGTTTATCGAAATGATAGTGTTGGGCTGCCCACATCTGATGCTGGCCAACCTCTGTGGTAATATAGGTATCACGGTTTTTCGTCAGCTCATAAAGCCGCTCAATGGCGTATTGCGGTTTAATGGCGGTCTCACTTTTTTCATAGGCAAAAGACCGAACAGTTCGCCATTCCTCAATTTGCTCTTTCCACGGATTGATGTCTGCGCGGCGGCTAATGCTGTTTTGGGTCACGTGCTCCCATGCCACCAAAAGATCGCGTAAGGCATGGCCGCAATCACCGATGATGCCCACATCGACGCGCACATTTTTATTGATTGATGACGGATCAATATCGATATGGATCTTGCGGCTTGCCGGAGAAAACCCATCAAGCCGCCCGGTGATGCGGTCGTCAAAACGCGCGCCCACACAGATCATCAAGTCACAATCATGCATGGCGTTGTTTGCTTCAAACGAGCCATGCATGCCAAGCATGCCAAGCCATTGCGGGTCAGGCGCGGGATAGGACCCTAATCCCATGAGCGTTGAGGTGACCGGGAACCCCGTGGCCGCCACCAGCGCGCGCAGGGCCGCCACCGCATCTGGCCCGGAATTGATGACCCCGCCACCGGTATAGAAAACCGGGCGGCTTGCGGTCGCCATCATTTTTGCCGCCGTGGCAATATCGTACGGACTGGCGTCAACACGGGGGTGATAAGTGCGGTGCGCCACATGGGGGCCCGGTGCCTCATACGGACAATCATTAAACTGAATATCCTTTGGGATATCAATTACTACCGGCCCCGGGCGGCCATGGGTCGCCACATAGAATGCTTCATGGAGGCTATGGGCGAGGCTTTCTTCTTCCGAAATCAGATAATTGTGTTTTGAGCAACAGCGGGTGATGCCAATGGTGTCACATTCCTGAAACGCGTCGGTGCCAATCAAAGGGCGCGGCACCTGACCAGTGATCACCACCAGCGGGATGGAATCAAGCATGGCATCGGCAATTCCCGTGACCGCATTGGTTGCCCCCGGCCCCGACGTGACCAGCACGACACCGGGCTTACCGGTGGACCGGGCGTAGCCCTCGGCGGCATGGGCCGCGCCCTGTTCATGGCGCATCAAAATATGCTGGATTTTATCCTGCTGGAACAAGGCATCATAAATCGGCAGAACCGCGCCGCCGGGATAGCCAAAAATCGTATCCACACCATTTTCCACCAGCGCTTTGAGCACCACTTGCGCGCCGGACATCATGATCGGCGCCGACGTTTCGGCGCCATCGCCCGTATTGCTCAGGGTTGCGGTTTTGGGGGGTGACGTTGCCAGAGCGCTCATGCTCAATTTCTCCTGTTCGGCGAACTCATTTTTGCAAGTGCATCGCCAATAGTATGGTTAAGGCCCGTTAAATTTTCGTCTGCGTTCGGCCATGCTTTGCGGCCAATGGAAAAGCGCGCACAAAAAAAGGCCCCCGCAGAGACCCGAAATGCCGACGACCGTGTCCTGAACTCATCAGAACCCGTCATCGGCGGTCATCACCACAAGACTAGAATTGGTCACGATATCATCTCCTCACGCCATAAAACTCTATGGCACCGACTGCGCTCAAGTCAAGATTACGAGAACGGTAGGCTTGCCGCCCCCGATCCCTCTAAGGATTGTCGAGGAATAGCGCCGCGTGGCCCCAGGCGGGTCCCGACGGGCCATGGGGCCAGTCTTCGCGGTTGAGGGACACATAGCCGGGCGTGCGCCGGGCAAAAAACCGCCCCGGTTTGGGATCGCGAAATGCCGGATCAAACCCCAACTCGCCAGTTTTTTCGTCAACCCGCAGAATAAAGAACCCTTGTTCGCCGCCAAGCTCCGCGCCGAGCACCAACCGATTTGAGGTGGTGTCTTTGGCAAGCCAATGGGGGCGGAAATCGTCTGGCGTTTTCAACCGAAAAACCTCCCGCGGTGCATCTGCGTCAGACAGATCGAGCACAACAACAGCGTTCAAAAACCCTGCCGGTTGCAACCAATGTTGCCCAACCCGCACCGGAATACCGCAGGCACCACGAATTTCGTCAGCGCGTCGGGCCGGCGGTGTTTTCAGGGTATGCACCATTTTTAGGATGGGCGTGTCGGAACCAATTTCAGTCAGGTGATAAAAAGCACAGCCATAGCTGTTCAAAAAAACCGACCCATCATTCAGTAGACGCGGGCCAAACCCCGCCGCCTGCGCCCCTGGAACCGAGGTGCCGTCGGCTAAGGCACCAGGCGGCAGATCTAAAGTGTGGAGTAGCGAAAAATCCGAGTACCGATAAATCTGCACCACATCGGCCCAGGATTTTTCCATCATGGGGGCGCTGGTGACAACCAGACGGTCGATTTCCGGCAACAGCGTAAAGGCATAGGGCCGCATGGGTTTTTCAAGCCCCGGTGCGGCCGCCGACACCGAGCGAAGAAGATCACCGTCCACGGAGTATTCGGCAATACCGCCATGATTGCCGGGGGTAAGCGCTTCATCCGGATCAGGGCTTTTCCCCTCACTGCGCAAAAAGCCCACAAGCCGGGTTCCCGATGGCGTGCGAGTGTAGTCATGGGGAAAACGCAAAGGCGCCGGCGGCGCAAAACTCTGCTTAATTGCAAGATCAGGCAGATTGTCGACGTCAACGATCAGGCTTACCTCCGGCCGGTGACCATTCATAAAAATCGGCTCCCCGGCGGGCGGGGGCACATATTCGGTATGGTGGGGCATGGTATTTTTCTGCCCGATGGTCAGGGTAGAGATCACCGCACCCGGCGTCTCGCTACCCGGTTTAACATCAAGCACCAGGAGGAAATCAGACTCCGCATTGTCATCATCCCCCGCAAACGCAAACAGATAGGGCGAGCCGGTCCCAGTGAGCGGGATATCGGCACCACCGCCGTCGCCGCAGCCTACTAGGGCCAGTGACACTATGAGCGCGATGGCGGTACGGCCTAGCCCTCTCAAAAAAACAACGCGCATGAAAGGGATCATCATGATAAGTCCTTTACCTCAACAGGGGCCATCCGTACCGTAATCATCTTTGCGGGGATCGCCTTGATCGGCGGGCGGCCAAGACGCGCGAGGATCGCATTTTGGCGGGCGAGGATAAGATCGAGTACTGCCCCCTCGCCCATCGGTGCTTGTGCTTGCGCGTTTGCCGATGATAGCGCATCGGCACGGGCAGCAAATGCTGCAAAAATCGCCTGCGCCGAGGGTGGCATACCGGAAATTGCCGCGTCGATGGTGCATTCAAGGGCGATGGTTTGCGTGCCATAATCAAGCCACGCGGCCACATCGCCCACATGGGGGGTAAGCACCAATTCGGCGCTGGTGGCTGAAGATGGAGAGCCGTCGCCCTGTGCGATTTTCTCTCCATCAATACAAAACTGAAGAAACTGCAAAATGGACGCCCGGCTTCCCGCGCAAGCACCGCCCGAGGGCGACAGAAAAACACCGTGTTGATCAGCATACTCATAAAGCGCCGATGCCGACAGGCTTGTGTTTTCGATGATCTCCGCCGCACCGGTTTCAATCATGTGACGGCAAATCATAAAAATGCCGGAGATAAACTGAAATTGCGTGGCAAGAACCGTTGGCACGACGGGCCCGCGCACTTTGCTTAAACTTGTCGTTTTTTGGTCGTCAATCATGTGCCCACTGCGCACACCATAGGCGATCAGCGCAACGGAGAACCGCGAAAGGAAGTATAAGTCCCACACACCTAAATGATCTGTAAAAGGACGATTTTCACGCGACAGCAGGATTGCGCGTACAGCCCCGACGATGGTGAGGGCCTGATCGAAATGATCCATGGCAATGCGCAGGGCACTGACATTGATGGGGACCCCCGCGCGTGCGCCCCCATAGCGGCTGTCACGCCATTGCGCCGATTGCTGGTCGTTAAAAAGATGAGGCCGCGCACTGGCCTCCCCCAATTGGCGACCAGCCGCCGAATACAAACACGAAACGCCATTCCAGAGGCCGTACTGAACCTCCATGGTTGGCGAGGCCCAGGGCTTTTGCGCAAAGCGCCGCCATAAAGGGCGGAGCGCCGTGCGCGCTGACCGACCGACTACGGTTCGCGTCCTGTTCACACCCGATGACATCCCCGCCCTGGCCCTTTACGATCCTGCCCGACAACACGACTGTGCGGGGGCAACCGGCGGAAATCAAGCGCCGCGTTATCAAGGAGGGCCCACACGGCGCGGGCAAGGGGAATGATAATGAGCGCAAGGACTGTAACCGATCCTGTGAGAGTACAGGCCGCCGCGGGCGACCCCATTCGCGGGGCCGAGGCCGAAGACCTTGCCGCCATCGCCGCCATTTTTTGCACCGGACAGGCGGAGCACCATAGCCGGTTCCCCGATATCTTTTGCGCGCCCACCGACCGCCTCGCCATTGAACGTTATGTGCGTGCCTATCTGAAACCGCAAAACCCGTTCCGTACCCGCACACATTTTGCATGGGTTTGGCAGGATGGAAAAAAAACAGCAGGCTATCTCTTGTTTCAATGGCGCCAGACAAGCGACATCTTTTTTGGCGATGAGCGATGGTCTTGTTTCGTTGATGATATTGCCGTGGCACCGGATGTGCGTGGTCAGGGCATTGCCAGGGCGTTGCTGGCGCATTTGGTGGCGCTTGCCAATTCAAAACCGGGTTGCCTGATGGGGGCGCAGGTTTGGCGGGGCAACGCAGCCTCCCAAGATCTGTTTGAAAAGGCCGGGTTCACGGCCGGCTCACAAAATTTTCAGCGGGTGACACCACCAAAGTAATTATTCAGGTGCGGCTGTTTCCAGCGCCAGCGCGTGTAATTCACCGCCCATTTTGCCTTTCAAGGCCCGATAAACGAGTTGATGCTGCTGCACGCGCGATTTACCGGCAAAGGCTGCCGAAACAATCCGGGCGCGGTAATGGTCCCCATCCCCGGCAAGATCTTCGATCTCAACTTGTGCATCGGGCAATGCATCAAGGATCATGGATTTGATATCATTGGCGGCCATGGGCATGGGCTGTGTCTCCTGATCAGGGGATGGGGCGGCGTTTGCCGCACTATTGGCGCCGGGTACGTCCATAGAGGACGGCAATGTCGATTGCCACAAATTGTCCAACGCCTGAAGCGATAGAATATCGGGCATATGGCTTTGACCGCTACCGGGTCGCGGTTTGACCGGATTTGCACGGGTTTTCGGCGCGGGCTCTTGGGCAACCTGCGGGTCGAGGCGGATATCGCGGCCCCCGAACCGGCCAATCCGGCTTGCCTGCACCCCGGCCATGGCGGCCTTCAAGAGAACAGTGTCTGCGACGCCCGGCGCGGCGGCCACAAGATAGCGGCCTTGATCCTCCCCAAACCAGAAGGCCGCGCGCCCGGATTTTACCGGCGTATTGAGTTCAAGACCCTCCCCGCAGGCGAGCGCCATTTCCGCCGCCGCAACAAGGGTGCCGCCATCGGACACATCGTGACATGCAGTGATCAAACCCTCGTCAATCAGTTTACGGATCAAATTTCCGTGGCTACGTTCCGCGGCCAGGTCAACGGGCGGCGGCGGGCCCTCGGCAAGATCGAACAAGAGCTTTAGATAAAGTGATTGCCCAAGCCACCCCCGGCTCATCCCCACAAGGATCAATTCCTCACCGGCGATTGCTCCGCCCACACGCACAGCCTTGGCCACATCGCGGATTACCCCAACACCGCCAATAGCCGGGGTGGGCGGGATCGCCTGGCCATTTGTCTCATTATAGAGAGACACGTTGCCCGACACGACGGGGTAATCAAGCGCTTCGCACGCTTCACGCATACCGGTAATGGCACCAACAAACTGCGCCATGATATCGGGGCGTTCGGGGTTACCGAAATTCAGGCAGTTGGTAATCGCCAGCGGGCTTGCCCCAACCGCGCAAATATTGCGGTAGGTTTCAGCCACCGCCTGACGTGCACCCTCCCGCGGGTCGGCTTGCACATAACGCGGTGTCACATCGGTGGTGACAGCAAGACCACGATTTGATCCGTGTACCCGCACAAGGGCCGCGTCGCCGCCCGGCTTTACCACACTATCGCCCATCACCGTGTGATCATACTGCTCCCATATCCAGCGGCGCGAACACAATGCCGGATGTGCCATCATCTGCGCCAGCGCCGTCAGAAGCGGCAGGCCCCCTGGCTGATCCGCAAGATCAAACGCGTGTGTTTCGCTTTCTACTGCATAGCCCGACACCATATCGGAAGCTTGCATATTGGCGAGCGCCGCCATCAACGTCTCGGTTAAAATGTCTGCGCCATCAATCACCGCATAAATTTCAATGGCCGTATGGTCTTCGCTCTCTTGTTTTGTTGGCGTCCGGTGGCGCCACGCCAGGCTCGCCAGCGGCCCAAGGGGGGCAAGCTGTTCCTCGCTTATTGTGGTCACAAGCGTGTCGGTTGGTATGGTGGCCGATGTGTGCGGCTCAATGGTGATAAGCACTTCGGTTTGCGTGCGCGTAAGCGTGCCGAGCGGGGCCGGTGCGGACGCGGGGTCGCTGGGGCGGTCATATTCCGGCGCGGCATCCGCCAAAGGGCCAACAGGAAGATCAGCCTGCAGCTCCCCCTGATGATAAATTCGCAAGCGCCCGGTATCGGTCGTCTCGCCAATCACCGCGAAATCAACACCCCATTTATCAAAGATGGCCCGTGCTGCCGCCTCCCGGCCCGGCTCTAGGACCATCAACATGCGTTCCTGGCTTTCGGACAGCATCATTTCATAGGCTGTCATCTGCGTTTCGCGCTGGGGCACCTGATCAAGGTTGAGATCGAAACCGCCCTCGCCTGCCTCCGCGCCTTTCGCCGCCATCTCCACCGAGGAGGAGGTCAAGCCCGCCGCCCCCATATCCTGGATCGCGATAATTGCGTCAGAGGCCATCAGCTCAAGACAAGCCTCTAAGAGTAGTTTCTCCGTAAACGGATCACCAACCTGTACCGTCGGGCGTTTTTCTGCCGACGCCTCATCAAATTCAGCCGACGCCATGGTGGCGCCATGGATACCATCGCGGCCCGTCTTAGCCCCCACATAAACAACCGGGTTCCCCGCCCCGCGCGCAGTGGCGTAAAAAATCTTATGTTTGGGCGCGATCCCCACAGTCATGGCGTTCACAAGAATATTGCCATTATACCCGGCGTCGAAATTGGTTTCGCCGCCTACGGTGGGCACACCCATACAATTGCCATACCCGCCAATGCCGGCCACGACGCCGCGGACCAGATGCGCCGTCCGCGGATGATCGATGGCTCCAAAGCGCAGGGCATTCAGATTGGCCACCGGCCGCGCGCCCATGGTGAACACATCGCGCATGATCCCGCCCACGCCCGTGGCCGCGCCCTGATAGGGCTCAATAAAGCTCGGGTGGTTGTGACTTTCCATTTTGAAGATCGCGGCCAGCGCTTCTTCGCCGTCCTCCATACCGATATCGATCACACCGGCATTTTCACCTGGCCCACAAATCACCCAGGGCGCCGATGTGGGCAGGGTTTTCAGATGCCGCCGCGAAGATTTGTACGAGCAATGCTCCGACCACATTACGGAGAAGATCCCAAGCTCCACAAGATTGGGCGTGCGGCCCAGATGGCGTTCAATGTCAGCATATTCCTCCGGGCTTAGCCCATGCTGCGCAATCACCGCGTCATCATGGGGCCCGGCGGGATTTGAAAGGGGGGAAGGGTCTGACATCAGGCGCACTCAATATTTGGGCAAAAGAACGGGTGCAGAATGCCAAAGGGCACCGCACGGTTTTCCGCCGTCTTCCTACTGAGGTTGCAGCCATTTGTCCAAATTTGAGCGCGGGAGAAATATACCGGCGGTAAGCCGCCGCCGCTAGCTCTCCTGATCTTTTACCGAGCCCAGGAACATCGCCACCAACTCTGATCGATTGGAAATATTGAGCTTGCGATGGACATGTTTGAGATGAGTGCGCACGGTTGAGGGCTGGACACCCATGGCATCGGCGATCTGCGGGGCAGATAAACCCCGCGCAGCATGCTCACAAATCAACAGTTCGGTTTTGGTCAGGCTGTTGATTTCGCCGGTCATGGCCACGGGACTGGCGGCCTTGCTCACATTGCCCTCGCCCAGCAAGACACACGCGCCAAGTCCTGATTCGCCCAGTCGCCCGGTTTCTGCGCGCACGGGCACACATAAGAACGGCGTTGATTCGCCATCAACTTTTTCTACTGTAACCTTCACCCCCATATCATCGCTGGAGCGCGCCATCTCCATAATATCCTTGAGGGCTACCTCCCCCTCCTTGGTGCGCGAGACGATCCGATCTTCAATCACGCGCAAGGATTTCATGGCATCAGTTGTTTTTTTCGCGCTTGCGCTTTGCCACAAAACCCGCCCTTGCGCATCGATACACATGGCAAAATCGGTACGCCGCTCCAACGCCAGTTCAAGACCACGCTGGGTCAGTTTCATCCGCTGACCATGCATCAGCATACGAACGGAATCATCCAGCACGCTCAATAATGGCGTCATGATATCTTTTTCCGTATCATTAAACGCTGGCTTATCCGCGCGGCGAACTATAGCAAACCCAGCCGCATATTGATTATCAATATGCGTTAGATATCCACCCATCCATTTAATATCGTGGCTTGGTAGGAATTCAGAAAAGTAGGGATCATCCTTGCGGTCTTCGGGCGAATAATGTTCGCTACAAATATAAACATGACCATCGGGTAATTGGCGATTTACGCCCACCCGGATATGCGGATCGTTTAATCCCCAACCGCCGTCATACTCATTGAAAAATCGCTTTGAAAAAAGCCCAGAACCGCAATCAATCGTTATCGGATAGGTCCAGTCTTTATAATCGAGATAGCGAAACAGGGCACCATCGGCCCCGGTCTTTAGCCGCAAATTCTGGACAAAGGCCTGGAGGCGAGAAAAATCGACCGACGCCATGATGAGGTGAGATTTTAGTTCGGCTGACATTGGTGTCCGTTACCCAATCAACAAGGCGGAACAATCCCGGGGTTCCGCGCAAAATATGCCCGCTGCCTTGCGCACGCACATATGGCGGCAACCGAGCGAACACCCAGTTTCAAGAAGGCCCCGTGTCAAACAAAGCGAGAAGTCGCCGATTTGGCCCCTCTCTCCCCCATTTGCGGGATTGTGCGTTAACCAAACCCCATTGGTCAATCATCTTTTGTGATAATGCGCGCCGCCAATACCCGCCTCGCGGGAAATTTACAGCTGAATGAGTGTCTCGGCCGGGCTGAAATCGCAAAATTAAAGAAAAAACGCGTTTTCCAAAAATTGGGGAGGTTTTCTCCCCTACTTAGGGGATGCCCTTCTCCCCAAGCCCATGTGAGCGTCGATTTTGCCGGGTGTCGACGGCGGGGGACTTATCGATTGTTCGATAAGCGCTGTAACCGGGGGAGAATGAGCCCGATCTGAACGCCGTGTTTTGCGGTCATCAGATCGGGTTTTTTCGTTTTGAGCCCGGCTAAGCGGACACACTCGTCTCGAACGCGGCCTCGGTGTTTTGGTTTACGTCCTCAATGGTAACGCCATCGGCCAGTTCAATGAGCCGCAAGCCGCCCGCTTTTTTATCGCAAGCAAAGACACCAAGATTGGTGATGATCAGGTCAACAACCGCTTGCCCTGTTAGCGGCAAAGCGCACGCTTGGAGCAGTTTTGGCGCGCCCGATTTCGAGGTGTGGTCCATCACCACCACGACCTTTTTCACGCCCGCCACCAGGTCCATGGCCCCGCCCATGCCCTTGACCATCTTGCCGGGGATCATCCAATTGGCGAGGTCACCATTTTGTGCCACTTCCATGGCGCCCAGAATTGACAGATCAATATGACCCCCACGGATCATCCCAAAACTGTCAGCCGATGAAAAATAAGAGGTGCGATCAAGCTCTGTGATTGTCTGCTTGCCCGCATTGATAAGGTCGGCATCAACCTCATCATCAAAGGGAAACGGCCCCATACCGAGCATGCCATTTTCCGATTGTAAGGTTACATCCATACTATCAGGGATATAGTTGGCCACGAGCGTTGGAATACCGATGCCAAGATTGACATAATACCCGTCGCGCAACTCGCGTGCTGCACGCTGCGCCATCTGGTTGCGATCCCATCCCATCAGGAGACCTTCCTTTCGCGAACAGTTCGATTTTCGATGCGTTTCTCCTGGTCCGCCTGGATAATACGCTGCACAAAAATGCCGGGTGTATGAATTTGATCAGGGTCAAGATCACCCACCGGCACGATCTCCTCAACCTCTGCGATTGTTGCCTGCCCGGCGGTTGCCATCATCGGGTTAAAGTTCCGCGCAGTTTTGCGATAAATGAGATTGCCCTCGGCGTCCCCTTTCCAAGCGCGCACCAAAGCCAGATCTGCAGTCAGGCCGGTTTCAAGAATGTGGGTCTCGCCCTCAAACTCTTTATGCTCTTTGCCTTCAGCAATTAGGGTGCCCACGCCGGTCTTTGTGTAAAACCCCGGAATGCCAGCCCCCCCGGCCCGGCACCGTTCAGCCAATGTGCCCTGGGGATTGAATTCCAACTCAAGCTCGCCGGCCAAATATTGGCGTTCAAATTCCTTATTTTCCCCCACATAAGAGGAGATCATTTTTTTGATCTGCCGCGTTTGGAGGAGGAGGCCAAGCCCCCAATCATCAACGCCGGCATTGTTGGAGATCACCGTCAGGTCTTTGGCACCGCTATCGCGCAAGGCAACGATGAGGTTTTCGGCAATCCCGCACAGGCCAAACCCGCCGGACATGACCGTCATGCCATCACGCGTCAGCCCCGCAAGGGCCGAGGCGGCATTGGCGTAAAGTTTATCCATGGCATTTCCTCATATTTTTTTGTGTCGCATTTCGCGCGTGATCGCGCACCGGCGAAAAAGACGCGGCCATCCCTCTTTTTATTTGACCAGACCCGTAAAATAGCAAGGCAAAACATCAATGCGGCGCCGCGTCGTGCCTCATCACTCAATCGGGCTCCACCGGGAACGGGCCATCGTCAAATGTTTCCTGATGATAGCCTTTTGACCCCACCGCACGCGACAGGTCGCTAAAAGGCGAACGGTTATCGCGCAACGCATCTATGGCGGCGGCGAACGTGTACCGGGGCACCCATTTCAGGTCCGCCTGCGCGCGGGCCGAAACATAGACCCTGTCCAATGTTGCCGGCAAATGCCAACCCCGTTCGATCATCACATCTTTACACGGATGATATCGCTCAATCACGGCCGCCGCATCGGTTCGCAAATCGGTCAGGTCTTGCGACGAAAAAGGACTGGGCGCACTGACCACATACCGGTTAAAGCCGAGCGCGGGTGCTTTTTCGGCCGCACAAAAATGCGCGCTGACCATATCAGCAATATCCGCACGCCGATTTAACAGCTCAATCACTTTAAGATTTTCAGTGCTAAACTGATCGCGAGCGGACGCCTGATCATCCTCCTCAGGGAAAAACCGCGAAACCCGCAAGACGATACACGGCAGCCTATGTTTCTGATGCACCAGCGCGCAAAGCGCCTCCGCCGCCAGTTTTGTGATGCCATAGATATTTTTTGGGATCGGGGTTAGCGCCTCATCGACCCAGATGGCCGGTCCATCCGGCTCGGGTCGCATGGCAAAGCCAAATGTGCTCGTGGTGCTGGTAAAAACAAACGCGCCCACACCCGCCGCCACCGCCGCCTCCAAAAGCGTCAGTGTACCGCTGATATTGACATCAACAAAGTCCTGCCGCGTATGGGTGACCACATGGGGTTTATGGAGGGTTGCCGTATGAAAAACCGTCTCAACGCCCACCATGGCCTCGCGCACAAAGGCCGGATCCGTGATCGACCCGGTCATGTGGGTGTGGGTGCCGGCCTGAAGATCAATCCCGCGCCACGGCCGACTGGCCGCTTCACAGGTACGGGCGAGCGCTTCACCCAAATGCCCTGAACTGCCGGTGATCAGTATCGCCATGGGGCTCGTGTCCTTTCTGCTGATTTGCCTCGCGCCTGATCATGCTGAAGGCGCGGGGGGTGGGCGCACCACCGTCACCGGGTTCACCGGATCAGGATCACCGGCGCGCAGACGCAGGCCTTTCAGAACAAGCTTGACCGCCTCCCAATGGATACCGGCAACAACCTTTGCCGTCATCAGCGGGTAGCGCCAGAAACAGCGGCGCAGGGTTTGATCATTAAGCGGATGCCAATCCCCACCAAAACTCGTCAGCAATAACGGGCCATCGCCATCATCAACCTGAATGGCAAGGTTCAGGCGCTGATCGGGGATGGGCACACTAAATCGATAGGTCATCGCCATATCAACAAAAGGCGACACATGAAATTTTTTATTTGTGTACTGCACAATTGGTTGATCGCCTCGTGTTGGACCATCAACCGGGATCAGATAGCTATGGCGCCCACCAAAGGTGTTACGCACCGCGTAGAGGAGCGCAACGGGCCTTTCGGCCCGGTCAAAGCAATAAAAGACCGTAATGGGATTGAACGCATAGCCGAGCACGCGCGGGTAACATAGAATAAAGATTGCCCCGTCATTATCTACCCCCGCCCCGGCAAGCGTGGTGCGGACCCACTGGCGCAGACCAACGTCGTGCCCATCGCCAGCACCGGGAAAATGATCCCGATCATGGAAGGAAAACAGATTGAACCGACCCTGTGAAAAATGCCGCAACCTGTCGTGGGCACTCTCCAACTCATCGAGATTAAGCAGAAGACTGTAGACTTTGTAGCTGAGTTTGTGGCGCACAGGCTTCAACCTGAAATGGCGCACGGTGCCGCAATAGATACCGGTTTGGGGAAGACCCGTCACGAACCCTCTATCGCTCGGCTGTGATCGGCCCCTGCAAACCGTTCGAGGTTGAGCCGCCCGGAGGCGTTGGCAACCTGCCAGGGCCGCGCGGTCCCACTAATGGCTTCGGCAATTTTCAGGCCCGCTTGCAAGCCATCTTCGTGGAAGCCCGCGCCCAGATGGGCGCCAGCAAACCAAATATTGTCTGTACCCTGATGAGCCCAGATATCACGTTGGGCCCGGTACACATCAAGATCATAGAGCGGGTGCGCATAGTCCCATTGCCCCAATATGTTTTCGAGCGGTTGAGGCGGGTTCAGTGTCACGAAAACATCCCGGTCCGTGGCCAGAGATTGCAATTTGTTCATCCAATAGGTTACACACAAATCATCGCCGGTTTCAATGACATTCCACGCCGACCATGCCGCTCTTCGCCGGGGCATGGCCGTTTTATCCAGATGGAGAACCGCTCGGTTCGGCTGATAGCGAAAAGCGCCAAGCACGCCGTCGCGCGGATCGCCGGGCGATTGCAGCATAGCGCGGGCCTGGTCACCATGGGTTGCGATCACACACTTGCCAAAGACATCGCGCTGCCCGGCGGCGGTTGTTGTTATGACCGTGCCATCATCGGCGGGCGCTACCCGTGACACTGGCGTGGCGAGACGCAAGCTACCCCTAAAATCGTCTAGCATTTTTTGCACATAGTGGCGCGAGCCCCCCGCGACGGTGCGCCAAAGCGGCATATTCAATACCTGCAGTAAGCCGTGATTGGCATAAAACTGGATGAATGACCGCGCCGGATAATCAAGCACGCTGGCGCTCGGCGTTGACCAGATCGCCCCCGCCATGGGGCCAATAAAATCCGTCGTGAACGCCGTAGATAAGCGGTGGGTACGGATGAAATCGCCGAGCCGCATGTCGTCATCGATGCCGCGATCAAGGGCGCGTCTTGCCAGGCGATGGAACCGCGTTACATCAATCAGCATACGCCAGAATCGCGGGTTGATGGTGTTGGACCGGGTGGCAAAGACCGAATTCAGCGTTTGCCCGGAATATTCGCTATCACCCCCGCGCAAGGACGCCCCGAACGACATATCGGACGCCGCCGTCTCCACATCCAGATGGTCAAATAGCGCCACAAGGTTGGGATAGTTCGCCGCATTATAAACGATAAAGCCGGTGTCGACGCTCACCAGTTGGCCATCAATCTTGATATCGACAGTATTGGCGTGGCCCCCGGGACGATCATCCTGCTCAAAAAGGGTCACATCATGGGCTTTGGACAAAGCCCACGCCGCCGAAAGGCCGGAAATGCCAGTGCCGATTACCGCAATCCGCAGCCGTTTGCCCGCGGACGGGCCATCTGGCGATCCCGGCGAGACAGATTTGGGGATGTCATAAGCCATGGGGTTGTCCTTTATGGCGGCTCTTGTTTGTGGTCACCGCCAGGGCGCGCGGTTCATTTTGGCACAGACAGACGCCGGATCGTTTCATTATGTCGCAGATACGCGCTTTTTATCATCCTAGGATCAGGAAAGAGCCGGAATTTGCGCGCCGATCATTAGCAAAATTCGTCGCACCCCTGTAGTATAGGGAGGAATGATCCGGTGACCCGACCCTCCCCGTAATTTCTGTAGCTGAAATGAGAGGTCGCCCGTGCAACTTGCGCTACAGACAACCGAGGCTTTTGCCTCAAAGGTCAGGCCAGTCATGGCGCCGGTGTCAAAATCGCCGCAGACGGATGCAGCCAGAAAAGCGTCCGAGAAGACCCTATCAGAACGCCAATATATGAACTCCCTCCTCGTTGAGGTGGCGCAAACCCGCAGCAAGGCAGCCTTTAGCGAGGTATTCGCTTATTTTGGCCCGCGCGTAAAAGGGTACATGATGCGCGCGCGCGTGCCCGCCGAACAGGCTGAAGACATTGCCCAGGAAACGCTTTTGAAGGTGTGGCGAAAGGCGCACCTGTTCGACCCTTCAAAGGCCACAGCCTCCACCTGGATTTTCACCATTGCCCGCAATTTGCGAATTGATGCCATCCGTAAACAGGCGCGCCCGCAGCTTGATCCCGACGATCCGGGACTGAAACCCGCCGAGGAGCCCCAGGCTGACGAATTGACTGAACGGGCAGAACGGGACGCGCGTATACGTGACGCACTCCACATTTTACCGAATGCACAGCAAGATGTGGTGAAGTTATTTTTTTTTGAAGATGAACCACACTCGGTCATCGCCCAGCGATTGGATCTCCCTTTGGGAACCGTAAAAAGCAGGCTTCGCTTGGCGTTTGACAAGATCAGGAAGGAATTGGGTGAGCTTGAATGAGTATGATCAAGCATCATGCGTCTATTGACACGTTGGCGGAATATGCCGCTGGTCAAATGGATGAAGCGCGCAGCGTGGTCATCGCGACCCATTTGCGGTTGTGCAAACAGTGCCGAGAGATTGTGCGTGATATGGAAGCCATTGGCGGGGTCTGCCTTGAAGATGCAGAGCCTGTGGCCATGGCTGAAGGCGCTTTGAGCACTTTCTGGAAAATCGCCGACCATGCCGAACCCATTACGCGCAGCGCATCGACGCAGCCAGACAATGATCTGCGCCCGGAAGTTGCCTTGCCACTGAGCGCCTACCTGCCCGGTGGTCTTGATGCCGCAAATTGGCGACCGGTGGCTCCCGGCGTTTCGCAAAGCATTATTGAAGCCGAGGGTTACCGGCGCAATACGCTGCGCCTCCTGCGGATCAATCCGGGGACAAAAATCCCCACCCATTCCCATGGGGCTCAGGAACTTACCATGATCCTGCGCGGTGCCTATCGCGACCAAACCGGCGATTATGGCGCAGGTGATCTGGCCGACCTCGATGGCTCACACACCCACAGCCCAGAGGCTTTTGGCGACGAGCCTTGCATCTGCCTGATCGCAACCTCCGCGCCGCTGGTCTTCAAGGACATGGTCGGAAAAGTTATCCAGCCCTTTGTCGGTCTCTAGATCCAATCTGTCGTCTACTGATACTGAAAGGCCCGGTCACGACCGGGCCTTTTTTGTTTAAGGCAAAGGACGTGGTCTGAAGACTAAATTGCCTATTCATGCATGGGGTTCTTGCTAAGGGCGGCGCAATGGGGTCCTTTCTCCAGACGCGGAAAAGGAAAAGCCATGTCCACGCAGTTACGCAAAGCTCTAATCAGTGTTGCGCTAATCTTTATTGTCTCCATTGCAGGCCTGGCATTTTACCTTACGCAAAGCGGCACAGCCCGCACGGTTTCTGCCTATAAAGCAAAAATTCTGTGCTCGGAGGTTTTTGTGGCGAAGCGGGAGGCAAGCATCGTGCGCGCCGATGAATTCAACGATATTCATCCAATCCTCGCGGCCGTTGGCACCCGCATTGACCGCAGCGCAAATATCGTCACAGCATCGCTTTTTGGCTTAGGTCGCGCGACGGCGGTCCATCAAGCAGGGTCCGGTTGCACTGTTCTACCCTCGAACACTGACGCCGACATCGCCTATATCGGCTATCAATATGGTGTCTTGGCAGACGGGCAACCCGCCAACTGGAACACAGCCTTCGCGGATCAGCCCCACCCGGGCGTCGACTATCAGCGTCTGCAAGACACCTTTACCGGCGCCGCGGCCGATAAAGATGCCGGACATCGGGCCTTGCTTGTTGCGGTGGATGGTAAACTTGTGGGCGAGTGGTATGCGGAGGGGTTTTCGCGCGAGACACCGTTCCTGAGTTGGTCTATGGCAAAAAGTGTCACCGCAACCTTGATCGGCGCCGCTGTGCAAGACGGGCTTTTGGCCATTGATCAGCCCCTTGGGCTTGCCCAATGGGAAAAAGATGACCGGCGGGCCCTGACGTGGAGCCATCTTCTACACATGCAAAGCGGGCTCGCGTTTGACGAGGATTATGCATCAGCAAAATCCGACGTAAACAGAATGTTGTTTTCTGCCGCCAGCGCCGGGGGCGTTGCGGCGTTGGCGCCTCTTGCTTATCCGGTGGGCACCCATTGGTCCTATTCCAGCGGCACCAGCAACATCCTCGCCATGGCACTGGCTGCAAATATCGCAGCAACCGGCCAGTCGCTCTCCGACTACGCCGACGAAAAACTGTTCACTCCCCTTGGCATCAGCGACGCCACAATGGAGCGCGACGCCGCCGGTAATTTTATTGGCTCGTCCTATCTTTACGCATCGGCACGGTCGTGGCTGCGCCTTGGCGACCTCTATCTCAACAACGGCCAGTGGCAGGGCAAGCGCTTGCTCCCCGCAGGCTGGACGGACTATGTGGCTACCCCAACTGCACAATCTGATAATCAGTATGGAGCCCATTTCTGGCTTAATCGGGAGGGTCGACCTGACCCGCAAACCGGCGCCAAGCGCCCGCGGTTTTTCCCGGCGCTACCAGAGGACACCTATTTTTTCTCCGGCCATGACGGGCAATATGTGATCATTATACCCCAACAAAAGATGGTGATCGTACGCCTTGGCCTGACTAGGACCCCTGATCCCTTGGCGCGGGTGGCCCCGACAATCGCCTCACTCTATGCGAGCGTTGCCCGTTGAGAGCCCGCACAATTCTTCAATACCGAGAGCAAGGTTGAGGTTTTGTATCGCCTGCACCGCTGCCCCCTTGAGGAGGTTATCTTCTGCGGCCACGATAACCGCGTGGGGATTATCGTGGGAGGTTTCAAAGCCGCCAATGATGATACCGGGATGACCACTGCCGTCGCGTAAGGTTGGCGGCTCATCCTGCAGCGTGATCATGGGCTCAGCACCATAGGCCGTATCAAACACCGCGCGCAAATCGTCTCTTTCCATGGGCGCTTTGAGGGGCACATGCACCGTCGTCAGCAAACCGCGATAGGCCGGATGCACATGGGGCGAAAAGCGCACTGACCGGCCAAGATGCCGGGTTGCCTCACGTTCATGATTGTGACCTGTTAATCCGTATGGTAACAGATTTTTCCTTAATATTGCGGGATCATTGCGTTTATTGGGCTTAGTCCCGGCACCGGAATAGCCCGATACCCCAAAAACCGACGGCGTACCCGCCAGCTTTTCCAACAAGGGTGCTATAGCAAGCTGCATCGCCGTGGCATAACAACCGGGATTGGCTATCCGCCTAGCACCGCGCAGATTGCTCCCCTCGCCTTTCAAACGCCGCAATTCCGGTAAGCCATATTCCCACGTCTCGTTAAACCGATGATCCGCTGACAGATCAACTATAACGCAATCGGGTGATGATTTTGACACGGCAGTACTATAGGCGGCGGCAGCCCCATCAGGGGTCGCCAATATCACGGCATCTACCCGGCGATTTGCCACCGTAGCCTCATCCAACGCCTCAAACCGTAAGGTGCCAGCAACATTCGGCGCCACCGAGGAAACAAGCGTGCCCGCAAGCCCGCGTGATGCGGCAAAAACAAGGTCAAGCACCGGATGATCCGTAATAAGATTAAGCAGTATTTTCCCGGTGAACCCCCGCGCGCCGACGACCCCAACGGTGAACCGGTCGACCGGGCGATTTTGGAACGCGATCATAAGGCCGGTGGCTCCTCTGGGGCAATGAAGGCTTCGGGCAGGCTGGCAAGATGGGTCAGATGTTCTGCCCGGGCCGCAAGATCGATATCGCCCATCCAGAAAACAGTCCACGGGCCGATCTTCACCGACCCCGTGGCAACATCCGTGTAAAATGCATTGAACCCATTGGCGGTACGCGAACGCCAGAAAAGAACGGGGTAATCATCGGCCATGGCGCGCCAGACAACCCGGGCGAGACCCTCCCCGCGGGCATCCTCGACAACGGCAAACTTATCGAGATAGGGCAAGCCGCCCACCTGCGTGATCAGGGCACCGGCACGGTAGTTTTCCGACACATAGGCTTTCGTCAGTGTCAGACCGGCAAACCAGTCAGGCTTTAAGGGCCGCTGAAATCCTTCTTCGATCAGTGTTTGCAGTCTTTCCGTGTCGATTGATGATTTTTGGTCGTGGGTGACAATCCGCTCACCCCGCCGCACAAGCGTGCCCGCCCCGCCATGGGTAAAGAGCTCGCGCACCAGTCCCGTCGGTGAGGTTATTGATACCGATGCTGATAAATCGAGATCGTCAAGCAGCGTTTTTATTTCTTGCAATTTCAACCGCATCCCCGAATGGACCCAGGACGCACCCATGAGATCATCATAGTCAGACACAAGATTAATCGAGTGAAGTGGTAGTCCATCGGCTTTCAAAAGGCCGCCGGTGCCCGATAGAAAAATAATCTTCAGGGGGCGGAGCGCATGAACAAGCGCCCGCGTTGCGCTATCGCCATTGATATTGAGGAGTTGCCCGCCCTGTGCCATCCCCAGACAGGTAAGAATGGGCACGGCACCGGACCGCACCACCGACTCCAAGGGCGCAAGCCGCACGCCTGTGGGCCGACCCACAAGACCAAACCGATCAAGGTCTAGCGCTTCGGCCTCCAAAACACCGGCACTGACAGAATGGGCGTCAACGCCTTGCGCGCGCACCGCCTCCACCAGGCGTAGATTTTCCGTGATGAATACGTCGCGCGCCACATCAAGCGCCGCCGGACTGGTCACCCGCAGGCCGTCAATCTTTGGGGTCTCAATCCCCGCGGCGGCAAGACTCTCATCAAGTTGCGGGCCGCCGCCATGTAAAACGATGGGCGTCAAACCGACCGTATGGAGAAATGCAAGGGCCGATGCAGTTTGCGTCAACTCATCGCGCAGGATTGATCCGCCAATCTTGATCACCGCAAAACGGGTCTGCTGCACACTGGAAAACCGGTTCAAATAGGCGCGGATTTCCTTGCCGTCAGACATGTTTGACAGCAATTGAACAATTGTTTCACGGGTAGAGTGCTGGGCCATCGCGATATGCTTACATTCAGGTAAAAGGGGCTTACACCAGCCCCGCGAAAAAGCCTAGCGGCGAAACAAGGCCCCCAAACAGGCGAAATCCCGCCGCCTGACGACCCCTGTGAAAACGATCTGCCAGGAGATCTCTGCGCGAGGACTATCAAAAAATTTACGGTCTTTGCTAACGCGTTCCCAACGCTTTTAGCGGCATTCTCACGAAGGTTTGGGGGATATCTCTCCATAGTTTCATTTTGCCCGCGTACGAAGGTGGTGAATACTCCTCCGAATAAGGACGGTTTATCTAATGAAGCAAGCTGCTATTTTCTACACGGCACGCTCACACCGTGCCCACCGGAGGTGTGCGCGCATAGGCTTTTTAGTCTTGATGAGCTGCTGCATCCTCATTGCGGGAGGCCCTGTCCGCGCCCAGGCGCCGGTTGTCATTGACCCTGATCAGGACCCTGACTTTGTCACAAGGATCTTAGAGGATGGTGATCGATTTACACCGCCTGCATTTATCATTCGCGATGTGACTGACGGCATCAGGATTGCAGGGCCGCGCCCCCCCGCCACAACAATGATCACAAACCGCGCCGAAGCGGCCCGCTTTTTAATGTATGCAACCTATGGCGGCACCGAAGCTGACATTGATAGCCTTGTGGGCCGCGACGCCGCCGATTGGCTCGTGGAAGCCTTGGCACAAGAGCCCTTCACATTCCTCGACAAAACGGTTGCGGCGCGGCGCCCGGACGGCGAAATCGAAGATAAATCAACCGTCAATTCTCTCCTCTGGCAGGCCATGATGACCGCCGAAGATCAGCTCGGTATGCGGATGACCTTTGCGCTATCACAGATTTTTGTTGCCTCGCTCGACACACCCCAGGGCCAGCTTGAAGAAGAGGCCTATTTTCTGGATCAACTGCGTCGCCACGCCTTTGGCCAATATCGCGACCTGCTGGAGGATGTGACTTATGCACCTCTTATGGGGCGTTGGCTTACGTTTTTGCGGAACCGCAAGGGGGACCCACGGACGGGGCGAGTGCCCGACGAAAACTATGCGCGGGAAATTCTTCAGCTTTTTTCGATTGGTCTATTGGCGCTGAACCCCGATGGCACGCCGCGCCTGGATAATCGAGGCAATCGTATCGAGACCTATGACAATAGCGATATTGCCGGCCTTGCGCGGGTCTTCACCGGCTTTTGGTATGATGTGCCCACCTTTCGATCTGGCCCCACCAAACGGTCTTTCGAACTGCCCATGGTGATTTTTGATGATGAGCATTCGGCGCTGGAAAAGACCTTTCTAGGCATAACAATTCCGGAGAATACACCCGGCGATGTCAGTGTTTCCATGGCGCTCGACACTATTGCCGATCACGACAATGTGGCGCCATTCATCTGTCGCCAGCTGATCCAGCGGTTTACGCGTAGCCATCCGTCTACCGATTATGTTGAGCGCGTTGTTGACGCGTTTGAGGGGGGCCAGTTTGTAGCCGTTAACGGCCAAAGCTTCGGCACTGGTCAGCGCGGTGATTTAGAGGCAACGCTGGCGGCAATTCTGCTTGACCCTATCATTTTTGAGCACCCCATTGATCAGCCGCGCGATGGCGGCAAAATCCGCGAGCCCATCCTTAAGTTTGTCCAGTGGGTGCGCGCCTTTGACGTCACGGGGATTGAGCCGGGGGCCTTCTTTTTTCTGAATGATACGCGTGGTTCTGACCGGTTGAGCCAGCAGTTTTTACGCCCGCCATCGGTTTTTAATTTTTATCGGCCGGGTTATGTGGCCCCGCAAACTCAAACCGGTAATGCCGGTCTTACGGCGCCCGAATTGCAATTGGTCAACTCATCATCAGTGGCGGGTTATCTCAACTTTATAACGCGGTTCGTTTTCGATTTTACGGAAGTGACAACCCAGGGTTTTGACCCCGATGAAATCGGTGAGATTTTCTTGCCCGATTACACCGATGAGCTTGCCCTTGTGGATGACCCCCGCGCCCTCGTCGATCATTTGGACCTATTGCTGACGGGGCGACGTCTTTCGCGTACGGCCCGCCAGGAAATTCAAACAATTATCGAAATGCTCCCCATTCGGACAAACCAGAATGAAGACCGCGATCGCCTGCGCCGCGTGAACACAGCCATTATTCTGGTGATGGGTGCGCCAGCCTATCATACCCTGCAGTAACGGGAGCAAGCCCATGAAACGACGCGCTTTTTTATCGAGTGCTGCCGCAACACTGGCGATGGGGGCCACTCTTGCACAGCCCGGATCACGCGGCTTGCCCTTTAGCGTTCAAACGGCACAAGCCGCCGATACGTCAGGTTACAAGGCTCTGATTTGTCTGTTCTTCCTTGGCGGTATGGACCACGCGGATACCCTGATCCCGCTGGATAACCCGTCCTATTCGGCACTGGCTGCGTTACGGCCCGGTCTTTTTAATGCCTATGGGGTGGGCAGTGGGTCGTCCTCCCGCGACCGGGAAAATCTGCTTGCTCTGTCCCCGGACAATGCCAGTACGCTTAGCGGGCGACGTTTTGGTTTGCCAGAGAATATGCGTCCCATACGGCAGATGTTTAATGACGGCGATCTTGCCTTTGTCGGAAGTGTGGGGCCGCTGATCACCCCGACCACGCGGGAGGATTTTGAGGCCAAGCGGGTGCCGTTGCCGCCACAACTCTTCTCCCACAATGATCAACAATCGGTCTGGCAAACTTTTGGGCCGGAAGGCACAACCCTTGGCTGGGGCGGCCGGTTTGTTGATGCCATGTTGCGCGCAGACCCCGGTATTGACCCTCGCTTTGCGGCGATTACCACGGCCAGTAATGCGCCATTTCTATCGGGTGAAACGGCACCGGCCTTTACGATTTCGCCGCGTGGGCGCAATGGATTGGATATTACCTCGCGCACTTTTTTTCTGGGTAATGATCCCGGTCTTGATCAAGTGCGCGCCCGCCTCGCCGACTATTATGGCCGATTGCAATGGGATAATCGCAACCTCTTCCAGGCCGATTATGGCAGGCTCCAGGGCGAAGGCGTACAATCGGGCGCGTTTTTTAGTACTGCGTATGACGAGACTGAGGAGCTACCCGCTTTTCCGGCCTCGCGGCTGGGCGGACAGCTCCAAGCGATTGCCCGAACCATCAGCATTAATGGCAGTCTTCGCGCCCAACGTCAGGTCTTTTTTGTGGGCATTGGCGGTTTTGATACCCATTCCGCGCAAGCCTCCAGTCTACCAGCGCTACAAGGCGAGATCGCCGATGCGCTTTTTGCGTTTCGCTCCGCCATGATTGATCAAGGGATGTGGAATGATGTTACGGTTTTCTCCGCCAGTGATTTCGGGCGTACCCTGATTGATAATGGCGACGGCACCGATCACGCCTGGGCCTCGCACCATTTTGTGGCCGGGGGCGCTGTGAGAGGTCGGTCGATCTACGGCACCATGCCGTCGCTTGATATTCAGGGGGAAGACTATACCGAAGACAGTGGCCGTCTGATCCCCGCCCACGCCGTTGATCAGTATGCGGCAACCCTTGGCCGGTGGTTTGGGCTTGGCGAAACGGACTTGGACGCAAGCCTGCCCCATCTGGGCAACTTTGCCGAGCGAGACCTGGGCTTTTTTGGCAACCAAACGCCTAACGCGACCGTGGCGGGGTCTGCGTCGGCATCATTCGTACAAAGACCGGGGGATGCGAATACCCCGTTTCAGCCATCCACGGGACGGCGTCAACGCAATGATCGCTTTCGCGCGCCGGGGCTCCGTAGCACGATTGAAAATGACTAGGCAGGCGACTGACCCTCGATAACCGCCGCCCCTCAATGCAGATATAGGGTATCTCAAGACTGGCCTTATCGCAGCCAACTTCCGTCAGGCGGAAGCTGGCAGGCTCGGCAAGCTCTAAACGGTTCCATCAACCACAGCCGCCGGAAGGCTTTGGTAAATCGCCTCTGCGATCGAATATATCCGCAACTCACCATTCACGCCGCAATATCTGACGACCTCAGTCATCACAAATTCTGGGTCTAACGTGGCGAGGTCTTTTTGACCCTCCTCAGGATTGTCCAGATTCTTTCCCGTGGCGTAGCCTTGCACCCAGGAGAAAAGGGCGCTGACAACACTGCCCTTTTCCGCCTCCGGTGCCTCTTCAAATATCGTGAAAAACTCGTTGCACGTCAGCGCGCCAGCGCCCTTGACGTTTTGTTGCGCGGTTCCGCCGACGCGAAAGCCAACGCAAAGATGGCGACAAAAAGCAATGGAAGATGTTTCATAAAGCCCCCTCATAGGATCGAAAATTGAAAGCCTGTGGGGCCTGTTAACACCTGTCAAATAAGGGACAGATAGGAGAAGAGTGGTTGAGACGCCCCCAACAGACGTTAGGGACGTCCCACCCTCCCTAGCTGGCGATTAGAATTGTTCTTCTTCGGTGGAGCCGGTCAATGCTGTGACCGATGACTTACCGCCCTGAATTGTGGTGGTCACATCGTCGAAATAGCCAGCGCCCACTTCCTGTTGGTGAGCCACAAAACTATAGCCACGGTCAGCAGCGGCGAATTCGGGCTCCTGCACTTTCTCCACATAGTGCTTCATGCCTTCACCCTGGGCATAATGCCACGCAAGATCAAACATATTGTACCACATATTGTGAATACCGGCGAGCGTGATGAATTGGTATTTATACCCCATATCGCTTAATGCCTGCTGAAACCTTGCGATGGTGGCATCGTCAAGATTCTTCTTCCAGTTAAAGGACGGTGAGCAATTATAAGCCAATAACTGATCCGGATATTTTGCATGGATGGCGTCGGCGAATTTCTGCGCTTCATCAAGGTCTGGCGTTGCCGTTTCACACCACAAAAGGTCTGCATAGGGTGCATAGGCAAGACCCCGAGCAATCGCCTGGTCAATACCGGCATTCGTCTTGTAAAAGCCTTCGGCCGTGCGCTCGCCCGTGATAAAGGGTTTGTCATAGGCATCGGCATCTGACGTAATCAGATCAGCGGCATTGGCATCTGTGCGGGCCAACAAGACCGTCGGTACACCCATCACATCAGCGGCGAGCCGCGCGGCGATCAGTTTTTGTACCGCTTCTTGCGTGGGTACGAGCACCTTACCACCCATATGACCGCACTTTTTGACTGACGCCAACTGGTCTTCAAAATGCACACCCGCCGCACCATTCATAATCATGTTTTTCATCAATTCATGGGCATTCAAGACGCCGCCAAAGCCAGCCTCGGCATCGGCAACGATGGGCAGAAAATAATCCACCGCCTCGGCGTCGCTAATTTTGCCATCGCTCAGCGCCTTCCACTGAATTTCATCGGCACGTTTGAAGGTATTATTTATCCGGCGCACAACACTTGGCACCGAATCCACCGCATAAAGCGATTGATCCGGGTACATTGTTTCTGACGTGTTGGCATCGGCGGCAACCTGCCAGCCGGACAGATAGATCGCCTCGATACCGGCTTTTGCTTGCTGCATGGCTTGACCCCCGGTGAGCGCGCCCATGCAATTCACATAGCCCTTGCGCGCATCGCCGTTGACAAGGTCCCAGAGTTTTTCCGCGCCCCGCCGCGCCAGGGTGTATTCGGGCTGTAAACTACCGCGCAAACGCACCACATCCGCCGCGCTGTAGGGGCGGGTAACACCCTTCCACCGATCATTGGTTTTCCAATCTTCTTCCAGGCTTGCCACCTGGGCGCTGAAGGTCATTTGGGCGGGATTGGCGTGGGCATTCATGGCAAAGCTCCGTAATTAAAATTCCTATGTCGAATATTTACAGAAATTTCTAAAAGTCCATGAACGCCGCAATCTTATGTGAAAAATTGAGGTCTGGTGGTCATGATAGGGTCGCCAAGAATTGTAATTTAGTAAATCTTGTCATAAGAATATCGACAATAGCAGACACCGACCCCGGGCAGAAATACACCATGCGCAAAGATAAATTGTTTATCGGTCCGAAATTACGCCGTTTGCGCCAGTCACTTGGCCTGACGCAAACACGTATGGCCCAGGAATTGGAGATTTCGCCCAGCTATCTCAACCTGATTGAAGGCAATCAACGCCCGGTGAGTGCGGCCCTGTTGATCCGCTTGACGCAGAATTATGACGTGCCGCTTGATGAGCTGAGCGGCACCAATGATGTGGCACTTGTGGCTGATCTTTACGAGGCCTTGCGCGATCCCCGATTGGCGCGCGCAATCCCGAAATCAGAAGTGGAGGCGGTTGTCGCAGCCAGCCCGGCCATTGCGGCGGCATTCCTCGATCTTCACAAATCACCGGGGCGGCGGGGCAGCGACGCCAATGCCACCGATCCGGGCGCGGCAACCGGCACCGCGGAAAAGCCCAATGACCGCGTGGATGCAGTGCGGCGGTTCATTCACGAATCCGGTAATTACTTTCCCGCCCTCGATGAAGCGGCGGAAACCCTCACCCATTCAATCGCCGATGATGACGCGCGCAATTTTCGGCCGGAACGGCTTTATGGTGCCCTGCGCCGCCGGCTGGAGACTGATCACCATCTCGTCACCCGAATTGTGCCGGCCCATGTGATGAGCGAGATGCTCCGCTATTTTGACCGCCACGGGCGGCGGATTAATCTGTCTGAACGTTTATCGGCGCCCGGACGATGTTTTCAACTGGCCTATCAACTGGCCATTCTGGAGCAATCGACCATCATTGACGGGCTGATCAGTGAGAGCACGTTGCGTGATGATGAAAGCAAACGTCTCGCCAGGGTCACGCTGGCCAATTATTTTGCCGCTGCAATGATGATGCCCTATGAACTGTTTCAAAAAGCGGCTGAACTAAACCGCTATGATGTTGAGGTCTTATCTCACCGGTTTCTGGCCAGTTTCGAACAGGTTGCCCATCGGCTGACAACCCTGCAACGGCCAGAGGCGCGCGGCGTTCCTTTTTTCTTTATACGGATCGATATTGCTGGCAATATCTCCAAAAGGCTGAGCTCTGGTCGATTTCATTTTGCCAATCAGGCTGGCACATGTCCGCTCTGGAATATCCACGAATGTTTTCAAACGCCGGGACGTATTCAAACGCAAATTATTCAGCTCCCCGATGAACGCCCGCATTTTTCCATGGCTCGCACGGTTCAACGCGCCGGGGGGTCGTTTTCTCAACCGTCCCAGCAATTGGCCGTGGCGCTCGGCTGTGATTTGAAACATGCCCCTCGTCTTGTTTATGCCGATCCATATGATTTGAGTGCACCAAGCCCGGTGCCCATCGGGCCCAATTGCTATGTGTGCGAACGCCCCAATTGCGCCCAACGCGCGCACCCACCGCTCGACCGGCTGGCGCACTATGATGAACGCAAGCGCGGCACCGCACCGGTAAATTTTGCCCCGCGTGAGCAATGAGCGTTCGGGTGTAGGGCTAGGGTCTTTGCTGTTTATTAATTCCGCATGCCTCGGGATACAGAGGAAAATCGATCTATGGTCTACCCGTCGCTTCCCCGCGACTTGATCGCGGGGTACAGGGTGCTCCGCCTACCGAGGATTATCAATAGATCGCCATTGCGGCAACGTCATGGGCCCCGTGGTTAAGCCGCGGGGCGGTTGGGGTACGCGTTAGCCCTTATTCCCACGCAAGCGATTGCGCGCTTTGTCCGCACCGATTAGGGCAAATAACGGGCCCATTTCGGGGCCGTGGGACCGGCCGGTGAGGGCGAGACGCAACGGCATAAAGAGCTTTTTGCCTTTTGCCCCGGTCTTTTCTTTCACCGCGCTAATAAAATTAGCCCAGCTTTCCACCGTAAACGGACCATCCGGGACGCAAGTGGCCGCTCTCTCGGTGAACTCCTGATCTTCAATTACCGGTTCAATCATTCCGTATACGACCTGCTGCCAATCGCTTGCCTCGGAGATCTTTTTAATGTTTGCCCGTACGCCATGCCACAACGCTTCATCAACACCGGCACCAACACGGTCGGAGACTGCAGCAAACGGCATTTCGTGGAGCAGTTTCGCATTCAGGCTCCACAAATCATCGGCATCAAAGCGTGCCGGCGCGCGGCCCACCTTGTCAAACTCAAACCCGTTGGCCAGGGCCTGTAAGTCGCCATCGGCAACAACCGGGTCCGCGGTGCCCAGCTTCGCGAGCAAACTGGTGATTGCTGCGGGCTCCAACCCGTCTTCGCGCAATCCCTCAATGGATAAGGAGCCAAGGCGTTTGGATAGGCCCTCCCCATCGGCACCGATCAACAAGGAATGATGCGCAAAGGCCGGTAATGATGCGCCGTCGCCCCGCCCCATCTTGAGGAGCGTTTCCATGATTTCAACCTGCACCGCCGCATTGGTCACATGGTCTTCGCCGCGAATTACGTGGGTAATGGCAAAGTCGATATCGTCGATACAGCTGGGCAGCGTATAAAGATATTGCCCGTCTTCGCGGATCAATACGGGATCAGAGACATTTGCGGTATCAACAATAGTTTCCCCCCGGATTAAATCCTGCCAGACGACAGGTTTGTGCGAGAGTTTATAGCGCCAATGGGGCTTGCGGCCCTCGGCCTCCAGCTTTGCCTTGTCATGTGCCGTTAGATCAAGGGCGGCACGGTCGTAAACCGGTGGCAAGCCGCGGGCGCGTTGAAGTTTGCGTTTGCGGTCAAGATCTTCCGCTGTTTCATAGCAAGGATAAAGAAGTCCAGCCTCGCGCAAACGCGCCGCAATATCATCATAAAGATCAAACCGCGCCGATTGACGCGCGGTCAGATCATGGGTCAGCCCGAGCCACGTCAAGTCGGCATGGATACCATCTTCATAAGCCGCAGTGGACCGCGCCTGGTCCGTATCATCAATGCGGAGCATAAACTTGCCCCCGGTCTTGCGCGCATAAAGCCAATTCCAGAGCGCGGCCCGTACATTGCCCACATGGAGCTTTCCCGTGGGCGACGGGGCAAAACGAACAATAACCGGGCGGTCAGCGGCGGGCGTGGCCATGGGCAAATCAACGGGTTAGGGGCAAAAAACGATCCAAGCCGTGGGACCTACGCCCTCCCCCGCACAGGGTCAATGCACCCCCGGCGTGACCGCCCTCAACAAGCCGCCTGGTGGGCTGCCTTGTCCTCCCCATGCGTCACTGTTAACCTTGCGATGGGAAAAATGGGGGTTGCGATGGGAAACAGAGGCAAAATCAGAAAGTCCGGCGCGTGGCGCGCGCGCTGCCGATCACCGCTTATCCTGGTCTGTGCAATCTTTCTCGGCGCAATCACAAGTGCTGCGCCTGGTCAGGCGCAAGACCGTGCAGCCATCGAGGGGCGGGATTTGCGCCTCGTTGAGGTACGCTCCCCCCAGATCAATTGTGTTTTTGATCGCGATTGCCGGATTACGGTGCAGGACTTCTCCGAACAATTTACCTTGCCCTTTGCCGGTGGCATCGGTTTTTTACAATCGCGTCAGTTTCCCGTGGGCGAGCCAGGCACCCGCGGCGAGGGTCTTCACGCCTATCTCTATCGCCTTGACCTGACACAAATGCGCAATGACCAAACGGCCCGGTGTATCCGCTCGGTCCGCTTTGATGCTCCTGCGCTCGCGCCGCTGCGCTATTCAAACCGGCGTAATGCGCGCCAGGCCGATTTCTTTTATCTGGCCAACGCCCTCGGCAAGGTCAAACCGGCGCGGGTCGTCCGCGACGGCAAGGCCATTGAAGTCCGCTTTGGTAATCTGTGTACGGCGGGCCCCAATGAGACCAACGGCAGCAGTAGCGTCTTTTTTGGTTTTGCCGCCACCACCGCAGCGGCCACCGTGCGCGCGCGAGTAACCGATCAGGATGGCCGCGCCATCGATGTGCTGGCCAAGGCGCCTGGCCTGCCGGTGATTGCCGGGACGGCCACGATTGCCCAACCGGAAAGTGTGCCGCGCGGGGAAAACCTGCGCACTGTTCAGCCGCGGCCTCAAACCTACGAAGGTAACGGCGCGCGGGCCGGGGATCCGGTCGGTCCCACCGCGCTTGTCCAGCCAACAGCCGCCGACGCCACCATCGGGTTTGAGGAATTTCGTGCGCGCGATAATGGCATTTTCTTACGTAATCAGTACCGGGAGGCATTTGGCGTTCGCTTTGGCGATGGGGTATCGATCCATCAATGTGGGGGCCAGAGTACGGGCGCCATGGCGTGCACCTATCCGCGCGCCGCCGACGGCACCCGCGCTGCGTTTTTTGACGGCCGCGCCAATCGTAGCCGGATGGTGATGGATTTTGCCCGTCCGGTTAAAGAAGTCTCCATGCGGATCAACCCCACCGGGGGCATCACCGATGAAGCCTTTGCCGCAGAATTAACAGCCTCACGCAATAATCAGACCGTCGGCACGGCAAAAGAACAGTTTTCCTGGTCCTTTGACCGCAACTCCCGTTGGCCCGTCACCGTCAGGGTAAGCGTCACGAGCCCTCGAGGAGCCACACGGCTCACTACGAGCCTGCGCGCGCTAAGCCGAAATAATCAGGCGATCCGGTTTTTGTTTGATGATATCCGCATCACTTTTGCACAGGCCGATGATGGGTCCGCGGTAACCAGCAGTGTGTCGCCCACCGGGGCGGCGATATTCTCCGCTGACCAGCAACGCGCCGATGCCAATCTTGGCCCCGCGCAACCCATTGCCTGGCCCGCGAACCGCGCGGCCAGGAAAAGCCCGTTCAAGCCAGCCCAGCGATTGCGTACACGGATCAATTGGCCCGCAGCGGAGGCTGCCATGGCCGAGCAAAACCGCCTAGGCCTACGACCGGCCAGCCTGTTGGACCCGGCTACCCTGAATACCGCCGCCCTGCCCGTGCTGTTGCCCCCGGCAGCCGACGGCCCGGTCGATCTTGCGGTGAGCCGTGATGGGAACAGCTATAGCGCCGTCTTTCGTCTGGGCGGGCGCCACTATGACTATTATGGCAGCCGTCTCGTCACGCAAATCACACCGCAAAACGGCCAACAAGCAGGACAACGAGGCACGCGGCGGCGGTCCAACAGGACCATCGACTATGTTGAGGGCGAAACGGGTATCGTCGCGAGTTTTACCGTCTTTGGCGCTGTCTACCGGATCGCCCGCACCTGCCGCGAAGAAAGCTCCACCCGCGATGGCAACTGCTTTGACCGTAACACCCTGGAAGCGCAATTGCGGGATCTCATGATTGCGCTGGGCACCCGGGCGGGGACAAGACCATGATCAAACTGGCGAACACGTTCTTGATACAGACGATGACTTGTATGTCGATGCTGAGCCTTGTTGCCGCGTGTGGCGGGAATGGCGGAACGCCCACCCCGGCACCGGTACCCGAAGAAACACCCGGTGAGACCGATACAACGGAACCACCGCTCCCTTCACCAGCCTTGCCAGATGATCCTCCGGCCTCTGTCTTACCCAGCGAAACCCTGCCCGAAAACTGGTTCCGCGCACCCGGTGTTTTGGATGACGGCTCGTCATCGGTACGAACCAATTTTGGTTTTGTCCTCACCGATGATGATGGCGTCGTTCTGGAAGCCGCCGTCGGCATTCGCTTCCCAATTAATGAGGGGCCAGCCTTTCCGAATTCCCAGCGTCTTGGCACAGGCGGACAAGGGTTTCCTGCCATCGGCCTACCCCAACCGGCGCCCGGCCAGAATAGCCGCGCGAATTACGGTTATCCGTGGAAGGATAATTTTTGCGAATATCGCCAAGGCGTCAGCAATGCCTGCCCCGAAGGCAAAGGCCATTATGGCCAGGATATTCGCCCCAGCACGTGTGAGAACGGAAAATATCTTGCTGTTGCCCCTGAAGACATCCGTATCCGGACAGTGGGCACAAATCACGGCGTGCTTGGCTTTGGGTTGGACAGCGGATTGCTTTACAGCTTTCTCCATTTGGACCGCCCACTGGCGCTCCACCCACGGACCGGACAGCGCGTCAAACAAGGCGACATCCTGCGCGAAGGTGAAGCCATCGGCCAAATCTCCAGCCGGACGGACCCCGATCCTAATTGCGGCAGTGCCTCACAATATTGCACGACACTGCATTTACATTTTGAGATCTGGGCTGGCGCCGATGGCAATGCCCTGGGCAGCTGGAATAAAGGCACCACCCCCTTGCCGCCCTATACCAGCCTTGTGGCGTCCTATATCCGCCTCCTCGACGAAGACCCGGACGGCGCAGACTGGGCCGCCGAAAAACCGCTGGTTGATGATGCGCTATGCAAGCCGCCCAGTTTGCGGTGACAAGAAAATCGGTATTCCCGAACAGTCAATAGACGCATCCCCGCGACTTAATCGCGGAGTCCAAGGTAATCTGCCTATTGAGGGTTACTAACAAATCGCCCAAAGCGTCAATAAAAGCTACGCCACCAGCCCCTCGCGGCCCATGGCGAGAAATTTCTCATGGCGGTGTTTGCGGATCGCGGCCCCCTCCATATCGTCAAATTCGTGGAGCGCGAGTTCGATTGCGTCGGCAAGACGCTCAATCGTTCGGGAAACATCGCGGTGGGCACCGCCAACGGGTTCCTCAATAATCGTGTCGATCACGCCCAACTCTTTGAGATCCTGCGCAGAGATACGCATGGCTTCTGCCGCGTCGGGTGCTTTGCTGGCGCCTTTATCTTCGGTGTTGTTCCACAGGATGGAGGCACAACCCTCAGGCGAGATGACCGAATAAACCGAATGTTCCAACATCAAAATACGGTTGGCCGTGGCCAACGCCACCGCACCGCCAGACCCGCCTTCACCCACAATGGCGGAGATAAGGGGTACCCCAACGGTTAGGCATTTTTGGGTACAGGTGGCGATGGCTTCGGCCTGGCCGCGTTCTTCGGCGCCGCGCCCGGGATAGGCCCCTTGCGTATCAACGAGGCACACAACCGGCAGGCCAAATCGGTCAGCCATATCCATTAACCGGATTGCCTTGCGGTAGCCTTCAGGATTGGCGGAGCCAAAATTGTGCGCGATGCGGGTCTTTGTGTCTTTGCCTTTTTCATGGCCGATCAACATGATTGATCGCCCGCGAAACATGGCCGGCCCGCCCATGATTGCTTTATCTTCCCCATACCGACGATCACCCGCTAGCGGCGTAAAATCCTCAACCATCTGGGCAACATAATCAGAAAAATGCGGGCGCGCGGCGTGGCGGGCAACTTGGCTTTTTTGCCAGCGGTTTAGATTGGCATAGGTATCGGTGAGCATCTGGTCGGCTTTAGCTTGTAGCCGTGTGATCTCCTCACCCACATTGGCGCGGGTGGCATCATCCATACCCTGAAGATCGTCGATCTTGCCTTCGAGCTCGGCAATGGATTTTTCAAAATCGAGATAGGTCCGCATGGAAGATGTCCTGCTTTGATTGGATCGTAAGGCGGCGTTCGCGCGCCGTTTTGATTGATATAAGCCCCATCTTTAGGGGGGCAAGGATGCGACCGGGTTAACGAGCCCCGCTATGGAAAAACGCCATCAGTCCAGGCGCCGCGGTTTTACACGCGGGCTCAGGCCCTGATCATCGGTTTGGCGCGGCGATTGCGCGGCACTGGCCCGTCCATAAGGAGCGGGGACGGCCGCGTTGCCCCAACGGCGTTGCCAAATTGTCTGCAATTGCCATTGGCGGCGTAAATCGCCCAGACCGGCCATATCGATCGCCTGCTCAGCGACCACACGCTCAACCGGGGATAACGCCGCCTGCCGGGTCATGGCGAGCGCGGCGAGGGCAGCTTGACCAGTCTTTTTGCGGGTGCCTTCACCAGTGGTCGGCGCCGCGCCCATGGCCGCATCAAAAACCGCCTCAACAATGCGCACCTGGTGGTGGATTGCGCTGGTCGCGGTGTTTTGGGCACCGGCGCTTGGCGTCTTGTTGGTTGTGTTCGCGAAGGGGGCATCCACCTCGATTTGCGCACGATCGGCCACTAGAGCCGCCACGGCTGGATCAAGGATTGCCAGGTCCTGTGTCAAGGTTACGAATTCCCGGCCAAGACGCTCACCCAAATTGGTCACTGACTGTTCACCCAGCATCGTAAAAAGCCAACGCCCCGCGCCAGCGCTATCGCCAACCGCCAGACGCGCCCGGGCGAAAACGGCCGCATCTTCTGGCGACACCAAGGCCCCTTCCAGATTTGCAATCTCGCCGGCGTAAAGCTGATGGCGGGCAAAGACCGTATCAAAATCACCGCCTGCTCGGCCACCTGATGCCCCAACTGATCTCTCCGGGGCACGCAGGGCATTGGCAATCAGGCTGGCTTTATCGCGGAGAAATTCCGGCGCCGCCATGGCCTGCACCTGTTGATAAAGCGCGGCCTCCGTACGCGGACTATTGGGGCTTTGGATAAGTAAACCCGCCGGATCAATCCGTTCGGCAACGTTTAGCGGTACGCCCGACAACAACGCCGCATAAATGGACGGTTCTATCATCCCCATGCCCAGCGCCCTGCGCGCCGCGTGAATGCGGATGGCCGGATCAAGGGCCTCATCCAATGTCACCGCGCGCACAACAACCCCGTGGGCCTCAGCGGCAAGACCGGCGGCCAGTGGCTGATCCAACGCGCGGGTGATGGCCAGTTCTAATGCGGTGCGCGGTTGTAGCGGTTTGTCAGGCGTTAAGCCGATCACAAAGCCGCCGAGAAATTGCTCGTCCCGCTCCGTCAACAAGCCACGATCGCGCAACAGACCATAGGTCAAATCAGCGGCATCACGCTCACCGGCCACCGCATAACAAAACGCCCGCAGCTTCACCCAATAGGGTGCATCGCGCCCCGCCTGCAATTGCGCGCCGCGCCGGCAAGCCGCATCAACCACACCTGTGGCAAGATCAGCCGTGGCCAGGGCCTGGCCGGTGGCTGGGTCATTAGCCGGCGCGTCAGACAGGCTGACCAGGGTTCGGGTGTCGGCGATAAAACCCGCATTGATCAGGGCCAGGAGCTTTTGCCCGCTCAAGCGATCAATCACCGCGCGGTCATCGGTGACCGGACTGCGCCCCGGGCTGAGCAATACCCGCCGCAAGACCGTGCCAAGGGCCGGCGCCGACGGCTGGTTGGGTACCTGGTCCAATAAAAAGGATAGCGTATCCGGATCACTCCCCACCCACAATTCCGGCGCCATGGCCCCGTCGCGCGGATCAAGGGTGCCGGTCTCAAAGGCATTGGCGGTGAGCGAGCGTGTCTCAATCGTCGGCAACAAAATCTGTTGCGCCGCGGCCCTGGGCGCGCCCATCGACGCCGACCCCAGGACGCCGATGCCGAACAGCAAGAGCGCAGCGTCTGCGCATCGTTTCATGTCACGCAGCATTGGGCGTTACCTCCACTTCGATGGTCCGGGTGTCCGGCTCCAGCACTTGCCCATAAATCAGGAGCGCCGCGAGGCACAGCGCCACCACGATCACAATACCCAGAATAAAGCGCATGCGCGTTTTCCCTTCCATGGCCCCAAACCCAGTGCCCTATCTATGCGCAGTCCCGGCGGCGCCCGCAAGGCCCTCACTGATCCGTCACTGGGCCCACCCGCTACCGCTCCGGCCCACTTTTTTCTTCGCATCGGCGCTCAGTCTGGTACGAACGCCCTCTTGTTCTTATGTTTGTGCTCTAAAGGACTGCGCGCGTTCACCCATGGCCCGACCTGTAAAATCGCCAATATTTTCATGCCCTCAGCCGGTTGTGCTTGTTGGAATGATGGGGGTTGGTAAAACAACCATCGGGCGGCGTCTGGCCCCGTTGATCGATCTGCCCTTTCACGATGCCGATGAAGCCGTGGAGGAAGCGGCAGGCATGAAAGTTGCCGATTTCTTTGAAACCCACGGCGAAAAAGCCTTTCGCGATGGGGAGGCCCGCGTCATCCGCCGGCTGCTTGATGGGCCGCCGCTTGTGCTGGCCACCGGCGGCGGCGCGGTGTTGCACCCGGAAACGCGCGCTCATTTGCGCGATTTGGCCCTGACCGTTTGGCTGCGCGCGCCGATCCCCATCATTGTTGACCGGGCGACGCGCCGTCCCACTCGCCCGCTTCTTAAAACCGGCGATCCCACACAAACCATCACCCGGCTCCTTGCCGAGCGCAGCCCGTTTTATGAGGAGACTGCCGCTTTGCATGTGGAAAGCCAGACCGGCGCCCATACAAAAACTGTTAACCGGATCGTTGATTTAATTCGGCAGACTTTAGACGCCGCGCCTGACCAGGCCCCCGTAAAGCCCGCCCAAGCCGAGTAATCGCCCAAATATGCCCGACACCCACCAAACCCTAACCGTTTCCTTGCCTGGCCGTAGCGCACACGCCTATCCGATCCATATTGGCAGCGGCCTGATGGCATCGATTGGTGATCTTTTGAAACCGCATCTCAAGCGCCCGCGGGTCAGTGTTGTCACCGAAGACCGGGTTAATGAGGCACAAGGCACCGCCTTGTCGGCCAATCTTGCCAAGGCGGGCATTGAGGCGGAGGCCATTATTGTGCCCCCCGGCGAAGGCACAAAATCCTTCCGCACCCTTGCCGAAGTTGTCCGTACCCTGCTGGATCACGGGGTGGAGCGCGGCGATGTGGTGATTGCCTATGGCGGCGGCGTGATTGGCGATCTCACGGGCTTTGCCTGTTCCATGGTCCGCCGCGGGTGCCGCTTCATTCAGGTTCCGACAACCTTGCTGGCGCAAGTTGACAGCGCAGTGGGCGGCAAAACCGCGATCAATGTGCCGGAGGGCAAAAACCTGGTGGGCGCGTTTTACCAGCCCGACGCCGTCATTGCCGACATTGACCTCCTCACCAGCCTGCCAGACCGCGAACGCCGGGCCGGCTATGCCGAAATCGCAAAATATGGCCTCCTCGGGGATGCAGAATTTTTTGACTGGCTCGAAGCCAAAGGCCTGTCGGTACTTGCCAATGAACCGGCAGCAACAATTGAGGCAGTCAAAAAATCCTGTGCCATGAAGGCTGAAATTGTTGCTGAGGATGAACGCGAGCACGGCAATCGCGCGCTCCTCAACCTTGGTCACACATTTGGGCATGCGCTGGAGGCTGCTTTCGGGTTTAGCGATGCCCTCCTCCATGGCGAAGGCGTCTCGCTGGGCATGGCGATGGCCTTTGATTACGCCGTACACGAAGGGTTATGTCCCGAGGCTGACGCGATGCGGGTGAAAACCCACCTTGCCGCCATGGGCTGCCCCGTGACACTGGCGGCGGTGCCCGCCTTTGCGGCGGCGCGCCCGGGTTTGTCACCGGATCATCTTCTTGATCTGATGATGCAGGATAAAAAGGTTGAGCAGGCGCAGATTACCCTGATCCTACCCCACAAAATTGGGCAGGCGCATATCCACCGCGCCGCAAGCCCCGAAACCCTGCGTGCTTTCTGGGCCCGGCAGCTTGACCACCCGGCCTCTTAGGCAAGCGCATTGACGCCTTAATAAAGACGCCGCACAACCGGCGGTGCAGGCCGCGCGCCTGCCTTTTTCGCCGCTCGCAAGGACGCCCCCAATGCCCACGATCACACCTGAAACTGCCACAACCTTTGGCATTGTTTTTTTGTTGCTTGGCTTATCCGCGTTTTTTTCAGGATCAGAAACAGCGCTAACCGCCACGTCACGCGCGCGTATGCACAAGCTTGAAGGGGACGGCAACCGGCGGGCCCGCGCCGTTAACGCCCTGATCAGCAATCCCGAACGGCTCATTGGCGGTATTTTGTTGGGCAATAATATCGTCAATATTCTTGCCACCTCGCTCACCGCAACAACTTTTCTGGCGCTGTTCGGGGAGGATGGTACCTATTACGCAACCATTGTGATGACGGCCCTCGTTGTTGTGTTTGCGGAGGTGATGCCCAAAACCCTCGCCTATGCCCGGGCCGACAGCTTTGCAATGATTGTGGCGCCGCTATTGCGATGGGTCGTTTTAATCCTTGCTCCGATTATCCGTATTGTGCAGGTTTTGGTCCGCAGTGTCCTGAAGCTCTTGCTCGGGGTTGATGTGAACCAGGACGAAGCGGTTCTATCGGCCAATGAGGAATTACGCGGCGCCATCGACCTTCACCACAAAGAAGACCGGCTTGATAAGGAATCGCGCGATCTTATCCGCGGGGCCCTGGAGCTTGATGACATCAAGGTGGAGGAAGTGATGATCCACCGCAAATCCATCGAGATGATCGATGCCGATGCCCCGGTGCAAAACATCATCGATACGGCGCTGAACAGTAAATATACCCGCATCCCGGTTTTTCAGGAGACGCCCGATAATATTGTTGGTGTCATCCACGCCAAAGACCTGTCCCGGGCCTTGTGGGAATGCGGCGGCGACCCGGCCAAGCTCGATGTGTTGGCCACGGCGCGCGATCCCTACTTTGTACCCGAAACAACAACGCTCTCGGAACAATTGGAAAATTTCCGCCATAAGCAGGAGCATTTTGCCCTTGTGGTTGACGAATATGGCGCCCTGCAAGGGCTATGCACCCTTGAAGATATCTTGGAGGAAATCGTTGGCGAGATTGAGGATGAATATGACAATCCGGTACAGGGTGTTCGTCCGCAGGCGGATGGCTCGGTGAATGTTGACGGCGATGTGACCATTCGCGACCTCAACCGGGCCATGGACTGGGCCCTGCCCGATGATGAAGCGGTAACCATTGCCGGTCTCATCATCCATGATGTGCAATCGATCCCCGATGTGGGGCAAAGCTTTTCGTTTCACGATTTCAAGTTTACGATCCTGCGTCGGCGGCGCAACCAAGTCACCGGCATTAAGATGGTGCCACTGGCTGCACCGGTCGATCCCGCCTAGTCGCGGCGTAACCCGCATCCCCCGAAAGGCGCATAGCCATGGCCGTCTCCCCCGATGACACCGCGCCCACCGGAACAAGCGCGCCCGAGGCAAAACCGGACGCCGACGCCGCGTTTCCCGGTCTTAAGGAAAGCCGCCTCGCCTTTGCGGCGATCTTCATGGTTGTGCTGGTCGATCTTATTGGTTTTGGCATCATCATCCCGGTGATGCCCGATCTGTTGACCGAGGTTACTGGCCTGACACGGTCGCAAGCGGCCCCCTATGGCGGCTACATTCTATTCGTTTTTGCGGCCATCCAGTTTTTTGCCACGCCGATCCTTGGCGGGCTCGCCGATCGGTATGGTCGCCGCCCGGTGGTTTTGCTTTCGCTTCTTGGATATGCGGTTGACTTTGTGATCATGGGCCTGACGAAATCGCTCGCTATTTTGTTTGTGGGCAGAGCATTTTCAGGGGTATTTGCGGCAACCTACGCCACGGCGAATGCCATTGTTGCTGATATCACCTCGCCCCAACATCGCGCACAGCGGTTTGGTATTCTTGGTGCGGGCTTTGGCCTGGGCTTTATGATCGGGCCAGCGGTGGGTGGCCTTTTGGGCGATGCCTATGGCCCCCGGGCGCCCTTTTTTGCCGCCTCGGCCTTGGCGGCAACCAATTTTGTGTTTTGTTATTTCTTCTTTCCCGAAACCCTAAGACCGGAAAACAAGCGGGCATTTTCCCTGCGCCGTGCCAATCCGTTGGGCAATCTTGTGCAGTTGGGCAAATATCCCGTAATGGTCCCGATACTGATCACTATCTTCTTGTTTCAGGTCTCGCAGTTTTCTTTGCAAACCACCTGGTCGTGGATTACTGGGACCAAGTTTGGCTGGACGGCGAAAGATATCGGCTATTCCCTCATGGCCGTGGGGCTTAGTGCGGCAATTGTTCAGGGGTTCCTGTTACGCTTTATTCTGCCCGTCACTGGCGAAAAACTCTCTATCTTACTGGGGGGTGTGGCCTCGTTTGTGGCACTGATGTTTTATGCCTTCCTGCCCCAGGGGTGGATGGTCTATCCGGTGATTGCCATTGGTGCATTTGGCGCGCTTGCCCAAGCTTCTGTGCAATCGCTGATGTCGCGGACCATTCCCGCCAACGCCCAAGGGGAATTGCAAGGCGCGGTTGCTGTCATGCTTAGCCTCGCTGCAATTTTTGGCCCGGTGATCATGACACAGACCTATTCGGTGTTTACCGGTGAGAGCGCGCCGATTTATTTTCCGGGTGCGCCGTTTCTTGTGGGGGCTGCCATGATCCTACTTGCAGCGATCCCCACAATTATCGCCTTTGGCCGGGTTAGCGGACCGGACCCGATGTTACGCAAAAACGGATTCTAATCCTGCGCTTTACGCGCTGCCCTTGGGCCCCTCATCGGTGAAGGGCGGCGTTGACATAATAATCTTCAGGCGGCCATTGGCACGCTTGGTTGCCATGTCTGCCTGGTCCAGTGTTTCTTTCACCGGATCAGTATTCAGTGGCGATTGCCCCAGCAAAACCCGGATGCGGGCCAACTCCTCCGACAAGGCCGCGAGCCGAACGTCCTGATCATCCGATAGCGATTGCGCGCTGACGGGGTCTTCCGTACGCGGTTGAAGAAGATCGGTATCAAGACCCGGTTCGGTGCGGATCGCTGCGGCCTCATCCGGCGCCACCTGCCGGGAGCCCACCGCTGGCGGAACCGGCTCGGCGGCAGATGCAGACACTGACGCAGACACTGGCGCAGACATGGCGCGCGGCGCCAACACGGTTTCCACATCATCACCAGTGTCTTGTTGCTCGGCAGCCACCAGCACCCTGCGGGTCTGTTTGCGCGCGGCGGCAAGATCATCCTCAAGTTCGCGGATATAACGCCCGCGCCCACCCCAGATCAGCCAGCCGATCACGAGGCCAAACAGCAGCATCCCCGCCGCCAACACCAGATCGGGCGGGCTCAGCGTGCCTATCCAATTGAGAATTTCCTGTCGCATCGCGCTTCGGGCTCTCAGCTTCTCACCACGCATGTGATCATGCGCACTCTTTCGCCCTTCACGTGCAAAAATCGCACCGACCTGGCCGCGCACGCTGTATCAGGGTGGCACAAAGGTGCTGCCTGGTCACCGCGACCGTGCCGCGTGCACCCCGCCATCTCCCGCGAAAACGCTATCAACCGCATGCCATTTCGAGACCATGGGGCTGGCCGCGCGTTCCGTCGACATCCGTCAAATTTCGCACTCGCTTGTTTTCACGTCGCCTTAGCAATGCCGCATTTGCATTGCAAAGTAATTTGCGTAGTCATGAACGCCTTTTCGCGCCCGCAGGAGAGGAAACGCCAATATGCCAGTCACCCCGCCCGTTGAACCACCCGTCAAACCGGCCGCACGCTTTGAGGCCGCTCGCCTTATAAAGGCGCAACCCGATTATGACCTGATCGTTGTGGGGGCCAGTTTTGCCGGTCTGATTGCGGCGCGCACAACCGCCCATCGCGGTCTTAAGGTTGGCGTGCTCGATGCCAAGCGCGAGCCGGGTGCGCGCGTGCGCACCACAGGCATCCTCGTCAAAGAAGCCGCCGAGGAAATTGATATCCCCGCCAGCCTAACCCGAAAAATAAACGGTGTGCGGCTCTATGCACCCAACCATAGGTATACCGATCTTTTTGCCCCCGGATATTATTTTCTTGCCACCGACACCGCCGCCCTAATGCGATGGCTGGCACGCGAGGCACAGCGCGCCGGGGCTGACCTGTTATTCGGTACGCGGTTTGAGGGCGCACATTATGACGGACCATTATTGCGGCTTTCAGGGTGCGGCTTGTCGGCGCGTTATCTGTTGGGGGCTGATGGGGCGAAGTCTCGCGTCGCGCAGCATTTTAACCTGGGGCGCAATCGCGATTTTCTGATTGGTCTGGAGACGGAATATGACCCTTTCGATGGCATCCCCCCCGATCTTCTCCATTGTTTTATCGATAGTACGCTGGCGCCCGGCTATCTCGGCTGGGTCATCCCCGGGGCTGGTATGACCCAGATTGGTCTTGCCGTTTCACCAAAACTAACGGGTACCGAACGACGGCCCGACTATAACCGGTTTTTAAGCACTATTCATCCGCTCTTTCCGGGTCTTCTATCGATCCGCGAACGGAACCGACGGTCCGGGCCCATACCGTGCGGCGGGTTGGTGCACCCCCTTTCCACGCGTCAGGTTTTGCTCACCGGTGATGCGGCGGGGCTTGTCTCCCCCCTCACCGCGGGCGGGATCCGTCTTGCCTTTCATTATGGACGCCAGGCGGGGTTTGCCATTGCCAGTCATCTGCAAGATGGCGGCATTGATCCCGGTGCGGCCATGGCCAAGGCCTACCCCCGCTTTGCCACTAAAAAACTGATCCGCCAAGCATGGTCCGTGGCGCCGCCCAATGCAGTCCTCAATGCGACGCTCTTCACCCCGCCCATGCGTGCGCTGGTGCGGCAAATATATTTCCAAACCCGCCGCCAACCGGCGACGGCTCAGACCCCGGTGGCGTTATCAGCCGACATCAACCCGGTCGATGCATAATTGCTCAATGCCCGTACACGGATTATTGCCAAAGCTGCGCATAGAGGCCTGGACCGGTAGAGTGTTGACCATTGCCGTTTGCAAAGAGTGAAAATATGTTGGTCGCATCCACGGGCAAGCCATCGCTGGAAACCAGATCGCAAATCTGTACCGTTGTCCGGTCAATGATAAACACCGTGAAGGCCGGATGTTGGGAGGTGAAGGACGTTACCTTGCCGCTGATCTAACGCTTGTCCCGGGACAGTAAGAAGATGACCAAAGCCCCTTGGAATGCGCTAGCCGCGGGCGGTTCGGCACGAAGAAACCGCACAACCGCCTCGTCCGCTTCACAGACCAGCCCAAAGTCTGCCCCAATTCGACACGATCCTCTAATCAACCACCAAGTAATACCGGCGTGGGGAAATGGGAGAACCATCGACCACCTCTGGCGTATACAGAGGATCGATGACCAGGCCGGGCGGAACCGGTGAAACCATTCAGACCTGTTAGCCCTGCGGGTCGTGAAAAGGTTTCCCCGGTTCTGCTTTTTTTGAGTCAACAACCGGGTCAAAGCCATAAATGCACCTGTTCAGGCGCCGGTGAGTTTTGCCATAAAAATGCTAAACGCCGCCGGCTGCATGGCAATGGTCAGAACCACGCCAGCCGCCGCGCCCGCAAGATGGCTTTCATGGGCAATGCGCCGATCCTGCCGATCCATCAGGAAGGATGAGATGATAATGAAAAGTGCCCCAAATACTATTGCCGGGATCGGTACGGGCAGCGGAAAGATATAAAGCGACTCCAACGGGTAAAAGAGAATAAACCCAAACACCACACCCGACACCGCATCGGACGCGCCGACGCTTGAATAGGCGCCGTCTTGCCGGTTCACATAAAATGAGACGATACCGCTCACCAGAATGGCCCCGAAATAGACGACCAGAAATCCGGCCCGCCCCATCAATTGCTCCAGATACGGACCAAATGAAAAAAGCGCCATCATGTTGAAAAAAAGATGGAATAGATCATTGTGCAGGAAGGATGAAGAGAAAATCCGATAATGTTGCCCGCGACGGCGCAGAGCATGAACCTCGAATTTGAATTGTTCGATGAACTCCTGATCCCCAAAAAGGGCATAAAGACTCACCACCACATTGGCGAGGATGAGCGCTAACGTCACCGGCGCGTTGGGAATTTCCATAAATATTCACTTTACTGATTAAACCGGTCGCCCCCACATGGCGCGCAGATACCGCCGGTTAGCGGGCCCTATGCGTCCTGTCTGGCCCATCACTATTTTGGGTCGCTCTGGCGGCGATATTCTTCAGGGGTCAGCGTTTTCATGGCCAGGGCATGGACCTGCTCGCGCAACTCCTCGCGCAAGATGTCATTGACCATCCGCTGGCGTGCCACGCGCGATTGCCGGTCAAAAACGCCCGCTACAATCAACAGGCGAAAGTGCGACTGACCGCCGGGCCGCGCACCGGCGTGGCCGGCATGCAGGTGCGACTCATCGCGCACCTCCAGCACCTGCGGTGATAGCGCGTCGTAGAGTTTGGTGTGTAAAATTTGACCTACCGGCCCATGTGTAGACATCCGACCAGAACATCGCCACTTCCGCGGCCCTGTCAAGATTGTATCGCCCCGCAGACATCCCCATACTCCCCCCATGACACAAGAGCGTTATAAACCCCGTCACGGCTTCGACATTCGCGTCAAACCGCCTTCGGCCCGGTCGAAGAAAGAGCCCGCCTGGAAAAAACCGGTGGACAAGATCTGCGAGTTTGAAGGCTGTACGGACCCCGGCGAATGCCGCACGGCAAAGTCACCGCGTGAGCCGCGCAACTATTTGTGGCTCTGCCAACAGCATGCGCGTGAACATAACAAGCAGTGGAATTACTTCGAAGGTTTGTCAGCGGATGAGGCAAAAGCCGCGCGCGATGCCAACATTTATGGCGACCGCCCCACCTGGGGCTGGGCCAAGAATGAGCGTGCAGCGGCCGCGGCGCGCACCCGCGGGCCGGCCGATATGCAAGATGCGTTTGGCGTGCTCGATGATACGGCCACCGCCCGCGTGGCCAAGCGCGGTGCCTATCGCGAGGGCAAACGCCTGACCAAATTGCAGGAGGGGGCCTTCAAAACCCTCGGCCTGCCCGTGACAGCGCCACAAGGCGAGATCCGCAAACGCTATGCCGAACTCCTGCGGAAATTCCACCCTGACTCAAATGAGGGTGACCGCAGCGCCGAAGAGCAATTGCAAGCGGTCGTTAAAGCGCACCAAATTTTGAAAAAAGCGAAGATTTTTTAAGGCTGCCACAAGCCCATTGAACAAAGGCATACGGGAACGACCGCGATGCGGCAGCGCTACGCGGTTAGTAGCCTTGAAATTATCCCTGTTCCGCGCGACTGTCCGCGCTCCCAGCGAGGGCATTTGCACGAGGCCGCCCTGCCAAAATTTGTGGAGTGATCCTGCCATGGCCACCATCGCCGAAGACGTTGTATTTCCAGAGCCTGACATAACCGTGCCGGCGCGCGAGACCTTTGGCGTGGATATCGACCTGGCCGTGCCTGCCTTTAGCGAGGCGAGCGAATATTCCCCGCCTATCGATCCCTCCTACAAGTTTGATCCGCAAACCACCCTGGCGATCCTGGCGGGCTTTGCCCACAACCGCCGCGTGATGGTCCAGGGCTATCACGGCACGGGAAAATCTACGCATATTGAACAGGTGGCCGCGCGCCTTAAATGGCCGTGCGTGCGCGTCAATCTCGACAGCCATGTGAGCCGGATAGACCTGATCGGGCGCGATGCCATCGTGGTGGAAGACGGCACCCAGATCACCAAGTTCAAAGAGGGCATCTTGCCCTGGTCATTTCAACGCCCCGTGGCGCTGATCTTTGATGAATATGATGCGGGCCGGCCCGACGTGATGTTCGTGATCCAGCGGGTGTTGGAGGCGGAGGGCCGTCTCACCCTCCTCGATCAGAACAAAGTGATCACGCCAAACCCGAATTTCCGCCTGTTCGCGACCACCAACACCATCGGTCTTGGCGACACCACGGGGCTTTATCACGGCACCCAACAGATCAATCAGGGGCAGATGGACCGCTGGTCACTCGTCACCACACTGAATTATCTCGACCATGATGTGGAGGTGGACATCATCGGCGCAAAATGTCCGTCCTATGACGATCCGCAAGGCCGCGAGCAATTGGGCGCCATGGTCCGCGTTGCCGACATGACCCGCAACGCCTTTATGAACGGCGACATCTCCACCGTCATGAGCCCGCGCACGGTCATCACCTGGGCCCAGAACGCTGATATCTTTCAGGATGTGGGCTATGCCTTCCGCGTCACGTTCCTGAACAAATGCGACGAACTCGAACGCCCCACCGTCGCCGAATTCTACCAACGCGCCTTCGGCGAAGACCTCCCCGAAGCTGCCCCCATGCTGACGGTGGCGTGAAGGGCTAAGGACAAGCGACCGCTCTCTACACTGACGACCCAGTGTTGAAACAGAAATCAAGAGTTGCGGTTGGTCTGACTTTTCCAGAGTGCTACAACAAAAACTGACGTGTCATGGTTTGTTGCTAAGTTGCGGTTGGTCTGACTTTTCCAGAGTGCTACAACACGCGCCAACCGGCGCGCTCTTGCCTGGCTCACCTCGTAGGTTTCCATGGCATGAAGCGCTGCTGTGCGCCGTTGTTGGGGTGCCGTCAGTTCTTTCCCAGCAAGTCTTTGAGGATGACATTATCCAGCATCTGATCGGCCAGATGCCGCTTCAACCGCGCGTTCTCCGTCTCAAGCTCTTGAGTTTGCGGGCGTCTACACATCCATCCCACCAAACTTCGCTTTCCGCTTATAAAAAGTAGCGGGATTGATACCATGCGTCCGGCAGACCTCTTCGGTCTTCATTCCGCGCTCTTATTCCGCCAGGATTGCGATGATCTGCTCTGCCGTAAATTTTGATTTCCTCATTTCCATCTCCTCGTTGATGGACTCTCCATTAAAACAAAGGACCAAATCGGGAATACATTAGTACTATAGTACTATAGTACTTTTCTCCATGATATACCATTGCGTAAAATGATTCCATCACTTCCAGGCATTGAACACCTAAGAGTCTGAATCAGAAGTCTTCGGTATGAATCATGTTCTTGCTAGTCGTCTTGTTGCGATGCGGATGTGCGCGATGAACAGCCATGCGATGGCGGAAGTCCAGCATTTCTCCCAGTCTTTCGCAAGTCGTCGTGATCTACCGAGCCATGCGAAGGTGCGTTCGACGACCCATC
>JBCBBJ010000013.1:0-95953 GCA_038531745.1 Pseudomonadota bacterium
TCCGAACAACGCTAGCCCCTTTCGTATTACCGCGGCTGCTGGCACGAAATTAGCCGGGGCTTCTTTAATGGTTACCGTCATTATCTTCACCATCGAAAGGATTTTACAACCCTAGGGCCTTCTTCATCCACGCGGCATGGCTGGATCAGGCTTTCGCCCATTGTCCAATATTCCCCACTGCTGCCTCCCGTAGGAGTCTGGACCGTGTCTCAGTTCCAGTGTGGCTGATCATCCTCTCAGACCAGCTATAGATCGTAGCCATGGTAGGCCTTTACCCCACCATCTAGCTAATCTAACGCGGGCTGATCTATCGGCGATAAATCTTTCTCCCGAAGGACGTATCCGGTATTACACCCAGTTTCCCGGGGCTATTCCGAACCGATAGGTACATTCCCACGCGTTACTCACCCGTCTGCCGCTCCCCGCAAGCGGGGCGCTCGACTTGCATGTGTTAAGCCTGCCGCCAGCGTTCGTCCTGAGCCAGGATCAAACTCTCAAGTTGAGTGTTTGATATGACCAGATACTGACGTTCTTGTTCGGATATCACTGTTTCCCAATCCCAAAGGATCGGAAGAGTAATATCTGTCGCAAAACCAAGCTCTCGAATAAACGAAAGTTATTTGGTTTTACTGTCTGAAAAACGTCAGCACGGTCATTCAAAGGAGTGTTCACCCTAACCACTTGGGATAGAATGAACCGCCAGGACGCCGCCGCCCACGTTTCTCTTTCTCAATATTCACTTGTCAAAGAGCCATGCCGCTGCACCCGTTTACCAGGTGTTAATCATTAGCATGATCGACCAAAATCGTTATTCAGCCGACAAAAAACCGATACTACCCGAAGCCGCTACAAACTTGTTGCCCGAAAGCATTCTCGTTTGCGGCGGCCGCCAGGACCGCATCGGTGAGGCGTGGAGATACGCATCCAACTAACGCCTGTCAACGAGATTTTTTTCTTTTTTTCTGATTTTTTTTGAGGCCTGAAAAAGACTGCTTAAATCCGAAAAAAGACCAAGCTTCACCCTCGAACTCGCACCAAATGCTTGCTCAAAAATCGAAGCTCAATACGCTGATAACCCTTATCTATACAGCTGTTCGGAAAATTACAAGCGGCTTTTTTCAACCAGCCGGGTATTTTCGACCGTCACTTACCCTTTACTGAATCCCCTATGCCGCAAAACGAGGATGCACTTGCCGTGATTGCTCCCCGTCAGTCTTTAATCGGGCCGATGATCAGATAAGCGTGGTTAACGGCGTTTTAAGCATAATTCTATAATGGATCGCAGAACCGACACACGCTTTACCCGGGGGAACTTATGATCGAACGCGCGTTATTAACCGCTGGCATCGTTGTTTTTATCATTGGCGGGCTCGCCCGTCTGGGCGAAGGCGCGGCAAACATGGGCGCCCAAATGACATGCGCCTTTCAACCGGGAAGTGAAAGCTGTACCGCGAGCCCTGATGCGGCCACCAGCACAAACGCCGAAGGCACGGCCGATGGCGGCAACACCGCAAAGCGCCGCACAAAGACCAGCAAACAGCGTCAACGCTGAGCATTTTGGGCAAAATGTCCCCTGACAATGATCCATCACCCGCGGAAAAGCTGCCATCGGGGCCCAGCAACGATTTCACTAGCAACTCGCCGAGCACGCCGTCTAACGCCGCAATACCGGGTCTGGGCCTCGCCCTCGGCGGCGGTGTTGCCCGGGGCTGGTCGCATATTGGCGTGTTACAACGCCTTGATGAATTGGGTATTCGCCCCGCTTATGTGTGCGGCACGTCCGTTGGCGCGCTCGTCGCTGGGTTTTGGCTGGCTGGCCACCTTGATGCGCTGGAGGCATGGACGCGGAGCCTCAATAAACGCCGCCTACTGAGTTATTTAGATGTGATGCTGAACGGGGCCGGTCTTATCGGTGGCAAACGGTTAGAAAAAACCTTGCATCGCTATCTGCCCGATATGACCATTGAGGATTTGCCCCTACCCTTTGTGCTCGTGACAACAGAATTGGCAACCGGTCACGAAATCTGGCTTCGTGAAGGTAATCTCGCGCAGGCTATCCAGGCCGCCTATGCCCTGCCCGGTATCTTCCCCCCACGGATGATTGATGGCCGCTGGCTAATGGATGGGGCGCTTGTAAACCCCCTGCCCATATCGGTATGCCGGGCCCTGAATGCGCGTATCGTGATCGGTGTCGGCCTACATGCGGGCGCCTTCAGTAACCAAAGCAAGGCAAAGCGCCAGAAATATACGCCCACGGACGATAATGATACCGCCAGCCACGCGCCAAAAGTCCCAGGGGGATTTGCCCGTAACGCCGTATTCGCACGGCTTGCCTCGCGCCCTGCTCTCGCCACACCCGGCCTCGGCGACGTGATGTTTTCGTCTTTCAATATCTTGATGGACCGCACCACCCGCTCGCGACTGGCCGCCGACCCCGCCGATATATTGATCACACCGGCGGTGAGCCATATCCCCCTCATCGGGTTTGATGAAGCGGACGCCTTAATTGCGCTGGGCAGAGAAAGTGTGGATGCCAGTGTCGATGCCATCATGCTTGCGATTGATCAGATGTCATAGCACCTGTTGAGAACGCGTCGTCGTCGGTTCAAACGGGCACAGGCCAACTTCATATCCGCCAATAGAAGCCACCTCGAATTGCAGACGCAGCCCCCTCTGCTGCCTCACGTCACGCAAACATTTTTTTCCATGCGCGCCACGGCCTTTTCGACCATTTCTTTCATCCCGAGCGCTTTGCGCAACTTATTGGCCGTGGCAATATCGTGCTCCATAGGCTGTAGACCCATTTTGCCATCGACGCATTCCCATGTCGGTTGCGTCCCATAGCGTTGCTTGCGCCCGGTGTTTACCGCAACCCGGTCCCATAAATACGCGTAGTTTGACCCGCTGACCCCGCCATTTTTCAAATAAGGCTCCATCAGCACTCTTGCCTGAATGTCGCGGGACGTTTGTGGGCGAAGACGATCCCGCAAGCTGATCACAAACACTTTACTTTGTGACAATTCCGCAAGGTAGGTTGAGAGCGGTCTCTGCCGTAAGCGCTGTAGGACCCTGTATTTGCGGGGAAAATCCTTATGCGAACAGTTCTGGCGCCTTGCGATATGACGAGATCGTAAATCGACGAGCCGACTGAACCAAGTCACGTCGGCAATTGTAAATGATGTATCGTCAACAAGGAGATTACGATGTTACGAGTTTTTGGTGCCCTTCTGGCTTCTTCAATGCTGGTGGGCCTCCCCGCCACTGCGGCTGAGCCGCTCGCATCTACCGCTTTGGGCCATCATGGGGAGAAAAAGGCAGACATTGTCGACACAGCTGTCACTGCCGGGTCTTTCACAACCTTGGTTGCTGCAGTTCAAGCCGCAGGTCTGGAAGAAACACTGCGCGGCGACGGTCCGTTCACGGTCTTTGCCCCAACTGATGCGGCTTTTGCCGCTCTGCCCGAAGGCACCGTGGAAACGCTGCTGAAGCCAGAAAATAAAGACAAGCTTACCGCAATTCTCACCTATCACGTGCTTGCGGGCAAAGTGAAATCTGGCGACATCGCGGGTAAAACGCTGGATGCCGACACGGTAAACGGGTCAGCACTGCCCATTGATGCGACAGACGGTGTGAAGGTTGGTGGCGCAACAGTGACCACTGCCGACATCTACACCTCAAACGGTGTTATCCACGTGATCGACGCTGTGCTTCTGCCACCGGCAAAGGAAGAAACCACGAGTTACGGCTCGGGTTCCTAACCCTTTTCTTCTATCATCTGTCTACTGATGATGCGTCGCACTTCTTCAAGGGGTGCGGCGTTTTATGTGGCGATATAGGCTTTCAAATCAGCCGCTTCCTGCTCAGCCTCATTGATTTTGCGTTTGACCACATCGCCGATGGAAATCATGCCCACAACACGCTCGCCCTCCAGCACCGGCATATGACGGATACGATGCTGGGTCATCAGACCCATGATATCGTTGACGCTGTCTTGCGGGGTGCAGGTTTTAAGCGCCCGGGTCATACACTCCGCCACTGGTTTAGCCATAGCGCGATCACCATCCGTAGCAAGATGGCGAACAATGTCGCGTTCGGACAAAATGCCTGCCGGTTGCTCTGCGTGCCGGGTGACCAAAACCGCACCAATATTCTTTTCACTGAGGAGTTGCGCCGCATCACTCAGCGATGCGGTTTCCGATACATTGATAACAGCATGCCCCTTTTCTTTAAGAATGGCCTCGACTTTCATAAATCGTTCCTTTCAAATTTGTGAGCGCAACAAAGATGCTACGTTGCGGTATGATGGGGGCGGCACTGTTCGGATGGTCAGATCCGGGTCGCCTTCTCGGTTTTGTTGGTACCATCAAGGGTCAGTTATCGTCGAAGTCTACTGCCCGTGCACTTATCCCCACAAGCCATGACATCTCAATTATGACCTTAGTTGAGGCCAAAGAACCACTTTGTGATCATTTGTGCAGCGCAATATCAGCTTTTGCGCCGGAACCAATCAAAAACGGGCAAGGCGAACAATCCGAAAAAGAACCCGCCCAGATGCGCCTCATAAGCAATGTCGGCACCGCCGGGCATCAGCGCATTACCGAACACCCCAATCGCAAGATTGAGCACAATGACCGCAAAGCTAAACCGTAAAACCCGTGGGTCCGTAACGGGCAGAATGGGGCCGTCAATATTGACCAATCCCTGACCGCGCACCGGGCGCGCTATTCGCACAGACGCCGCCATCAACGCGCTGATGGCGCCCGATGCGCCCACCGCGCGCACCGGATCGTCAACATGAATAACCGAAAAAGCGAGCGCCCCGGCCAAACCACCAGCCACAAAAAATGCAAGGAATAGGGTGCTGCCTTTTGGCCAGCCCGCTGCCAGCCGCGATTGGATCAGATCGGAGCTCGTGTTGCTTTCCTGGCGAAGGGGCACCGGCTGATTGCCAATGAAACGGTTCGCCAATGGCGTACCAAATGCCAATAGAAACAGCATATTCAATGCAAGATGCATAAAGCTGCCATGCAAAAACATATGGGTAAGGGGCGGCAGAAAGAGGAGCGGTTCGGGCGTTGTGCCTATCATACCCGCATTATACCGGGCCGGGATCAAACTTCCCCAGAACTCCAGGTAATGCACCTGAGGCTTTGGCCCCAAAGTGATGATAAGATGTATACAAACCATCAGGGCAATCAAACCGGTGACCACCAATGGCGCACGGTAAACCCATTTCTGGTCCGCGCCGCGGCCGATCGCCGTGATATTATCGGTATCCATGGATCGACCTTTTCGTAAATGCCGCCGATAGCTATTGGCGAACGCCCCGTTGACCCATTAACAGCCTCCCTGCCGCAGGGATATTGCGCCAGTTTGGGACAGCAGTCCTCCTTTTAGGACAAAAGTCTGATCAATCGGTTGCCAGTTCAAGCTTTTGTTCACCAAAAATCCTTAAGGTGACACGTGATGATCCAGATCAGGGGATAATTCATCGTGAGCGCCAAGCAGAAATTCGGGAAAGTCCGTCCCGAAACCGATAATTTTGAAGACCGGCGCCGCCATTTCCGGGCGGATATGCGGCTGAAGGCTCGTTTTCTGGGCCCGGATGGCGTTGAGCACCCGTGTGTTGTGATTAATGTGTCCGCCGGCGGGGCTATGGTTAAAGCCACAACCCTGCCCCGTGCCGAAGATCGCGTGATCCTTTATATCGATGGCGTGGGCCGGTTTGAAAGCACCGTTGTGCGCACCGGTAAATTTGGCTTTGCCGTCCATTACAACAGCCGCCGGGCGAAAACGCAGCGGACCGCCGACGCCCTGATCCGCACCCTTAACCGGCGCGGTCAATTGGAAAAAGATCGCCGGATTGCCCCGCGTATTGCCCTCGATACCCCCGTCATCGTGACCCATGATGATGGCAGATCGGTGGAATGCACCATTATGGATGTGTCACTGACCGGTGCGTCGGTGGGTATTGAACCGCAACCGCCGCTCGGTACCGAATTGACCGTTGGGCGCATGCGCGCGCGCGTTGTTCGCCGCCACGAGCTTGGCATTGGTGTCATTTTTCTGGGCCCTGCAGAACGCATGGAAGACGTTATCGAAAAAGCGGCGGGGAACACAAAACTCCTTACCCATGACGCACCCGGCGTGCGCCGCAGCGGGCAAAACGCTGATGGCACCACCATTGCAACCCCCTTTGGTCGGAAACACTCCGATGACTGAGTGTATCAGATAGGAACAGACCGACAATGTTAGCCGCCGATAATTGGTGCCTTAAGGTAGACGACAAGGTCTATGGGCCATACACCGCCGACCAGCTGAAGAAATTCGCTGGTGAGGGTCGCCTTGCCGGCTGGTCGCTGGTCTCCCCGGCGGGAGCCAACCGCTGGCGTGAGGCGCAGGAAGAAAAAACATTTGCGGCGCTATTTGGAAAAGACCCCGCCGCCGCCAATCAGGACAAACCAAAATTTGGCAAGCGCGCCGGCCAAGACGATGAGACAACCGCGATCGTCACAGCCAACAGCGATCACCACAAAGGTCAGTCGAACTTTATCCTCATTTTCGACGTCGTCAGCGCCGCCGCCACCCGGGTAGAAGCCGCCATCCTCAGCCTTGGGCCAGGGTTCCGAATTGCCGACAATGTGTGGACCGTGTCGTGCGATCAGACGGCCATTGGCGTGCGCAATGCCATCGCGCCCTACCTCCTACCCCGCGAATCGATCTTTATCGTCGACGCCACACGCGGCCGGTCAAGCTGGCAAAACTATCCGCCAGAAGTCCACGCAAAACTCACCGCGGCGTGGGTAAAGGCGAAGAAGGCGTCTTAGCGCAGGGCTGAGAAAAAGCGTGGCGCTATCATTTCATATCGATGTCGCCAGTGAAATGCTCCCGCAAACAAGGTCTTACTCTAAGAGGGTTGCTGGCCAGGCACGGGGTTTTTCAGAAAATTGAATGCCCCACGTATACTGAGGAGCGATCTGACAAGATCGCACCCTAAGCTATATTTCTTTATGCTCCTATCTCACTTCTAGTGTGTTTTCGATTAAGTTCGAGTCAAAAATTCCATCTTTCGAGACACCCCTTTGGGCTCCTTAAAATGAGCATTTTCGGTTCGAATCACGCCGGTCCTCATCCTGAGGAGAGTGCGTCCGCGCTCGTCTCGAAGGATGGTTTTTGACTTGGGCACGAGCACACCCGTTTTCGCTGCGCAAGTCAGTGAGATAGGACGCAAATCCCGTTTGCCTCGCGTCTGACGCCGCGAGACGCCGGACCCTTGCGCAACAGAAACCCGAGGCAGCGAGTTGCAAGATCATCGTTCGCCGTCACGAGTCCGGGATTCTGAGATGCTGAGATGCTGGGATGCGGGCGCCGATCGCCGCGCCGCCGAAAAGACAAAGAAGCCGGAGAGAGCCTGCCGCGATAACATTATCGGTGCGAAACTAGTTTATCACAGTTGACGCATCGGACGATCAAACCTCGTCGGCGCGCCGATATTTGCCACGAAAGAGCGTATCGGAATATCGGGCGTGCCCACGCGTAACCAGTAACTCACCAAGGTCCTCGCCATCCAAATCAACTTTTGCAATTAAAAAGCCGTCCGGATCTTCATCGACGGGGCGTATTCTGCAGGTCTTGCCCTCAATCAAATCGCGGAGCGTGTCGGTAGCCCAGTCAGCGCCATCCTCCTCACCTGCCGGTGCCCGCACCCCAGCGATCCGTACATTGAGGAAACCATCATACCGGTCCTTTAACTGGAAGCTCTCGCCGTCCAGCACTGCGTCCACGACGACCTCGGCACCAGAAGGCCCGCGCCGCCGGAGTACGTAAAACAAGGCAAGGCCAGCGCCAATAACCCCAATGAAAAGAGCAATATCAGAGTTTTCCATGGGCATTTAAGACGCGAAGGGCGCGTCAATAACAAGGTCCATAAACGCGGCGCTCCTTTCCCTGTTCGAAGCGCGCACGTTCGGAGATCGAGTTCGCCTCAGCGATCATAGCGCTATCCGTTTTTGAATTCAGGCTGGCCCGAACCGTAGCCGTATTTGATATCGCATCACGGTTGACCATGACACATCCTTACCCCTTGCGAAAACTCGACACCAAAGCGCGTGCTTATGGCACACAACATAAGAAGGCGCTTCGCGCTACGTAGTAGTTGGCATTTGCCTGCCACAAAAAGTGCAGATCATTGGGCAAAACGACCGCGGCAAATGTTTCAAAAAGACGGGAGACTCAAACATCTCCGTCAGACACGGCGCACCAACTTGATTCCTCGCACCGATAGCATGCTTCGCCGGTCATTACGGCACAGGGTTAGAAAATTCGTTCCGCCGTCGGCGTAAAGTCGGCGTTCGTCGGGCATTGTCACAGTGAGCCATGACCCTTGTCAATGGGTGATACTCAGCCGATGAAAGGCGGGCAAAAGTCGACATTAAGTGAAGGGTTCGCTCCTTAAGGAAACAATTGCAAAAATCATCGATATAGCCATCCCATCCAAAGTGGAAATTTAATCACTCCATGCAACAGGTAATAAAAAAACCCGAGTGCCAATCTGATGAACGAGTGCCCGGCGCTTTTGCCGTGCACTATCAAGTCCCTGCGCGCCGCTTATGGTGAGGGTTCTTAACGCCGTTACACTCCGGCAATTGTGGTTCCCCATCGGGGCGACCTTCGCTCGTCTCCCCCTACTGTGAAGCTTTTGTGCCTGTCTCGTTCCCGCGGGCGTTTTGGGGTACTCTCATACCCATGGGTGATTCGGCCTTGCCAAGTGTGCGGTTTCGATCAGGGCTCTGCGGTTTGACCGCAGCGCCAGTTTCGCCGCCGCAGCTTTACCACCGGACGGCGCCGCCTTTTGCTTTTTTTGCGGCGTCCAGGCCTTTGCCGGATGGTTCAGCCGCCCATGGTCCACAGTCAGATCGTCAACATTTTGTTGTGCCGCTGCCCCCACTGCAGCGGCATTTTTTCTGGGAGGTTTGTTATGGGTAAACGGGCGGCGCGGCGCGTCTCAAAATCTGCACATGATCTGCAGACGGATTTTAATCGCGATAATGTGCGAAAGCTGTTCGATGATGCTGGCTGGTCGCCGGTGAAGGACGAACACCGCGCGACCAAGTTCCGCAAAAATATCAAACCCCAGAACGAGACCCAGGCCGCCATGATGGCCGCCATTGACGAAAAACCGCTGATCTTTGCCGTGGGCTCGGCGGGCACGGGGAAGACTTATCTCGCCATCGCCAAAGCGGTTGAGGCGCTGGAGGCGGGCAGCGTGTCGCGCATAATCCTGTCGCGCCCGGCGGTGGAGGCGGGCGAAAGCCTCGGCTATTTGCCAGGCGATATGGAGGACAAGCTGTCGCCCTATCTGCGCCCCTTGCACGATGCGCTGGTGGATCGCCTGTCGGCCAAACGGCTAAAGGCGCTGACCGCCGAGGGCGTGATCGAAATTGCGCCCATCGCTTTCATGCGCGGGCGCACGCTGAACAATGCCTATGTGGTCATCGATGAGGCGCAAAACTGCACCTATGGCCAGATGAAAATGCTGCTCACGCGGCTGGGGTGGAACTCGACCATTGTGGTCACCGGCGACCCGGACCAGAGCGATCTGTTGAGCGGGATGTCGGGCCTCGACGAGACGGCGCGCCGGCTAGAGCCCCTTGAGAAAGTCGGCGTGATCCGCTTTTCAAAGGAGGATGTGGTGCGCCATCCGCTAGTCGCCGATATGATTGAGATGCTTTGACCCTCCCTTAAGCGTGCTGATGTTGCCGCTTTTCTTCGCGCCCCGCCGCCGGGTCAGGCTTTTTTATGACCTCACCCCATGATAGCGTCGCTGCGATGACAACGCGGATGGCGGCACCATGAATACGAATTACGGCTTTGGCGGCGACGAGGTTCGCGAGGAATCCACCTGGCGATATGCCATCGGTATTGTTCTGGCGACGCTCATTCTGTGCGCGATATTCCTCTATATTTATGTGGGCCCGTCGGTTGACGAAATTAACGGGTCGGTGCCGAGCCCAACCATGAGCGAGGATAAGGTTCGGTTCTCCGTCAGTGGGCATCCGTTTGAAGTGCGCGCCAACTATACTGTATTTCCGCGCGAACGCCGTGGCGGTTCCTTAGGCGGGATGAGTTTATATGCGCTTTGGCCCGCCATGTCCGGCTATAGCAATGCTTTCAAACTGGAGTTTATCGATAATGCCGCCGACACCAGGCGCATCAATATTGAAATCAATCAGCGCCGGACGGCCTTTACTGAAGTTGACCGGATAGAGACGATTTACCTGCCCCTGACCGTCGATCAACGCGGCACCCGCACGCCCTATCGGCTGAACCGCTACACCTTTCGCCAGGAACGCGACACTGTACCCACCAATGGCTATGCGGATACGGACCTATTTATTGGTCAGGATAGCGACGGGAACACCATGGCGCTTTTCTGCCATGATGATGACCTCGCCACGATCCCCAGCCCGGAATGCCGCCGCGAATATGAACTTAATGGCGATCTTACCGTGACCTATAGATTTAAGCGGCCCTATCTGGCCGAATGGAAAGAAATCGATACGCGGGTCAGAACATTTCTTGATGATCTGAGCACGACGCAATCGCGCACATCCCGGAATATAAAATCACGCTAATCATCGTAATAATCCTCGTAAGCAATCGCCGCCACATAACGGGGGCGACGAACCGCTTCGCGCTCGAAGGTGAGACCCGATCCAAACATCGGCGCATAGTTGCTCGACAGGCGGATATAAATTATCGATTCATTATTGGGGATAGTTGGTAAATCCAGAGACGAAATATCCGCATCCGTGATCGTACTGCCCGAACCGGTACTTTCACTCCACGCCACTTCAAGCCCGTCATCAGGATCTTGAACAATACTAGCGAGCGTCATCGAAATACCCGAGCCCGAATTATACCGCCCCACTAGGCCCTGGCCCGCCGCAAAAAGTGTATCGCGGATGGTGTCATTCATGACGGCCTGGCGGGCGGTAAGATCAATCACCGTGTTTGCAGCAACGGAGGCGGCGCGGTCCGCCTTATAAAGATCGAAAGTCCCTACGGCGCCCAAAAGAAGGATCAGCAAAAGCGGTAGGATAAAGGCAAACTCCAAGGCCGCCATACCGCCGCGATGGCAACAAAACGCACTCAGTTTTCCAAAGGACGGTGTAATCGTCATTGAAAGCGATCCCTAAAACGGCTCATTCACAAAGGCGAGCGACGATACAATCTCAAAACGGCCATGGCTGTTTTTTGGCAGCGCCATACCGACCCCAAGCAATGGCGTGAAAACTTCTGTTGCGATGCAAACGCGCACAAAACTTATTTCTGACGCACTACCGGGCGCATAAGTTGCCGCCGGCTGTGGCACAGTATCGTTACTGTCACGGCAAACCTCCCCTGCCTGGGGAATGCTGGCAAGCGAGGTAATTGTTGTGACCTCGAGCGTCAAATTGTTAAGGCAATTATTGAGAACAACCGTCCGGCTACAGATTTTCGCTTTGAGGCTGTCTTGAGAAACGGTCCCGTCGGAAATGGCTGCGCCTGTATAAATAGTCCGCGCCACTTCCGCCACGGCATTATCAACCAACGCTGTTTTGATCATCAGCCAACCGGTTTCGAACAGGCTAAATATGAGTGCAAAAAAGAGCGGCGCAACCAATGCAAATTCAACCGCAGCGATACCGGACCCATTGCGCACAAACCGGTGGGTTATTGACTGGCGCTTGATCATTAGTCCGTAATCCTCAGGGCAAGGATCGACGCAACGATGCCATCGAATGCCGATGCAACATCAAGACCTTCAACAAAATAGTATTGGCTCAGCGTTGACGCACAATCGCGTAGCATAACATCAGCGGCAGAATTGGCCGTGATATCAAAACCGATGCTGTAAACGATGATATTGTTATTTTTCGCTTCCGTACACAGATCGCCAAAATCTTCGGTTGCAGGCCCGATTGGCACACTGCCATCTAGAAGGGGAATAGGATTGATGTCGCCATCGGTCATTACAACCAACGCTTTTACCGTACGCTGCGAATAGTCTTTTGGCCTGTCGTTAAAATCACCCGCAAGATCACCGCGAAGGTCAGGCGACAGGGCTTTCGCCCCCCACATCAAGCCAATATGCGCATCCGTGCGGCCCGCAGCGACAAAATTCCGAACTGTATCCACAAGGGCTGTACGGTTATCGGAGTTGAAAATGGCCTCTGCCGTTGTGCACCGTGAGCGATCATTTTCAATTGTGTCTTTGTTATTTGGGGTACCCTGATTAACTGGCGCCAGTTGATTGCTAAAATCAAGGCTTGTGTAATCGGCGTCATCATAAAATGTGCAGGGTTTGGCGGGGGTATTGCCAGTTACAGAGGTGTCTGCAAAGTCGGCGTAAAGCCCACCAAGATTTACGTTTGAGGAGAAAGGGACAATACTGACGGACACCTGATTGGGAACGGTGTCATCAAAGACCTTATCGATAAAATCCTCGCCCGCAGTCTGCAGGTTCGATATCCGTGCACCGGCCATGGACCCGGAAACATCTAGAACCAGAGCAATTTCGAGGAACTGCTCACTCTCGGCTGCCTTGCCAGAAATTTCCAGGGCCAAGGTCTTGAGGCTATTATCTCCGCCGCCTGTCAGAATATCCAAAAGCCCGATAAAATAAGTGGGCATGTCCGCGGTCGCTGTGGCGCGCACTTCTTTCAAAAAGGCTTTGTTCTGTTCAATGACCGGGTTAAAACTTACATTTTCCAAATCGAACCGGCTACCATCAAAATTCTTTTCAAAATAATCATTAGCTACGGCAATGGGTGGACGATCATTCGTGAGGGAGGCTGCAGCGAGAACGGCGCTATCGACGGCCGCCTGCATTTCTGCACGGGCTGTTGTCATGCGGATGAAATCAACCGCACCACCGCCAACCACAAAAATCACGATGACCATCAACCCGGTCATCATTGCCACATTGCCACATTTATTCTTGAGGTACTGTCTAATCATGAGCGATCCATCGTCAAATTTTTAGCCAGCATCAGAGGCTGGTTAGATTGGGATCGCTGATACTGTGCAAGCGCCATGCCGTCCTTATGCGCAACTGTGAAATGGCCCGATCCCGCTTATGAGATAGGCAAAAAGGCTGAGGATTTATTTAATGGCCAGGGTCGCGTTTGATGGGGCAAAAGGCCGGTGGCGAGAAACGACCTCACGCGCTAAGATAACACTCGTTAATCAATTGAAAGTTTCCCATGGATATCGCCGCGCAAATCAGTTGGATCGAACGGTTGATCCAATTTGATACAACTTCACACCTGTCGAACCTCACCATGATTGAGGATATCGAAGCCTATCTTGCGGGCCACGGCGTTCGATCATTCCGGGCCCCCGACGACACTGGTGAAAAAACCAATCTCTATGCGGTGATCGGTCCGGATGTGGCGGGCGGCGTCGTCTTATCGGGCCACTCCGATGTGGTGCCCGTCACTGATCAGGCCTGGGACACGGACCCCTTCACGCTTATTCAAAAAGATGGGGCGCTTTTCGGGCGCGGCACGGCGGACATGAAATCCTTTCCCGCGATTACCTTATCGCTCCTGCCCGAGATTGTGGCCGCTGATCTCAAACGCCCGATCATTCTTGCCTTATCCTATGACGAGGAAATCGGGTGTATCGGCGCACCGCGCATGATTGAACGGATTGCCAGAGACCTGCCAACGCCGTCAGCGGTCATTGTGGGTGAGCCAACCTCCATGCGGGTAGTGGACGGGCACAAGGGGATTTCATCCTTCCGTACCCATATCACTGGCTATACCACCCATTCGAGCCAAGTGGAACGCGGTGTGTCCGCCGTGGAGGCGGCTGCCAAACTGATTACTTTTCTGTCAGCGTGCAGATCGGAAAATCAGGCCAATGCCGATCGGTCGGCCCCGTTTGATCCGCCCTATTCAACCCTTACAGTGAATGTAATGCATGGTGGCACACAGTTGAACATCATGGCGGGGGAGGCGTGGTTTGAGTGGGATATGCGGTTGTTGCCGGGCGATAAAACGCAAACACTTCTCTCGCGGTTTGAAGAGCATGAACGCACCGTGGAAGCGCAGATGCGCGCCATCGCCCCAGAATGCGCGATTACCACAGAGCAATTGACCAACGCCCCGCCCCTTGCGCCCCGCGCTGATAATCCGGCTGCGGACCTCGCAAAGGCTTTAACCGGCCATAATCACACCGAAGTGGTCGCCTTCGCCGCCGAAGCCGGACAGTTTCAAGAAGCCGGTTTTTCCACGGTGATTTGCGGCCCAGGCTCCATTGATCAGGCCCACCAACCAAACGAATTTATCACCCTTGATCAGGTTGCAGTCGGCACAAAATTTCAACGCAAGCTGATCAACCATCTCGCCGCGTAACGGCGTGTTTCTGGCGCAACCATTTACGCCGCGTTAACTTCTCTTCCCAGGCATTTAATTTGTATACGCTGTATTTTTAACGCCTATTTTACCAAGAACCGCCACGGTGATGGGCGCTGATATCAAACGGTTGATGTGAGCATTCTTTTGCGAAGGCGCCCCCATGACCGATCAATTTGCCTGCCCCGTCTGCGGCAGCACCGCTCAAACCCGGCTGTTTGATGACCCCGCCACGGGCGGCGACTTTAGTGAGAGGTTGGAAAGTTTTTATCTGTGTGACCCGTCAATCGATCCCCATGCCTGCGGCTTGTTGCACCGTCATGGCACGCCCGGTTATGCACCGCGCAACCTCATGCCCTCGGCGCGCCTGCGCACCACACGCAATCATCTGCGCGATGCGGCAACAGAAGCGCTGGAGATGATCTCCGGGCGCGATTGCTCAGCGCTCGATATTGGCTGCAATGATGGCACATTGCTGTCATTTTATCCCCGTTGGGTGGAGCGGTTTGGCGTTGATCCCCATGACAGCGTCGAAGAAATTGGCGAGTGGGCCTGGTCGGCGCGCGCCCCCTTCCCCTCCGCACAACTGGACCAGGCGTTTGGCACCAAGCAGTTTGATATCATCACCTGCATCTCCACGTTCGAAGAAGTCTCCGACCCCCGCGCCTTTCTGGCCAGCGTGCGAGACCGGCTCGCCCCCGATGGCCTGTTTGTCCTCGAAACGCTTTATGCGCCCGTCCTGTTGACCGCCAATAGCATTGATCTGGCGAACCCAGAGCTAAGCCAGGTTTTTTCGCTTCAAGTGTTGGAGTATCTGGTGCGCAAAGAAGGCCTAAAAATTGTCCGCGGCGGTATGACCAATAAAAATGGGGGCTCCATTCGCCTTTTCATTGCCCATGACAGTTTTGACGGCTTTGATTTTGATCCGTGGAATGACCGTCTTGCCCGGTTGTGGGATGAAGAAACGGTTCTGGCGCTGCGCGATCGGGCGCCCTATCAGGCCTACTATGCCCGCCTGCAAAATGCTCAGGAAGCCTTTCGGGGGATGATTGCTGATATTATCAGCTATGATGAGGAAATTGCTATTCTGGGTACAGATGATCACGCTCGAGACCTGATGATATGGGCGGGCGCGGCCCTTGAAAACGCTACCTTTTTCGTACGTGCGGCAGACCGTGACCAGACAGACGAGATAGCCGGGTCAGACGTGTCAATTTTGTCTGAAACAGAATGCCGGGCGCGGCAACCTGCTTATTTGCTGGCCCCGGCCGCGCGCAAACAAGAGGCGCTCGAAATCTGGCGGGAATCTATAATGGCAGGCGCTAAACTGATTATTCCAACGCCTGAACCCCATGTGATTGACGCGGTCAATTATAGTACGGAGTTTGGCAAAACCATCAGCCAGGGCGATAGCGCCGCGGGCGTAGAAACCCTACGGGCGATTTTGTTTGCTGCGGGTGGTCCCCGCCTAATTGCTGAAAATGATCTGGACCGCGCCCAAAGCGCCTGATCACAAGGTGGTCTCATAGAGCGCAAAGGCATCATCGCGGGTCACGGTACGCGGATTGTTGATCAAAAGCCGGGTTTGCAACATCGCATCATCTGCGAGCTGATCAAGGTCTTGGCGTGTGATCCCCACTTGGCGCAACTGACGGGGTACTTCCATCTCCGTACAATAACGCTCGAGCTTTAGAATAAACGCTTCCTGCGGGCAGGGTGCCATGCCGATTTCATCATCAGTACAGATATATTCCGCAAGCTGTGCATAATACTCACCAGCCTTTGGTAGATTAAAGCGCAGCACAGCTGGCAACATGAGCGCATTGGAAACGCCATGGGGCACGTGAAACCGCGCGCCAATGGGGTAGGCCAAAGCATGGACGCCCGCCACGGGCGCATTGGCAAACGCCATACCGGCAAGGCACGCGCCGAGAAGGGCATCAGACCGCGCACCGAGATCACCGCCATCGGCAAATGCCCGCGGCAGGCCGCTGGACAATAGGCCCAGTGCTTTTGTAGCAAGCGCATCAGATATGGGATTTTTCTTATGGACACTGGTGTAAGCCTCAATGGCGTGGACCATGGCATCAATACCAGTTGCGGCCGTCACTGCGGGCGGCAACCCTAATGTGAGCGCCGGATCTAGGAGCGCGATATCAGGCAATAAATGCGGGGAGACAACGCCCTTTTTTTCCTCCGCCCCCACCGTAACGATGGAGATCGGCGTAACCTCTGACCCCGTTCCTGCCGTTGTGGGGATAAGGATCAGCGGGAGGCGTGGCCCCTGTGCCTGGTCCAACCCGTAAATATCGGCAAGCGCCTCCCCGCTGCGCGCAAGAAGCGCGGCAAGCTTCGCCGCGTCCAGGGCGCTACCGCCGCCAAGACCAAGAACGCCATCAGCTTTATGGGTGATCGCGGCATCGCGGGCCGTCTCAATAACCGACACCGGCGGATCCGCGCTCACATTATCGAAAACGGCAACAGCCAACCCGGCATCCGTTAACGCAGCAATAATCGGCGCGGCGATACCCGCCGCCATGATGCCCTTATCCGTAACCAGAAGAAGACGCCGTATACCGAGGGAACGCGCGTGGTCACCACATTGCGCAGATGCACCCGAGTCAAAAATCAATCGTCCAGCGGTGGCAAAATTAAACTGCATAGCCACTTAACGTCGCCCTCCGGCAACCGCTCGTCAATGGCATTACCCAGTGTTCACGCTCTCCACCAGGAGCTCAAAACGCTCATGCCCCCAAAATTTCTGGGGCCGCTTATTGGTGTCGAGAACAGCGAAGGGCACACCGAAGACGCCATCTTTTTTGATCAGGGCCCGGTGATGGTCAAAAAGGTTAGCCAGACCATCATCCACCGCAGTTTTAACGGCCTGAGCCGACCAGCCAATGGCATCGGCGCACGCACAAAGCACGTTAAGATCGCCCACATCTTTACCCTCGCCCCAACGGGCATCGGCGATGGCACAGGCATAGCCGAGCCCAACCCCATCCCGGGTCGCAGCAAGCTGTGCGAGGTGAGACGGGCCAAAATCAGGATCGGGATTTTCCGGCCGTGTCATTGCCAACCCCATCCGCTGGGCAAGTCGCGGCGCATCCTGCATAATATAGGCGAGTTTAAGTTGGTTATCGGTGGGGTTTTGAAAAACCGCCCCGTCTGGTGGACCCGTAAATGGCCAAACATCGGGGTTTAGCCCCGCGCGTTTTAGCACATGCATGCCAAGCCGCGAATAAGGGCTACGCACGCCCGCATAAACGCGAATATCGCTCACGAGATCGCCGCGGGAACAATCGTCACACTCTCACCACAGCCGCATGCGTCAGTCTGGTTCGGATTGTTAAAGACGAATCGCTGGGACAATTTCTCGGTCACAAAATCAATCTGGGTACCGAGGAGGAACAAGATCGCCTTCGGATCAATTAAAATCTTGATGCCATTTTCGTCAACGACCTCATCAAGTGGCCCCGCTTCGGTGGCGTAATCCATCGTATATTCCATACCGGCACAGCCGCCATTTTTGACGCCGATCTTGACGCCGATAAAGGCTTCGTCGGCGGCGTCCATGATCGCTTGCATGCGGCTGGCCGCTTCATCGGTCAGGGTAACGGCCTTAGGGCGTTCACGTCTTGCCATGGGGTCTATCCTCACATCCAGCCGAGTTCGAGCTTTGCCTCGTCGGACATCCGCTCCGGCGTCCAGGGTGGCTCAAATGTCATGTTTACGCACACATCATCGACGCCGTCGATCCCCCGCACGGCCCCCTCAACCCAGCCGGGCATTTCACCGGCCACAGGACAGCCAGGCGCCGTGAGGGTCATATCGATCGTCAGCAAACGCTCATCAGACAAATCGACCTTGTAGATTAGGCCAAGCTCATAAATATCAACGGGAATCTCAGGATCGTAGACCGTTTTGAGGTTTTTGATCACATCGGCGGTTATCTGGCCAAGCTCAGTCTCCGAAATAGTGGCGCCGCCACTTTGTACAGACTGGGTGTCAACCGGCACGGTTGCGTCCGCCTTGTCTGCCGCGCCCGGGGCACCCGTCCCCAAATCGATCATATCACGCTGTTCAGTCATACCATTGATCCACGGATCCTTTTTGATCCCTATCCTAACATCTGGTGCGTCTTATGCAGCCCCGCAACCAGCGCCTCAACCTCGGCGTGGGTATTATACGCCGCAAAAGATGCCCGGGCGGTGGCGTTCACGTCGAGCCGCTTCATTAGGGGCTGGGCGCAATGGTGCCCGGCGCGCACGGCGACACCTGATCGGTCAAGGATTGCGGAGATATCGTGAGGGTGGGCATTGTCCATCCCAAAACAGATGATTGGGGACTTGTCCGCTGCCTGTCCATAAAGTTTCACGAAATTCAGTTTCCGCAATTCCTCCATGGCGTGGCGAGACAGGGCCAACTCATGGGCGGCAATGGCCTCCATGCCAGTCTCCATCATCCAGCGCAGCGCGGCACCGAACCCAATCACATCAATGATCGCCGGCGTACCCGCCTCAAACCGGTGTGGCGCCTCATTGTAGGTGACGCGATCGGTCTCCACCACATCGATCATTTCCCCGCCGCCGCGATAGGGCGGCAGTGTGTTGAGGATTGATTTCTTGCCATAAAGAATACCAACCCCGGTCGGGCCATAAAGCTTGTGGCCCGTCATCACATAAAGATCGCAATCGATATCCTGAACATCAATCGGCCCATGGACGCTAGCCTGACACCCATCGAATAGGATTTTTGCACCATGGTCATGGGCAATCCGCGCAAGTTCCTTGGCAGGCGTTTCCACACCGAGAACGTTGGACATATGGGACAGAGCAACAAATTTCGTCCGGCTACCGAACGCCGCTTCATAGGCCGCCACGTCAATCTGGCCATCATCGGAAACATCAAGCCACTTCAGGACCACACCCTTACGCTCTCGCAACAGGTGCCAGGGAACAATATTGGAGTGGTGCTCCATAATAGAGAGGATGATCTCATCACCCTCTTCCAACGCTTCCACGCCAAGCGCATAAGAAACGAGATTAAACGCATCTGTTCCGCCACTCGTGAAGATGATTTCTTCCGTGTGGGCTGCATTGATAAATTGCGCTGTCATCGCACGCGCATCCTCAAACGCCGCCGTTGCCTCGTTCGAAAGCGTATGGAGCCCGCGATGGACATTCGCGTAGCCTTGCTCCATCACCTTGACCATGGCGTCGATCACCACGCGCGGCTTTTGTGAGGAGGCTGCGTTGTCGAGATAGACGAGCGGCTTGCCATGCACCTCTCGCGACAGAATTGGAAATTGCGCGCGAATGGCTTCCACATCATAGATCATCGTCGGTGTACTCATCATCGTGCGTCCTCGGCGAGCCATTGCGCCATTTCGGTACGGAAAAAATCAGCGACGGCCTCCACCGGCACCGCGTCAAAAACCTCCCCCAAAAACGCTTCCACCAGAAGCGCGCGCGCAATTTCAGCGGTCAACCCGCGCTGGCGCAGATAAAACAATGCCTCATCGTCGAGGGCGCCCGCAGTCGACCCATGCGCACACTGAACATCGTCGGCGTAGATTTCCAATTCAGGTTTGTGATTGATCGTGGCGCCTTCGGACAACAATAGTGCATTCGCCTGCATGTCCGCATCAGTTTTCTGGCCAGCCCGTTCCACCAGAAACTTGCCCTGGAACACGCCGTGGGCCTGATCCCGCAAGACCGACTTGTGACGCTGTTCTACCACACAGTCAGGCGCACCATGGATAATGTGGGTGGTCAGATCGCCATGCAACCGCCCACCCAACATTGAAGCCCCAAGCAAAGTTGCCTCCGCGCCCGCACCCTCGAAATCAAGCCGTGTTTCAAGACGGCTTTTCTTGCCACCACGGGCGAGCACATATTGCTCAAACGCGGCGTCCCGCGTCGCTTCTACCGTATAAAGACCATTATCAATGCCATTGGTTCCTGCCCGGCTGTACCCAAGACGCGTTAATCGCGCCCTGGCGGCAAGACGACATTCAACCAACAGATTATCAAGGAATTTTGGATCGCCGCTTGCCTCCAATGTATCGACAAGCGTCAGGTCAGCCCCTTCGCCTACAGAGATCAAAACCCGGCGATGGGTGTCGCCGCCCAAACCGCTCCGAAACAAGTGGACGGGCGAATGCACCTGCGTGTGATCCGCGACACTAATGATAAGCGTTTCGCGGCAAAGCGCCTGGGCCAAACTTGCCATTGGCTCATCAGCCGCCAACGGCATCAAGCGCGATACCTCATCGGTAACACGCAAGCTCAATCCCGCCGGCACGTCGCCGGCCCAACGGGCACCCGTTTCATCAAGCGTAATCGTAAAAAAACCGGCACCGTGAAATGCCGATGGGGCCACAACGGCGCCACCATCATCCGTAAGGGGATCAGTCAGCGCGACCCGAAAATCTGTCCACCTCCACGCCTCCAACCGACGATGGGGCAAACCTGTGCGCGCAAACCGTGCAAACGCCGCCTGACGCTCGACCTGATCATGGGGGCGCGCGCGCACCGCATCCGCTAACGCAACCTCAAACGGCGTCGGATTGGCAAAGGAAAACGTTGCCATTACGCTGCCTCAATAAATTGATCGTAGCCGGAGGATTCAAGTTCCCGCGCAAGGTCAGGGCCGCCAGACTTCACAATCCTGCCGCCCGCCAGAACATGAACCCGGTCGGGTTTGATGTAATCGAGCAGGCGCTGATAATGGGTAATTACGAGAAAACTCCTCGTCCCATCGCGCAGTTCGTTGACCACATCACCGACCATTTTCAGGGCGTCAATATCAAGACCAGAGTCGGTTTCATCCATGATGCACACACGCGGTTCAAAAATCGCCATTTGCAGCATTTCCATGCGCTTTTTTTCACCACCGGAAAACCCGACATTAAAGGGACGTTTCAGTTTTTCATCGGTCAGACCCACCAGCTTTGCCTTGGCCCGGATCAAACGCAAAAACTCCGCCGCCGACACCTCGTCCTCGCCGCGCTCCTTTCGCTGTGCGTTCAGCGCGGTACGGATAAAATTCATCGTGGCGACGCCCGGTATTTCCATGGGATGTTGAAAGGACAAAAATACCCCCGCGCTAGCACGCTCATTGGGATCAAGGGCAAGCAAGTCCGTATCATCGAGCCAGACCCCGCCTTGCGTCACCTCATAGTCATCACGGCCCGAAATTGTGTGGGACAAGGTCGACTTGCCCGACCCATTCGGTCCCATAATGGCGTGCACCTGCCCGGCGGGTACCTCAAGAGAAAGATCCTTTAGTATGGGTGTGTCTTCAACACGGGCGTGCAAATCGTCGATCTTTAACATGGTCTACTGACTTTCTGATTGGATAGCCGAATTGCGGCTGGCGTGACCGCGCACAGCGGTGCATTCGATTTCAATTTTCGCATCAAGCGCAAGGCCCTTTACCGCAACAGTTGTTCGCGCGGGCGGGTTCTGCGGGAAGAAGGTTCGATAGGCCTCATTCATGGTACCAAAATCCTTGATAGTGGCCAGAAACACCTGGCAGCGAACAATGTCAGCATGGGTCGCATTCACGGTGGCCAGCGTCGCGCCGATATTTTTCAGCGTCTGAGTTGTTTGCGCAGCGATACCTTTAGGGAGGGCGCGGGTTTTCGGATCACGCCCCAGATGACCGGCAAGATAAAGAACGCCATTGGCTTCAACAACGGGTGAAAATGGCGAGGGTTGGGCGTGGGCGGTGCCCATTGCGCCTAGCGAAACTAAGGCAAGTACAAAGCGCGTAGCTTTTTTTTGACGCACACTCTTTCTATTATGTATACGTCTCTGCATTTTACACGCTCCGAATTCGTGACTGACATTGGTCAGATCTTTTGACTTCAATTTCCGCTGACAAACCGACTTCCTCGTCAATGGAAATGGAATTACCGAATTCATTTATCGCAATGCCGCAATATTCTACTGTAATAAAATCCTCTTGGTTCCAGAAAATTCGAATGTGGCCATTCTCGCCTCCTTCGTTTTCGGTGGCTTCGGCAAATGAAAATACGTACCAGTCGGTTTCCCAATTTGGATCCTTCTCTTTTCGCCCGACATATACGTATCCACCAGGTGGTGGAACATCCATACTCAGCGGGAGCGAAAGAAAAAGACTTGAAGGGTCCTCAGTCTCCCAAACAACTCGTCGAACTGTGATTTTATGATTACCCGATGGAGATGGAAACACTTCATCAGTTGTTGTAATTTTGGGCGGCTCTACTCCCAATAATTTCGAAAACATCGGAGTATCAGACACCCAGAACAGCGCCATTGACAAAAGATACACAAGGCCAATGACCGGAAAGATCAAGCTCCAAAAAAACTTGGGAATGTTCTTGATGATCAACATCACCCCACACTCCCCTCAAGGCTCACACTCACCAGCTTTTGGGCTTCCACTGCAAACTCCATGGGCAGCTCCTGTAAAACTTCCTTACAGAAACCATTGACGAGGAGGGCAACGGCTTCTTCTTCGGAGAGTCCGCGTTGTTGGCAGTAAAAGAGTTGATCTTCGGACAGGCGGGAGGTTGTGGCTTCGTGCTCCAGCACGGCGCCGGGGTGACGACTTTCCACGTACGGCACCGTGTGCGCGCCGCAATTTTGACCGATTAGCAGGGAGTCACACTGCGTAAAATTGCGTGCACCAGACGCCTTTCGGTTAATCGACACAAGCCCCCGATAGGTCGAATTCGACTGGCCCGCAGAAATCCCTTTAGAGATGATGCGGGACTTTGTATTGCGACCCAGATGGATCATCTTGGTGCCTGTGTCCGCCTGCTGATGATTATTGGTTATGGCGATGGAGTAAAATTCACCCTGGCTATTGTCGCCTTTGAGCACACAGGAAGGGTACTTCCACGTCACCGCGGACCCGGTCTCAACTTGTGTCCAAGAGACTTTGGCGTTGGTCCCGCGGCAGTCGGCACGTTTGGTGACAAAATTATAGATGCCGCCCTTGCCGTCCTTATCGCCCGGGTACCAGTTTTGCACCGTGGAATATTTAATCTCAGCATCATCCTCAATCACCAATTCAACGACCGCCGCATGCAATTGGTTTTCATCGCGCATGGGCGCCGTGCACCCTTCAAGATAAGATACATAAGCGCCCGGCGCCGCAATAATCAGGGTACGTTCAAACTGGCCCGTATTGGCCTCATTGATCCGGAAATAGGTTGACAGTTCCATGGGGCAACGCACGCCCTCTGGTACATACACGAATGTCCCATCAGAAAAGACGGCGGAGTTCAACGTGGCAAAATAGTTATCTGTGGTCGGTACAACCGTACCCAGATATTTTTTAACGAGGTCCGGATGCTCCCGAATGGCCTCAGAAATGGACATGAAGATCACGCCCGCTTTCTTGAGTTCATTCTGAAATGTTGTGGCGACCGATACAGAATCGAAAACTGCATCAACCGCTACTTTTGGCTTATCTGGCGCTGCATCGGCGCCGGCGCGTCCCTCCGCAGCAGACCCTGCAGCCCCTTTAACGCCCAGCAAAACCTCCGCCTCCCGCAACGGAATGCCAAGTTTTTCAAAATCGGCGAGAATTTCCGGCGGCACATCGTCAATGGACTCATATTTCGCGCCGGTTTTTGGCTCCGCGTAATAATAGGCGTCCTGATAATCGATTTTGGGGTAGTCAACCATGGCCCATTCGGGCTCATCCATTTTCAACCAGCGGGCATAGGCCTCAAGCCGCCATTCGAGCATCCATTGAGGCTCTTCTTTCTTTGCACTGATGAACCGGATCGTGTCTTCCGACAAACCTTTTGGCGCTTTCACCGTTTCAATGTCGGTGGTGAAGCCGTATTTATAGGTCTCAAGCGATTTGGCCGTATCCACCGTCGCCTGATCGATTCCAAGTTTTGCTTCTGACATTATTTCTAACTCTCAATTCCCTGCGCCAAGAGCGCAATGGTGTCTGCGCCGGCATTACGATCGGCGCCAATGGCGCGATATTCATCCGACGAAAGCCACTCATAAAGCGAGGGTTTGTCGGGGAACGACACAAGCACAAGCCGGTCGTGATCCCATGCGCCGCTCATGACTTGCGGATCAAAATCCGCGGCCAGCATGGTGCCTTTGAATTTTGAAAATATCGGCATAAAGGCTTCGCTATATCGTTCGTACGCGGCGCGATCTTTAATCTTTACCTGTACAGCCATATAAACCGTCATGCGGCTCTCTCCCTCACACGTTGATAAGCTTGCGTCCACGAAGCGATAAAGTGATCTGCGTCTTCTTCCTTGCTATTCCAACCGAGCGAGATACGCACGGCCGACCGGGCGAGTTCATCGCTGGCGCCCATGGCGGACAGAACGCCGCTGGGCTTTGCCTTGCCTGATGAACAGGCCGAGCCCGCAGAGACTGCGATGCCTGCAAGGTCCAGCGCCATCAATTGCGTTTCAGATGAAAATCCGGGGGCGGAAAAACACAAAGTGCCCGGCAAGCGATCCTGCCCTGCACCCCAGACGGTTGCCCCCATCGCCACCACGGCTGCTTCCATTTTGTGGCGCCAACGCCCCAGTATGACACCATGGTTAAGCGACGCGGTGGCCAAGTCACATGCCTTGGCCAGCCCGGCAATGGCCGGTCCATTGGAAGTACCCGCCCGCCGGTTCATCTCGTGACCACCGCCGCGCATGACAGGCGCCAGCGGCAGATCAGGGCGCACCACCAAGGCACCAACGCCCAGCGGGCCGCCAAATTTGTGACCCGTTAGCGCCAGCATATCGGCACCCAGCATGACGAAATTGACGGGGATTTTACCCACCGCCTGGGCGGCATCTACAAATAATAATCCGCCCGCGTCATGAATGATTGCCGCGGCCTCGCGCACCGGTTGGATCACGCCAGTTTCATTATTTGCCAGCATGAGACAGACAAGAAAGTCGCCATCGCGCGTTGTATCATACTCCGAAAGCCGAGCGCGCAACTGCTCAATATCAAGCAGGCCCGTGGGCAACACCGGCAGCGTTTCAACGGGAACCGGACCCTCACCGGATATCAGCGTTGCCGCATTGGCCGGAACCGCCGCATGCTCAATGGCGCTCACAAAAACGCGGCGCACCAGGCCTGCTCCCACTGTTCCGTGCAGGGCATAATGGATGGCTTCCGTACCGCCGCTGGTGAAGATGATGCCATTCACGGGGCCATTAACGGCTTTGCGCACGGTTTCGCGCGCGGCCTCAATTAACGCGCGGCTGGCCCGGCCCTCTTCGTGTACGGAGGATGAATTGCCGAGCTGGGCCATGGCGGCGGCCACGGCATCAATGACGGGCGGGCGCACGGGCGCAGTGGCATTATAATCGAGATAGGTTCGGGTCACGTGCCTGCCTCGCCATGCACGGTGGGCTCGGCAACACTCAATTCCTCATTTAACGGAAGATTTGGCCCGCGTTGACCCAAGCCCGCCATCCCAAGAACACGGCGCTCAACAATATCGTCCAGTGAGATAGCGTTGAGAAAGATCTCAATTTGGCGGCTCAATTCATCCCATAAATCATGGGTCAAACAGCGTGCCGACAAGCCCTGGCAGCCTTTTGCCGATCCCGGCGCACACGCGGTCGCCCGCATGGGTTCATCAACTGCGCGCACGATGTCGCCGATGCGCACGTCGCTTGCCCGTCTGGCGAGCCAATAGCCACCGCCAACCCCGCGGGCGCTTTCCACCAGACCAGCGCGGCGGAGTTTGCCAAACAATTGCTCCAAATAGGAAAGCGAAATGCCCTGTCGCACGGACACATCGGAAAGCGATACCGGCTTGCCCGCCGAAAACGCCGCGATGTCCGCCAGCGCGCTAACGGCGTAGCGTCCTTTGGTTGTCAGCTTCATGAAATCTCCTCGCGCTTGTTGCGCACCGCGATTGGGCGGGCAACGACCTCAAACCCTGAAAATCCGGCCACGCCCCTCGTCAACACCACAAAACCGTTAGAGAGAACTGGCAATTGCGCAGGAAAATGCTATGACCACCAGCTACCCGGCATTAACTCGTCAATCCGTGATCTAAGAAACCCGAGCAAAACAGTCAAGAATAGAATGGCATGACCGCCGATGCGCGTTTTGTCACCCCGAAAAAAATCGTCCTAAATCCGACTTAATTGGATTGCGGGCGCAACCCCAAGCACCTGGAAACACACATGCCCGAAGTCATATTCGCCGGTCCCGAGGGCCGCCTCGAAGGCCGCTACCAAAAAGGTAAAGGCGACAATCCCCCCGTCGCGCTAGTGCTACACCCTCACCCGATGTTTGGCGGCAGCATGAACAACCGTGTCTGCTATGACATGTATCATATGTTTATTCAGCGCGGCTTTTCGGTATTACGCTTTAACTTTCGCGGTGTCGGGCGCAGTCAGGGTGAATATGACCACGGCCAGGGCGAATTGGCCGATGCGGCCACCGCGCTCGATTTTTTGCAACAACGCAATGCCAATGCGCCTTTCGCGTGGGTTGCCGGGTTTTCTTTTGGCTCCTGGATCGCCATGCAGCTTTTAATGCGGCGTCCCGAGATTGTTGGCTTTTTGGCCGGGTCCGTGCCGGCGAATCTTTATGATTTTTCGTTTCTTGCGCCCTGCCCCTCGTCGGGCCTCGTGATCCATGGCACGGAAGATAAAGTCTGCTCGCCCGAGGAAACCCGCCTGATGGTGGAGCGGACACGGACGCAGAAAGGGCGCAAGGTGGAGTTCACCACCGTGCCCCATGGCGACCATTTCTTTCAGGCTAATCTGGAGGACTTCCTGGAAACAGCGGCTTCTTATCTCGATCACCGCCTCGCACAGGAAAATCCTGAAGGCGCTTATTTCCAGAGCTAAAAAGCTGTTGGAAACTGACCCGGCTTTACCCCAAAAAAAAAGGTCGATGCCCCTAGCCGATGGGTGCGAACAGGGGTCATATGGTGGGTGGGTCTGCACTCTGTCGCTACATCTTGCGGTTGTATATTTGCCAATCAGGCGAAGACTGCTCTGCTGGAACCGTGCAGTGGCACGCGGTTGCCGGTAGATACCGCATCTATTCCGCGATTTGAGCATTTTAGGATCTGGGCGCGTTCTAGGAAAGTACTGGCAGCATGATTTGGCGTCAGCGGGTTTATCATCGGCACTCTTACGTATCGGCACCGATCGCGGCGACTGGGCCTTTTGCACGGGGTCAAAACGCCATGAAACGCGCGCCAGGCCGCCCATGGCGGCGCGCCCAATGCGCGGCTTTCCTGCGCATGACCACGGCGTTTTTTAGTGCTGGATTTCTGGCGGCCATACCTGCCGCGATGGCCCAACAAAATGGTGCCGCGACCCTTGATGGGGCGGCTGGCTTTCAACCTTTTATCGATGGCCTTGATCCCACTGTTCTCGGCTTTGCAGGTTTATTTGCCCTGACCATCGCCTCCGTCCTGTGGGCGGTGCGCGTTTCGATTGCGTCAAAGACAATTTCAGTGGACTGGTCACGCAATTTGGCACAGATGGAAGCCGACCTGGAAAAAACCGGGGCGATCTTGTCCGCGCACCCAGGTCTCGTGCTCGTTTGGGAAGATGATGTGGCCGCCCTCGCCCAAGGTTGGGGTGATCCCAAAATTCTCGGGGGACCGGCGGCGCTCGCATCACTCCTGTCTTTCTCCACCGGGCTTGATCCGCTGAATGATTCGGAAAGCCAAAAAAAATCACCAGTGTCACAGCTGCTCGATACACTTGGTGATCTGCCGCTTGAGGATGATGGCAAAGAGCCCAAGACCTTACGCGAAAAAGTCAGTGATCTGAGAGCCCACGGCATTCCTTTTTCCGGCGCAGTTGTAACCTTGGAAGGCCGGGCGATTGAGGCCGATGGCCGCGTTGCGGGCAGTCAGGTTGGCCTCTGGCTGACCGATCCCGCGGCACGCATGGCCGAAGATGACGGCGTTTTGGGCAAAATTCGTGAACGATCAATCGATTTGCATAGCGCGCTTTCTTTCATGGAAAAAACCATGGTGCCAACCTGGCGCCGCGATGCTGATCTTGATCTTGTGTGGGTCAACCGCGCCTATTGCGAGGCGGTGGAAAGTAACTCGCCCAGCGAAGTGCTCCGTAAGCAGATTGAACTTGACCCTGGTGCCAAAAAGATTGCCGAGGAGGCCTCCGCAACCCGGCAACGCGCTATGGGCCAAATTGTCGTTAATATCGATGGGAATCGCCGTGTCCTGAGGATTGTTGAAACGCCCATGCATTCGGCTGGCGGTTCAGGTATTGGCGGCATTGCCTTGGATATCACTGACCTTGACCGCAGTCAGCGCGATTTGACCGATCATGTGGAGGCCAACCGGAAGATCCTAGACGAGATCCCGTCTGCCGTCGCGCTTTTTGAGGTTGATCAAAGTCTTTCCTATTACAATCAGGCGTTTCAGGACCTTTGGGGTTTCGATGATGCGGATCTGGTCGGTCGGCCCACCCACGGCGAAATCCTCGATGATCTCGACCATGGCGGCAAATTGCCCGAACGGGGCGCCGATTACCGCGCCTGGCGCGAAACACAACTTGATCTTTATACGGGTGATTTGCCCGAGCCCGGAAGCGAGCGCGATGGCGGCGCACCGGTTGAACTGTGGAACCTGCCCGATGGGCGGGCCATAAAAGTTATGCGCGAACGTCACGCGTTGGGCGGCGTTCTGCTGGTCTTTGAAGACGTGACCGAAAAGCTTAAACTCGAAACCAAATACAATACCCAGATGAAAGTGCAGCGCTCGACGCTGAACAATCTTGCTGAAGGCGTTGCCGTTTTTGCGAGCGATGGTAGCTTGCGACTGTTCAACGAAGCGTTTCGTGAACTCTGGCGGTTTGGCCGTGACTTTCTTGATGGCGCGCCCCACGTGGACGCGATCTTGACGAAAATGGGTACGCTGGTCCCCGAAACTGACCCTGTCATGGGTTCGATCAAACAACGTATCATTTCCATGTCCCCGGAACATCGCCAGCCGCTCAAGGAGCGGGAGATTACTCTGCGTGATGGCCGCACACTTTCCATGGGCACCGAGCCGCTGCCCGATGGGGCCTCGCTGGTTTATTTTCTCGACATCACGGACTCACGTGAGCGCGAAAAAGAGCTCAAAGAGCGCAACGAAATTCTGGAAGCCGTTGGACATCTGAAATCGAAGTTTGCCGATCATGTGTCACACCAGTTGCGCACACCGCTGGCGACCATTGTGGGCTTTACCGAAATGCTGGAAAGCCAGATGTTCGGTGTACTGAATGATCGACAAAAAGACTATATCGCCGATATCCTGACGGCGTCCTATCATTTGCGTGATCTGATTGATGACGTCATTGACCTAACAGCGATTGATGCGGGCCAGATGACCCTCGAAATCGGTAAAGTCGATTTGCGTCAGTTAGTGGAAAGCGCGGCGACCTATGCGGCGTTGAAGGCCGAAGATACACGCGTCAACCTCAAGGTTGAATGCGCGCGTGACATTGGGGTGATTGAGGCTGACGAACAACGCCTGAAGCAGGTTCTGTTCAACCTGTTGTCCAACTCGTTTGCGTATACGGACCAAGGCGGTCAGGTGACAATCGGTGCAGACCGCGCAGCAGATATGGCGCGGCTATGGGTTGAGGATAATGGCCGCGGCGTTTCGCCGGAAGATCAGGCAAAAGCCTTTGATGCCTTTGAAAGCCGAGGCCCAAGTGCCGGGGTTGGCCTTGGCCTATCTCTGGTCGAACGATTTGTGAAACTCCATGGCGGTTTTGTGCGCCTTGAATCGGCCACCGGCAAAGGAACAAAAGTCACCTGCCACCTGCCAATCTCCCCGCGAGCAGCACAAGCGCAAATCGTGGCACCAGCAGGCCAGGCAGCAACAACCGGCGCAACGGAAAAGCCAACGCCCAATAATCGTGGCGGCGATGGTGGCAGCACGCCCAAGCCAAAACGCCCCCGAACCCGCAAAAAAACAGCCGTCAAGTCGAAGGAGGCAGCGCCTGCCGCCGGCACCCGGCCCCGCCGCCAGAAAACGACAAAGCGCCCGGCGTCCAAAGCGGCGCAAACGCGGACGCTTGGTGAAGACGAGGTCATTGATGTGACCCCGGAAACCGAGGGTCAGACCGATGAAACGCGCACGCCGGAACCTGCCGAATAAAACGGCTCACTAGCGCGGTTTCCCCCCCCCCCGCGGTAGTTCTCCTATCGGAGCCCACGGTGCTTCAACCGAGGGATACGTCAAGCGCATTGCATCAGGCCGGGCGCTATTGCATCTTTCTTCCCATCAGAAATATCGATCAGTTGAAAGGGCCCATCCTGTGACCCCACGTGCAATCTCTTTGTTGTCGGCTTTCCTCCTTTGCGGGTGCGATGCCACACCGCCACCGCCATCTCAGGCTGAATCGCAAACAAAAACGGAACCGGCAGGAACCCCAGAAGCACAAAGTGGTGGAGGTACTGATGATGACGGGCAATTCCCTGCGCTGCTGCGCGATGACTTGCCAACGCTGGCGGCGAAACTGCGCGGCGGCGACATCACGTCGGAGGCGTTGGTTTCTGCCTATCTGGCCCGCATTAATGCAATCGACCGTGCGGGCCCACAGCTTCAGAGTGTTTTGACCGTTAATCCCGATGCCTTGCGCGATGCGCGTGCGCTCGATGCGCTGCTTGCCGATGGAACGGTTAAAGGCCCGCTCCACGGGGTCCCCATTCTCCTCAAAGACAATATCGAAAGCGCGGACGCCATGGCGACCACAGCGGGGGCCATGGTGCTGAAAGAGAATGTAACCGGGCGTGATTCACCGCTGGTGGCGGGCTTACGTGCGTCGGGCGCTGTCATCCTTGGTAAAACTAACCTTAGTCAGTGGGCGAATTTTCGATCAAACGGGTCAATCAGTGGCTGGTCAGCGTTGGGGGGTCAGGTGCGTAACCCCCATATGCTCGATCGGTCCCCCTGCGGATCAAGTTCCGGCTCGGGTGCCGCCATGGCGGCATCGCTCGCCGCGGGCACCGTCGGTACGGAAACCAATGGTTCAATCATTTGTCCGTCTAATGTGAATGGGATTGTGGGGTTCAAACCCACCGTGGGTCTCGTCTCCCAACAATATATCGTGCCCATTTCATCGTCTCAGGATACCGCCGGGCCCATGACCAAAACCGTGCGCGGCGCCGCGTTGATGCTGTCGGCAATGGCGCAAGACGGCGCTGACACACTTGATTACAGTGCTGGTCTTGATGCGGGTGCGCTCGATGGCGTCCGGGTTGGCGTCTTACGGTTTTCCGTGGGCGATAATGCCGATATCGCCGCCACGTTTGACAAGGCCCTCGAAGTCTTAAAGGCGGCGGGTGCGACACTGGTCGAAATTGAAGAATTCTCTCTTGATACAGAAGATTTTTGGACGAAATCACGCAATGTTCTGTACCATGAGTTTAAGGCGACACTAAACAATTATCTAGCTCAAGCGGCACCGGCGGTGACCGCGCGAACCCTTGATGCGGTGATCGCCTTTAATAAAGACAATGCCGCGCATGAATTGGCACTTTTTGACCAGAGCATTTTTGAGGCGGCGGCACCGTTAACTGGTCTGGATGATGAAACCTATCAAAGCAACCGCGACGAAATACAGCGCGCCACGGGCCCCGATGGAATTGATGCGCTTTTGGCGACCCATAATGTGCGGGTTCTTGTGTCGCCTTCCGGCCCCCTGACGGCGCGTATCGACCCAATTAATGGCGATGTTTGGCCCGACTGGTCGGGCGGCGGCTATCTTGCTGCCATTGCGGGCTATCCGCATTTATCGGTTCCCATGGGGACGGTCCACGGCCTGCCTCTGGGGCTGTCTTTCATTGGTACGAAAAATCAGGATGCTGATATTCTTGCCTATGGCTTTGCTTATGAGGCACGCAGTAGGGCGCGCGTGGACCCGACGTTCATGAATTCAGCTTTTGACCGCCCAGAAATTAAAGCCGCCACCACCCGCCCGTGAATAGCGCGGTCATAATTTCACCGGGTTTTCAGGAGACCTAGCGTCAATGCGATATGTCGTTTTTTCTTTGCTGAGCATCATTGCGATCGGCCTCTCGGGGCCCATTGCCAATGCGCGCCAAGACAGCGACGGGCAATCGGCCCTACAAGCGCTGATCGATCAATATCTGGCAACACCCGATCACGCCCTTGCCGATATCACTGGCGAGGGTCCACGCATCCCAGAGGATCAAGACGCCGCCACGGGGAAAAGCAGCGCAACCACACCGGCGTCAAAACCTGAAGATGAACCGGGTGCCGCCCCCTCAAACGAAGACCCGGCCACCCCGACTTCTTATGAAACACCGCGCCGCGTCTCTCTGATATATCAAGCTTTGCCCCGCTACGAAGCTTGCATTGCCGGTGTGCGCGATGATCTTTCCAACGGACTGATCAAAGCGCGCCGGTGGGTGAGCGATGGCGGCGGCCCGCCGGCAATCCATTGTTTGGCCATTGCAGAACTTGCCGGGGACACCCCGCGTCTGGCAGCAATTCGCCTTTCCGAATTATCAGAGCGCCCAGCGGCCGGCGATGCGCAAACCCGCGCGACCATCAGTGCGCAGGCGGCCGAGGTCTTTTTAGGGCTTAATAGGCCCGATGCCGCGCTTGATGCGCTAACCCCGGCATTTGCCTTAGCGCCAGACGCTGGCGATCTATTTGCACTCGCCGCCCGCATCCATGTGGCCCGGCGGCGATGGCAGCAAGCGGTTGATGCGGTTGACCAGGCCGAGGCCCTCGGTTTCCGCTCCTTGCTGGGGCTGGTGGCCCGCGCGCGCGGGCTCAAAGAGCTTACCCAATTCGAATTAGCAGCTGAAGATGTGGCCGCCGCCTTGCGGATCGATCCGTTTTTCCTCGACGCGTTGGTCCTCCGCGGCGAGCTGGCCCAGACCGGCATTCAGATCAACACAAATTTTCGCCGCCGTGAGCCGCCGCTGCCCGTTGCCCCGGACTAAGCACCGCTTGGCATGAACAGCCCGGCGGGCCGACTTTTTAGGGACTGTTCAGCATCGTTAACGCATCGTTAACGAAAGCAGCCTCTTGTAGGGAGTGTTCAGTTTAATAAGGATTGGTGGGTTTGGTTCAGGCCGGTAACCATCATGATCCCGTCGGCGACCTGCAGGCGCGTTTAGCCGATGTGATTGCAAAGGGTGCGGAAAAGGCTGACACGCCCCCGCACCGGGCACACCCTCGCCGGACGGCTTCCAATGGGTTGTCGCGTACTGCGCATTTACATCTGACGAACCTCCTGGCCCGCCCGCTTCCATTTTGTTTTGTTGCCGTCTTCGTTGCCAGTTTCTACGCGGCAGCGCCGGGGGTTTTGCTGTTGGACCCGGCCAGCCTCGTCTGGTTGCTGATGATTGCGCTCACACTAAGCTTTCTTGCGCGGCAGGGTTTTGGCTATCGCAGTGGCCAGCATCAAATCGCGTCGCGGCCTTTGCGATGGCGCGCCTATCATCGCGCAGCCATGGGTGTCCTCGGGGTGATTTTGGCGTGCGGGCCGTTTCTTCTGACGACGCCTGCGTCCCCCTCCATGATACCGCTTTTGGTTATAACCGGCGCCGGGGCGATGACCGCGCTCCTCCAGGCTTGTGATCGTAACACTAGCTTGCGTTTTATCATGCCCATCTTGATTGGTGATGTCCTTTACCTTTGTACCCTCGGCACAACGCCAATTGGCACGATGATTGGCGGTTTGATGATTGGGCTCGCGCTGTTAACGGCTTTGTTGTTTCTGTCCAATCGTGCCGAAACCAAGGCGCGGTTAGACTATCCACCCACGCATATGCGGACCGCTGCCGACAATGTCGCGTCTTTGCGTCCCGTCAGGGTGCACCGCAACAAGGCGGAGCATCAGCGTCACCCCGAAACGGCGCAAGCGGTCTGAACACTCCCCACAGCACGCTCAGCGAAATAACGTATCCACACATCCGGCGTATACGAAGTGTTAGACCCTAAGGGTCCATACATCGTCCGGATTCGCGAGGCGAGATATGGTTGACGTGCCCGTTTTTCAGGTTCAAACCGCCCGTCAAACAGAGCCCACCGCACCCGCGTCAGCCCGCCATTCGGGGCCCTGATTTATTGATCGCTTACGCCCCCTTCTGGATTTTTGCCCCATGACCCAAGCGCTTGTGCCCACCCTCGAAGATGAACATGTGCTGAAAGCCCTGATTGACCATGCCGGGCGCCAAACCGAAGGCGACTGGCGCGACGGGGACCACACCGACCCTGCGTTTGAAAGCCTGCTTGAACAGTTCGCGCGATTTGCAACCGGTGATGATTATCTTTGGGCCCATCCTGACCTTCTATTCGAGCGCGCGGCACGGGTCTGGGCCGCTGGACAAACGCGCACAGCAAACACCTCCATCATTGATTTGAGTATCGCCGCCGAGGACCGCGCCAATGCCGGCGGCGCCAACGCGAACGGGGATGCTGCCCGCCAATCGCGGCGAACCGTCCTTAAACTGATCACCGAAGATAAACCTTTCGTTGTGGATAGTATTACCGCCGCAATCACCGAAGCGGGCAAGGCAATTCACTTTTTTGTCAATGCGGTTCTCGATACGCCACGAACCAGCGATGGCGTGCGCACACATCCCAGTGAAGCGGGCAGCGTTACAACGCGCGAATCTGTTATTTATGCTGAGCTTGATGGGCCTATCGACAGTGAAGAGCTGGAAATTCTTGAGGGTGAACTAAAACGCGTTCTATTTGACGTGGAGGCAGCCGTCGCCGATTGGCAGGCCATGCGTATGCGGATGGAATCTGCGATTATCCGCCTGCGCTATCTAAAGTTAAAAACTGTTTCCAGCGAAGACCTTTCGGAGGTCTGTCATTTTCTTACTTGGGTCTTGAATGATCAATTTGCGTTCCTCGGGGTGCGCCGATACAAGGCCTCAACAGTTGATGGGCAACTGGTTTTTGAGCGTGACCCCGTAGGCGACCTCGGTACACTGAAGGATTCAACCCGGCGTATTCTGAAAAACACTTATTCGGCAAATGGTGAGCTGTCACCGGCGGTGGAGGATTTCCTGCGATCCGAAGAGCCCTTGCTGATCGCCAAGGCAAACTCCAAGTCTATTGTCCATAGGCGTACTTATCAGGATTACCTTGGTGTCAAACTTTATGATGATGCGGGCAACCTTGTGGGTGAGGACAGGTTTATCGGGCTCTTCACCGCTGATGCCTATAATCGACCCGCGACGGAGATCCCGCTTTTGCGCGCCAAGGTGGATAAGATTATAAAAGCCTCTCCTTTTGTCGCTGGCGGGCACAATGAAAAGGCGCTCTTACATATCCTCGAAACATATCCGCGTGATGAGCTTTTTCAAGTTGATGTGGAAACCTTGCGCGACACCTGTATTGAGATTTTACGGCTTTATAAACGCCCGCGCGTTAAACTAATCCTACGCCGTGACCGGTTTGATCGATTTATCAGCGCATTTGTTTTTATCCCGCGCGACGTTTTCAATTCTGACAGGCGCCATGCCATTGGGCAGGTTTTGGCCAAGAGCTTTGATGGCCGGGTATCGGCTTTCTATCCTCATTTTGGCGATGCTGCGCTGGTGAGGGTTCACTTTATTATCGGTATTAATCCGGGTGCCCCGCAAGGACCCGGGATCACCAAGCTTACCCATGACATTCGTACGCTCTGCCGCGATTGGGATGACGATCTTTTAGCAACTATTCGTAACACGGTGCGGTCTGTCACCCCGCGCGTTTTATTTGATAAATATCGCAACGCCTTTGATGGAGGTTATCGCGACCATGTGGGCGCAGACCAGGCGCTTGAAGACATTATGGCGATCGAAGCCCTGGGCGAGGCACCGCACCGGGTGCGTGCTTATCGTAAGGCCGATGACCCCGATACACTGTTTCGCTTGTCACTTTATCTACGCAAGGGTCCAGCACGCTTGTCCGACCTGATCCCCACGCTGGAGAATTTCGGCCTGAGTATCATGACCGAAAATGCGCACCATGTGGTTCCGGGAAGTAACGACGCGAGCGCGGAATCGGTTTGGATCCACGACTTCAAAACCGAAACGCAAGCCTGCACAGCAATTGATTTTCAGCGTACGAAAGAAATTTTCGAAGCAGCTATGGACGCTATCCTTAAGGGGGCGTGTGAGGATGATGGCTTTAACCGCTTGATTATTACGGCCGGTCTGAACTGGCGCGAAGCGTGGTTTTTGCGCGCGGCTGCCAAGCACCATTTGCAAACAGGGTTTGCATATTCACAGCGCTATATTGAAGACGCCTTGGTCAATCACCCTGCCATTAGCCAGGCGCTGATCCGGGCGTTTCACGCGAAGTTTGCACCTAACGCCCATGGCGATCAGGACGCCGCGGATACGCCCGATTACGATACCGAAATCGACACCATCCTTACCATGTTGGATGCGGTCACAAGCCTTGATGAAGACCGGATTCTGCGCCGATTTGTCAATTTACTGGGCGCCATGACACGCACAAATTACTATCAGACGAGCGCAGATGCGGATTTTCGCCCCTGTCTGGCGATCAAGATCGACAGCGCAAAACTAGAAGAAATCCCAACACCAAAGCCCTATCGGGAAATCTTCGTTTCCGGGCCCGCCATTGACGGGGTTCATTTGCGCTTCGGGCCGATCGCCCGAGGCGGCTTGCGCTGGTCAGACCGCAAGGAAGATTTCCGTACTGAGGTTTTGGGGCTTGTAAAAGCCCAGCGCGTGAAGAATGCCGTCATTGTGCCCAATGGGGCAAAAGGCGGTTTTTATCCCAAGCAGTTACCCAATAGTGGGGACCGGAACGCGACGTATGAGGCCGGACGTGCGGCCTATAAGCTATTCATCAGGAGCCTTCTTGATGTGACGGACAATATAATCGATGGCGAGATCATTCGCCCACAGAATGTTGTCTCTCATGATGGTGACGATCCTTATTTAGTTGTTGCCGCCGACAAGGGCACCGCACAGTTTTCCGATACGGCTAACGCTATCTCCGTCGATTACGGGTTCTGGCTTGGCGATGCCTTCGCGTCGGGTGGCTCGGTGGGGTATGATCACAAAGCCATGGGTATTACCGCCCGCGGCGCGTGGGAAGCGGTCAAACGCCATTTCCGCGAGCGTGGCAAAGACATCCAAACCGAGCCTTTTACCGTCACAGGTGTGGGCGACATGTCTGGCGATGTTTTTGGCAATGGTATGCTTCTGTCTGATCAGATCAGGCTCGTAGCAGCCTTTGACCACCGTGATATTTTTATTGATCCGACCCCGGACCCGGCCACTTCTTTTGCGGAGCGCCAAAGGCTCTTCAACCTCGCACGGTCGTCCTGGCAGGATTATGACACAAACCTAATCTCCGAAGGCGGCGGTGTTTTTTCGCGGCAAGCAAAATCAATCGCCCTCACCGCTCAGATGAAGACTTGTCTTGATTGTGATGCGGACCGGCTCACCCCCAATGAGCTTTTGACGGCCATTTTGAAAGCACCGGCGGAACTCTTCTGGCTTGGCGGTATTGGTACCTATTTTAAGGCTGACCAGGAGGAAAATTGGCGCGTTGGCGATCGCGGCAATGACGCCATCCGCATCAATGCGTCGGAGATGCGTATGTATGTGGTGGGCGAAGGGGCTAATCTCGGCCTAACCCAGCAGGCGCGTATTGTCTTTGCCCGCAATGGCGGGGCCATCAACACGGATGCCATTGATAACTCGGCTGGCGTGGATTCATCAGATCACGAAGTGAACATCAAAATCCTGCTGCGTGAGGCAGTTCAACGTGGCGAACTTGCCCGCGAGACGCGCGATACCCTGTTGGCCGAAATGACCGATGATGTGGCACAGCTGGTGCTGCAGCATAATTACGACCAGACACGGGCCCTCACCCTCGCCCACACCACAGGCGCCGCTGATCTGAATGCCCATCACCGGTTTATAAAATTTCTGGAAGCCGAAGGTCGACTTGACCGCCAAGTTGAGGATTTGCCCACTAACGCCACTTTGCGCGGGATGATCCGTGACGGGGCGAGCCTGACCCGCCCAGAACTTGCGGTGCTGCTTGCCTATGCGAAATTGTGGCTTTTTGACGAGCTTGTTGCCTCCCGTGTGCCCGACGATCCGGTATTCGCGCAGGAATTAGAGGCCTATTTTCCGGCGGCGGTTCAAGGTTTTGACAAGGCCCTCGCCAATCACCGACTGCGGCGCGAGATCATTGCCACGCGTCTTTGCAATGAGCTTGTGGACACGTGCGGCATCGCGTTTGTCTATGACGCGCAAGTGAGCACCGGCGCAACCATTGAGGAAATTGTTCTATCCTATGAGGCGGCACGACAGATTTTCAGCCTACGCACTTTTGCTGATGGGATCAGTCGGCTCGATAACACGCTGCATGCATCGGTTCAAACCGCCTTGTTTCAAGATGCGTCGCGCTTACTGCAAGAACAGACTTACCGCCTCGTGACCGATATCCGCAGTCTTGATATTCTTAATACGCACGGGGTTATTGGCCTGCTTGATCATTATGGGGAGGATACCCGCACCCTGCAAAAAGCGTTTTTGGAGATTGCGCCGTCTGCCCTTGCCGAGGCAATTGATGAGCGCACACGGGATTGGGAAGCAAAAGGCGTTACCCCGCAGCTCGCCCGTGAAGCAGCCCTGTTCCCGGCGCTGGAGCGCACCTTTGATAGCGTTGACACAGGCCGCGAGGCCGGGCGATCCGCCGAGCGCGCCGCGGCAGTGCTCTTTGCTGCCGGACGACGCCTGCAGCTGGAAAAACTGCGCGCCAATGTTCGGCGTTATCCCGCATCTGATCATTTCGACCAACGTGCCATCCGGCGATTGATGGAAGAGATCACGCGCCAGCAACGCGTCTTGACCCGGCATTTGTTACAAAGTGGTGGTTTCACCGACGGCGAAATGGCCGCCGACCAATCGCTGGACGAGCTTCGTCAATGGGAAGACCAACATCGCCAGGCCTTTGATCGGTACGACCGCTTCATCACCGAGGTTGACCCCGGCGCCAATTCCGCTTTGAGTGTAAGCCAGATATCGCTGATCAACCGCCAGCTTATTGAGCTAAACGAGAGGCTGGCCGCAGAGCGGGCTACATAACCGCGTGATCGATCTGCATTAATGGAGGCATCGTCAGGATGACCAAATCGTCGCCGCCTTTCACCGTGCAAGTTGTTCCGGTTACCCCGTTTCAACAAAACTGCTCAATCATCAAGGCACCGTCTGGCAAGGCCGCTGTTGTGGACCCTGGCGGGGAAGCCGATAAGATTTTGGCAGCGGCGGAGAAGTTTGGCGCCACCATCGAACAGATCTGGATTACCCACGGGCATCTTGACCATGCGGGCGGCGCCGAAGCGGTGAAGAAACAAACCGGTGCCCCAATCATTGGTCCGCACCGGGAGGATCAGTTCTGGCTTGAACAGATCACCAATCAGTGGACCCAATATGGCCATGCGGGCATGGGGGAAGACTGCGCGCCAGACCGCTGGCTCGAAGATGGCGACGTTCTCACCTTGGACGGCATTGACTTCAACGTTGTTTACACCCCCGGTCACACGCCGGGGCATGTGGTCATCTACCATGAAGGCATGCGTGTTGCTTTTGTGGGTGATGTGATCTTTGCCGGCAGCGTGGGGCGTACGGATTTTCCCCGCGGCGATCAGGCAACATTGGTTAGTTCGATCACGCAAAAGCTGTGGCCGCTGGGCGATGATATGCAATTCGTTCCTGGCCATGGGGGCATGTCCACCTTCGGGGCGGAGCGGCAGACAAACCCGTTTGTGAGCGATAAAGTCACAGGCTATGGCGGCGCCGCCACCAGCGCGCCGGATATCTTTGCCCAGCGCACATCTAAGCGCTGGCAGTAGGCTCGGAGCCTGGCATTCAGGCGCGCAATTTTACCCTTTGCGGTTGGCGGAAACTTCGCCTATAGCACCCTCTTAGCCAACAGAATCATAGCCTATCGCACTGCCCTTGGGACATTCCCGGCGGTGCGCGTTTTTGCGCGCGAGTAACCTTATGCCCAAACGAACTGACATTTCTTCCATTCTTATTATCGGCGCAGGACCTATTGTGATCGGTCAGGCCTGTGAGTTCGATTATTCTGGTGTGCAGGCCGTCAAGGCCCTGAAAGAAGAGGGCTACCGGGTCGTCCTCGTTAACTCCAATCCCGCCACAATCATGACCGATCCAGGGCTCGCCGACGCCACTTATCTGGAACCAATCCTACCGGAATTTGTGGAAAAGATCATCGCAAAGGAGCGCCCCGATGCCCTCCTACCGACGATGGGCGGGCAAACGGCCCTGAACTGCGCGCTCGATTTGGAACGTGACGGGGTGTTGGAAAAATATGATGTGGAGATGATCGGTGCGCGCGCCGAGGCCATCGACAAGGCGGAGGACCGGGAGAAGTTCCGCGCCGCCATGGAAAATATTGGCCTGGAAAATCCACGCGCCGTGATTGCCAGCTCCCCAGAAATCAAGGATGAGACTGGCAAAATCATCGGCTATGACCGGGTGAAGGGTTTGGCCGACGCCATGACGGCGTTGGAAGAGATTGGGTTGCCGGCCATTATTCGCCCGGCCTTTACCCTTGGTGGGACCGGCGGCGGGGTTGCCTATAACCGCGATGAATATGAGACAATCGTCCGTGGGGGGATTGATGCGTCACCTGTTGGACAAATCCTGATTGATGAAAGCCTTTTAGGCTGGAAAGAATATGAGATGGAGGTCGTACGCGACCGCGCCGATAACGCCATCATCATTTGCTCCATTGAAAATATTGACCCTATGGGCGTTCACACGGGCGATTCCATCACTGTTGCCCCGGCGCTGACGCTTACCGACAAGGAGTACCAGATTATGCGCTCGGCATCGCTGGCGGTGCTGCGCGAAATTGGCGTTGAAACCGGGGGATCAAATGTTCAGTTTGCGGTCAATCCCGATAATGGCCGCCTCGTGGTGATTGAGATGAACCCGCGTGTGTCGCGCTCGTCTGCGCTCGCGTCAAAGGCAACGGGCTTTCCCATTGCGCGCATCGCCGCCAAGCTTTCGGTTGGCTACACGCTTGATGAACTTGATAATGACATCACCAAGGCGACGCCTGCCTCTTTTGAGCCGACCATCGACTATGTCGTCACCAAAATCCCGCGTTTTGCTTTCGAGAAATTTCCGGGTGCGGAAAATACATTATCCACCGCCATGAAATCCGTTGGCGAAGCCATGGCCATCGGGCGCAACTTTGCGGAGTCCCTGCAAAAAGCCCTGCGCTCCCTGGAAACAGGGCTTTCTGGTCTTGATCCCATTGAGATAGCTGGTCTTGGCGCGGGCGACGATATAAACGCCTTTCGCGCGGCCCTCGCAGCGCCCACGCCTGACCGCCTGCGCGTCACCGCTGAAGCATTCCGCCGTGGCATGCCGATTGAGCAGGTTCGCTCAATCACCGCTTATGATCCTTGGTTTCTGGAGCAAATTCAAACAATCCTGGCCATGGAGGCGCAAATTGCGCGCGACGGTATCCCCATCGATACCGAGCCCCTTCGCGATCTGAAGGCCATGGGGTTTTCCGATCAGCGCCTTGCCGATCTTGTTGACGCAACCGAACAGGAGGTGCGCGAGCACCGTCTTTCCCTCAAGGTAAAACCTCTATTCAAACGAATTGATACGTGTGCGGCAGAATTCAAGGCGATCACGCCCTATATGTATGCAAGTTATGAGCGCCCCATCGAAGGTTTAGCGGGCTGTGAAGCCGCACCCTCGACCCGTAAAAAAGTCATCATTCTGGGCGGCGGACCAAACCGCATTGGCCAGGGTATCGAGTTTGATTATTGCTGCTGCCACGCGGCGTTTGCCATGGCCGATCTCGATATTGAATCGATCATGGTCAACTGTAATCCGGAAACCGTCTCCACCGATTATGACACCTCCGATCGGCTTTATTTTGAGCCCCTCACCGCTGAAAGCGTACTCGATATCATCGAGAAAGAACGCGAAAGCGGCACGCTTCTCGGCGTCATTGTTCAATATGGCGGCCAAACACCGTTGGGCCTCGCACAGCGTCTTGAGGAGAGCGGCGTTCCCCTCCTCGGCACCGGATTTGATGCCATTGATCTTGCCGAAGACCGCGAGCGCTTTCAAAAACTGATTGGTGATATCGGCCTGCAACAGCCAAACAATGCCACCGTGCCGGACCGGGATGCGGCCCTGAACGCGGCGCAAACGGTTGGCTATCCGCTGGTCACCCGCCCGTCTTATGTACTCGGTGGGCGGGCCATGGAAATCGTCCATAATGAGGAGGCCCTGCGCACCTATCTTGCCACCGCTAATATCGACATCAGTGACCAACAACCCCTCCTGCTTGATCAATATTTGAAGAACGCCGTTGAAGTTGATGTTGATGCAATCTGTGACGGCACCCGCGTCTTTATTGCCGGGGTGATGGAGCATATTGAAGAGGCCGGCGTTCATTCCGGCGATAGTGCCTGTGCGCTGCCCCCCTATACGCTAAGTACACAGATGATTGCCGCGCTGGAGGACCAGACCCGTAAGCTTGGCATGGCCTTAAATGTGGTGGGCCTGATTAATGTGCAATTTGCGATACAGGGGGAGACGATTTTCGTCCTGGAGGTGAACCCCCGCGCCTCGCGCACGGTGCCGTTTGTGGCAAAGACCATCGGCCTGCCCGTGGCACGTCTCGCCGCCAAAGTCATGGCGGGCACAAGCCTCGACGAACTCGGCCTCGGCGACCGGGCCAAAAGTCTAGGACACACAGCCGTAAAAGAGGTTGTGTTTCCGTTTGCGCGGTTTTCCGGTGTTGACACCGTGCTGGGGCCGGAAATGCGCTCCACCGGCGAAGTCATGGGGCTCGATACCGGCTTTGCCAAGGCGCGCGCCAAAAGCCTACTCGCGGCGGGGGCAAAAATTCCTATCGCGGGATGTGTCTTTATCTCGCTCAAAGATGGCGACAAGACCGATATGGTCGGTGCGGCGCGCGATCTCCTTGATATGGGCTTTTCAATTATTGCCACCGCCGGGACGGCAAGTTTTTTCAATGCCCACGGGCTTGCCGTGACCCACGTGAACAAGGTGCTTGAAGGGCGTCCGCATATTGTTGATGCCCTGAAAAATGGGGAGGTGCAGATGGTATTCAATACCACCGAAGGCGCCCAGTCAGTGGCAGATTCGCGGTCAATCCGCACCACGGCGCTCTATCAAAAAATCCCATGCATCACGACCGCTGCTGGCGCACGGGCGGCTGTGCGGGCCATCGCAGAATTGCGCAAAGACAGCCTCGATGTATTGGCGCTTCAGTCTTACGGTGTCGCGACCCGGTAAATTTCAACGGTTTCGGTGCGCCCCTCATCCATGATTTGCGGGCTGGCCACCAGATCAAGAAAGTCTGGCACCTCCCCGCGTGCCAGGTGCGCAACGAGGCCCTCACCATATTCGCGCTCCAGAAACCGCATGAAATTGCTGGGATAGCAGAACAGAACATAGTCAACATTGTTCGCTTGTAGCCGTCCCAAAGCTTGCTCCGGCGGATAGGTGAAGACGCGAATACCATCGACAATACCGTTAACATTGCGGTGGTAGTTACCCGTCAACACACGGTGGCGCGTTTCATTGAGAAGCGCCGGCGCGGCATTGGGCGCCGCGGCAATCAGCCCGTTTGGAAGATTGTTCAGGGCCCCAATGATCGTGGGACCATAGCACCCGTTTGGACCCGCAAGATCCTCTATTTCGTAGAGGGTATCTTCTTCTTCACTGGCAAAGCTTGTTTCGATAATGCCAAATGGCAACGCCCATACCAACGGGATGGACGCACCAAGGGCCAGAATAGCACCGGCGCGGTCGCCGCCAGTTGTTTGCGCGCGCTCATAACAACGGGCCACCCATAGCGCCAACGGCAAGATTGCGAATAAGAAACCAAAGTGCAGAAACCGCGCCTGGTAGGTGGTGAATAAAATCGTCGTCAGCAAGAGCGCAACAAACAACCCGTGGACGCTCACATTTTGACGGCGCCACACTTGATACGCACACAGACCAAGAGCCAGCACCTGCACCCCTAACATATATGGCGCCAGGATCATGGGGGATTCCGGTAATTTCCAGAGCGGTTTTGCTTCCTTCACATTGTCGAGCCACAAGTGTTTTGCATCAGCCGGCAAAGCTGAGAGCGGATTTGAAAGACATTGCGGTGCTGCCGTGAGGATCAGAACAAGACAAACAGCACCCAACCCGGCGAGCGCCCCGAAGCGGATCAGCCGTGACCCCTTAACCAGTGTCGATAAGACCGCCAGACCAAGACCCGCCACCAGCCCCGCACCAAAAATAATACTTGAATACGTATCGCAGTAAACAGCCAAATAGTTTTGTGGGGCAACCGTTCCCACAAAGACAATACCGAGCGTTGCCGCAAATGCTACACCAAAGGCCTGGACCGCGGACGTCAGTTTCTCACCCATGACGGCCCAAAAGCACGCCGCCCCCGCACACAGCACAGCCGAAAAAACATAAATTTCCATGCCAATGGCGAACGTCAACCCAAGGGCGATACCCGCAACCGCAAAAGATGACCGGCGCCACTGCGGATCAAGCAGCCCGCCAAGGGCAACCGCCAGCAATGCGAGCTGCAGATTGTGATGGTCGATGGCACCTGGCGCAAACCGAAAATGCTTGAAGAGAAAAGCCACCGTGAGGATTGCGGTGACAGCCACAAAGGCCGGTCCGCCAACCCGGCGCGCCCCGGTGATCAAGCCAAACACCACCAGCGCCGAACACAAAACGGGCCACAGCGTGTACCCAACCTTTTCGGCCTGCGCGTAGGGAAGGAAAAGATCAGCTGCACCAATCAGGACAATAAGAGGAAAATCTGGCACCCGGCTCCAATGCATAAGCGTTCCGTCACTACCAAGACGATATTGATGTAGATCAAACCAGCTTTGCCCAGCGAAGAAATCCCGCACCTGTAACAGGCGCATCATGTCATCACTATCGCCGCCAACAGCACCTAACGTGCCATTAAACGCTGCCTGACCAAATAGCGAAAGTATGATGAGAAGACTGATCACTTTAATCAAATGATCATTGAGCGTGCACGCTAACATGGCTATCAAATTTCCATTGTCCCGGTAATAACCGAATTGCCCAACCAGGCAACGAACCGTCACGCAAACGCGCGGCGTTGCCGATCCTGTCCATCGCGAGAAAGGTAACTTTAACCTCTTAAGATTACATAAAGGGTAATACCCATAGCACTTGCCATGAGCCCTTTATGACCGATACTAAGCCAACCGATCACGACGTTGCGATCCTGCTACCTTGCTATAATGAGGCCCAGTCAATTGCCCGGGTCATTTTTGACTTTCGCAAAGCATTACCGGGTACACGGATATTCGTCTTTGACAATAATTCCACGGATGCCACAGCGGAACAGGCCGCGCGGGCCGGAGCAACGGTCATCCCCTGTCGCCGTCAAGGTAAAGGTAATGTCGTGCGGCAGATGTTTGCCGATATTGATGCCGATATTTACCTGATGGCCGATGGCGATGGCACCTATGACGCCAGCGCCGCACCCACCATGATTGAGCGGATGATCAATGATCGCGCCGATATGCTCGTGGCAACGCGCCGCGATGTGACCAAAGATGCTGGTCGTACGGGCCACGCGTTCGGTAACAAGCTTTTTAACACGCTATATCGTTTTATTTTCAAAGCAGACTTTTCCGATATCTTCTCCGGCTACCGTGTTTTTTCACGGCGCTTTGCCAAAAGCTTTCCGGCTGACTCTCACGGCTTTGAGATTGAGACGGAAATGTCCGTTCATGCCTCCATGTTGCGGCTGACCGTTTCGGAAATTGACGTTCCCTACGGACGGCGGGAGGAAGGCAGCCAAAGCAAGCTTTCAACCTTCAAGGATGGATTCAAAATCCTAGTGATGATGATGACCCTTATGAAGGAAACACGGCCCTTCCGCTTTTTTGGGGCCATCGCGCTCTTTCTTGGCGTCACCAGCATGGCCTTTATGATCCCGGTGGTGACGGAGTATTTCCAAACCGGTCTCGTGGAGCGCATGCCCACCTGGGTACTGGCCATGACGCTATTACTTGGGGCGATGATGGCGCTGATGGCAGGGACAATTCTTGATTCCGTTGCGCGGGCGCGGGCAGAACAAAAACGCAATTTCTTTTTGTCAATCGATCCGGTTGTAGAGCGTTCGTCAACGCATACCGCCCATGCCGATGTGCTCATTGATGAGCGCCTTAACCTGAACGTTATGAATGACCGATAGGAATGAAGGCCCATGAACCGTGAGCTAACCAATAAAATACGCTTTGTTATAGAAGATTTATGTCCCGCTTTTTTGCGGGACTCGGCGGTGTTCCGCCTTCTGGCAAAAACCGTCTGGGGCCCCCATATCGATGATCTTGCGCGATTTCGCGAACGAGCCGCGTTCCTAACGGAAGAAGAATATGAAGCGCTCTATCGTCATCACCCCCGTGTGCATGACGATACCGATAACTCGGCAGCGTGTATTCGGCGCATTGCCAAAGATATTGTGGGCACATCTGTTTGTGATATTGGCTGCGGCACTGGTCACCTCCTGAGAGAGATTTTGAAAACCCATCCGGATCTGCAATCCGTCACCGGTGTTGATTTGGTAATTGACGGTGTTGAGCCGGACCCGCGCATTCGTTTTGAGAGTGCAAAGGTCGAGGCGCTCCCGTTTGAAGATAATGCATTTGATACGGTGATCTGTACCCATGTGATTGAGCATATTCTCGATTATCGTGCCGCAATCGCCGAACTTCGCCGGATTACAGCGAAGCGTCTAATTATCATTGTGCCGCGCGAGCGCGAATATCGGTATACATTCAATCCGCATTTTAATTTCTTTCCGTACACCCATTCTTTTTTGCGAGCGATGCATCCGGTGCCTAGCACCCATAAGTGTGAGGATATTCAGCGCGATATCTACTATTGCGAAGACATGCCCGTCACGGTGACCAAGGCAAGCGATCTGGCCGCATGAAGTCGATCTCACTCCCCGTTTTCGCCCTCTTGCTTCTGACGCCCATGATGATTGCGGTGGGTCAGGTGTTGTTTAAGGTCACAAGCCAACGTCTTTTGACGGGTGGCCAAGGCAGCCTGCTGTCACTCTTGTGGCAACCAACCTTTATTCTTGCCCTGGCAATTTATGGCAGTGCAACGCTGATCTGGATCTTTGTCCTGAAGACAGTGCCGCTGGGGTTTGCTTATTCCTTCATGGCACTGACCTTTATTGCCGTTCCGGTACTCGCCACGTGGTTTCTGGGCGAGCCCTTAACGTGGCGCTACGCCCTTGGTACCGGCATGATCATGCTGGGACTTGTTGTTGCAAACAGCTAGTGTAATGGCGCGCCGAGGATTACGTTGAAACCGGTTGGTAAAGCCGCCACGACCAGTATTTATTGCCGCCGCGATGCTCTGTACACGTCCAGTTATGGGTCGCCATGCGCCGCGAAATCATCCAATTGAGATAACCATGGGCACACAGCACCACATCGCCCTCAACGGTGTGAGCGGCCAACCGCGCAATAATCTCGTCAACCCTGGCCCATGTTGCCGCCCGATCTTCCATCCCGGGCAAGCCATAGCCGTTTATCCAGTACAGGCGCGAAATCACACCCCATAGCCGAGGTGACAGCTTCATCCAATCTGGCCACGGCGGCGGCGGCAATGGTGCTTCTATAAATAGTGGGCTTGGCTCCACCGGCTTCTCCCCAGCTACGAGGGCCAGCGCGGTTTCGTGGGCGCGGGGCATAATGGAGGAGAAAACTACTGCTGCGTTCTTGGCAAGATGTGTGAGATGGGTTGGCGGTGTTTGACCCGGATATAATCCGCTCTCGTCATATTTATCCCACCACGCGCCATATCCCGTAGCCGAGATCAAGACACCCCGCGATAGAGCCGGTTTGCCGTGGCGTACTGTGATTATCCGTCCGGCCATCGCCTCATTCTCGCCTTTGGCGCTGTCCGGTGCCCGCCGGATGCCTTTTTTTGTCGGTGCCGAGACTTCGAGCGCCCTGCCCAGGCTTGCGACCGAATTTATCTTTTAGGCGGCGAGGAGCCCTTCCACATGCGCCCCAACACTCACTGCCAATGCGTCAAGGTCATAGCCACCTTCGAGAATGGAAACAATGCGGCCGTCCGCATGGGTACGCGCGAGGGCTGTCAATTCATTTGTAACCCAACGGAAGTCAGCCTCCACAAGGCCGAGGCCGCCGAGGGGATCGGCGCGATGGCCGTCAAACCCGGCGGAAATCACAATGAAGTCCGGCGCGAAGCGATCAAGCGCAGGCAGGAGCGTGTCACCCCAAGCGCGTCGAAATTGCGTGCCTGCGGTACCGGTGGCGAGCGGCGCGTTAAATACCGTTTCAAATGCACCGCGATCGGTGGCGCGCCCCGTGCCGGGATATTGTGGCCACTCGTGGGAAGAGGCAAAGAAACAGTGCTCGCGATGCCAGAAAATGGCCTCCGTGCCATTGCCATGGTGCACATCAAAATCTACGACCGCCACACGGCGACAACCGTGGCGGGCCTGGGCATAGAGCGCAGCAATCGCGGCATGGTTGAGGAGGCAAAACCCCATCGCCCGCGCCGCCTCCGCATGGTGGCCCGGCGGACGCGCAGCAACAAAAGCGTTGGTGACGGATCCAGCCATAATGCGGTCCACCGCATCAGTTGCGCCGCCTACAGCACGCAAGGTCGCGGTCAGGCTCGCCGGGCCCATAAAGGTGTCGGCGTCAAGTTGCGCAAGGCCGTCCGCCGGCGCGTTGGTTTCAAGGTGTGCCCGATGCCTGTCCGGATGGGCAAGAACCACGTCAGCCCATCGCCCAGGCACACAAGCGCGCCGCTCAAGGGCCGAAAAATCATCAAGCCCTAAATGCTGCGCCACAGCCCGGTACCGGCCCGGATGCTCCACATGCCCGGGCGGCACCGCATGGTCACGAAAGATATCATCCGTGTAAAGCGCGGTTGTCATGACCGTCGTCTTACTGTCTTCATCGCATCAAAGATAGCCACTGATCGGAAAACAGGAAGAAGCCGATTAGAAAATGAAATCTGAAGCGTCGAGGTCACTGGCACTGACACCGGTGAGGGTAATGCTGTCGGTGCCCACCACAATGCGCACGACACCAATGGCATCAACTTGCAAATGATTGGCCATAAGGTCCGCAAAATCAGTAATATCTGAGACGCCCGCGAGATCGATTTTTTCAAGCGCATTCAACGCATCAAAATCGCGAATCTCGTCAACACCGAAACCATCGGCAAAGACAAAGAGGTCGGCATTAAACCGGCCCTCCAACACATCATCACCGGCACCACCGATCAGCGTATCAAAACCACTAAACCCGATCAGATGGTCATTATCGTCGCCGCCTGATATGACTTCGTTGCCGGATCCACCAAGTAATCGATCATTACCCGCATCGCCTGAAATCTGATCATCACCCTTGTCACCGGAAATCCTATCGTCGCCTGCACCGCCACTTAACGTGTCATCACCGGCACCACCGAAAATTGCATCATTCCCAGCGCCACCTTCGACTAGATCGTTCCCGAAACCTCCAAAAATGTGATCTAGACCATCGTTTCCAAACAAGCGGTCGCTGCCCGAGCCACCGGAAAGCAAGTCCGCGTTTGATCCACCCAAGAGCGTATCGTTCCCCTCTCCCCCATTGAGGGTATCAAACCCACTCCCCCCATCGAGAAGATCGTTGCCGTCACCCCCTAAAATGTCGTCTTGGCCGTTGCCGCCGAAAATGCGGTCATTCTCCGCGTCGCCGTTCAGGGTGTCATTGCCGCCTTCACCGTGGAGGAGATCGTTGCCGCCGCCACCAAAAATAATATCGTCGCCGTCACCGCCAAAAGCATGATCGAGGCCAGCACCCCCATCAATGCCGTCGTCACCGTTACCGCCAAACAAATTGTCGGCATTGGCACCACCGATAAGCATATCGTTTCCATCGTCGCCGCGCAGGGTGTCAAAACCCGCACCACCGGAAAGCGTATCATCGTCGGCGCCGCCATTCAGGTCATCGTGGTAGAGGCCACCTGACAATTGGTCCATGCCCGCGCCGCCGAATAGGGTATCGTTCCCCTGATCACCATTGAGGACATCATCGCCGATTCCACCGCCGATGAAATCATCACCTTCGCCGCCAGTAAGCGTGTCGTCGCCGGAGAACCCATCAATTATGTCGTCGCCAGCCCCGGCATCGACAATCTCATTGCCCGTGGATCCTTCGATCACATCACCAGCGTTGGAGCCAATAATTGCGCCAACCCCAGTGACAATGTCCGCGACCTGCAGGGCACCGGCAATGCCATTGTGAATCTGACCGTAAGTTGCGCTCTGATTATCTAGTGCGTGCACGAAGTAAACAGTATCACTAAAGCTATCATAGCCGGCGGTCGGAATACCAAGGTCATTTGCCGTTTGGCTTCCCACTTCGATGGAACCAATAAAAACACCGGCTTGCGCGTTGGGGCTAACGAGCGGGTTACCGTTAAGGTTACGCGCGCCAATAACTGCATTTGAAACCCAAGCGGAAAGCGTACTCACCTGGCCGTCCGCAAATTCGACAAATTCTACGCCGACGACAAAGTCGGTGCCATCCAAGCCAACGATTGTAAAGCCGTTGCCTTGCTCCGAAATTGTGTAATTTTCAATTGAACCACTTAGGCGGACGATATCATCACCGCTGCCACCGTTCAGTGTATCATCACCAGCACCGCCAATGAGCGTATCGTCGCCATTACCACCGGCGACAAAATCCTTCCCGTCACCGCCATCGAGGAGATCATCGCCCTCAGCGCCAAGCAGCCGGTCTGCGCCAGCGCCGGTTGCCACAGTCTCGGCAACTTCCGTACCTTCGAAAAGGTCATCATAGGCTGATCCATTGATGACACCGACCTCGGAGAAGAGCTCGGCAATACCAGCTGCAGCAATACTGCCAAAATCATGAACCGCCTCATAAGAAGCATTTGGGTTGCCGCGATCAGCCGCATAGTAGAATGCTGTTTGCGCTGTACGCGGAAGGTTTGGATCAAGCCCCAACTCATCGCCAGTCGTGGTTTCACTATCAATGCCGGCAATCACCAACCCAGCGGTTGAGACAGTGCTCGGGGTGAATTCGGCACCCCCTAGATAATCAACATTTTCATTGCGACCCGTAACCCACGTATTGACTGTGAGGGTGAGCCCATCGCCAAACTGAACGAACTCCACATTGCGGATGAAATCGGTGCCATCAACGCCAACAATCTGAAAGCCGTCCCCGGCCACCTCGATTGCGTAATCATCACGTACACTACTCAAAATAAATGTGTCATTGCCCGCGCCGCCATCGACCGAATCGTTCCCGATCCCGGCATTGATCACGTCATTACCGTCACCGCCATTGATGGTGTCAGAGCCGGTGTCACCGATCAGGGTATCGTCACCCCCGCCAGCATCGAAGCGATCATCGCCATGGCTTAGGTTTACATATTCAGAGATATCGTAGCCGATGAACCAGTCGTTGAAACCCGAGCCTGTGACCGTGCCCACATTACCGATAAAGGTTGCCTGGCCCGCCACATTATCAATGCCGCTCTGAATTTGTGTGTCCCGGGCCTGATCAACAATACCAGGGGCAAGATAATAGATCGCGTCCACCGCGCGCAGTGGAATATCCGTTGCCCCAAGGTCTTGCGCCGTTTGTAGATTGGGGTCGAGGGCTGAGATCGTAAAACCCACCGAGACAATTTCAGAGACTGCGCGAAAATTGCCGCCGCCATGGAACGTCACATCAAGCGAGGCGCCCGCGAGGAAAGTTTCCACGAGGATCGCCTCATCATCGCTAAAGCTGATGATTTCCACGTCGCTTAGAAAATCAGTCCCATCGATCCCGGTAATTTCGACGCCGCCATTCACCGCAGAGATCGTATAATCAGCACGCGTCCCGTTAAAAACCGCTGTATCAGTTCCGGCGCCGCCGCCGATGCCATCATTACCAGCACCACCAACCAGTATGTCGTCACCGTCTTCGCCCGCGAGAAAATCACGATTAGAACTCCCGATTACGGTATCATCGCCGTCCGTGGCGCTGATATTCGTGCCATGCTGAAATGCGCTTAAGTCACGACCCTGATTGATTGTGCCATAAGTGGCCGCACCATTTACGTTATAATCATTGTAGTAATTAAAAACCGCCGTCTGATCATTCAGGTTTTGAAGCGTCCCAAAAGAGCCGAATTGCGATTGCTGGGCGACACCCACAAAATCATTGGCTAGTGTTCCGCCAGCAGCACGGAAAACATCAACCGATTGCGCATAAATTTGCGTAATCGCATCACTATCATTGACGGCGTTGATGAATTCCTGCAGCTCTTCATTAGCGAAAAGCGATGGATCGGTTAAGAAATGTGAGCCGCCTTCATATTGTATAAGCTCAAGACCAAACGCGGCTGCAATAGACTGGTTCGCCGCAAAAGCGGTTTGTAATTCGGCAATGGAAAAACTCCGCGGGATCGCGGCGATTTCGCCATTATCAAACGCTTCCTGAAAATGCGCTTGAACAAGGGAGCCGTCTTGCAGATCGGTAATTACCTGCTCAATGAAGTACTCATATTTATTGCTGGTCTCGCCGCGGGCAAACCGCGCGTTCGACTCGTCGACCCATGATTGCACAACCGCTAGAATACTTGGATATTCTTCCGACCCTAAACCCACCGTCTGGCCAAAATAGCCCGTCACTGCCAGGCTATCAAATAAATCGTCAACCGACTGGGTGGGATCAGTTTCATTGATAAAACGCTGCACCCCAAGAATGGCCTGATCAGCAACGCCGGTGTTAAATGTTTGTGTTGCCAACACATTATGCACGCGGGCGTCTGCTTCGTCGCCGAAGACATCATCAATGATCGACTGTATTTCGGCTGCGCGGTAGCCATAATAGATATTGACAGGGAAATCGCCATACTCGTCGCCGAAAGCGTCCCGACCCCGATCATTCAGATACCCAAATTGCTCAAATTGTGCGTTCCAGGTCTCGTTGGAAAATTCAAAATGCGCCACAAGACCGGGATCAAGATTATCGCGGACCATTTCTGCAAATTGGCGTACAAAGTCGTCCGTCGCTTGATGAGGAATGTTGAACCAGGGATCAGCACCGATCTGGTTGGCAAGGGCAATCATTGCCTGTAGCGGAACACCAGAAGGAACCGGTGATGGCAGGAGTTCCGGCGGCACATCAATGAGGATCTCGCCGGTATCTCCATCGCGAAACGGCTCGCCCGTTTGCGGATCAACATAGATGAGCGTGTATGGCCCACGGGTTAGACCAGCAATGGTCTCCGCTGTTAGTTCGGGTACGTCCTTTGCAAAAACATACTCATAGGCCTGGTTTGCCGGGATGCCGAAAAATTGGGATTCGAGCGTTGCAATATCATCAAAATTTATATGATTGGAATGGTTCGTCTCCATCCAATCCATAAATCGGATCGTTCGGTGGTCATCAAACAGCTCAATGAAATCCGGGTTAAAAAGCGCTCCGGCGTCATAAAGCCCCTCATGCTCCTCACGAACGAGCGCAAAGTCACGCAAATGGTCACCATCCGTGGTGCCCTCAATAATGAGGCCAAACGGGCTGCCATCAATCAGGTCTAAGACAAGGCGTCCGGGCGCTGATTCCTCTTCCACGGAATTGGCGCCGACGATGCGAAAATCACCTTCGCCTTCATAAAGCAGAACGTAACGCCCGCCCGTTTGGGCCTCTTCAGTAACGCCATTGAGGAAAAATATGCTTGCCGAAGCCCCGTCGGGCAAATTTGCCACATTACCGTTCTGATCTAAAAATCCGGCATGCCATGCTTCAGAATAATCATAAGTGGTAACTGTACCATCAGCGTTGGTCACATTAATGGACCATGCGCCATCATTGGTGTGACGATCACCACCCTGATGAAACAGATTGATGAAGGGCAATTCGGTGGAATAAAACGCGATGTCGCTTAACCCGACGGCAAGGGACGGGTCGTTTGCCCCAAACGATCGGTTCGCTTCGGCTAGCAAAGCACTACTCATTCATCAGCCCCTTAGTACGCTACTGGACTCTGCGCACCATCACAGGTTGCACAGCTTTACATGTGCGCCTGCAAAATCGTTCCAAGATTGGAGCTGGACACCACACCCAACCCCTCAACCCATACCCCAGAAAGGAAGTGGCAACTGCCGGGTCCTGACTGACATACCGATACCTTAGAAAGCCTCTGCTCATTTGCAAGCGCGAAAAAGCTTAGAACACAAAGGCCACCGCGCGCTTAATGAGTTGTTTGCAATTGAAAATAGCATTTACCCCGGTTGGTTGTGCGATACCGGTTAAATTCAGGACAGGTGCCCAACGGGGACTTTGCATTATAGAAAGAGGGTTTTCTGAGAAAAATCATGGGCTTGAGCGTTTCTCTCAAATTTCCATAGCAAGATTTACCGATAGCAAACTCTATCCGCATGGGGATTGCTGGTTCGAAACGAAGCACTCTTAACCGTTCAGCCACCACCGATCCGATGTCTGGCGATCAATGAGCCTTAATTGCCAGTAAATCGTAACCATGAAACCGGCGGAAAAGACCGCGTCACAATGATGTTAGGGCAAAAATTATTTTGAAAAATTGAGAAAAATACGTCCGGCTACTCGCCCGCATCGTTGCGAATCTCTTTCTATCTTTTAGCCCGCCACTGCTTAAACCGTGCCAGAGACCCCCTTATGGTAAAATCCGCCGTTCAGTATGTGTGCCAGAATTGCGCTGCAGTGAGTGCCAAATGGGCTGGGCGGTGTGACCAGTGCGGCGAATGGAACACGCTCACCGAAGAGGTGGCTGAGGCCGGGCCGCCTGGCTCTCTTTCCGCCGGCCCCAAGGGCGGCGCTTCGGCGCGGCCAGCCCCGGTCGCTTTTACCGACCTGGCCAGTGATGAGGCGAATGTACCCCGCCTTGTCACGGGTTCTGCAGAATTTGACCGGGTCGTGGGGGGCGGTCTGGTGCCGGGTTCTGCAACCTTGTTGGGCGGCGATCCTGGGGTGGGCAAATCAACCCTCCTCCTCCAAATCGCGGCGGCATTATCCATGAAGGGGCACGAGGTTGCCTATATTTCCGGTGAAGAAGCCACCGCACAAATCAGGCTTAGGGCCCACCGGCTTGGACTTTCTGACAAGCCAGTCAAACTCGCGTCAGCTACGGCCTTGCGGGATATCATCGCTTCCCTGAAGGCGGAAAAGCCCGATGTGGTGATTATTGATTCAATCCAGACCGTCTGGTCCGACGCGGTGCCTGGCACGCCGGGTTCCGTCACCCAAATGCGCACCTGCAGCCAAGATTTGATCCGCTACGCGAAACAGTCGGGCGCGGTCATGATCCTGGTGGGCCACGTGACCAAGGATGGGCAAATCGCTGGCCCGCGCGTGGTTGAGCATATGGTCGACGCGGTCATGTATTTTGAAGCAGAGACAGGCCGGGATTTTCGGTTGTTAAGAGCGGTGAAAAACCGGTTCGGCGCAGCGCAGGAAATTGGCGTTTTCGAAATGACCGGCGCGGGTCTGCGCCAAGTTGCCAACCCATCGGCCCTTTTTCTGGCAGGACGCGGCCAGGAGGGTTCCGGCAGTGCGATCTTCGCCGGGATCGAAGGGACCCGCCCCCTGCTGGTTGAATTTCAGGCGCTTGTCTCCCCTTCAACCCTGGCCGCACCGCGGCGAGCCGTGGTGGGCTGGGACAGTGCCCGGCTTTCCATGCTGCTGGCGGTGCTTGATACCCGCTGCGGATTATCCTTCGGCCGCCATGATGTGTTTTTAAATGTGGCGGGCGGCATGCGTATCAGCGAACCGGCCGCTGATCTGGCCGCGGCTGCGGCACTTACCAGTTCGCTCTTTGATGCCGATTTGCCCGCCGATCAGGTTATTTTTGGCGAGGTTGCTTTGTCAGGCCAGATCCGCCCGGTCAGCCAGGCCGATGCCCGCTTACAGGAAGCGGCAAAGCTCGGCTTCTCAAGCGCCCTCACCCCGCGCAGTCCGGCCAAAGCCCTAACCAAAAAAATTTCCGGCGCACCGTCCGGGCCTGTCAGCAATCCTAATACCAAATTGACGCTCCACGATCTTGGCTCCCTGGGTGATCTTGTGCGCACCGTCAAAGGCACGGGGTAAGCCCGCGCACCACCCGATCGCAACAAAAGCGAATTATCGCCGCGCAACCGGCGATATCCATTGGTATTTTGATCAAATTCGTGGAAGGAACACTCAAGAAATTTCCGCCTGCGCACCCGGTAATGTGATGACTGTGTTTGATGGCCTCGTAATTCTCATCCTTCTCCTATCTGTGGGGCTTGCGGTGGTGCGCGGGGCGCTCCTTGAGTTGGGCACCCTTGTGGTATTGGGCATCGCCTGGCTTGCCGCAGTACAGTTTGCCCCCGCCCTTATCGGCGCAAGCGGCAAGGAAAGCTCTCTTGTCACAGTGCTCGGCGCTTATGCTTTGCTCATGGGGCTGGTTTTCATTGTTCTTTACACGGCCTGTCATATTCTTTTGGGCCGCGCGAACCTGTCGGGCCGTGCGCAATTGGTAAACCGCATTGCTGGCGGCGTTTTTGGCTTTTTGCGCGGCTACGCGGTCATCGGGCTCGGCTTTCTTGCCTATGGCTATTATCTTGATGAAGACAGTCAACATGAAAGCGTCCGCAAAGCTATGACACGCCCCCTTGCCGCATCGGGAGCGCAGTTTTTTCAACAGTTTATTCCGCCCTCCACGCAATTTGAGCCGGAGGGAACTGATGGCGTCACGTCTAGCAACACCGGGGCCACAAAATCCAACACGACCGATGCTGCGAGTGACGGGTACGCACGCCGCGACCGGGCTGGTTTTTCTGAAGTTATCACCACCGTAACAACCAGCGATGGCGATATCGTCCGCCCCCAGACAGAGGATCCGGGCCGTGACTAAAGACCCCGTCCTGAACGACCCGATTTCGCCTACCCTATCAAAGACGGCAAATTGGCTGCGTACTCAAAGAGACGCTCGCCGCGCCCGGCAAAGCCGGACACAATCAACACTGGGCCCCCACGCCGTGGAACCGGCGCCACGCCTGCACGAAGAATGTGGTGTGTTTGGCATTATCGGGACCAAAGATGCCGCCGCCCTTGCCGCTTTGGGTATCCACGCCCTGCAACATCGCGGTCAGGAAGCGGCCGGCCTGACGAGCTATGATGGCAAGCGCTTTCATTCAGAAAGGGAACTTGGTCTGGTGGCGGATCATTTTTCCGATGCGCCGCGTTTGGCCCGTTTGCGCGGTCAATGTGTCATCGGGCACACCCGCTATTCAACGCAAGGCGAAACGGTCTTGCGCAATGTGCAGCCGCTTTACGCAGACCTGGAAAATGGTGGCATCGCCATCGCCCATAATGGCAACCTGACCAACGCGCGCACCTTGCGGTCGCATCTGGTGCGACGCGGCTGTATCTTTCAGTCCACGTCGGATTCTGAGTTATTCTTACAACTCACCGCCCGCTCACAACATCTTTCCATTGTTGATAAGCTGATCGATAGCCTTAAGCAGGTTGAGGGTGCCTATGCGCTTACAGTCCTCACGACGGAAGCGTTGATCGGTGCGCGGGATCCCGTGGGGATCAGGCCCCTGGTGCTGGGGACCTTAAACGGCGCCCATATTTTTGCGTCTGAAACCTCTGCCCTCGACCTTATCGGCGCGAAGTTTTTGCGAGATGTGCGGCCCGGCGAAATTGTTATCTGTCACCAGACTGGCGAGGTGGAAAGCCGCAACTTCATGCCCGCCAACAAAAAGGCGCGGCCTTGTATTTTTGAGTTGATCTATTTTGCGCGCCCTGATTCCGTCATTGATGGCAAAAGCGTTTATCAGGTACGCAAAAAACTTGGCAAAGTGCTCGCGCGCGAAGCGCCGTGCGACGCCGATTTGGTGGCCCCTATTCCGGACTCCGGGGTGCCAGCCGCCATCGGCTATGCCCGCCAGGCAGACCTGCCCTATGAAATGGCGTTGATCCGCAGTCACTTTGTGGGTCGCACGTTCATCGAACCGCAACAAAAAATCCGCGAGGCGGGGGTGGCGCGCAAGCACGCCCCCAACAAAACGATCATTGAAGGCAAGGATGTGGTGCTGATCGATGATTCCGTCGTTCGCGGGACGACGTCTCGCAAAATTGTCGCCATGATGCGCAATGCCGGTGCGCGCAAGGTCCATATGCGCGTTGCGTGTCCGCCAATCATCCACCCTGATTTTTATGGCATCAACACGCCATCCCACGACGAGTTGCTCGCCCATAATCGCGACGTTGACGAGATGTGTGAGATGATCGGCGCAGACAGCCTCGCCTTTTTATCCGTGGACGGCCTTTATAAGGCGATGGGTAAGGGCCCGCGCGATGAGGCGGCACCTGCCTTTACTGATCATTGCTTTACCGGGGATTATCCGACCCGTCTGATCGACAAACTCGAGGCCAGCAAAGATGCCCGTGACATGCAATTGTCACTGCTGGCTGAGGGACAATAGACACCATGGCCGCTTATCCTGAGGGAAGCGACACATCACCTAAGGGCGGCGATATTGTGGCTATCCTGGTGGCCGCAGGGCGCGGCACCCGTGCGGGTGCCGGCGGGCCAAAACAATATCGCGAATTGGCGGGTGAACCCATTCTGGCGCGCACGGCTCTGGTTTTTCTGGGTCACCCAAAAATAAGCCGGGTACGTATTATTATCCACCGCGATGACGAGGCGGCTTACAGTAAGGCCATGGATCGCCTCCAAAATGACCCCAAGCTGATGGCCCCTGTCGTTGGCGGCGCGGAGCGCCAGGATTCGGTGCGTCTTGGCCTTGAAAGCCTTGAGGCAACCTCGCCTGCCTATGTGCTGATCCACGATGCGGCGCGCCCATTCGTGGACGTGGCAACCATCGACAGGGTGATCGCGGCGGTTGGACCTGGGCACGGTGCCATTGCTGCGTTACCGGTTTTTGATACGATCAAACTTGCTCGGACGGCGTTCAACAATGCCCCGCCGCAAATTGACAAAACGGTGCCGCGCGATGCGTTGTGGCGGGCGCAAACACCCCAAGGTTTTTCTTATGCTGATATCCTGCGGGCACACAGGTCACATGCCGGGCAAACCCTGACAGATGATGCCAGCGTTGCGGAGGCAGCAAATATCCCTGTTGCGTTGGTAGCGGGCTCACCGGACAATATGAAAATAACGCAGGCGGAGGACTTTGGCATGGCCGAAGTCCTTTTACGCCGCCATGAGAAAGACAATTAGCCATGTGGGAGTATCGGACCGGTCACGGCTTTGACGTCCATGCCTTTGAACGCGGCAACGCCGTAACCCTGTGCGGTGTAGAGATAGCGCATACACATAAACTCAAGGGTCACTCCGATGCCGATGTGGGGATGCATGCGCTCACCGATGCGCTCCTGGGAGCCCTTTCGGCGGGGGATATTGGCGATCATTTCCCGCCCAGTGACCCGCAATGGAAAGGTGCGCCGTCGGATATCTTTCTGGAAAAAGCGTGCCGCCTTGTAAAGGACACCGGTGGCAGCGTCACCCACGCCGATGTGACGCTTATCTGCGAAGCCCCGAAGATTGGCCCGCACCGCGACGCCATGCGGTCAAAACTGGCTGAGATTATGGATATGTCCGCCGGCAGACTATCGGTCAAAGCAACAACAACAGAAATGCTGGGCTTTACTGGGCGCGGTGAAGGGATTGCCGCCATGGCAACAGCAACGGTCCGTTTGCCCACAAATGAGAGGGCAGGATAACCATGCCGGACACGGAGCAAAACGCCCCCCTTCGCCTGTCCATAAGCGCGGCACCAGAATTACGGTTGCGAGTGGCGGCGGACATCATCGCCAGTGCCACCGCACATGCCGTACAGATTACCACCGCCGAATCATGCACCGGCGGCTTAATCATGGGGGCGCTGACAGATATTCCGGGCTCATCCGCGGTCATCGACCGGGGGTTTATCACCTATTCCAACACGGCCAAGGCTCGACTGCTGAACGTTCCCGCGCAAACTCTGCGCGATCATGGTGCAGTGAGCGAGCCAACGGTGCAGGCCATGGCGACCGGTGCCGCGCAGCTTGCCAATGCACAAATTTCCATCGCCGTGAGCGGGATCGCCGGACCTGGCGGCGGCAGCGCGGAAAAACCGGTGGGCACCGTCTGTTTCGGGTTCGTATTGCCGGACGCCGACGCTAATACACTCATCCGTACCCAAACTTGCCTTTTTGATGGCGCCGACCGATCAATCATCAGAGCCCAGAGCGTTCACTACGCACTTCAAATTGTGCATGACCATCTTCATTCCATGGCGCAGGAGTGAAGCGTAGCGCCGATAACCCTTATCGGCCCCCATACCCCCCGCGCGGGGTCAGCATGGGGCGCAAAAACGCATAAATTGGTAAGCTTGCCATGGCGATCAGGAGGCGGACCATCAAGTCCCCCACCAGCCAAGCGCCCCAGGGTAGTGCCGTGTTGCCAAAAGCCACCGGGAAGTAAATCACGGCGGTGACACCATAACCTACCATCAGCGCATAGAACGGCGCACGCCACCATGGGCCGCCGCCGCGCGCCACGTCATAGAAGGCAATGGTAACCAATTGCCCGGTCATGGCGCTCGCCACAAAGGCAGTTACAAATCGGGTGCTGGGAAAATCACCAGCTTCGATCACATCAGCGAGGACGGACAACTCGAACAAGATCAACAACGCCATCGTAAACCAGGAGGCCATCACCGCCCGTGACGTTAGGACACCGCCAAACCGGCGGGTCACCAACACCAAAAATATTGATACTGACGCCATCATCACATGGCCAAGGGTGAGCCAGACGCTTGGCACCAAACCCCGCATAAAGGTGAAGACCGGATTGAAAAACCGAACCGGCAAATCAAGCGTCAAAAAACTGGCGCACAGGAGCGATACGAGAATGAGGGCAATGACAAAAACCCGGAGCGCATCAATCGCAAATGCCCGCATTTGCGCCTGCAGCTTTTCCGCAGGGGTCACGCGGTTACGCATTTCACGGTTTTCAAGCGGCGGTAGGGTCATCGCCCCTCTATGCCCCTAGCCGGTTACATTGTGAATAATAAGCCCGTGTAAAAGTACAGGCCCCTGTGACCCGCCAAGGGCAGATCACACACATCTTAACCTTAGAGGAAAAACCCGCCCAGGTGACGGGCGGGCCTAGGACGCTTTTGCAAGGGCGCGTTTAATCTTCAACGCCGAGGGCGAAAGTTGCTCCTCAGAAGCTTTGGCAAGATAAAAATCAAGCCCGCCCATATGATCGACGCTCCGCAAGGTCGACGCAGAAATCCGCAATTTGAAGCCACGGGCCAATTTGTCACTGTGTAGCGTCACATTGCACAAATTGGGCAGGAAACGCCGCCGGGTCCGGTTATTGGCGTGGGAAACATTGTTACCAGTTGCCGGACCGATACCGGAAAGTTCACAACGACGGGCCATGGTGCTGTCCTGTTTCTGGCGACCTGCCCGGTGGATCGGCAACACCGACCCAAACCCGTAATACAGGTGTGCGATCATTAAGAGCGCGGGGTGTATCGCCCAAGCCAGCAACCGTCAAGGACTGATCCCGCGAAACCCGCCCTTCAGCGGAGCAAAATGCCAGGCTTTTTTGGATCGGAACGACAACGCGGAATTATACCGTGGTGACGCGTTGGTGCATTGCTTCAAATGCCCCTATATGGACAGCGTCATGAGCAGCACAACCGCCTCTTTCACCGACAATCCATTTGCTAGCGCGGGCCCTGATACAGGCGGCGTCCATGGGCGGGCCATGGGCACCGAAAAACCGGTGACGGCTGTGCTCGGGCCAACCAATACCGGCAAAACGCACTACGCTATTGAACGGATGCTCGCCTATAAATCAGGCATGATCGGCTTTCCCCTGCGCCTGTTGGCACGGGAGGTTTATGACAAGCTCGTAGCTCGCCGGTCAGCGCAGGAAATTGCCCTCGTCACGGGCGAAGAGAAAATCATTCCGCGCAGTCCGCGCTACTGGGTGTGCACCGTGGAGGCGATGCCGCTCAGCGAACGCACTGAATTCCTGGCGATCGATGAGATACAACTTGCCGCCCATCAGGAGCGTGGCCGCACCTTTACCTCGCGCCTTCTTTACGCCCGCGGTGCGGCGGAGACCCTCTTTCTGGGCTCAGACACCATGGCACCGATTTTGCGCCGCTTGTTTCCGCATATTAATTTTATCGGGCGCGAGCGGTTTTCAACGCTGAGTTTTGCCGGAACCAAGAAAGTCACCCGCCTTCCTCGGCGCAGTGCCATTGTGGGCTTTTCAGCGGACACAGTTTACGCCATCGCCGAATTGGTTCGTCGTCAACGCGGCGGCGCGGCGGTTGTTTTGGGAGCCTTGTCGCCGCGCACCCGTAACGCCCAAGCCGAACTCTATCAAAATGGCGAGGTTGATTATCTTATCGCCACCGATGCCATCGGTATGGGGCTCAACATGGATATTGACCATGTGGCCTTTGCGGCGCGCCGAAAATTTGACGGGCGGCAAATGCGCGATCTGACTGCATCAGAAGCGGCGCAAATTGCCGGGCGTGCCGGGCGCCATATGCGCGATGGCACCTTCGGCATCACGGCCGATTGCCGTGATTTTGACGAGCCGATGGTTGAGGCGATTGAAGAGCACCGGTTTGATGCTGTCTCCGCCCTGTTCTGGCGGGCTGAAGCCCTCGATTTTTCCTCAATCCCGGCCTTGCAACATTCCCTCGATAGCCCCGCCCCCCGTGATGAACTCCTGCGCGCGCGGCCCGATGATGATGAACGGGTTTTCACCCAACTGATCAAGCAAGACACAATCCGCCACTACGCCACCGGCGGGGCTGCGCTCGCCCAATTATGGGATGTCTGTCAGCTGCCGGATTTTCGCAAGGTCACCCTTGATCAGCACACCCGGCTAGTGGGCGATATCTATGAAGAGCTCATGGCCCATGAGCGGATCAGCGAGGAATGGCTTGCCCCGCGGGTTGCGCCCCTCGACCGGACGGATGGCGATATTGATGCTTTGTCGTCGCGCATCGCCCATATCCGCAGTTGGACGTACCTCGCCAATCGCGGCGCCTGGCTCGAAAATGCAAGCTATTGGCAGGATCAGACCCGCGCGATAGAAGACCGGTTGTCAGATGCCTTGCATGAGCGGCTGACCCAACGGTTTGTGGATCGCCGGACCGCCGTTTTACTAAAGAAACTCAAAGATGATGAACCGCTCTTGGCGGGGATCAGCGAAGACGGAGAAGTCATTGTGGAAGGCCAGTTTGTGGGTCGGCTTTTAGGGTTTGAATTTATCCTGGATCCCCGCGCGCGCGGCGCCGCGGCCAAACCCATTCGCGCCGCCGCAGAAAAGGCGCTGCGCCCGGAACTGGCTGCCCGCGGGTCCGCCCTTGCGAACGCCGACGCCGATGCGCTGGACCTGATGCCAGCGGGCACTATCACCTGGCGCGGCAGCATTGTGGCACACCTGGAAAAAGGGCCCGGGCCTTTTCGGCCAAAGCTCGTTATGCGGAATGTTGACGCGCTAACGCCCGTCTTGCGGGGCCGCATCGAAGATCGGTTAACGGACTATCTTGCCAACCGGATGGAAGCATTACTGGCGCCTCTGCTCGCCATGCAACGGGCCTGTGACCAGACCCCTGAACAGGCTGGTGAGGATGGGTTAAAGCCGGAAACACGCGGAATTGCGTGGCGTCTTGTGGAAAATTTTGGCGCCACCTCTCGCGGGCAGTTTGGCGATGAGTTAAAATCCCTCGACCAAAAAGAGCGGGCAAAGCTGCGCGCGCTTGGCTTGCGGTTTGGGGAGTATACACTGTTCCTGCCGGCGCTGTTGAAACCTGCGCCCGCAGGCCTGCTCACGCTCCTTTGGGCGCTGTGGCACGACAAAGACGTAACCAAATTCAACCCGCCAAAGGCAGGGCTTGTCTCAACACCGGTGGATGAAACCATTCCCCATGCGTATTATTATGCGTCAGGGTATAGGCCCTCTGGTGCGCGGGCGGTGCGGATCGATATGCTGGAACGTCTTGCCGGCGAAATCCGGACGGCACGCGAGAAAAGCGACCGGCGCGAAGGCTTTGAGGCAACACCGCAAATGATGTCGCTGGTGGGATGCTCCGGCGAGGACTTTGAGGCGATCTTGATGTCGCTCAATTTCCGAAAGAATACCGTGACCCGTCCGGCTCCGCAAAGTGCGCCGACACCTGCTGTACCAGAAACACAAGCGACACCAGACGCGACAGAACCATCCACTGTTCCCCATACAAATCAACAGGACGAAGATGCGACGCCAATAGCGGAAGCGGAAGCGGAGGCAAAGACGGACGCGCATGACCCTGCCGCGCAAGCCTCCCCGGCGCCGGCACCAGACATAGATCCCGTGATGTCAAAAATCCCGGATGTGATGCCAAAAGGTGATCCGCCAGGGGCAAATCTCGTGAACCCTGCGCCGCAGACCACAATGAATGAGGCTGAGGAAAAAAGTGACCAGGCGGCTGAGGGGGGTGATGCGAGCGACACCATCAGTGTGACGTTGTGGCGGTATCAACCCAAACGGGCCCCGCAAAACCGCAAACCAAAACGCGGCGACGCCAACACCAGAAACGATACGAAGCGCAGTCGCACGGGCGCCGATGGCAAACCGGGTGGTCGTCAAAAGGCGCATGCTGATGGCCGCAACCGGCGCAAACACTCAGGCAACCCGCAAAACCGAAATGGCGGGCCAGACAAACAGCGAGCCGGTGGAAAGAACCAGAACCCGCATATGCATAAGCCGCGTCATTTGAAAACTGCGGACCCTGATTCGCCCTTTGCGGTTCTTGCCGCATTGAAAGGCAGCGAGGAGCAGGCGAACCCCGCAGCACAATCTGGCAAGGCTACGCCCGCGAAACCGAAAACCAAGGCCGCGCCCGAACCAGCAAAGTCCTGATCAGCACGTTCCAATCCACCCATGGTGACCGCCAATTGACCTCTCCCGATCCAGCGCAAAGCGATGACGAAACCAGGACCACAACCCCGACGCCACAACCGGTTGCGCCAACAGAAGGGGCAAGTCAGCGCATTGATAAATGGTTGTGGTACGCACGATTTTTCAAAACCCGGTCCAAGGCTTCAACCTTCGTCAATGGGGGAAACGTTCGGGTTTCGCGCGGGGATAACGCCAACCGCATTGAAAAGGCAGCAACCCCCGTTCAGGCAGGTGACGTCTTGTCTTTCATGATTGGCCAACGGGTACGGATCATCGAAATTGCCGCCTGCGGCACCCGCCGCGGCCCGGCACCAGAGGCCCAGACCTTATATCATGATCGCTCCCCCCCGCCGCCACCGCGCGCGCCCAAGCAACCTCCAGCCGGCGAGCGCGATGCAGGCCAAGGGCGTCCCACAAAAAAAGAACGCCGCGCCATGGATGCGTTTCGCCGAAACCCATGATCGTTTGCCTTGTGTCACCAAGTTCTCCTCGTTCACCCCTTCTCATTATCTGAAAGCGCCAAATGGAATTTCTTAAAACTCTTTTTTCGACCAAAACCGCCGATGCCACCTCGCCAACCGAGCAGGAGAATCTACAAACGGCGTTTGCTGCGTTACTTGTGGAGGCAGCGCGCGCCGATGAACATTATGATGAAAAAGAGCGCGCACTGATCACCACGCTGATCAGCCGGCAATTTGATCTTTCCCCCGATGCGGCAACCGCGGTGCGCACCCGGGGCGAGAACGCGCAAGCCGCTGCCATCGATTTGCACCAGTTTACCCGCACGGTGAAACAGCTCGATGCAGAGGAAAAACGCCGCTTTATGGAAGGGCTATGGCGCATTGTGCTGAGTGACGGCGTGCGCGACCCATGGGAAGATGCGCTCGTGCGCCGGGTGGCAAACCTGATCCATGTGACCGATGTGGAAAGCGCCCGCGCCCGCCAGACGGTGAGCGGCAACTAGGCCAAGCTTACGCGCCATGACGCAGGACGCTGCCCTTGTCTTGAGGCCGGAAAACGCTATGTAACGAGCGGTTCGGGGAACTATATCACCAAGCGCTATCCCAACCAGTCAGCCGAGACCCCGGCAGGAGACAAACGACCCATGACTTATGTTGTCACCGATGCCTGCATCATGTGCAAATACACCGACTGTGTGGAGGTGTGCCCCGTCGATTGTTTCTACGAAGGGGAAAATATGCTCGTCATCCATCCCGATGAATGTATCGATTGCGGCGTGTGTGAACCAGAGTGTCCCGCCGAGGCGATTCTGCCCGATACCGAAGACCCGGACGGCAAGTGGCTTGAGCTAAATACAAAATTTGCGCAGACTTGGCCTAATCTCACCGTAAAAATCGACGCCATGCCCGATGCTGACGCCAAGGTGAAAGATACAGGCAAATTAGCATTATTGAGCGAAAAACCAGGAACCGGCGCTTAGTTTAGCGCGCCAAGTTGGGGGCAGAGGAGCAGTTTCGGCTCCGCCTCGGGTTGGATATAACCCAAACACTGGCCGCTAACGTCTTGTTTTATCTGGTTCTATCCGCCAGTCATACGGGTTGATCGTTCCGTTCTATCCAAAATTGTGTTATCCTCTTCGCTCATGCAACAAGAGTAATGGTGAGCGCACCAAATAATGCGGCAGGCAAACGGTATTTAGGCACGCCGACCCTGCCGATAGCCCTGTCTACCCAGCCTCAACCAGGCCGCAAACCCAAACCAATCGGCGACGGCAAAACCCGGCAGCGCCGCCAGCCAGCTGCGGCGCCCGGCAAGGTTCGCACACTGGCAAGAGCAAGGCGCGGATAGAAAAGCGTTAAGGAGCAGCCCATGGCGACCCGCAAAACCACCAAGAAAAAAGCCCCCGCCAAGAAGGCAGCCGCGGCCCCCAAGAAGGCGGCGGCAAAAAAGACGGTTGCAAAAAAGACGGTTGCCAAAAAAGCACCCGCGAAAAAAGCGGCCACAAAAAAAGTTACGGCCAAGAAACCAGCGCAAAAAGCAGCCGTCAAAAAAACGCCCGCTAAGAAAGCGCCTGCAAAAAAAACAAGCGTGAAAAAAGTCGTGGCAAAACCGGTTTCAAAAGCGGCTGACACAAAAAAGACAACGAGTGCATCTAATGCCGCCTCAACAAAAGCAGCGACAAAAAAAGTGGCTGCAAAAACAACCATGAAACAAACATCGACAAAAAAGACCGCGACGAAAAAAGTTGCGGCCAAAAAAGCCGCCGCCAAAACAACCAGTAAAAAAGCGAGTACAAAAAAAGCCGTGAACGCAACCGCCACCCCGGACCCCGTCTCAACCGACACTGTAGCGCCCGACGATAGCGCCAGCACAGCCAGCAAACCCGCGAAGAAAACAACGACCAAAGCAGCAAAAAAGACAACGCGCAAGAAAGCCGTAAAAGAACCTGCGCCGAAGCCGGTGGTGGTTGGTAAGGTTGGTCAGGCCCCGCGGCGCACCGCTAATGAAGTTGCAGCCTCAAACCCCTTCCCCGTTCCGCCAAAATTGCATGAGGTGCAAGAAGAACAAAACGATACGCCTTCACCGGAATCGAAAGCGGCAAAAAAAGACTTTAAGGTCAATGACAAGATTGTTTATCCGGCCCATGGGGTCGGCATTATTGAGGCTATCGAGCGCCAAGATATTGTGGGCATCACAATTGAAGTATTTGTTATCCGCTTTGACCACGAGAAATTAACGCTCCGTGTCCCCACGGAAAAAGCAAAAGCCGTCGGTATGCGGGGGCTATCTGACGTGCCATTTGTTGATAAGACGATCGAAGTTTTACAAGGTCGTGCACGGATTAAACGCACCATGTGGTCGCGCCGGGCCCAGGAATACGAAGCCAAAATCAATTCGGGCAATCTACAATCAGTTGCCGAGGTGGTACGCGATCTCTACCGCGCGCCCGAGCAGCCTGAACAAAGCTATTCCGAACGCCAATTGTTTGAAGCTGCCCTCGACCGCATGGCCCGCGAAGTGGCGGCAGTAAAGAAAATCAATCTGGAAGCCGCCATTGGTGAGCTAGAGGCGTCCCTCCACAAAAAGCAGATCGCAGCGGCGTAAGCGCCTGATTTTTCTGCTCTTAAGTGTTCCAACGCGAAGACCAGGGGCAGTCTTTAATCAGGCAGGATGGGTGGGCACACCCCCTGGGTCAGTACTCCAGTTACCCATAAATGGAATATGTCGCCCCCCAGTCCCGCCTCCTCGTAGCTTGACCACGGGGCCCATGACGTCGTCACCAGGGCGATCTATCAATCGTCTTTCGTCGGCGTCGTGCCATGGCCCCCGCAAACCCGTCGCAAGGCGGCGTCTTTGGGCCGATAAGAAATTCTAAGGTTGAACTCGAGTATGTATCGACAAGTTTTGAGCGCGCTGAAACTTGTCATGGGTCAGTGCTTCGAATGTTCGGCCGTAGGGCCGTGATCACTACACCGAATAGGGGCGCGTTAAATTTCCTGGCCTTCAAAGTCTTCACGGAGTTTGCGGGCCACGGCGCGCATTTCTTCATCAAACGGGTTCCAGGCAAGCGCTTCCTGCAACATTTTGTATGCTTCGCGCTTTTCGCCCGACGACAGCAATAGCTGCGCCACCGCTTTGCGGACCTCAAACTGACGCGGCTCCAGATCAAGCGCCCGGGAAAAATCCGTAAGCGCCGCAGCATAATTCTCGCGGCGCAATTTGAGAAACCCCGCCAACGCATAGCCTTGCATAAAATTGGGGCTCAAACCGCGAATATGGATGAGCAGCCGTCCGGCGGTATCAAGATCACCCTCATGATATTTGCCCAGCGCGCGGGCATAAAGGAGATCAATCGTATCACTTTGGGAATCCGCCCAGATTTCCAGGATACGATCAGCGTTGGCCTGGGCATTGACGGCGCCGCCGGTGCGTAATTCTTCGAAGAGGGTATCGAGCGTTGGGTCGGTCTGATCGGCCCGTGCTGGCATACCAACGGTTACGGTCACCACAAAGGCAAGCGCGCAAGCGACCGATAGCCGGCTCCAGAGCATTATTAGTCCATGCATGTGCCAGTGATGCATATGGGCTCCCTTGTTCGACCCCAAAGTTTAGCCTGAAACCTGTTAACGACCAACCATCTCGGCAAGATACGCACAAAATCGTGCATCTGTTGGCCTAAATTCGGTGCAGAGTCGGGCACGAAGCATGGCTGGACGCGGATCCGTTAGGGCTTTGGCCACAAAAAAACGCCCACTAAGGGCGTTTTCAAGTCGTTGTCAGGGCCGGATGAGGCCGCGGCCCGGTATTTTACCCCTGGCGCGCTTTGAACCGCCGCTGGGTCTTATTAATCACATAGACTTTGCCCCGGCGGCGAACCACGCGGCAATCTTTATGCCTATTTTTCAAGGACTTAAGGGAACTGCGGACTTTCATCGGGCCACCTGTCTTAAATTTGAAGCGTGGGAATAGGAGTTTCCCGCAATTGTGTCAATGAAAAGCTCGATATTCGGACGGGTCTATTCCTTTTCCCCGAAGCGGTCTTCCACCAAACGTAAAAGAGCATCGACCGCTTCGCTGGCTTGCGACCCGCTTGCGCTTATCGTGATCGGCTCCCCCACCCCGGCGCCAAGGGTCAAGAGGCCCATGATCGAGCAGCCGCCAACCGTAAAGCCGTCTTTAGAGACGTGCACGCGGGCCTCCCACGCGGAGGCAACAGCACAAAATTTTGCCGAAGCCCGGGCATGTAACCCGCGCCGATTGCACAAGATGACGTCGGTTTCTATCTTTTCCGGCATCGTTTCCTTTGTGGGCACCGGGCCTTGCAACGGCGTGTCGGCGGGCCCTGAAGGTTTATCGTCAGCCCTCGACATTACCAGACAAGACCCAGCTGGCCACGTTGATATATTTCTTGCCAGCTTCGTGTGCGGCTTTCACAGATGCCTCAAGGTCCTTTTCCGTGCGGATAGAGGCCAATTTGATCAGCATGGGAAGGTTAATCCCGGCAATTACCTCTGCACCCGCTTTTTCCATCACCGATATGGCAAGATTGGACGGGGTGCCACCAAACATGTCAGTCAGGATGATGACGCCGCTTTCATCATTCACCGCCTGGGCAGCGTTTAGGATATCTTCGCGGCGCTGTTCCATGTCGTCATCGGCGCCGATGCAGACAGCTTTTAGCTGTTCCTGGGGCCCAACCACATGTTCCATGGCCGAGACAAATTCATCGGCAAGGCGGCCATGGGTGACCACGACGATTCCAATCATGCCCTATCTCGCATATGACCACGCCGTTGGCGCGCTTATCCCTGCATAAGAGCGCGTCATAGAGGGATTTGTCCAGCCAAAATTGTCCGCGCAATAACGCGCACCCGCGCCGGGTGAGACGCTGCGTCCTCGCACCAAAATGGGACTTGGGGCAAAGACCATGGCGTCGGTGCCAGCCCCTTCATTTGTGGCGTGTAAAGCCGTGGGGGCCTTTCTGTTTGCAGGGCAAGAACGAAACCCAAAGCAATTGCGGGTTTCGTCCGCACAGGCACCGGGCCAAACCCACGCACCTCAATCTGCCCGGCCATCGGCCCGAACCCGCGTGCCCAAGGCGCCTGGCTTTGTGCAAAGATCTCCACCACATCGTCACCGACCAAACTGGTGCGCCGCCACGGGCACTGCTCAATCAGATTGAGGGTAAGCACTGATTTGCCAAGCCCGCTTGCACCGGTAATCAGCACCCCAACTAAGGGGCCATCCCGGTCGAGGGCAAGCCCCACCGCCGTGGCGTGGAGGGTCACTGGTGCACCGTCTGTCATCCGGCAAGCGGCAATTCAACAATAAACCGCGCACCAATGATTTTTAGCTCGGCACCCCGGTCATCAACGCCATCCACGATTTCGGTCGTGCGATTCTCCGCCCAGATACGCCCACCATGGGCATTGACAATTTGGCGGGAGATGGCAAGGCCCAACCCAGAATTATTGCCAAAAACGGTGCCTGCCGGGCGCTTAGTGTAAAAACGATTGAAAATTGATTCCAGTGTGTCGGGGGGCACGCCGGGGCCATCATCATCAACGATGACCCGCAGCAGTTTCATGTCGCGGTGCCCGGCAAGGTCAACACGAACAGACCCATCAGACGGGGAAAATGACCGCGCATTATCAATCAGATTACGGAAGACCTGACCAAGGGCCGATGGATTGCCAAGCACATAGGCATTTTGCAACGGCCCCGTCAGAGGCCCATAGCTAACACCTGCGATGTTTTCTTTCTCCGTGACCCGGTAAAGCCCCGTGATATCGTTCAGCAGGCGGTCAAGATCAACAATTTCGCGAGCCTCACGCGCCAACTCCGCATCAAGACGCGAGGCGTTGGAGATATCCGTGATCAGGCGATCCATCCGGGCCACGTCTTTCTTGATCACACCAAGCAACTTGTCTCGCGCCTCCGGCTTGGTGGCGATATCGAGGGTTTCCACTGCGCTACGGATGGAGGTGAGCGGGTTTTTGAGTTCGTGGGAAACATCCGCCGCGAAACTTTCGATTGCTTCCATGCGCGCATAAATCGTTTGGGTCATGGCCTTTAGCGATTTGGAAAGCTCACCAATTTCGTCGCTGCGGTTTGTGAAGACCGGTATCCGCGCCCGGCCAGCGGCCGAAATGCCCTCGCGGACTTTATCGGCGGCGGTGGCCAGTTGGCGAATCGGCTGGGCAATGGTGGCCGTAAGCATCAGCGCCGCAAGCACCGTTGCCGCGCACGCCATGCCGAAAAGCGGCAAGATCGCTAACCGGGCGTTCAAGACAAGTGCGTCAATGCCGCCAATTTCCGCCGTCACGATTCCATAGATCGCCTGAACCTTGCGGATGGGCACAGACACCGACGCCACCAGTTCCCCATTTTCATCGAGCCGAACCCGCGCCGCGCCCCGTTCATCATCAAAGGGGGAGGCGCGCAAGGCGGCGTTCAACTCATCCTCGATGGAAATCCGCGCCGCCTGACGCCGATAGCTGTTGGAAAATAAAGACTGCAAGAAACGCTCTCGCCAGGACAGATTAGTGATCAGCTCGCTTTCAGCTGGCATTCGATCAATGGTAGGCAGTTCCACCTCAAGAATGCGATCCTCGCGCAGAACAACATCCTCCAACAATAGCGTGCCGGCGTTCTGTACCGGCGGGTCAAGGCGATTATCTGGCGCATTAAAGATCCGCACACGCCCCTCAAAGCTATCCCAGACCCGGTTGAAAACCTCGCGCACATCACGCGGCACCAACGACAAGCGGCAGGGCTCATTATTGGTGAGAAATTCAGCGGTACCACCAAGGGCAGGCAGGTCAGCCGGTGCTTTGGTGTCGATGGCATCAAATTCATCAACCTGGCAGAGCGTTTCGTCAATCGCCACCTGCGCCATGATGTCGGCAATAATCTGCGCCTGGGCGCGCACGCCCTCAAGCTTACTCTCAACCAGGCCATCCCGGTACTGATTAAGAGACAGAGCGCCAAAAAATAATAAGATAAGACTTATGAGATTGGTCAGCACGATGGTCAGCGTCAACCGCGATATGGCAAACCGCGCACGCGCACGCTTTACCGGAATAATCGACCGATCCTTGCCGGCAGCTTTGTTATCGGGCACGTCCGCTGTGTCGCTCATGCTGGCCCCTGCTCATGGCAAACCGCTCCGTCGCGCGATCAGTCTTTATATTTGTAACCAACACCATACAGCGTCTCAATCGCATCAAACTCGGTATCTACGACCCGAAACTTCTTCCGTATGCGTTTGATGTGGCTGTCGATGGTGCGGTCGTCCACATAAATCTGGTCATCATAGGCCGCATCCATGAGCGAATCGCGCGTTTTCACAAAACCCGGCCGTTGGGCCAGGGCCTCGAGGATCAAAAACTCCGTGACCGTCAGGGTAACCGGTTGTTCTTTCCAGTTGCAGGCATGACGCATGGGGTCGAGCGTCAGATCGCCCCGACGCATGATTTTTTTCTCTTCTTCCGGTGTTGGCGTATCCGATGCCTGGGCCCGGCGCAAAACCGACTTTACCCGTTCTAGGAGCAGCCGCTGGGAAAACGGCTTTTTCACATAATCGTCGGCCCCCATGGTAAGGCCGAGGACCTCATCAATCTCCTCATCCTTGGAGGTGAGAAAGATAAGAGGAAGGCTTGAATTCTGGCGTACCCGGCGCAATAGCTCCATGCCATCCATGGTGGGCATCTTGATGTCAGAGACGATCAGGTCCGGCGGGGTATCGGTCACATGTTTGAGTGCGGCAGCGCCATCCTCAAAGGTATCAACCTTGTGGCCCTCTGCCTCCAAAGCCATCGAGACCGAGGTCAGGATATTCTCATCATCATCGACCAGTGTAATTACGGCCATGGTTTCGGTTCCTCCCAGCGCGCATCCCGCGCGCCATTGTGTCAGAATTATGGTGGCATAGACTATCGCGAAGTCCGCCAAGCGTGACAAGCCCACCCCACCCGCTGGGCCGCGTTAGGGCCCTGAAACGACATCTTTGTGGCGGTGTTGGATTTGCGAGAAGCGCCCTGATGCCATTGCTCGTTTGTTTGCCGGCCCAAACACGGTGCCGTGGCCACCATCGACTATTGTTATTAGGCAAGCGCTGCGCAGTAGGCCTCCAGGATATCGCCGATGATCCCCGCCCCGGTCGCCGCATGCGCGAGAACATCTTCCAACGTGTCCGGCTGTTGATCCGCGCCTCCGGTGGCAGCGTTTGTGACCACGGATAGTCCGCCAACGGAAAGGCCGGCATGGTTGGCGGCGATCACTTCCATGACCGTTGACATGCCCACAAGGTCGCTGCCCAGCGTGCGCAGCATGCGGCGCTCGGCAGACGTTTCGAGAGACGGACCCGTGACCCCGGCATAGATGCCCTCTTCAAGGGTTTGGCCCGCACGGGATGCGGCCTGTCCCAAAGCGTCGAGCAGGGCGGGATCATAGGCCCGTGACATATCGGGGAAACGCACACCGATTGTTGGGGCATCGACGCCGATAAGCGGATTCTGGCCCGTTAAATTAAGGTGATCATGGATCAAGACCACATCGCCCGGCTGGAAGTCCGGGTTTAACCCGCCCGCAGCGTTCGTGATGATGAGTGTTTTCACCCCCAAGGCCGCCATCAAATAGACCGGCATGGCAACATCCAGCGCGCCATAGCCCTCATAGAGATGGACCCGCCCCTTGAGGGCCAAAACCGGCTGACCAAAAAGGTCCCCGCGGATCAGTTCCCCCGCGTGGCTTGGTGCGGTACTGGCGCAAAGGCCTTCGATGTCTCGCGTATTTTGAACAGCGTGGGGCGTTATTTCGCGGGCGATGGCATCCAGTCCACTGCCCAAAATGAGCCCGGTGGTCGCGCCAATGAAATCATCACTGACACTGCCCCGCGCCCGATCAATCCGCGCGGCCAAGGGCTCTCCACTGGTGTTGCCTCGCCCGTCGCTCATGATGTTTTAGCCTCAGTCAATGTTGCCTCAATGGTAGGGATGAGCGCATTGACATCGGACATGACCGAGGCGAGATCAATTGTTGTGAGGACCCGGTCTTTAACAACCTGGCGCCCCGCTACATAAACATCGCACACATCCTGGTGGGAGGCTGAATAGACCAAATAGTTCAATGGATCAAAAACGGGTACCGCATGGGCCTGGCGCGGATCCATGAGGAGAATATCGGCGCGCTTGCCCACCTCAAGACTGCCGGTCTCGTCAGCAACCCCCAAGGCAAGAGCCCCATTTATTGTTGCCATACGGATCACCTCGCCTGCGCCCATGGCCACCGGGTTTTCCGTGGCCCCATTGTGCAATATCGCCGCCAGACGGATTGATTTCCACATATCCAGGTCATTCCCGCTAACAGCACCATCTGTACCCAGACCAATATGCACCCCCTTATCGCGCATGGCGGGGATCGGCGCGATGCCTGAGCCCAGTTTAAGATTGGATGCCGGATTATGGGAAACCGTTGCCCTTGACGCGGCAAGAAGATCAATCTCCTCCTCATCAACATGAACACAATGGGCAAGTACCGTGCGTGCTGATAACAAGCCCAATTCATCAAGATGATTAATCACCGATCGCCCATAGTGGTCCATCACCGTTTTTTGCTCTGCCCGCGTCTCCGCCGCGTGGATAGTCAGGAGGGCGTCATTATCGTCCTGGATCATCTGAGCAACCGTGAGGCTTTCCGCCGAGACTGTATAGGCACCATGGGCGCAAACGGTTTTAATGAGACTTTGGTGATCGGCAAACTGATCAAAAAATGCCTTTGCCAGCGCTTCGCGTTCCGTAGACTGATGACCATCAATACCCGGTGGGTCAAAAAAGAGCGGGCCCGTGGCAACGCGGATACCCGTTTCGTCGGCAGCGGCAACCAAGTGTTCCGGGTACCAGAACATATCCATCACGGTCGTCACGCCGCATAGGAGGTTTTCCCCATAGCCCAAGGTGGAGCCCAGCCGTGTGCGCGCCGGGTCAAGCGTGCCGCTTTCAGCGACCCACAATTTTTCAAGCCAGGGTTCCAGCGCCAACCCCTCCACCAAACCGCGAAAAAGACTGTCACCCCCATGGCAATGGGTATTGATCAGACCGGGCATGACGATCTTGCCGTGCGCATCCACAACGATGTCGGCACGTGCGCACAGCGTTTTCAAGTCAGCCGCAGGGCCGATTGCCACGATCGTGCCATCCGCGATCGCGATGGCACCATCGGCAATAATCTCATCGCCTTCATTCACCGTCACCAGCGTCGCCCCGTCGAACAGTAGATCAACGGGCCCGTCATAGGGAACGACAGCTTGATCCCGGTCGCTTGTCCTTTGGGGTTTTTGAGGGCGGAAGAGCTTTGACAACATGAGGGTGTTCCTGGGCCGCGTGTGGAGCCATGGTTTTGCGCCCGCCTTGGGGTAAAAGGTCACAATGAAAATACAAGCGCAAAATACCGGGGAGGTCTGGATTGATGAGGGTCTCTTTGTCACCGAACTCCTCAATGATGACCAATCGCCTGATCTGAGCGTCGCCCGGTGCCGGTTGCCGCCGGGGCAAACAACCGAGCCCCATCGCCTGTCGGTGGCGGAGATGTACGTGATTGAACAGGGCACCGGCACCATGTTTTTGAATGCCGCACAGTTTATCGTTGGCATTGGCGATAGCGTGCCGATTGCGCCCGGCGCTGTTCAGTCCATTCGTAATTGCAGCGCGGACGACCTCATCTTTCTGGTCATCTGTACACCCCGCTTTACGCCAGATGCCTATGAGGCAACGGGGCACCCGCCAGCCTAATACTATATATGTTAAATACCCGGGTCGGTATCCCCTTGCGGCGCCCCCGTTTGCGCCAGCCAAGCGCGGTAGGCGCCAGGAAACGTCGAAAGCTGAGCCGGATCGTCCAGCATTTCAATCAACGCCATCACCGGCCGACCCGCAAGCCGCGCCCGCGCCATGGACACCAGCAAGATCTGATCTTCTTTTTGACCCGCCTCAACCGTCGCGATCATGGCCCGCAAGATGAACGCATCACCTTCGGGCAAGAGGACGGGCACAGACAACCGCCGGACCGCATCGGCAAAAAACAAAGGCTGTGCCCCCGCATTATCGCCCATATCGCTGAGTATCGTCGCCTTGAGAAGCCGATCGACAGGCGATAAAGGCGCATTGCGGTCGAGCCGGGCAAGGGCTCGGCCGTGGCGGCCCGTTTTCCACAAGGCTCTTGCCTCCAGCTGACGCCGCGTCGCAGCGAGTGTCGCGGATAAACCGGTGATCCGTGAACGTTGCAACACCTCTAACGCCTGTTGCGCCTCATCATTATCAAGATGAATTTGCGCCAGTGCCGTTGCCACCGCCGCGCGCTCTGCGCCGCGTAACCGGGCGAAAGCCTGATGGTCCAAAAGCTCCGCTGCCTCTGTTAGAAGGTCAAGCGCCACAAGCCTTTCGGCGATGGCGCGGATTTGCGCATCTCCCGCCGCGCCCGGTGCCAACAAATCGATATTCTCATAGAACAGCGCCGTCGACTGAAGCAGCGAAAGACCACCATTGTCGGCGAATAATCGCCCTAACAAATCTTGTAAACGCGACCGGGCAATGCGAGCCGCATCACTATCGGGAAATTTATCCAAAACCCGGCGGTAATTGCTAAAGGCAGTGGCAACATCATCGGCGTCCGCTGCAAGTAATGCGGAGAACATCAGCGCCTCGCGCTCTATGGTCCCGCCGCGCCAATCCACCAACAGGGGCGAAAGCTGCGCGCGGGCGTCCTCATGGGTGATCATGTCTCGACGATAGTGTAGACGTAAACTCTGTATACGCAGCGATGCCGTTTGTGAGGGGGAAAGGTCCTCTGCCTGGCGCATGATAGCCGCTATGGCTTCCGGCGTTGTCGAAGGCTGCCCACCAAGCATGGCAAGATTGAGGGAAAGACGCTCTGCCTGCCACTGCTTCGTCGACGTAGCGAGCGTAAAGCTGCGCAAGAGCCTGCCCGCTTCTTTCAAGCGGTCAGCATGGATCAGACTTTCCACCAGCAAGGCTTGGGGCAGCTGGTGGAGGCGATCCATTTGACGTTCAATCACCCACGATGATCCTTCGCCATCACGCAGCACCTGATCAAAAATACGAAGCGCATTTTCATAGTGCCCTAAGCGGGCAAAACAGCTGGCTAGGATTATTTCCATCTCTTTGGAAACCGGCTCACCGTCCGTTATGATGTGCACGCATCGATCTAGCAAGAAATCTGCTGTCCACTGCGCCTCGCGGAGCATCGGCGAAAGGGGCTTCGCTTGCGCCTTAAGAACGGTGCTCGCCTCCGCCGCCAGGCCATGGTCCAGGTAAAACAGCACCAACTGGTCCAGGGCGTCACCACCCTCACGCCGCAATGCCGTCTCCCGGGCCAAAAAATCTGCGCCGCGCAAGAGTGGTTGCGCCGCGGGCAATAGGGCGCTGGGTTTCACGCTCACCGCTGGCGTTAACAGCAAAGCTGCCAGCGTTGTGGCCGAGGTTGATGCTGTTGACTCAACCCGGTCATTGAGGCGGGTGATAACCGGTGAAGAGAGCGGTATCGCCGCCGCTGGAGCCTTTACACGTTCCGGTTTTACTCTTGGCACCGACGGCGTTGCCTGTTCGCGGGTCCGGCGTGGTTTCTGCCGAGGGGCCAACGTGATTGCTGCAGCATCTGTCTGTGTGTCTATGGTGGTAGAAAAAACGCCAGGGGAGATTGCCGTTTGCGCCGTTGCCTGTCCGCTCAGAACGAGAGTAAAACTGGCCATGCTGAACGCCAACGCCATTGGCAATCGGACAAACGCTAAGGTGAGCAGCAGCACCGCCTATAACCCTCCGAGGGCTGATTGACGACCCGGTGTCTGCTGGACAAGGAGAGCCCGTCGTTCGGCCAGAAGTGTCGTGAGTTCCCGGGCACGGTCCGGTGTCATATCCGCAAGAATAGAGGCGAGCGCTTGGGCGCGCATCTGGTGGGCAACCGAGACCAACAGGTCATCGTCGAGAAGATCGAAGATACGCGCAGCATCCCGTGGTTTCATCCGCTCATAGGCTTTGACAATATTGGTTATATCTTCGGCTGCGTCCTGCGCCACTTGCGCTTCGCGCACGGCCAGCGCGGCTTCACGCGCTTCCAGTTGCGCCAATGCTGTCTCAATCTGTGATTGCGTGGTGCGCAGCAATATCTCAGCGGTGTTGAGGGCTTCCTCGCGCCGATTTAACCGTTCGCGCCGGTCGCGTAACCGGGCAAGCACTCTGGTCTCTTCATCACTAACAAAACCTTCCTCCGTAGGCGATCTTTCTACGCTTGTTATTTCGGTTTCGCTTTCGGCAGGGTTTGCTTGCGATGGTGAAGGCAAGCCCGATTGTGCGGCTGAGCCCGATGGCGTGATATTAAAAAAGGGCGATGCTGCCGTAGATGCTGATGCCGTTGATAAATGGGGCATGATTGTTGTCCCGCCAAACAGTTTGACCACGGCCAGGGCCGCCGCAAGCGTCAGAACAAAGGGCATCATCTGAATATGTGGGCGGTGAGGTGATACATTACTCATGGGCTGCCTCGCGCTCCGATGACGCGCGCCCAACCGAACGCACATCAGCCATCACATGCTCGATGCGGTCGGCGATTTTGTCACCTGCACTGACCATGACGGATAATTCGTCCATCAGAAAATTCGCGCGCGAGACCGTGCGCCCCAGCGCGCCGTCAAGACTTTCACCGCGCGCTTTGATCGCGGCAAGAGTTGCCTCTGCGCGGCGCGTTGCCGTGTCGAATGTTTCAATAGACCGGAGCAGATTGGCCTGATCGTCGCGCAGCCGGGTCAGCCTGCGGTTCAAAATAACCCCCAGGCCACAGGCGATCATCAACAGGCCCACTAGCGTAATTTCAAGGACAAACGTGGTCATGACAGTTTTTCCTTGATCTGCGCTCCCGATTGATCAAGCCGCACCGCAAGACGCTCCCCCGCCCGCCCGATATGACCCGTGGCAAGCGGATGACCGCCCACGGACAAATTGACCGGGTCGCGTAACGCCTTGTCAAATGTCAGGACATCACCCACCGACAGCGTTTCAATATCGCGTAAACTGACAACCCGTTCGGCCAGAACACACGCCAAATCAAGGGTCGTGTCGCGAACACGTTCATTGAGGATATCCTTCCAATGGCGCTGGCCATGGACCGCATGGGTCAATCGATCTTTATGGAGACGATCCCGCACGGGCTCAAGATTGGCATAGGGCATCAGGATATGCAGATGTCCGCGCACGCCTAGGACATCAACACGGCACTTGGCAAGGGCGCAAACCGCATTTTCGCGGGTAATAGCAGCAAATCGCGGGTTGGTTTCCACCGCCGCTAGGGTAAAGGGCGCGTCAATAATACCGTCAAACGCGTGGGTTAATTCCGCACACAGCGCTTCGAAGATACGTCTTACAAGGGCAATCTCAATGGAGGTATAGCTGCGCGTCACATCGCCCGTACCGTCAACACGGGCGCCCCCCAATAGGATATCCACCAGCGAATAGACAAAAACCGGATCAGCACAAAGCAGGCTATAATGGTCAAGGCTGTCGGATTGAAAAAGTCCGAGGACGCTGCCTTGCGTGCGCTCACCGAGAAACTCGTTAAACCGGATAGTGGCAACCGTCTCCAAGCTCACGTCGAGGGCATCATTGGCGAGATGGCGCAGGCATTTGGTAAAGCGTGGCGGCACCCGGTCGAAAACCAATTCCAGCGCCGGCGCCACGGGGTGGGAGATCATTGACGAATTGATCAATCCGCGCAGGCCAGAGCGATCCTGCGTTTCGTGATCGTCAAAGCTAAAGCCGAGCATGCCATCAACGGTGTCATTGTCACCCCATTCGATGTCCTCTGCGATTTCGCCCGTTAGGGGGTCCACTGCCACGCGTGCGTCTCCTATTGTATAATTAGATTTTGAAGAACCGCATCGTCGATCAGGTCTTCATCAAGGGCAAGATTCATACGCCGGGTCAGCGCCGCCTTAACCTTCAGCATACGGCTTGTTCCCGTAAAATCATCAGGCTCCAGAGCGCGCAGAAAAAGGCTAGCCCGTTCCTCCAGCAACGGTCTTTTATCATTGAGCAGGCGGTTTTGCGCCGCATTCGCACCGGTAACGGCGAGGGCCACACGCGCTTTGAGAAATTTCTGCTGACCATCCGGCGTTGGCGCCAGATCAACCAGCACTTCAGGTAGAATATAGTAGCTTGTTTTTTGACCGCTGGCGTTTTCACGTTCCTGAAATGGAAACGCAATCCCTTCACCTGCACCGCCTACGGACAAACCCGCCACCAGGCTTGCAAAAATACAAAGCGGCAAAATACCGAACACGATAATATATTTGCCCGGTGTGTGCACCCGCGCGGCAGTCACCCCGGTGGTCTTTAGGGCTGCGCGGGCTGGCGCGCTGCGGTTTTGTGCCATGGTAAAAATACTCTTAACAAGGAGTGATCACTACCCGCCTATGAAACCGAAACAGGGTTAAAAGAGTGTGTGGACGGCGAATTTTGCCCGGCAGTTCTTGCCGAGGCCATCGCTTCTGATGGCATAACCCATTGATATCATTCGGTTTAATACAAGGCACAACCCTTGCACCCTTGGTTTCTGCGTTAGGAGTGTTGGACCCACAAGCCATGGAAAATGCTGCACTTATTGGATTATCTCGTCAAATTGCTCTTGGCAAAGCCCTTGATGTGGCCGCCAACAATATCGCCAATCAGTCTACTGCAGGGTTCAAAAGCGAAGAATTAAACTTTGAAGCATTCCTTATACCGAGTAATGGTCAACCTGGCCGTGGGCAGGTGTCGCAAGACTTTGCGCTGGTTCATAGCCCGGGCAGTCAAACCGATTTTAGCGCGGGTAGCCTAATCCAAACGGGGGCCCCGCTTGATTTTGCCATTAGTGGGGATGGCTTTTTTGCCGTCGAGGATGGCGCAGCACGCACCTATACCCGCGACGGCCATTTCAACCTGAACAGTTTTGGCGAATTAGTCACACGAAACGGCGCGCGTGTCCTTGATGAGAGTTTTGCTCCAATCTTTGTGGACCCCACATTGGGCCCCCTGACACTGTCGGCAGAAGGCGAAATTCAACAAGAAGGTCAGGCTATCGCAAGGCTTGGGGTTTTCACCTTTGAAACGCCTGAGGCGTTGGTAAAACAGGGGAAAAACCAGTTCGGAAGTGTAGAGACGCCGACCGCTATTGCCATCCCCCGCCTAGAGCAAGGATTTATCGAGGCCGCCAATGTCTCACCCATTGAGGGCATGACGGAACTGATCAAAATCTCGCGGGCCTATGCGCACGCGGCGCAATTGATTGAAACCAGCAATGAATTGAGCCGCGATGCCATCCGCCGCTTTACCCAAACCGCCTAACAGAAAGAACGCTACCCCATGAAGTCGCTAAACATCGCCGCCACCGGCATGATTGCCCAGCAACGCAATGTTGAGGTTATCTCCAACAATATCGCCAACTTGAATACCATCGGATATAAACGTCAGCGTGCCGAGTTTCAGGATCTTTTATACCAGACCCTGGAACGCCCGGGCGCGATTTCGTCAACCACGGGCACCATCGTACCCAATGGTATTCAATTGGGGACGGGCGTACGGACCGGCTCGGTCTATCGGATTATCGAACAGGGTAATGTGACCGCCACCGGAAATGATTTTGATCTTGCGGTGTCTGGTCGCGGGTTGTTCCGTGTACAACTACCCGATGGATCAGAGGCCTATACCCGGGCCGGGAATTTTTCTGTTTCCGGTGACGGGCAATTGGTTACAGAAAATGGCTATGAGGTCTTGCCTGGTATCACCGTGCCGGCCGATGCCGTTGATATTGCCATCTCAGAAGACGGCCTTGTCCAGGCCCGCATCACCGGCCAAGCCGATTTGCAAGCCTTAGGGCAGCTGGAACTCGTAACTTTTTTCAATGAATCCGGGCTTGAGGCAATCGGCGGCAATCTCCTCCTGGAGACAACGGCTTCGGGCGAACCGGTGATCGGCACTCCGGGCGAATTGGGGGTTGGCACCATTTTGCAAGGCTTTATCGAAACGGCCAATGTTGACCCGGTGCAGGAGATTACGGCGCTCATCGCCGCCCAAAGGGCTTATGAAATGAATGCCCGGGTTATTGAGACTTCCGATGAAATTCTTGCCACCAATGCAAATCTACGCCGATAAATCAGTATAGAGAGCATTTATGACCCCCATACAAAAACCCCGACTGTGCCCCTATGATCGCGTCTTTGCCGGTTTGTCAGGGCTTAGCATTGTGCTCCTCTGGCTGGTGATGGCCCTTGTCATTACACCGGCGGCCCGGGCCCAAGAGTCAAACCATGCGGGCACAACACCAGTCCATGATCTTGTGCCCTTGATCGAACCGTTATTGCACGCGGCTGGGGCGCCCGACGATCTGCAGATCGAATTTTCCAATCCGAATTTCGCTGTTCCCCATCATGTGTCTCTTGCCCAAGCCGATGTGGATACTGTCCGCTGGTCAACGACCACAGGGCGATTTGTTATCCGGACGGGACGTGATCACCAGGCGCTGACAATTACCGGCACAGCCCATCAGCCGGTCCGTGTGCCGGTCCCCACCCGCGATTTGCCGCGCGGAACCATCATCAGCGCGGATGATATTGAGTGGCGATCAATGCCGCGCGGCGGGGCTGGTCAGGCACCCCTAAGCCATGAACTGGTTATCGGCCTGGAGGCTCGCCGATTGCTGGTGGCTGGGCGGGCCTTGCGGCCCAGCGATCTTGCGAAGACGGTTTTGGTTAAACGCGGCAATTTGGTGACAATGATTTACCGCAATGGGCCGCTGACCCTGCGCAATCGGGGGAAGGCGATGGCATCGGGCGGTATGGGCGATGTGATTTCCCTCCAAAACTTAACGTCAACGCGCACCATGACCGGCATTATCGCTGGGCGCGACCGCGTTGAGATCACCGTAAACACCGGGGTGCAAACCCCGCCCGCAACCACTGGTCGATAGGGGAGCCCCATGGCGCGTCTTAGTTTTCTCATTATACTGACCATAGCGCTCAGCGCTTGCACCACCTTTGACAGGATCAAATCCGTGGGGTCAGCGCCCGACCTGACGCCCACGCAAAACCCGGCGGGTCTTCATGGGACAGGGCCTATTAGCTTGCCCATGCCTGCCAATATGCCGGAAACCTATGCGGGTAACTCGCTTTGGCAAAATGGTCGTAAGTCCTTTTTCAAGGATCAACGTGCACAAACAACCGGCGATATCGTCACGGTCGTAATCAATATTGACGACCGGGCACGCCTTGATAACTCCACAGAAAGAACCCGTGCCAATGGCGAGCAGGCAGCAATACCGGCTTTTGGTGGTTTGGAACAACGCCTGGTTGAGCTTTTACCTGACGGCGCGAACGCGTCCGATTTGATTGATTTGTCATCGGGCTCAACCTCCCGCGGCGAAGGCCGCGTCGATCGCCAGGAAGAGGTAAGACTGCGCGTTGCCGCCGTGGTAACCGATGTTTTGCCGAACGGCAATCTGGCCATTGCCGGGCGCCAGGAAGTACGCGTGAACTACGAAGTCCGTGAACTGACCGTGACCGGTGTCATTCGCCCCGAAGACATCACTAACGCCAATACCATTAACCATATCCAGATTGCAGAGGCCCGTATTTCCTATGGCGGTCGCGGGCAACTCACCGACGTGCAGCAACCGCGCTATGGGCAACAAATTTACGATATTTTGTTTCCGTTTTAGGCCGGTGGTTGAGCCTTTTGAATTCGGATTTTTCTCAGTTCGTGTTGCCTTGCAACGGCTACTTACGCCCGGCGGCCTCGCCGCGACTTGATCGCGGGGCAGCGGAGATTTTACGCAGAGACCCTATTTCAGCCACCGCACAGCGCTGACCCGGGCACACAGATTGCTTCATAATCAGTAGGCCAACTTTACAATAGGTCCGTCACAACATTTGAGCGCTGATCCACAAGGTCCTGACCGGTGAACCAGACCTCGCGCCCGACCCAGTCTTCCCGCAATTGCTCACGCCAGATTGCCTCCATGGGGGAATTTTCAAAATAACGTTTGAAAAACCTGTCAGCGGTAAAATTGCGCTCAAAATCAGGCTGCTCTGCAATCTCGCCCGACATATCCATGAGAATGGGTTGGTGAAACATCCAGCGCGAGTTCGCTGCCGCCGTTCGGCTTTGCCCTTGCAAAAAGATCGGTACACACATGGATAAACAGATACGCCCCCGCTTGACGATGGTTTCCACACGGTGGGTTTGCGCCATACGCGCCATCACATCAATCACCTTTGCCCCTTCACGCAAGGACCCACCCGGCGATGACAGATTCAGGACAAAGATGTCCGCTTGGTCCCGGTTTTGTCGAAACGCCTCTTCAAGCCGCAGTGCCATGGGCGCATCAATACCGTCACGCCAGGTCAACTCCACGGCGCGGGGACGATCTTTCAGAACGCGCACAGCAAAATCGCCCTTACCGAACAGGGCACTTTTCTCGGTCTGCAACGCCACAAGGACAAGCAAGACAAAAATGATGGGAACAGCGAAGCGTTTCACCAGAAGACGACCTGTCTATGCCATTGTCGGGATGACAAATTCCGACCCCTGAACATCTTCGGGCCATTTTTGGGTGACCGTCTTGATTTTTGTCCAGAACCGCACCCCCTCTGGCCCGTGTTGATTGGTGTCCCCAAAGCCGGAACGCTTCCAGCCGCCAAAGGTATGATAGGCAACCGGTACCGGGATGGGCACATTGATCCCAACCATGCCAACATTCACCCGCTGGGCAAATTCCCGAGCGGCGGCGCCATTGCGGGTGAAGACGGCAACGCCGTTGCCATATTGATGGTCAGAAGGCAGCGCCACCGCTTCGTCAAAATTCTGTGCCCTGATAATTTGAAGGACAGGGCCAAAAATCTCTTCCTGGTATGATTGATGTTCGGGACGCGCATGATCCAGCAAGGTCCCACCGAGGAAAAACCCGTCCTCATAGCCTTGTAAGCTAAAATTTCGGCCGTCCACGACCAACTCCTGCCCCTCATCCACAGCCATCTGGATATAGTCGGAGACGCGGGTGCGGTGCGCGCCGGAGACGAGCGGGCCCAAATCGCTATCGTCGGACAATGACGGGCCAATTTTTAGCCCTTCAATGCGGGGCCGCAACATAGCTACAAGGCGGTCGGCGGTTTGCGCGCCCACCGGCACGGCCACTGGCGTTGCCATACACCGCTCCCCGGCGGACCCATAGGCCGAGCCGATCAGCTGATTGACCACATTGTCCATATCTGCGTCGGGCAGAATGATCATGTGGTTTTTCGCCCCGCCAAAGGCCTGTACCCGTTTACCGTGGGCCGCCCCGCGCTCATAAATATAGTGGGCGATGTCTGACGATCCCACAAAAGACAAGGCCTTGACGCGCGGGTCCTCAATGAGAGTGTCTACGGCCAGCTTATCGCCATTGACGACATTCAAAACACCTGCCGGGGCACCCGCCTCCATCATCAGTTCGGCAAGCCGTAGGGGTACGGAAGGATCTTTTTCCGATGGTTTGTTGATAAAGGTATTGCCGCACGCGATGGCAACACCAAACATCCACATCGGGATCATAGCGGGAAAGTTAAACGGCGTAATGCCCGCGACAACGCCGAGGGGTTGGTGCAGGGAATAAACGTCGATGCCGGGGCCCGCTGCCTCCGTATACGCCCCTTTTTGCAAATGGGGGATACCGCAGGCAAACTCAATCACCTCAAGCCCGCGTTGCACGTCCCCGCGCGCATCAGGCAAGGTCTTTCCATGTTCGGAGGACAGCATACGCGCCAGATTGTCCATGTCTTTTTCAACAAGCGCCTTAAAATTAAAAAGAACGCGCGCACGGCGTTGCGGGTTTGTGGCAGCCCAGGCGGGAAACGCCGCTTGCGCCGCCGCAATGGCCGCTGCTACTTCGCCCTGGTCGGCAAGCGCCACGGCGCCCTGAACCGTGCCAAGGCTGGGGTTAAATATCTCCCCCATCCGATCAGAGGTTCCGGCAACAAGACTGCCATTCACAAAATGACCGCGGGTATATGCGTCTGTGCCCATGGAGGCGCCTTTCTTTGAAGCGGAGGGATGGCCGGGTGTTCACCGGGTTCTGCCCTTTTTGACCAGCCCTGCCAATACCACCCTTTTTCAGGCACCCCTATCCCGTGCCAGCACCGCGCAAGGGGTTCGCCCGCCCGCCCAAATTCGGCTAGAAGGCGTGCAGTTCGACCACCCAATACTATCATTGTGAACCCATGAGCGAGCCAATGGCGACCCCTCTCACCCCCCGCGCATCCGCGCCAACCCTCAAGGACCAGCGCGACGCCTTGCGCAATCATTGGCTGGCACCGGAGGAGACACTGGCGCCCCATCTTTTGTCCATTGCGGATATTGGCGATGCGGCCCGCGCACGGGCAAAAGCGGCAGCGGCACGCTTTGTGGAGGCGGCGCGCAGCAACAGCGCGCGCTCCGGACTTATCGACAAGTTCTTGCAGGAATATGGCCTTTCCACCGCCGAGGGCGTCACTTTGATGCGGCTTGCCGAAGCGTTGTTACGCACCCCGGACGCGGCCACCGCAGACGCGTTGATCCGCGATAAGGTGGAGGCTGGCGACTGGTCAGCCCACCGGGGGCGTAGCCCGTTTCCGTTGGTGAATTTCTCCACCAATGCCCTCATGCTCACGGCCACGTGGCTTGATGAGGTTGAGGGTAATGACCCGGCGCACAAAATGATCAAGGCAACCAAAAGCCTTCTCGACAGGGTGGGTGAGCCGGTGATCCGCGCGTCAGTGGCGCAAGCCATGAAAATTATGGGCGAGCATTTTGTTTTGGGGGAAACCATTGGCGAAGCCATGCGCCGTGGGGAGCGGTTTGCGCGCACTGGCTACAGCTTTTCGTTCGATATGCTGGGTGAGGCCGCTCACACCGCCAGTGACGCCCAGCGCTTTTTTGATGACTATCAAAACGCCATCGCCAGCATTGCCGAACACTGCACCCATGGCGAAACGAAAAAGAACCCCGGCATTTCGGTCAAACTCTCCGCCTTGCATCCGCGCTATGAAAGCACACAAAAGACCCGGGTGATGGAAGAGCTTGGGCCACGTCTGCGCACGCTCGCGCTTGCGGCTAAAGACGCCAATATGGGCTTTAATATCGATGCGGAGGAAAGCGAGCGCCTCGACCTATCGCTTGATCTCATCGAAATGCTCATGCGCGATCCGGCACTCGGCGATTGGCAAGGGTTCGGCGTGGTCGTTCAGGCCTATCAGCGCCGGGCAACCTTTGTTCTGAACTGGCTCGCAACCTTGGCGCGCGAAACCGGCCGGCGGATTATGGTGCGTCTTGTGAAAGGCGCCTATTGGGACGGCGAGATCAAACGTGCCCAAACCCTAGGCCTGGAAAGCTATCCGGTTTTTACCCGCAAAGTGATGACAGACCTCAGCTATCTTGCCTGTGCGCGTCTTCTTCTGCAGCATACGGATGTTTTCTACCCACAATTTGCCACGCACAATGCCCTGACCGCGACAACGGTACAGGAAATGGCAAATATGCACGCAGATGGACCCTATACCGATTATGAACTCCAACGCCTACACGGGATGGGCGAGCAGCTCCATGACACGCTTTTAGACCAAGGCGTTCATTCACGCATTTATGCGCCCGTTGGCGGGCATCGGGAGCTATTGCCCTATCTCGTCCGACGCCTTCTGGAAAACGGCGCCAACTCGTCATTTGTGAACCAGTTGATTGACCCGGATATTGCCATTGACGATATCGTCGCCGCCCCTGTGGCGGAAGTGCGCAGCCTCGACGAGATCGCCAACCCTCTCCTGCGCCATCCGCGCGATCTTTATGGGGAGGAACATAAGAGTGATAACCAATCCGGTGGGCGTCTTGCCGCTAAGGGGCTTGATATTCATGATATCCTCAGTGAGCAAACTTTTACCACTAGACAACGCACTAGTCTGCAGAACACGGAGGCAATGCCGCTTACCGTTCGCCCTGTGGTCGGCACCACACCGCAACCCCTATTCAACCCTGCCCAGCCCGCGGACCAGATTGGCACGGTGCATATGGCCAACGTCGCAGCAATTGATGCCGTGATGGCGGATGCCGCTGCAGGAGCCAAAACCTGGGCCGAGGTGCCCATTGATCGGCGAGCAATGATGCTGCGCGACGCCGCCGACGCGCTGGAAGATGAGATGATAGGCTTTATGCGCCTATGCGTCTTTGAGGCCGGTAAAAGCTGGGATGATGCCATTGCCGAGGTTCGCGAGGCGGTGGATTTTTGCCGCTATTATGCCGGCGAGGCGGCAGACATGAATGCCGAAACCGGTGTCACCGCGCGCCCCCGGGGCGTCATTGTGTGTATCTCGCCATGGAATTTCCCGCTGGCAATTTTCCTCGGCCAGGTGACTGCCGCCCTTGTGACCGGAAACGCAGTGGTTGCCAAACCCGCGGAGCAAACGCCTCTTATCGCCCATGCCGCGGTTAGCCTTCTGCACCGATGCGGTATTCCGGCCAGCGCCCTGCAATTGGTACCCGGTGAGGGCGAGACAATTGGTCAGGCGCTGGTTAATCATCCGCTGACGAATGGTGTGATTTTTACTGGCTCCACACCTGTTGCCCAAACCATCAACCGTACCCTGACGGCGAGCGAAAAATCGAACCCGCTGCTTATCGCCGAGACGGGCGGTATCAACGCGATGATTATCGATTCGACAGCACTATTAGAACAAGCGGTTAGCGATGTTGTCACCTCCGCCTTTCAAAGCGCGGGCCAGCGCTGCTCGGCTTGCCGATTGGTGTGTGTCCAAGAGGATATTGCCCCGAGATTTGAGGCAATGCTTACCGGGGCAATTGCCGAGCTAACCCTTGGCAATCCCGCTGATCTCACCAGTGATGTGGGTCCCGTCATTGATGATGAGGCGGCCCGGATAATCAACGCCTACCGCGAGGCCGCCAAGAAAGAGGGCACGCTTCTCGCCGTTAGCCCACGCATGGCTCCGAGCGCGCAAGGCGAGCGATTTATTCCGCCTACGGTTGTTCGTATTGACGATATCACCACCCTCGGCGGTGAGGTTTTTGGCCCGGTCCTGCACTATACTCGGTTTGCAGCGCGTGATCTTGACGGCCTTCTCGATAATATTAACGACCTTGGCTACGGATTGACCATGGGGTTGCACTCCCGGATTGATGAGACCATGCACCGGGTGGCGGCCCGCGCACGGGTTGGCAATCTATATGTGAACCGCAATCAAATCGGCGCCGTTGTGGGGGTACAGCCCTTTGGCGGCGAACGCCTATCGGGCACCGGCCCAAAGGCAGGGGGACCCCACTACCTCCGGGCACTGACGATCCGGTCTGCTCCGCCATCAGATGCGCACGAAAAAAACAACCTTACCTTTGCGGCGGCACCCATGACGACCGTAGAGCGCGAGGCACTGGCCGCACTGGATACAGCATTTACGCGCTGGCACGGGCTCGATCAGGTTGATGCGCTATTGGCCGATGCCGCGATCTTTGCTGACGTGCCAGCGTCGATACTGGCCAAAGCCCGGCAAGATCGGGAGGCACTTTTTGGCGCCATCACAACGTTACCCGGCCCCACAGGGGAATCGAATACGCTGCGGCTAAAACCACGTGGTGTCATTTTGTGTCTTGGTCACGATACGGAACATCATTTATTCTCTATCATGACGGCCCTGGCGGCGGGCAACTGCGTTCTGGCTGGCCAATCACCACGCACGGATGCCTTGGCAAAGCGTCTTGAGAAAGGCCTTCAGGCAAGACGCCTACCAACAATAATGCGCACGCTCTGCATGGCGACGCTGACCGAAACGCTTCTCCTTGCCCCAGCAATCGCAGCCGTCGCCTATGATGGCAATGCTAAGACCCAAAAATTGATCCGTACCGCCCTTGCACGGGCACAGGGTGCGGTCCGCCCCGTCATTAGCGCTAATGAACCCACCAGTTTTGCGGTGGAGCGCACACTGACGATCAATACCACGGCGGCAGGCGGCGATGTGCGGCTATTGTCGTTGGAGGCATGAAACCAGCCCAACGCCGCGTTTACCTTTCTGCCCCTAGAGTAAGATGCAACCCGCCCACCGCACAATTGGTGCGGCCCGCCGCAAGACGCTTGAACCGAAAACATGACAGAGCCACAACATGACTGACAACAGGAACGAACAGGGCGTCCCTTCGGACATGGTTGAAACCACACTCAAAACGCGGCTGCCTTTGCCCGGCACGGCCACCGACACGTCGGCACAGATCGCATCCCGGCGCGGCAAACAGGGCCCCTTCCTGCGCGCCGATGAGGTTGAAAATGAGGGTCAGCCAACACTGCCCCAATTGCCTAAGGCCGAGACAACCCGCCGGACCATGAACTGGTTTTTCGCCGATAAAAATCGACTGTTCTGGACCTTTCAGGTTGTGGGCTGGCTCGGATTTTTTCTCCTACATTTGCTTACGGCCGCCGCGCAAACTTTTGATGGTATCCGCGTATCAGCAATCCCGTTTTCCTTTGCCTCCGCCGCGGTTGGCTTTATTTTTTCATCGATCTTTTTGCGACCGATCTACCGGTTTGCCCGCCACCAGGCGCCGCCCCTCTTATTGACCATCACAATCGTCTCATCGGCCATCATGGCCCTGATCATGTCGGCGTTTAAGGCCCCAATTTATATTGTGATCCTTGGCGATACATGGGTCATTGACCGGATTGCTGAGTTTGGAACAGACAATTTCCTGCGTTTGTTGTTGCCTGATTTGCCGGTAAATATCTTTTTGATCCTGACATGGGCCGGATTTTATTTTGGGATCAATTATTATCTCGCCTTGCGTGATGAGACAGAGCGCGCGCTTTTCTCTGCGCGGCTTGCCGATCAGGCGCAGTTAAAAATGCTGCGCTATCAGCTTAATCCGCATTTTCTGTTTAATACGCTCAACGCTATTTCGACGCTTGTTCTTGTGGATGAGCGCAAAGACGCAAATGCAATGCTCACCAAGCTGTCGGCGTTTTTGCGATATTCGCTCGATAGTGACCCTTTACAAAAAACAACGCTCGCGGATGAAATCAAGGCGCTCAAACTCTATCTTGATATCGAAAAGACGCGTTTTTCCGATCGCTTAAGCGTCGTCTTCGATGTGGACACAGATGTTTTGGAGGCGCAGGTCCCCTCTCTCATCCTGCAGCCGGCCATTGAGAACGCTATCAAATATGCCATTGGCGTGATGGAAGAAGGCGGGGAAATCCGCATCGTTGCCCAGCGCGAAAATGATGACCTGTTCATGCGGGTTTGCGATAATGGGCCAAAAACACCGGAAAATCCCATGACCATGTTGAACTCTGCCACGGGGGTTGGCGTGATCAATATGCGTGATCGCTTAAATCATCTTTATGGTGAGCATCAGAGCTTCAAACTGTCAAAACTCACCCCCGCTGGCTTGTGCGTTTCCATTACGATCCCCTTTGAAGTGAAGGAGTAGAGACCCATGCAAGAAGAGAATATCCGCGTCCTGCTCGTTGATGATGAACCGTTGGCCATCAAAGGCTTACAAATGCGCCTGCAGGAATTTTCCGAGGTCGAAATCATCGGCACCGCTGCCAATGGGCGCGAAGCGATAAAGGCCATCCGCGACTTGCGCCCCGATCTTGTGTTTCTTGATATTCAAATGCCGGGTATTGACGGGCTTGGCGTTGTCCGCGCCCTGTTGGGCACCGCGGTACCCCTCTTCGTCTTTGTTACCGCTTACGATAAATATGCCATTGAGGCGTTTGAGGCGAACGCTCTCGATTACCTTGTCAAACCGGTTGAAGAGGAACGCTTGCGCGATGCCATTGCCCGCGCGCGGGAAACCTTACGATCAAAAACCGCGGTTGGCCGCGAAACACAATTGGTGGAGATGCTCGCCTCATTCGGTGAAGATGAACGCAACCGCATCAAGGAACTCCTCGATGACCCCAGCTGGGCTGAAAAAGAACGGTATCCGGAAAAATTGAACTTCAAAGACGGGACCAAGGTCATCGTGCTCAACGCAAACGAGGTTGATTGGATTGATGCGGCGGGCGATTATATGTGCGTCCATGCGGGCGGCAAAACCCACATTATTCGCGAAACCATGAAGGCGTTGGAAGCCCGCCTCGATCCCAGTATTTTCCAGCGAATTCACCGCTCCGCCATCGTGAACGTCAACAAGGTCAAAGAACTACACCCCCATTCCAACAGTGAGTATTTCCTCATTTTGGAGGGTGGGCAGGAGCTGAAACTATCGCGATCCTACAAGGATGTGATTAGCCGGTTTGTTTAGAGCAAAAGATGTTCAACTTGGCGCATAAAACTATCAGGAAATGCCCAGCCTTGGGGTAATTCCTGATTCAAGGTGTTTGCAGCCGAAGTGTGTACGGTTCGGCGTCCGCAAACGCGTAAAAACAACGACTTAAAGCGGCACGGCGTTTCCTTCTGAAAGACCGCCGCTTTAAGGTGAACGGCTTTTGCTATCGGTAAACTTCTATAACGGCGCCCGGTAAATGCGGCTGCGTTTCCACCTTCCTGCGGCGTGATCACCGGGTCTAAGGGGAAGTGGTTTTGGCAGACCGAAACCGCCAAATGCCCCACATCAAACGCTAGTCGTTCTCTCGCACCCGGCGGATCAACGCGCCGCAGGCGGAGAGTTTTTCTTCCAGGCGTTCAAATCCCCGGTCGAGATGATAGACCCGGTTCACAATTGTTTGGCCTTCTGCCCCTAGCGCGGCCATCACAAGCGACATGGAAGCCCGCAGATCCGTTGCCATGACCGGCGCGCCTTTTAATCGGTCAACGCCTTTGACCGTGGCGACTTGTCCGTCAACGGAGATTTTCGCCCCCATGCGGCCAAGCTCGGGCGCATGCATAAAACGGTTTTCAAAAATCGTTTCTTTGATGGTGGCGGTTCCATCAGCCACCGTCATCATGGCCATAAATTGCGCCTGTAAATCGGTGGGAAAGCCCGGATAAGGTGCGGTGACAACATCTACGGGCACGCAGCGCGCATGGGGCCGGGCCACCTGAAAACCATCCGGGGTTGGCGTTAGCGTCAGGCCGGCCTCTTCCATAATGCCAGCAGCCGCCCCCAATAAGGAAAGATCCGTATGCCGAAGGGTCAGGCTGCCCCCAGTGACACCCACAGCCATAGCATAAGCGCCAGTTTCAATCCGGTCAGGCAGTACCCGGTGGGTTGCACCCGTTAGCCGCTCAACCCCGCTAATTGTGATTGTTGATGTCCCTGCGCCCGCAATTTTTGCCCCCATGGCGGTGAGGCAATCGGCGAGATCAACAATCTCTGGCTCACGCGCCACATTGTTCAAGACAGTCTCACCCCGGGCAATGGTGGCGGCCAGCATGGCGTGTTCCGTTGCGCCTACGGAAACGAACGGGAATGTTATTGTCCCGCCGGTAAGGCCGTCCGGCGCTTGCGCGTTCACATATCCCTCATCAAGGGTGATGGTCGCGCCCATAGCCTCCAACGCTTTCAGGTGCAAATCCACCGGCCGGGCACCAATGGCGCAGCCACCGGGCAGAGAAACACGCGCCTTACCCTCCCGCGCCAACAAAGGGCCAAGCACATTAAAGCTTGCCCGCATTTTGCGCACCAGGTCATAGGGCGCCGTTGTTGACGTAATGGTGTGTGCGGTGAGGCGCATGGTGCGCAAACCCGTTCCGGTATCCCGCCTCACCTGGATGTCGGCACCGTGCTGGCGTAACAACCGCTCCAGCATGGCCACATCAACGAGATCGGGCACATTTTCCAGCACCAAGGGCGCATCGGTGAGCAAGCACGCGGCCATGACTTTGAGCGCGGAGTTTTTGGCGCCGCTAATGGGCACCTCCCCGTATAGCGGTCGCCCGCCAATAATCGCCAATTTATCCATTGGGGCGTCTTTCTACCGGTTGGCCTGCTTGCGGCGGCGAAGATTGGCGCGCAAGGCTTCAGCCAGTTTATCCTCGCGGGTTTGCGCCGCTTGCGGCCTTGGTTGACCATTGCTGGACGGCGCGTTTTTACCAGGGCCAGACGGCGATTTTTTTGCGGCATCGCCTTTGCCCGGCGGGACGGCGCCGGACGCCGTGGGGGCTGGTTTACGTGATTGCTTATCGAGGGTCTTGTCCATGGCGTGTCCCTTACCGCGCCCGCCCCGCCGGAGTAAACCGGGCACGCGTCACCTCATCCCAAAAGGCTAAGCATCATACCCGTCACGATCAGCAGCGACGCCCCGGTCCAATAGACGAGGTTAATGATGCTGCCTTTGAGTAAATAAGACCATCGACCACTCCCGAAATTGATCTTCAGTACCCGGTAGGATTGAATGACCGCCCAAATCTGAAGGAGGATTTCTGCATGACCCAAAATGGGTACGGTGTTGAGCGGTGATATCTGAAACAGGATTGACGCCAGCAAATAGAAATATAGCGCCGCATGCATATAGAGACTGACGATCAGCAGATCATAAACAAAAATGCCTTTTTTATAGAAATAGAAAATCAGCAACAGCACCGCATAGAGGAAGGGCAGCGCGAACAGGACCCGAGGCAGATTGTCTTTCACATTGGCCAGAAACAGCCGATTATCCTCTTGAAGAAGCCGAGCATTGGCATGCAAACGTTTTACCAACGGCTCAAGGAACGCTGGGCCGTTATAGTTCACGTCTTCCCAATCCGGGATCGCTTCATCGTCGGCTTCATCGTCGGCTTCATCGTCGGCTTCATCACCGGTTTCGCTCGCTGTTGCGGGGGTACCGTCGCTGCTTTCCGCTGGGTCGCCCTTCGGCGCACCAGCGGTTTTATCGCTCGGTTCGTCTTGTGCGTTTGCCTTGCCGGCCGCACCGTCGGCAAAGCCCCTTGCAAACTCGGTTACAATAACGCCGCCGGCGCCGCGTTCAGCTGCGGGTGGTTGCTGTGCGTCCATACCCGGTTCTTCAACGGTAATCTCTTCGGCACCG
>JBCBBJ010000014.1:0-78429 GCA_038531745.1 Pseudomonadota bacterium
ATGGCGCGTGATCGTGCCGCTTCATATTTTCGGTCGAGGGCTTTGCGCAATCTGTCCCGGTCCCCTTCAGGGCGCTCGTCATCGTCATAGAAGAGCGCATTGGCCCAGAATTCATTATCGGCCCGCTCAAGCGCATCACGCCTCAAGCGCTCAATCTCGAGAGAACTTGTGTCGAGCGATTTGCGAATGAACTCGCGCGTTTCGTAGGCGCGATATTTTCTCGGTACGCGTCTCTTGTAGTACCAGTTTTCGCCGCGCTGAATGAGATGTCGGTTTGGCTTCGCCAAGGGTCTGCGCTCCATTATGGGTCTCAATTGTGTCCCATAATGTGGCCCAAATTTCAAGCAAGTATAAAGGACAGAGGGTCAACTTGACCCTAAGCCATTGTTTTTATTGAATTTTATGTTGAGAAAACTGGAGCGGGCGATGCGATTCGAACGCACGACCTAAACCTTGGCAAGGTTTCGCTCTACCCCTGAGCTACGCCCGCTCAATTGGGCTATTATGATAGCGGTTCGACATCAAAGGGGGTGAATGTCGAGGCGCTATATAGACGTGCGCATATTGCCGATGCAAGGGAAATTCTGCGCGTGTTCCTTGAAAATGCGCGGGGTAAAAACGGGGCCGACGATTGGTCTTGCGTTTAGGGTTGGTGCTGGCCGGGTAGGGCCGTCTCGCCTTGCCCCGGCATCCGGTTTGGGTTACCGCCACGGGCACTGCGCGGGGGGTCTTTATGCCCGCCGAGACAAGGGGCGCGCCCGTGACACTCGCCTATCTGATGAACAGCTATCCGGTGCCCAGCGCCACCTTTGTGCGCGATGAAATTGCGGGTCTGGAAGCCGCTGGCTTACCCGTGCGCCGGTTTGCTGTGCGCCGTTGGGCCGGTACCCTGGTTGATGAGCGCGATATCGCCGAGCAGGACCATGTGTCTTACCTTTTGGACGGCAATATTGCCGGTCTTTTTTGGGCGGTACTCCTGGCGCTGGTGACGGGCCCGGCGGCATTTTTTGCAGGGCTTGGCGTGGCCCTTGGACTGCGAAAACGGGCGGGGCGCGGCACGATCCGCCATGGGGCCTATTTTTTACAAGCGATCTATTTTCGCCGGGTGGCACGGGCCCGCGATATCACCCATGTGCATGCCCATTTCTCAACGAATGCCACGGCGGTGGCCATGATCAGCGCGGCCATGGGCGGACCCGGCTATAGCTTTACGGTGCATGGGCCCGATGAATTGCTGGACCCGGCCGGTTCAAGCCTTGCCCAGAAAATTGATGGTGCCCGTTTTGTGGTGGCGATCACTGATTTTTGCCGCTCACAGTTGGTATGGTTCGGCGGCCATGGGGCTGAGGCAAAAATCAAGGTTATGCGCTGCGGGGTTGATGTGGCGGCAATCACCCCGCGCGGGCCGGTGGCGGATGATTGCCAGCATTTTGTCTGTGTGGGTCGTTTATGCCCGCAAAAAGGACAAACCGCATTGCCGGGTATTGTGGCCCGTTTGCGCAAAGCTTACCCGCAGATCGCTGTGACGCTGATTGGCGATGGCGAAAGCCGCGCAGCGGTAGAGGCACAGATTGCCCACCATGAGGTGGCGGCGCAGTTTACGCTTCTCGGTTTTTTGCCCCACGCACAGGCCATGGCCCATGTGGCGACGGCAAGAGCCTTTATTTTGCCGAGCGCGGCGGAGGGGTTGCCGATCGCAATTATGGAGGCATTGGCCCATGGGGTCCCCGTGATTTCGACCTATATTGCCGGGATACCGGAATTGCTCGACGGGCAGTGCGGTTGGATTATCCCGGCGGGCAATGCGGCACGGCTAGAGGCGGCCATGGCGGCGGCGCTGGCCGCTACGCCCGATCAACTGCAAGCCATGGGCGTAGTGGGACGCAAACGGGTGGAAAAGGCCCATCGGGCGGACCAGTTGACGGAAAATCTGTTGTCGGCTTATGGCCCTTTTCTGGGGGCGGGGTAGGCCCGTGGCGGGGTCAAATGCGCCTGGCGATAATGCCCGCGCCGCCTTGTTTGCCCATCTTGATGCCCACGCGATTGCCCATGAAACCGTCGCCCATCCACCAATTTTTACCGTGGCAGAAGGGCGCGACATCAAGGCAAACATGCCGGGTCGCCATACGAAAAATCTGTTCCTGCGCGATAAGGCTAAGCGCTTGTTTCTGGCGGTTGCCCATGGGGAAACAACCGTTGATTTGGTGGCGCTCGGCAAGGCAATGCGGTCGGGGCCGCCAGATAACACGCGGCCAACCGGCGGCGGGCCCGATGTGCGGGGGCGGCTGTCGTTTGGTCGGCCTGAAACGCTGTTGTCAGTTCTGGGCGTGCGCCCCGGCTCGGTCAGTCCCCTGGCGCTCATCAATGATAATGCCCATGCCGTGACCCATGTGTGGCTTGATACGGCATTGATGGCGAACAGCGGAACGCCCGCGTCGGCGGCTACGCGTATCTGGGTCCATCCCCTTGAAAATACAGCCTCCACGGCCATATCCCCGCAAGGCTTACGGCAGTTTCTGGACAGTCTTGGGTGCGCCTATTCGATTGTTGATCTTGCCGATCCGCACCCGGCGGGATTGGGCTCCAAATGGTCACCTTGAGATAATCGATCAGCCCGTGGATAGTGGCACAGTAAATACCGCGCGCAGGGGCGGTCAGTCAGGATTTAAACACATGTCAATTTTCGGAACAGGCAAACCAACACCGGGCGGCGCGCCGCAAGCGGGTCCTCAAGACGCGGCGGCACCTCGTCCAACCCAAAGCCCTTTGGCGGGGATCGAACCGGCCACGCCTGCCGGCGGCGCAGATAGTCTTATCATTGATGGCACGGTGGAGACCTTTGAAGAGGTGGTGCTAAAGGCGTCTTTGTCGGTGCCGGTGATTGTTGATTTCTGGGCCCCGTGGTGTGGACCGTGTAAACAATTGACGCCGACCCTTGAAAAAGTCGTCACGGCGGCGGGCGGCAAGGTACGGTTGGTCAAGATCGATATCGACAAAAACCAGATGCTTGCCTCGCAATTGCGCGTGCAATCGGTTCCCACGGTCTATGCGTTTTTTCAGGCGAAACCTGTTGACGGGTTCATGGGCGCGGTGCCCGAAAGCGAGATCCAGGCGCTGATTGACCGGGTCGTCGCCATGGCGGCCAATGGCGGCGGCGCGCCAGGCGGCGAGGCCGCCCCTGATATCGAGGCGCTGGTGGCGGCAGCCAATGACGCCTTTAATGGCGGCGATGTGGCAACCGCTGCGCAAGCCTTTGCGCAAATTGCCCAAGCCGATCCAAATCATATGGGTGCGCTCGCCGGTTTGGCGCGGTGCTATGCGGCCATGGGTGAGGCGACGCAGGCAACGGCACTCCTCGATAGTGTTCCCGATGACAAGAAAAACGACCCCGCCATTACGGCGGTCAAGGCGGCCATTAGTTTGGCGGCCGGGGCAGACGCCGCCGGTGATCCCGCGGTGCACCAGGCAGAATTGGCCAAAAATCCCGACGACCACGCTGCGCGCATGGGGCTTGGCGATGCGCTGATTGCGCGCGGTGATATGGCCGGGGCCATTGATGCCTTATTGGGGGTAATGGAACGCGAACCCGATTGGGATGACGGGGCGGCGCGCAAAAAACTCCTCACCGTGTTTGAGGCGTTGGGCCCGGGCGATCCGCTCGCGAAAAAGGGGCGGCGGCGGATGTCATCGCTTCTATTCTCCTAAGCAAGACGCGTGCGCCACAGAATGGAAACAGTATGAGCAAACAGCCGCAGGAAAGCCGCAATACGAACGGGCACATGCCCGAAACCATGCCCATCTTTCCCCTGGGCGGGGCGCTTTTATTGCCGGGCGGGCAATTGCCCCTGAATATCTTTGAACCGCGCTATTTGCGTATGGTTGATGATGCGCTGGCCCGTCACCGGATGATTGGCATGATCCAGCCCCGCGAGACCGGCAGCAACACAGAAAAGCCGCCGCTCTACGGTATTGGCTGCGCCGGGCGTCTGACGTCGTTTAGCGAAAGTGATGATGGGCGCTATATGATCACCCTGACGGGTTTGCGCCGGTTTCGCGTACTTGAGGAACTCAGTGTGGACACGCCCTATCGGCAGATTACAGCCGACTGGTCAGACTTTGCCGGGGATGGGACGCCCGACCCAACGGCGGAAATGATTGACCGCGAGCGGCTCCTGGCAGCAATGGAAATGTATCTCGATGCGGAAGGTCTGAAGACCGATTGGGACGCCGTGGAAGAGGCGCCAAGTGAGGCGCTTGTTGTATCATTGGCCATGGGATGTCCGTTTGCTGGCAATGAAAAACAGGCCCTGCTGGAGGCCGGCGATATGGCCACGCGGGCGGAGTGTTTGATTGCGCTGATGGAAATGTCGAGCGTTGACGACACCAAAACCGACACGATGATCCAGTAGCGGACGGAGCAAACGCCATGGCAGAGGATCGGGATAACCCAGATGAAAACAAGGATGCGGGCGGACAGGATATTGATCCGCGTCTGCTGGAGCTTTTGGTGTGCCCACAAACCCGCGGGCCGCTTGTTTATGACAGGGAAAAGCAGGAATTGCTCAGCAAGAATGCCGGGCTTGCCTATCCGATCCGCGATGCCATTCCCATCATGCTCATTGATGAGGCGCGCAGCCTAAGTGATGCGGAACTGAATGCGCTGTGACGCCGGCTGGCAAGTCGCATCACCAAAGCGCGCCTCCGCTTGTGCCTTTCGCTTGTTTGCCCCAGGGCCCGTTGCCGTGCTGGCCACACCGCTATAAAGCAGGGGAATGCCACTTAGGATAACCGGTAAGGATGTGCCCATGACGTTTTGCGAGATGTTGCCATGGTAAGCGCATTGGATCAGGTCCCCGCCCGCGAACTGGTGGAACATAGTAGCGCCGAAGAGGCGCTTTCCCACCTCGTGACGCTCTATGATGCGGCAATCAACCAGATCAGCACCCGGTTTGATGCCTATGTAGCGGGTACCTTGGAAGGTACCGCGGCGGCTGACGATGGCAACGATCTGCATGCCACCTATCCCTATCTGTGTGCAGTGGTATCGGCGGAAAAATCCACCCAGACAAGCAAGCTTGCCCTTGGCGGGGTTGCGCGCCAAAGCATCCATGGCTGTGCCATCACCCGCCCAGCGCTCTATTCGGAATTCTTCCGCGATCAGATAGAGCGGATTATCAAACGGTTTGACGCGCGTATTTTTGTGGGTCAGTCCTTTATCCGTATACCGCTGACCTTTGCATTGGAAAAAGCTACCTCAGAGTTGACCGCTGATATGCGCGGCGACTTGCAGCAATATTTTTCCATGCCAAACCTTGTCTCCACCAATGATGATATTGTTGATGGCCAAAGGATCTTGCAGCGCACCGGCGCTATGCCCCTTACCCTGTTTTCCGCCGAGCGGGTTGATTACTCCCTGCACCGGATCCAGCATTATACCGCCACGCGGCCCAGACATTTTCAGAGGTATATTCTGTTTACGAATTATCAGCGCTATGTTGACGAATTTGCCGAACATGCAAAGGCGCAAGTGGCCGCCGGTAATGCGCAGGCCTATGTGGAACCCGGTGACCGTGTTCATAAAAAAGATGCTGCGCCCACGACACCGCCCTTGGGCAAACTGCCGCAAATGCCCGCCTATCATCTTGTGCAAGGCAATCATGAGGGCGTGACGCTCGTCAATATTGGTGTGGGCCCGTCCAATGCGAAAACCATCACCGAGCATCTGGCCGTGTTGCGGCCCCATGTGTGGCTGATGATCGGCCATTGTGGCGGCTTGCGCCGGACCCAACGGCTTGGTGATTACGTGTTGGCCCATGCCTATTTACGCGATGACGGGGTGCTCGACGATGTCTTGCCGCCGTCGGTGCCGTTACCCACCATTGCGGAGGTGCAGCTTGCCATGACCCGCGCCGTGCAGGAGGTGAGCGGCGTTGAGGAGTCTGAACTCAAAGAGCATTTGCGCACCGGCACCGTCGTCACAACGGCAGACCGGAATTGGGAATTGCGGTTTGAACAAAATGCTGTGCGGCTGAACCAGGCGCGCGCCATCGCCATTGATATGGAAAGCGCAACCATCGCCGCCAATGGCTATCGCTATCGCGTGCCCTATGGCACTCTACTCTGCGTGTCCGACCGACCTTTGCATGGTGAGATCAAGCTGCCCGGCATGGCCGATGCGTTTTATCAGGAACGGGTGAGCCAGCATCTCGATATTGGTCTGAAGGCAATTGATCTTTTGCGGGTTGAGGCCAAGGCTGGCACCCTCCACTCGCGCAAACTGCGTAGCTTTGACGAACCCTTGATGCGGTAAGGACCAGACGATGGACGGTGAAGATCGGCAAGACTTAGTACCCACACGCCAGGAAATTGGCGCCCTGTTTGCACTGCCTTTTGCGGACCTTGTCTACAAGGCGCAAACCGTCCACCGGCGGCATTTTCCCGCCAATCAGGTCCAGGCCTCACGGCTTACCTCCATCAAAACGGGGGGCTGCGCGGAGGACTGTGGCTATTGCAATCAATCTGCCAAATTCGATACCGGGCTTAAAGCCACCAAACTCATGGCCGTCGATGCGGTCATGACTGAGGCGCGCAAGGCCAAAGCCGAAGGCGCCTCCCGGTTTTGTATGGGGGCGGCGTGGCGTTCACCGAAAGATCGCCACATGGAAACGCTGACGGCCATGGTCAAAGGCGTCAAAGCGCTGGGTCTGGAGACCTGTATGACCCTCGGTATGCTGAGCGACGATCAGGCACAACAGCTCGGCGATGCGGGCCTCGATTATTACAACCATAATATTGATACTTCCCCGGACTATTATCCCAAGATGGTCTCTACCCGGACATTTGAGGACCGGCTTGCGACACTCGCCCGGGTGCGCGATGCGGGGATGAAAGTGTGTAGCGGCGGCATCGTCGGCATGGGCGAGTTGCCCGAAGACCGTATTGGGTTGCTTGCCGCGCTGGCGGCCATGGCACCACCACCTGAATCGGTGCCGATCAATGCCCTTGTCCCGGTGGCGGGGACACCGCTTGGCAATAGTAAGGCGGTGGACCCCATCGAGTTTGCCCGATTGATTGCGGTGGCGCGTATCATTATGCCCACATCCTATGTGCGGTTATCGGCAGGCCGTGAACAGATGAGTGATGAGGCGCAAGCTTTATGTTTTCTTGCCGGGGCCAATTCAATTTTTATTGGTGATCGTCTGCTCACTACCGATAATCCGGGTCAGGATCAAGACACCCAGCTGTTTGAAAAACTGGGTATTACACTTGTTTGACGGGCGCGGCTCACTCAAAAATGGTTTTCATGGACATGGTTGCACTGCCCGGCTTGAGCGGTTTGGGCTGATCGGGGTGCGGTGCCCAGGCGGTAAGATAGGTAATCTCAAACAGGATTGGCGCTTCTTGGGCTGCCAGCCGGGCGAGTACCTCAGCAACCACCGTGCGGGTTAGCGGGGGTACAGGGGCACGGAAAGCGCTGGTCTCGCCCATATGACGTAAATCCGTAAACAGACGATCCGGTTGCTCATATCGGATTGTCACCGGATCAATATCGGTGACAGGCAGGGTAAAGCCCGCGCGGCTTAATGCATTACCCCATTGGCGCACATCGGCAAAAGGATAAACGCGGCGTCCGGCGCCGCTCTTTTGTGTGCTCTCCGCCTCCAGAAAAGCCTGTTTCACCGTTGACAGTGTATCGCCAGAAAAGACAGCCGCAATAAAGAGCCCATCCGGTTTCAGGGCCTGGCGATATTGAATCAATGTACCGATGATATCGTCTATCCGGTGCAGCGTTAAAAGACTCACCGCAAGATCAAGGGAGGCCGGGGCGAAGGGTAGGTTGTCCTCATCGGCCACCAGACGCAGATTACCCCGACCACTGCCCGTAAGCCGGGCGGGGGCATTGTCGACAATGAGCGAACGCCCGACGCCGCACGCGTCGGTCACCTGCGTGACAAGATTGCCGGCGCCAAAAAACGCGGCCTGAGGGAAAGATCGTGTCACGGTCTCCAGGCGGTCAACAATATCGGCCATGGCGTGCTGGTGGAGAAAGTCCGCCTTGTGAAAATGTCGGGCGCTGCGCTGGCGATGCTGGCGCGCGCGGTTGCGATCAAAGAGGGTTGGCGGTTGCGACATCTGGCGGGTTGGCCCCTATGTTGGCCCGATGTTTGCCCGTGGGTTGGCCCGGGGGTTTGGATAGGCCGTTGGATTTGCACCGGGCCCTTGTGGTGCCTTTCTGGCGGCGTAAACTCAAGGGGTGTTGGTTTTATCCTCTCTCTTCTCGATGTTTCTGTCAGGCGCTGGCGTGTGGACGCGTATGCGCCGCGCCAGCCGGTCAATTGTTGATGCGCTGGTCCCGCCCCAGTGCCCGGTGAGCGGTGAGCCGGTAGGTGAACCGGCCCTGCTCAGCGGTCCCGGGTGGCAACAGCTGGGGTTTATCGAGGCCCCGTTCTGTCCGGGGTGCGCGGTGCCTTTTGCTGTTGACCATGGGCCGGGGGTCCGCTGTGGACGCTGCGTGGGGGCGGCATCGGCCCTCTCGCAAACCCGCGCCGCTCTGATCTATGATGATATTAGTGTGCCGCTGGTTGTTGCCTTCAAACATGGGGACCGCACGGATTATGCGCCGCTGCTGGCGCGGCTGATGGTGCGGGCGGGGGATGGCCTTTTTCGCCCCGGTGCGGTGTTGATGCCGGTGCCCTTGCATGTGCGCCGTCTGCGGGCGCGGCGCTATAATCAGGCCGCTTTGTTAAGCCAGCATGTGGCGGCGGCAACCGGTTTGGCCGTGGACGTTGAAAGCCTGATCCGTCAGCGTCATACACCGCCGCAAAAAGACCTCACCCCCGATGCGCGTAAGCGCAATGTTGCCGGGGCATTTGCCATCCGCCCGGCGCGCGCGGACGCCATCAAGGGTCAACATGTGATCCTTGTTGATGATGTGTTTACCACGGGCTCAACGCTTACGGCCTGTGCCTCGCGGCTGCGCCGCGCCGGGGCGGCCCGTGTTGATGCGCTGGTCCTGGCGCGGGTTGTCAAAGGTGGCGCACAGGCCATATAGCGATGGCGAGTATTAGACAGGATTTCCGCCATGCAACCCGTAACCATCTATACCAAACCGCTTTGCCCTTATTGCTTTCGGGCGTTGGGTCTTTTGAAACAAAAAGGGGCAGCCATCACCGAAATCTCCGCCGCCTATGACAAGGCCAAACGCGAAGAAATGCTGGCGCGTAGCCATGGCAAAACGACCTATCCACAAATCTTTATTGGTGAGATCCATGTGGGCGGCTGTGATGATCTGGTGGCGCTTGACCGCGCTGGCAAGCTTGACCCGCTATTGAATGCCGCGTGAGCCAAGAATAATGCGAAGGCTTTATCGTGAGTAAAGACGCCGCCACATCTGGCGATATTCCGGACCCGCCGGAATCGCTTGGGCAAGGCCCCATCATCCGCGCGGCGTGTATACAGATGCGTGGTGGGCTTTCGCGTCAAGCAAATATCAATGATGCGGTTCACCTGATTGAAATGGCGGCACGGGATGGGGCAACGCTGATCTCCACCCCGGAAATGACAAATGTTGTCGACCGAAAGCCGGCGCGGCTGCTGGCTGATCTGCCCACAGAAGAAAACCTTGACGAGATAGAGGTCTTTGCCGAGACCGCCCATCGGCTTGGGGTGTGGCTCCATGCAGGTTCTTTTGCGGTGCGGATGCCCGGGCCCGGGCAACCACCAAAAGCGGCCAATCGGGCCTTTCTGTTTGCGCCGGATGGTCGGGTAACGGCCCGCTATGACAAGCTGCACATGTTTGATGTCTCCTTGCCGCACGGCGAAACCTGGCGCGAGTCCGCGCTTTTCGAGCCGGGCAACCAGTTGGCGACGCCTCATATGGGCGCGGCGCGACTTGGCTTATCGATCTGTTATGATGTGCGCTTCCCCGCGCTCTACCGGCACATGGCTCAGGATGGCGCGGATATTTTCTGTATCCCGGCGGCCTTTACACGTCAGACGGGCCGGGCGCACTGGTCGGTCTTGTTGCGGGCTCGGGCGATTGAATGCGGTGCGTTCGTTCTTGCCGCTGCCCAGGGCGGCGACCATGAAGATGGCCGGGAGACCTGGGGCCATTCGATGATTATTGATCCGTGGGGGACCGTTCTCGCCAGCCTCGACCATGATGCGCCGGGCCATGTGGTGGCTGATCTTGATCTGCGCGAGGTGGCAACCGCGCGCCAGCGTATCCCCAACCTCACCCTGTCCCACCCGGCCCTGTCGGGGGCATAACGGCACCGGCGGGGTTTTGGCCCGTGGTGGCGCCGAACCGCCACACTTGACGCCAACCCGCCGCCAACCAAAATATGTCTCATGATTAAATATCAACTCCAATGCGATCGCAGTCATGCCTTTGAGGGCTGGTTCCGCAACAGTACCGACTATCAGGAACAGGCTGATGAGGGGTTGCTCGCCTGCCCGGTTTGCGGTTCCGATGCTGTATCAAAAGCGATCATGGCCCCCGCCGTGGCGCGCCAGCGCACGGCGCCCATCAGCGCGCGCGATGGCAAACCGGTGGTGCCCAACCCGGAACGGCTACAGGCCGTGCGCAAGGAAATCATGGCCGCCGCCGAACGCGCGCGCAGCTATGTGGAGAAGAATTTCGACTATGTGGGCGAGGCGTTCCCCGAGGAGGCCCGCAAGATCCATTATGGTGAAACCGAAGACCGCGGCATCTATGGCGAAGCCAGCCGCGATGAGGTCCAGGAACTTGCCGAAGAAGGCATCGAGGTCAGCCCGCTATTGCCAGCCCGCAAAAAGCCCGAAGGCCAGTCCCGCAAGGCCGAAGTGGTCAAAAAAGACCCCGCGCGTAAATTGAATTAGTGTTTATTGCTGGCCCTAACCCTATTCAGCCGGACCGGGGATGCTACTTCGGTCCATCGAAGTGTTCGTCAGCCGACCCAACGCTACGCCCCCCCCCCCCGCGAGTTGATCGCGGGTTCCAGGGCGATCTCTTTCATTCATCGGCGGGTATAAGATAACCATTCACCCCGTGGCCAAGCCACGGGGAATTGGGTTGTTGCCATACAGATAATACAATCACTATCCGTCCACTGACCAATACGCGCCCTAAATCGCGCCGTGGCAATGCTTATATTTTTTGCCTGACCCGCACGGGCAAGGGGCGTTGCGTGCCACGCGGCCCCAGGTTGTGGGGTCGGTGGGGTCGATTTCGTCGGCGGCGCGGCGCGCACGTTGCGTACCCATACCCGCGGAATCGGTCCGCCGCCGCGCTTTTGCCATGTCATTTTCACCGGTCAGCGGGTCCGCATGGCTCTCCGTCATGGGAATTTCCCGGCGCTCCGGAATGGCCTGTTCGGGCTGGCGTACCTGAATATGGCACAGCATTTTCACAACGTCTTTACGCAGATCATCCAAAAGGCTCTCGAAAAGCGCAAAGCTCTCCGTCTTAAACTCATTGACCGGATCACGCTGGCCGTGGCCGCGAAGCCAGACCACCGATTGCAAATGGTCAAGCTGTTGCAAATGCTCGCGCCAATTGGTGTCTAGCACATGCAGTAGAATAGCCTTTTCAATCTGGCGCATCTGATCGCTGCCGATCTCCTCGACGCGGTCTTCCATGAGCGTTTTGGTTTCCTGATCAAGTCGCTCAATGATTTCCGTGTCGGCAACGCCTTCTTCGGCGGCCCACGTTTTTACGTCAAACGGTTTGCCAAAAATCTCCTGCAACGCGCCGTGCAGACCCTCAAGGTCCCATTGTTCGGCGTAGGATTTGGGCGGCACATAGGTAAGTACAGTGTCTTCAACCAATTGCTCGCGCATCTCATCAATGATGTCGTTCACTTCCTCGGACGACATGAAATCAACGCGTTGCTCAAAAATAGCCTTACGCTGATCATTTTTTACATCGTCATATTTGAGGACATGTTTTCGGGTGTCAAAATTGCGTTGCTCGACCTTTTTTTGTGCTGTCTCCACCGCCTTGGTGAACCAGGGATGCTCGATGGACTCATCGGGCTGGATGCCGAACCGGTTGAGCATTTTTTCCATGCCGGAACCGAATATACGCATCAGGTCATCTTCGAGTGACAGGAAAAATTTTGTCGTGCCGGGGTCGCCCTGGCGCCCTGATCGGCCCCGCAATTGGTTGTCGATGCGCCGGCTTTCATGACGTTCCGTAGCCAGAACAAAAAGCCCGCCCGCGTCCACGGCCTTTTCTTTTAATTCCGCAACGGTCTTTTCAATCTCGGTGCGTTTGCTGGCGATGGCGTCTTCATCGTCGTCCTCGTCCAGCGTCTTCATCAGGTTCATATCCACCGAACCGCCAAGCTGAATGTCCGTGCCGCGGCCCGCCATGTTCGTGGCAATGGTCACCGCGCCGGGCACCCCGGCGTTGGAGATAATCTCCGCTTCCTGTTCATGGTAACGTGCATTCAACACATTATGGGGGATCGGTTCTTTACGACCCGCAATCTCTTTGAGATAGCCCGCATGCTCCAGGATTTCCTCGCGCAAGTCCGCCTCTTTGTCTTTTAATTCGGCGGCGCGTGCCTCAAGGGAAGCAGCGATCTCTTTCATCATCTTCTTGTTACTGAGCAATCCCGATAGCAATTCGGAATTCTCAATGGAAACCGTCCCCACAAGGACGGGTTGTCCGCGTTTCACGCAGTCAGCAATCTGCATGACGATGGCTTTATATTTTTCCTCCGCCGTCATGTAGAGTTCATCGTCAAGGTCTTCGCGGGCGATAGGCCGGTTGGTTGGCACCTCAATCACGTTTAGGGAATAGATATCGGCAAATTCGGATTCTTCGGTTAGCGCGGTACCGGTCATCCCGGCGAGCTTGTCATAAAGGCGGAAATAATTCTGGAAGGTGATGGAGGCCAGCGTCTGGTTTTCCGGCTGGATGGTTGCTTTTTCTTTTGCCTCAACCGCCTGGTGCAAACCGTCGGACCAGCGGCGCCCCTCCATCATGCGACCGGTAAATTCATCGATGATCGCCACCTTATCGCCGCGCACGATGTAGTCCTTATCGCGCTGGAATACTTTGTGCGCCTTCAGGGCATTATTGATGTGGTGGACGATGGTGACATTATTGGCATCATAAAGGCTCTCACCCTGTAAGAAGCCAGTATCGGCTAGGAGGGTTTCGAGTTTTTCGTTGCCTTCTTCGGTGAGCGCCACGGACCGGGCTTTCTCATCAATCTCATAATCTTCGTCGGTCAGCTCCGGCATTAAACCATCAATGGTGATGTAGAGATCGGATTTATCGTCCGTGGGCCCCGAAATGATCAATGGCGTGCGCGCTTCGTCGATCAAGATCGAATCCACCTCATCGACGATGGCAAAATGGTGCCGCCGCTGGACCATCTCCTCCAGGGTCGATTTCATATTATCGCGCAGATAATCGAACCCGAATTCATTATTGGTGCCGTAGGTGATATCGCAGGCGTAGGCTTCGCGCCGTTGATTATCGTCAAGGCCATGGACGATACAGCCCGTCGTCATGCCCAATTGCGCATAGACCCGGCCCATCCATTCGGCGTCCCGGCTGGCAAGGTAATCATTTACCGTGATTACATGGACGCCCTCACCGGTAAGGGCGTTCAGATAACAGGCGAGCGTTGCCACGAGGGTTTTGCCCTCGCCGGTCTTCATCTCGGCAATGTCCCCTTGGTGGAGGACCATGCCGCCCACCATTTGCACATCATAATGGCGTTGGCCGAGCGCGCGTTTGGCCGCCTCGCGCACCGTGGCAAAGGCTTCAGGCAATAACGCGTCCAGGGTCTCCCCATCCTGATAGCGCTCTTTGAAGGCGTCGGTCTTCGCCGCCAGCGCTTCATCGCTCAACCCGGTAAGGTCATCTTCCAGCGCATTGATGGCCTCAACCTGCCGCCAGAACGGCTTTAACCGCCGGTCATTGGACGACCCGAAAATCTTTTTGGCTAAACCCATTAGCGCCATTGACCATCATCCCTTAAGTCTATTGTCAGGGTTTGCGTATAGTCCCCTCAAGGCCGCCAGTCCCGCACCGCGCGCGGGGCGTATCGGGCCTTGATTTGACAGGAACGCTGGTAAAAAAGGCCCGTGAAACCGGGCCAAATCCTTCGCTCAGGAGATAGGGGTCACACTATACGGTGTCAATGAAACCGCTCAATCTCGCTGGCGCCGTCAATGGGCGCGCTGCCAATGCTTCACGTCAAGGTCGGCGTCGTGATGGGTGCTGGGTCTCGCGAACCGATGGCGGAGCAATGGCATGAGTGATCCCCGCGATCAGATACCCTCACGCACGGGTGCCGGGCAGCGTGCCAAACCCCGCCGCCGTTTCAAAGGGGACCCCAGCACACTGCCGAAACCGCGCGGCCTCGCCACTGATCCCCATTCAACCACAGAGCCCGGTGGGCGTGACCAGCCAAAACCATCAACACCGGGGCGAGCTAAACGGGCGACCGTCAGGCAAAAAACCCGGCGCGCACCGCAGAGCAATGCCAAGGCCGACCGCAAGAAACCGGCGCGGCGACGCGCGGTCGACCGGCGTAAAGCCAACCCGGGCACGCACGGGCGAAAACGCCATTCTCGCGTTAAACCATTGCGGGTGCCGCCGGTCCTCGCCGTGCCAGCGGCGTATTTTCTGCCTCTTTGGCGTCAGTTAAAGCAACTCGCCTCGGGCGTGATGACGGTTTGGCGCGGTGCCGAGGAAATTGACAGCCAGCTTTGGCGGGTATTCCGCGTAGGCGTTGTGGCGGTTGACGGCGCGGTGCGCTGGTTGGCCGATACGATTATGGGCAGTCTTGTGGGCTTGGCCCGCTGGCTACCCACCCGGGCCGGGCGGGGCTATTGCGCATTTTTTGGCCTTCTCATGCTGGTGAGCGGATTGTGGATCGCCGATGAAATCAGAACCTCTGACCGGCGCACGCTCGCACGCGGCAATCAGAACGCCAACTTTCCGGTGGCCCGTGACGGCAGCAATCCGATCCTTGCCCGCCTCGACGGCGATTATATTCGCCTGACCGATGTGGAGCGATCGGCCCAACTGGCAGGATCGCTTGAAAAAGGGAAAACGCTGACCATCGGGGCGGAAAAGACCAGCACCCTGTTGAACGATCTGATTGACCAGCGTTTATTGGCGCGCGCAGCAATTGATGCGGGGTTACACCGCGAGCCGGCGCTTGATGGGCAATTGGCTCTGGCGCGCGAACGGTTGCTCGCCGCCGCCTTCCTTGACCAACAGATTGCCCAAACGGTCACGCCCCAGCGGGTTGAACGTCTTTATACGGCGCAAGCTGATGTGACCGCGCTGGGTGAAGAAATCCGCGCCCGGCATATTCTGGTTGAAACCCGCGCCGAGGCCATTGCCATCATCACCAAGATTGATCGGGGTGCTGATTTTTCAACCCTGGCGCGCTCCGTGTCTCTTGATCGCGGCACCGCGCCCCATGGCGGCGATATGGGCGTCATCACCCGCGATATGGTTTCCGATGAATTTGCTCGCATCGCTTTTACCGTGGACGCGGGGGCGCTCTCCCTTCCTTTCAAAACCAGCGAGGGCTGGAACATTGTTGAGGTGTTGGAAAAACGTAAAACCGAGCCGGTGGCCTTTGACGGTGTGCGCGGCGACCTGGAGCGGTTTCTGGAATTGCGCACCATTGATCGGACCCTCACCCGGTTGCGCGAAACCTATGACGTGACCCTTGTGCCTCAGAGCCGGCGTCCGGCGCCCGCGACGCCAGTATCCAACGATGCCGACTTGCCGTTGGCGCTGGAACCAACATCAGAACCGGTTTCAGAGTCTGATCCTTCGCCTGCGCAAACCGCAAAACCCGAAACAATACCGTAGACGAACGATTAACCAATTCTTTTCATCGGCCCTTAATAGGTTGGGCGCAAATTAGGCAAGAAGATGGCGAAAACGGTTTATGTGGCCGCCGGGGCGCTGATTGATCGGGACGGGCGTGTCCTGCTTGCACAGCGGCCTGACGACAAATCCTATGCCGGCCTGTGGGAGTTTCCCGGGGGTAAAGTCAAAATCGATGAACGTCCGGGTACGGCACTTGCCCGGGAGTTAAAAGAGGAATTGGGTATCGATACGGATCAATCGTGCTTTGCACCCTTCGGCTTTGCCACGGATGATTTAGAAGATATTCACATTTTAATCTTATTGTTTTTGTGTCGAAAATGGACAGGAACACCGACGGCTTTAGAACAACAAACCCTTAAATGGGTGGAACCGGAAACGCTTCACACTTACCCGATGCCGCCGCCTGACCGTCCCCTCGCGGCCCAACTGAGAGACTTGTTATGTTTCAACGCGTAAAACAGTCACTGGCCACTTTTGCCCAAAATGAAGACGGCGCAACAGCAATTGAATATGGTCTCATTGCCGGGTTGATTGCCCTTGTGATCATCGCGTCGGTGACGGGTGTGGGCAATAATATGAGCACCGTTTATAATAATATTGGGGATGCAGTAGAGGACGCCACCAGTTGATCTTGCATCCAGCCAGGGCGAACGCCCGCGCAAGCCACAGCACAAAAAACCCCGCATCTAACATGCGGGGTTTTCTTTGATCTGATTTATTTTGCCGGTCTGCGGTCGACCTTCTTTTCCTTGATCCGGGCCGACTTGCCGCGCCGTTCGCGCAGATAATAGAGCTTGGCCCGGCGCACCTTACCGCGGCGCACCACCGTAATTGAATCGACCAGCGGCGAATAGATTGGGAAAACCCGCTCAACCCCTTCACCGAAGGAGATTTTGCGCACCGTAAAACTCTCATTCAGGCCGCCGCCCGACCGCGCGATGCACACGCCCTCATAGGCCTGGATCCGCTCGCGCTCGCCTTCGCGCACTTTTACGTTCACGCGCAGGGTATCGCCGGCGGCAAAATCAGGCACCTCTTTGTTGAGGCTCTCCATCTCTTCTTTTTCGAGCTGTTCGATAATATTCATGGCCTGGTCTTTCTGTTGTTCTTGGGGCGCGCGATAGGACCGTTTTCCGTCTCGTTTTTATCCGTCTGGTACCTGTCAAAAAGGTCCGGTCGTCGTGTGCGTGTTATTTCTTCTGCCTTTCGGTGCCGCCATTCGGCGATCTTTTTGTGGTTGCCCGATTGAAGTACTGCCGGAACGCGTAATCCTTCCACGGTGCGCGGGCGGGTATACTGAGGATATTCCAGTAAGCCTTGGGTAAAGCTTTCCTCGCCCAGTGATTGCGCGGAGCCTAATACGCCGGGGATCAGCCGAACGCAAGCCTCAACCATGGCCATGGTGGCAATTTCACCGCCCGCCAGAACAAAGTCGCCCAAGGAGATTTCCTCGATGGGACGCGCCTCAAAAAATCGTTCGTCAATGCCCTCGAACCTGCCGCAGACAAAAACGGCCCCAGGGCCGGCGGCAAGACGCTGGGCTGTGGTCTGGTCAAACGGCGTGCCGCGCGGTGACGGGCACACAATGGGCATATCTGCGGGCATGTCCGTGCGTGCCGCCGCCCCATCAAGGGCGGCCAAAAGAATATCAGCGCGCATCACAAGACCGGCGCCGCCCCCCGCCGGCGTGTCATCAACAGACCCATAACGATTATCCGCATGGTCGCGGATATTGTGGGGGCTAAGCGACCAATACCCATCATTGAGACCCCGGCCAATGACGCCCAACCCTAAAGCGCCAGGAAACATCTCGGGATAAAGGGTCAATATTTGTGCTTGCCAGGCCATGGCGCCTCAATTGCCGGTTGTTGGGGAAAATGCGGGAAATTTCGCGCGGTCTTGCCCGCATGATGCCCCCCTGTTAGCCACAACACAGCACCCGATCAAGAATGGCCATCCCAATGCCCGCACGAGACGCCGCTGCTGCGACCCCGTCCCCGAACTTCTCTTTGCTCATTACTGGCGCCAGTGGCCGGATGGGCCGGGCCGTGGGGGCGCTCGCGCTTGCCAATCCGGTAATCACGGTGGCCGCGGCAATAGACCGGCCCCACAGCCCGGTATTGGGATCAGATTTTGGCAGTCTGGCGGGCGAGGCCGCTTGCGGCGTGAGCGTCGGCAGTGACCTTCACACCGCGTTGTCGGTCAGCGCTGGCCCGGCGCCGCGCGTCATCATCGATTTTTCAACCCCGGCGGCAAGCCTTGAAACGCTAACGCAGGCAGTCGCCCATGACTGCGCGCTTGTGGTAGGCACAACCGGGTTCGCGCCCGCCGATGATGCGCGTTTCGCGCAGGCCGCCGAGGACATCCCGATTGTAAAATCAGGCAATATGAGCACCGGTATCGCCATCCTCTCCGCCCTGGTGGCGCAGGCAACCCGGCACCTGCCCGAATTCGATATCGAAATTACCGAGGCGCACCATCGCCATAAAATCGATGCACCTTCAGGCACAGCGCTGATGCTGGGCGAAGCGGCGGCCGAGGGGCGAGGCCGCAAGCTGGCGGACCTGCGCACCAAGCCGCGCGACGGTATCACCGGTGCCCGGGCGGAGGGCACCATCGGTTTTTCGGTTATTCGCGGCGGCGGTATTGTGGGCGACCATTCGGTGATGCTTGTCTCGGAAACGGAAACTCTGACGCTGTCTCACCATGCCATCGACCGCAGCCTGTTTGCCGATGGGGCGTTGCGTGCTGCCACCTGGCTCGCGGTAACAACGCCGACACCGGGGCTTTACGCCATGAATGACGTGTTGGGCCTATGACCCCGCCGCTATAAGGCGAGGCGCAACCGGACGCCATAAGTTGCAACCTGGCCTGGCGCAGCAACACTGGCACCCGGCGTAAAGAAATTGCGGGTCTCGTCATAATCGCTATTGGTGATATTCCGTCCCCAGACGGCGACTTCCCACGGACCATCCTGGGGCCCAACAGCCAGCTGTGCGTTCACCAGCCAATAGCCATCAACCCGAAAATCCGGGCCCAGTAAGGGCAGTTCGAGGCTGGAGCGATAGGCGTAATTTATCCCCGAACGCACAACAAGGCCGCCAGCCACCGGCAACGCATGGTCAAGTGCCCCCTGATAGGTCAGCGCCGGAAAACCCAGGGCCTGGCCCGCCCGATCAACAAACACCGCGCTGCCCGCCGTCCCCGTGCCCGCGATATCAAGATCGGTAAAACGCTGGAACGTGCCTTCTTTATAGCCAAGCGTTTGGCTGATCGTCAGCTGATCGGTAATCTGCCAGACAAACTCGCCTTCAGCGCCATAGATCGTGCTTTCCGGCGCATTGACGATACGCCCCACAATGGCGCCCGTAGCCTCGTCAAAGATCGCGGACTGTACCTGCTGGTCCTGATAGTCATAATAAAAGCTTGTGAGATTAAACCGTACACGGCTGTTTAACGTGGCTTTCACCCCCACCTCAATGGCATTCAGACGTTCTTCCTCGAACGGATCAACGGCCCGCGGGTTCAAGGTGTTATAGGCGGTAAACCCGCCCGACTTTACGCCGCGATTATAACTTGCATAGACGAGGAGATTGTCCGTTGGCGTTATCTCAAGGGCGGCGCGGCCCGTTAAGGCGTTCAATGACTGGCGCCGCGTTTCAAGCGTGCCATCAAGACTGCCATTGGCGAAATTGAACGGGCCAAACCCGCTGGCAAACGTACCAAGATCATTGAGCTCGCGATTTTCATCCTCATACCGCAAGCCACCGATAAGCCGGACCTGATCGTTCAGCTGATATTCCGCTTGCCCAAAAATGCCGATGGTGCGCACGTCGCTGTTATAGGGTGTTGAAACCGCAAAGCCGGGGCCAAAGCTGGCCACAAAATCCGACTGGTAAAGCTCCTCAAGATATTCCACCGAGCCATAGAGCCCTGCGGTCCAGACCAATCGGTCGGCGGCCGTTGACCGCAGCCGAACCTCGTGGGTTGAGACGTCAATATTGCTCTGGAAGAACACATCTGCCGCCCCGAGACTATTGGCATCAAAGTCATTGAATTCGGTGCGCTCAAAATGCTCATAGCTCCCCACATAAATCAGATCAACCGTACCCAGATCAACGGTCAGTGTGGCGCTGCCCCCGATGCCGGTATTGTCGCGGAACGGCGCCTCATCGGTGGTCAGCCCGGTGACAGTGGCAAATTCTTCGCTGATGCCAAAGCTGGTTTCGCGGCGGCCCGCATGAGCCAGGGCGCCGCCAAAGGCGCTGTCTTCGAACAATTGCAGGCCAAGCCCGTCGGATTGATCCCGGTTGCCATGGACGTTTACCAGCAACAGGGAATTGCGGCCCAGATCAATCTCCACCAGGGCGCGGGCAGCAAACCGGTTGGCATCACCCAACGTTTGTCCGGTTTCGCGGTTGATCTGCCAGTCGCCCCCTTGTGTTGCGGTGGCGGCAAGGCGCGCCCGCACCCCGTCTGTGATGGGGCCGGACACATAGCCTTGTGCGGCCACCCGGCCAAACCGTCCCGCCTCAACGGTCAGGCCCGCGGCAAACGCCTGCGTAGGTCGATTGGAGATCAGCTTGATCGCCCCGCCGGTTGTGTTGCGGCCATAAAGCGTGCCCTGGGGCCCGCGCAAAACCTCCGCCCGCGCCACATCAAACAAGACCCCTTGTGTTGTCACCGGCACCGGATAGGCAACATCGTCCACATAAATCCCAACGCTTGGCGCGTTTAGCGTGGCATAATCGCGAAAGCCGATGCCGCGCAGGGAAAATGACGGTTGGGCGCTGCCAAACTGATTTTCGATTTCCAGATTGGGGGTGATATTTTCCAGCGCATTAATCGTCGCGACCCCCTTTTCGATCAGGGCATCGCCGGTGAACGCGGTAATGGCAATACCCACATCTTGCGCCCGTTCTTCGCGGCGCCGGGCGGTGACGATGATCTCCTCCAAACCGGGCGTGTCCGCCTCAATGGCGGGGCTTGTGCCGGTTTGGGAAAAAGCGGGTGCAGAACAGAATGGCGCTGAGCACAGCGCGGTGGTGGAAAACAACATGGCAAACACATGCCGGGCGGATACGACCATGGAATAAACCTAATCAAATGGGGGTTGCATCGCCTGTTCGGCAATATCGTAAGGGGCCTGCCCGTCAAATGATCACGAGATCATCCGTAGGCGCCGGTGCTGGCCGTTATGGTGGCTGGTTTGGGCCTAGACAAAAGCCGGGGACAAACCGGGCGACTGTTCGTCGCGCCATCCCAAATGGATATCACAAGACGGACAAAAGGCAACGCCAGCGATATGTCAGGCGCATGCACATGCACATGCACATGCACAGGCACATGCACAGGCGCAGAGCGCCCTCTCAAGCGCCCCGTAGAAAGGGCAAAACGGCGTGCACAAAACCGGCAGGATCATCCCAGTGTAGAGAATGAGCCGCCTCATTTAGCGTCACGATTTGCGCCACTGGCATGGCCAAAAGATCTCGCGCGCCTTGTGTACCGGCGAAAAACCTGTCGCACCCGCCATGGACGATCAGCGCCGGGCAGGTGACCTCTTGCGGCTGTGCGGTAAGGGTTTCGGCAAAGAGCGCCTCAATTTGTGCCACAAAATCCGCCGCTGTCTGGCCATGTTCCATGGCCGAAGCCATTTGCGCTGCCGCCAGGACCGCGCGGCTATCCTCAAAAAATTTCGGGGCAAAAAGCCACTGGAAGAGGACGCGGTACCAGAGTGTTTCTTCATCGGCTGCCGCCAGAACCTGGCGCAAGCGCGCTAAATCGGTAAGCGCCTGGCGCATGGGTGCGGGCATTGACGCTGCGCCGCCCGCCATTACCAAACGGGAAATTCGGGTGGGAAACCTCGCTGCCAACTCCATGGCCAGCGACGCCCCCATGGAATGGCCAAGCACCCTTACCGGGCCCTTCGTATAATGATCAATTAAGGCCGCATAATCACCAACCATCTTGGACAGATTGATCGTCTCCCCGGGGTGGAGAGTGGTTTGCCCGCACCCCTGATTATCGGGCATAATCAGCCGAAATTCCGTACCCAGAGGGCCCACGATCGGTCCCCAGCTGCGGTTGTCGCTGGCCAGACCGGCAAGGAGGAGGAGTGGCGGCCCATCGGGGTTGCCCCCCTCCACCACATGGTAGGATGCATGCTTGCCCTTAAACACTGCCATCGGCGTACCTTTCCACTTCAAGGCCGGGGGTTGCCTCAATCAGTGCGCGGCTGGCCGGGTGGCGCGCCGCCAGTAAAGGCTGATCATGCGCAAGCGTTTCCACAATCGATCCCTCACTGGTCATCAGAATGGTAGAACAGAGTTGGCGCAGAAACCGCAAATCATGGGAAACGAATATGCCCGCCATGGCCCGTTCTGTCGTCAGAGTGTGGATCAGGTCCATGATCATCTGCTGATGATCAGGGTCAAGGGCGGACACTGCCTCGTCAAACAAGACGATATCGGGGTCGCCAATGATGGCCCGGGCGATGGCAACGCGCTGGCGTTGGCCCCCCGATAGCGCCTGGGGCAACCGGTCAAGCATCACGGGTGACAGCCCCACCGCCGTCAGCGCTTGTGCCGCACGATCTCGTTTTTTATCCGTAGAAAGATCATGACGATGATGGAGAGGCTCTGTCAGGCTTTGTAACAGCGTATGACGGGGATTAAGACTGCCCTTGGGATCTTGAAATACAATCTGAATGGGATGGGCGTTGATGGTTGACGCACTCACACTATGGGCTTGCCGGATCAGGTTTATCGCGCCCCCATCCGGGCTGATCAGGTTCACAAGGCCCTTGAGCAAGGTCGATTTTCCGCACCCCGATGCCCCGGCGATGCCAATCACTTCTCCCTCGTGGACGGTGAAGCTGGCGCCATTAACGACGCGCTTATGAGCCGGTTTCTGCCAGAAAAAGGTCTTTGGCCGGGGATAAGACAGGGTGAGATTTTCCACCCGCAACAAGGGCACCGCATCTTTTCCAGGACGCGCACTTTTAACCCTTGCGGGTTGTGGCGGCGCTTGGTCCTGGTGCGCAATAATCGTCCCACCACTTATGGCTAGCTGCCGATCTGTATACGCCTTAAGCATGGGTTGATCGTGACTGATGAGCAGGATCGCCGCTTCACGGCGTTGGGCGGTGGCCATCAACACGTCCAAAACCTTTTTCTGACTGACCATATCGAGTGCCGTTGTTGGCTCATCGGCAATGATGATGGATGGCGATTGGGCGAGGACCATGGCAATGGCAACGCGCTGGCGTTGGCCGCCGGAAAGTTGGAAAGGATAAGCCCGCGGAGAAATATCGTCCGGTGGCAGATTAACCTCCCGCATGAGGGTCAGAACCCGCGCGTCATCGGGCGCCAAACGTTGACGTGGGTCCGCATCCGCCGCCCGTTCGGCGGCCTCGGCAATCTGCGCCCCAATGCTCATTAGCGGGTTCAGCGCCGTCATCGGCTCCTGAAACACCATACCAATCTCGCGGCCCCGCACCTGGCGGCGTGCCGCCTCCGTCAAGCGTAACAGATTGGACCCTTTGAGACGGATGTCGCCGGTTATCTGCGCGGCCCGGGGCAACAAACCGAGGATCGCCAAACCGAGCAGTGATTTTCCGGAGCCCGACGGCCCGGAAAGTCCCACGCACTCACCCGGTTCAAGGCTCAAGGCGATGTTGTGCAGGATCGGCTCTGCGCCAAACCCAAGGGTGAGATCGTTAACCGTCAGCGCGCTCATAGGGCGGGCACCGTTGTGGGGCCATGGGCGTTGCTGTGCTCGCGGCTGGTCAGATGATCCGCCGCAATCCCTAAACTCATGACGGTCAGGATGATGGCGCCGCCTGGAAAAAGCGCCAGCCATGGGGCAGTGCCAACAAAAGTCTGCGCCTCGTTCAACATACGCCCCCAACTGGCCAGTGGCGGCTGCACCCCAAGACCGATGTAGGACAGCCCCGCCTCCGCCGTGATGCCCACAGACATTTGAATAATCATCTGGGTCAGGAGCAATAGCCAAAGGTGTGGCAGAATATGGTCGCGGGAAATGCCGAGGGATGATCGGCCCACGGTGCGTGCACTCGCCACGAAATCCTGGGTCCAAAGGCTAAGGGCGGCGCCCCGTGTGACCCGGGCGAAGACGGGGATATTGAAAATGCCGATGGCAATGATCGCCGTCACAGCGCCCGGCCCGCGCACAGCGGTAATAAGAATGGCCAAAAGTAAGGACGGCAGGGCAAAGAGCATATCATTCATCCGCATGACGAAGCCATCAACAAGGCCGCGCCGCGCCGCGGCCAACAGACCCAACGGCACGCCTAACGCCATCCCAAGGCCAACCGAGCCAAGCGCAATGGCCAAGGATGCGCGCCCCCCAACCATCAGCATGGAGAGGACATCGCGGCCAAAATGATCTGTTCCGAATACATGCGTAAAATCGGGACTGCGCAGCCTTGCGGCGATATCGATATGGGTGGGATTATGGGGTGTCCAGACAAAAGCCAATAGCGTGACGGCGACGATTGTCAAAAGCCAAACCATGGCCACACGCGCCAGGAGCGGCAGCTGGGCCCAGATGCCCTTGGCGGGACGGGCCACGGATATCATGGGCGCCCCGATCGGATGCGTGGATCAATCAGGCGATACCCCAAATCAACCAGTAGGGAGACCATGAGCACCAAAACGATGAGGATCATTACAATGGCGCGCACCGTGATAAGATCGCGTTGAGCCACAGCCTCCAGCACCAGCTGGCCTAGCCCGGGGAGAAAGAAAATCTTCTCAATGATAACCCCGCCCGCAATCAGAAAGGAGAATTGGAGACCAATAATGGTCAGTACCGGGATCAGGGCATTTTTGAACTGGTGGCGCACAAGTATTTCCCCGGCGCTTAACCCCTTGGCGCGGGCGGTGCGTACATAATCGGCCGATGCGGTTTCCAACAAGGCTGTACGCATAATTCGTGTAAGGATCGCTGCCTGGGGCACCGCAAGGGCGATCGCTGGCAAAGTTAGCGCCCGTAAACCGGGTGCCAGGCCAGCTTGCCAACCGGGAAAGCCGCCGGCGCTGAACCAGCTTAGATTGACCGCAAAAACCCCCACCAACAGCACGCCGAGCCAGAAATTTGGTACCGCAAGGCCAAGCCCGGCGCCCGCGCTGATCAAGCGGTCAGGCCATAACCGGTGAAATCGCACCGCCACCAAGGCCAGGGGGACCGCAAGAAGCATGACGAGCGCCAAGGTATAAAGGGTGAGGGGGACAGACACCCACAAACGCTCCGCAATCAGGCCAGCCACGGGCACGCGGTACGTATAGCTGGTGCCAAAATCACCATGCACCATGCCGCCGATCCAGTGTCCGTATCGAACGAGGATAGGCTCATCAAAGCCGAACTCCGCACGCAAAGCATTGAGCGCGGCGGGGTCAGCATTCAAACCCATCATATAGGCCGCCGGGTCGCCAGGAATGATTTCTGTGATGCCAAAGACAAGTACCGACGCCATGATCAGTGTCATGACGGTCATCAAAGCGCGTGCTACCACACCATCCATTAGCATGCCCCCTGTTCGGTCCTGGGCGTGTCACCCATTGTCACATCGCGCAGGCTGATGCTGGCAAGGGGGGCATCGCGCCAGAAGCCGCTAAGGCCCGTGCGGCAAACGGTCAGCGACGGTAACTGAAACAAATAGACGTTCACCGCGTCCTGCGTGATCCGGGTTTGGATTTTTCGAAGGATGTTCATACGCTGGCGGGGGAAGGCCGCTGTGCCAAGCTCTGTCACCAGCGATTGCACCGCCGCATCGTCATAGCCAAAATAATAATCGGGGCGTCCATAAATATCGATATCGTCAGGTTCGGTGTGGGCGACAATCGTCAGGTCAAAATCTTGGCGAAGAAAAACCTGATCGATCCACTGGGCCCATTCGATATTTTCCACCGTCACGCCAAGACCAAAGGCCCGCAATTGCGCCGCGATAATTTCGCCGCTGCGCCTTGCATAGCTGGTTGGGGGCAATTTCAGCGATAGGGTAAGACCATCCCCGTACCCCGCTTGCGCCAATAGGGTTCGGGCCCGGTCATGGTCTTTGGGGTATGCCGAAGACAGATCAATATGGGCGTCGCCGCCCGGTGGATAGTGACTGTAAATCAGCGCGCCATACCCAAAAAGCGTGCCGTCGAGGACGGCTTGCCGGTCGATAATATGGGACAAGGCCTGGCGCACCCGTTTATCGCTGAGGGCTGGCCGTCGGTGGTTCAGGGCAAGAATGGTTTCCCCTTGGCTGGTGCCAACCATGATGTTGAAATCTGCCCGCGCGGCGAACTGCGCCATGTTTTCCGGCGCTGGATAGCCCGCAAAAACGTCAATATCGCCAGCGCGCAGGGCCGTCTGCGCCACGCTGGGGTCGGGAATAAACCGAAAGCTCGCCGCACCGAGGGCCGGGGCCGGGCCCCAATAGTCTTCATAACGCACAAGATCGATCCGTGTACTGCGTTGCCAACGGGCAAAACGGAATGGGCCTGTGCCGATGGGCTGGGCGGCGTTGGTATCCGCGCTGCCCGCATGGACGATGACGCAATCCCCCCAGGTAAGCATTGTCAGAAATTGCGGGAAAGGCCGATCAAATGTGAACGCGATTTTGTGGGGGCCAAGGGCGCGCACATCGGTGATCCGGCGCAAGCGGGTTTGCTGGGCATTGCGGGAGGCCGGCCCCCGCGCGCGGTCAAAGGTGAACACAACATCTGCGGCATCAAAAACATGCCCATCATGGAAGCGCACGTGCTCGCGCAAGGTCATGGTCAGGCCGGTGTGGTCAGCGTTAAACGCCCAGTCAGTGGCAAGGCCGGGTGCGATAGCGCCCCCACGGGTCAGGCGCACCAGCCCTTCAAAAATGTTGTTGAGAACAACCGCATCAATGGCTTCGGCGGCGCCCGCCGTGGGGTCAAGGTTGGGTGGTTCCAATTGTATGCCAATGACGAGGGGATTTGTTGGCCCCGTTGCCGTGCCGTTGGTCGTTCTGTTCTGGGGGCCGGGGGCAAAGGCAATGGCCAGCACAACCGCAAATAGGGTGACCATGGCGAGAGCGGCACTGCTCATACGCGCCAGAAATTTGCCCGCCCACACGCGAGCCCTGTTCTGCGTCATCGCGTGACCCCGTGGCAACGGACATTGGGCTGATCGGTCATCTTCCGTTGGGCCCGTTTCGCGGCTACTGTCTTGACAAACATAAGAGAGCGGAGTTTGGCGCACGGCGCCGAGACCGGCAAGCCCCGAAAAAATGACGCCCATCACCCCGAAAAAGGGGCCACGGAAGGAAACAGCCCACCATGCCAACCATGACGGATACGGATGACCGCGAAGCCGATATCGCCGACAACCCACCCGGCGCAACACCCGCCCGCGCGAATTTTACGGCCATGGACCATTCCACCCAGGAAGATTGGATGAAGATCGCCGCCAGTTTTTTCCCGTTTGCGGCCCAGGGCGGGGCGCGGATCTTGAAGCATTTGTCGTTGCTTAAGGGTGATCATGGCGGGTTTGCCGTTGACCGGTTTGAACATTGCCTGCAAACGGCAACACGCGCGCACCGCGCTGGCCACGATGAGGAATATGTGGTGTGCGCTTTGTTGCACGATATTGGTGACATTCTGGGCGCGCACAATCACCCCGATATTGCCGCAGCTATTGTCCGGCCTTTCGTGTCGGAGGAAAACCACTGGATGGTTGCCCATCATGGCATTTTTCAGGGCCATTACTATTTCCACTATCTGGGCATGGATCGAAATCTGCGCGATCAATATAAAGACCACCCCCATTTTGACCGCACGGCCCATTTTTGTGAGGCTTATGATCAGAATTCCTTTGAGCCGGATTTTGACACCATGCCCTTGTCGGCGTTCGAGCCTATGGTAATGCGCGTTTTTGAAAGCCCAAAACACCCCTTCATGATGCCAGCCACCTGATCACGGCCGCGTTGTGGTTGGAAGGGACGGACGATTGCGATAGGCTTGCCCAAGTTTTTATTCGGAGCCTTACCCCATGCCCCTATCCCGACTGACCTGCACCGCGTTGGCGGTTGCTGCTGCACTTTTTGTGATTGCCTGCAGCGGCGAAAAAAATGCCACCGCCGATACGCCCAAGGACGCTGACCCCGAAACAGGCGCAACCGAGCCAAGCGCCTTGGCCGCTGAAACAGCCGCCTCGGCCGAAGAGCGCGCCGCGCAAGAAGCTGACAGTGCTGCCGCGCTGGCGGCTGCGAATGAGGCCCTTGCCAAAGAAAAGAAAGAAGCCGCAACGCAGTTTCTGGCAGAAAATGCCCTGAGGGATGCGGTCACAGTTCTGCCCAGCGGCTTGCAGTATGAGATTGTTGAGACCGGCGTCGAGGGCGGTGACACGCCCGTGCGCGGTGAGATTGTTGAGCTTGATTATACGGGAACACTCATGGACGGGACGGTGTTCGATTCCTCGCGTGAACGCGGTGCCACCGCACGCTTTCCGCTAGAGGATGGCTTGATCGAAGGGTTCCTTGAAGCCTTGCCGCTGATGAGTGAAGGGGATCGCTATATTTTCACAATCCCCGCCACGCTGGCCTATGGCGAAACCGGTACACCGGGCGGACCCATTCCGCCCAACGAAGCTCTGACCTTTGACGTGAAGCTTATCCGTGTCCTGAATGCGGAAAAGAACCAGGCCATTGCCGATACGTTCTTTGCCGAAAACGCCAAGGCGGAGGGCGTCAAGAAAACCGGATCGGGTCTTCAATATAAAGTGATCAATCGCGGTGACGGGGCCATTCAGCCGCGTCCCGGCGACCAGATCAGCGTCCATTTTCGCAGTACACTGACAAATGGTACGGAGTTCAACAATACCTATGTGCGCGGCCAGCCCCTGACCCTGCCGGTGGAAAGTGAAATTGCTGGCCTGACCGAAGGGGTCCAGTTGATGAGCCCTGGCGATAAGTACGCGTTTTTTATTCCGCCAGCGCTCGCCTATGGTGAGGCCGGAAATCCGCGCGGGCCGATTGGCCCCAATGAAGGGCTGATTTTTGAGGTTGAGCTTTTGGATATCACCAGCCCGGCGCGCAACCTGGAAAAAGCCAATGCCTTTCTTGCCGATAACGGGAAAAAACAAGGGGTAAAAACCACTGAAAGCGGCTTGCAATATAAGATTGTGAAAAAGGGGCCTGGCGGCACAAACCCCGTCGCCAGTGACCGAGTTAAAGTTCATTACAAAGGCACGCTGATAGATGGGACTCAATTTGATAGCTCCTATGATCGGGGCGAACCGGCAACCTTTGGCCTCGGTCAGGTGATCAAAGCCTGGACCGAGGGTGTTCAGTTGATGACGGTCGGCGACACTTTTGAGTTTTTTGTGCCGCCAGCCCTTGGCTATGGGGCCCGTGGCACGGGCTCTGGCTCCATTGGCCCCAATGAGGCGTTGATTTTTACCGTTGAGCTGCTCGCCGTTAACCCTGACGACGAGTAAGCACAGTTTTGGACGCCCGGTTCGCGCGGGCTCGATCGTGAGTTCAGGGGCAGGTCTTTTGTTGGGCCTGCCCTTTGTTTATGTAACGAACCAGCGACGACTTTCACCCATCAGGAGGACCGCATCGTGGGATCAACAACCGCTAAAACTGCCAACGGTAATGCCAACCGCGCGGCCTTTGCGACCCGCGTCATCCATGCGGGTCAGCATCCCGATCCCACCACCGGTGCGGTGATGCCGCCGATTTATGCAACCTCCACCTATGCGCAGGAAAGCCCGGGCATTCATAAGGGTTTTGAATATTCGCGGACCCACAACCCCACGCGCTTTGCCTATGAGCGGTGTATTGCGGACCTTGAAAACGGCACGCGCGGATTTGCCTTTGCGTCGGGCATGGCCGCCATCGGCACCCTGCTGGAGCTTTTTCCCGCCGGTAGCCATGTGATTGCTATGGATGATGTTTATGGCGGTACCTTCCGATTGTTTGATAAAGTCCGTAAGCGGAGCGCCAATTTCGATTTCTCCTTTGTGGATATGACGGACCCCGAGGCGATCCACGCCGCCATCCGCCCTGAAACCAAAATGATCTGGGTGGAAAGCCCAACCAATCCGCTCTTGAAAATTGTGGATATTGAGGCGGTGGCAAAAATTGCCCGCCAACATAACGTATTGCTTGGTTGTGATAACACATTCGCGTCGCCCTATTGCCAGCGCCCACTTGATCTTGGTGCGGATGTTGTGATGCATTCGGCAACCAAATATCTGAACGGTCATTCCGACATGGTCGGCGGTATTCTTGTGGTCAAAGACGAGGCGTTGGGCGAAGAGCTTGCGTTTCTGCAAAACTCCGTTGGCGGTGTGCAAGGCCCGTTTGACAGCTTTCTTGCCCTGCGCGGGCTCAAAACTTTGTCCTTGCGGATGGAACGCCACTGTGAAACCGCAGGCGGTCTTGCTGAATGGCTGGAGGGCCACGGGGCGGTTGAGCGGGTGACTTATCCGGGGCTCGCCTCCCACCCCGCCCATGATGTTGCCGCACGTCAGATGCATGCCTTTGGCGGTATGGTCACAATTTTTCTCAAGGGCGGTCTTGATGCGGCGCGCACCATGCTGGAGCGGGTTGAGCTTTTTACGCTCGCTGAAAGCCTCGGCGGTGTTGAAAGCCTGATTGAGCATCCGGGCATCATGACCCACGCATCGATCCCGCCGGATCGGCGCGCGGCCCTCGGCGTTGATGATGCGCTGGTGCGCTTGTCCGTTGGTATTGAGGCGGCTGACGATTTGCGCCGTGATCTTGATCAGGCTCTGGCTGGGCTGTGAGGGCACAGCGGTCTGTCTCAACCGAAAACCTCTGTTAATCCGTAAAGAAAGCATCAGTAATGATTTCCTTCCTGACCCGTCTGGCCACTGTTATCGGTGTTGCTTGCCTTTTGCTTGTGCCCCTCGGCGGTGTTGGCCTGGCGCAGGCCGAACCCATGGATTTTTTCAAACCTGAGGGGGCTGTCTATGATCCGGCGATCACAAAGCCGGAGGATTTTATTGGCTACGGGCTTGGCGAAAAACCGGTGCGCCATGATGTGATGGTCGGCTATTTACGCTCCCTGGCCCGTCAGTCTGCGCGTTTGCAGGTGAGCACCATTGGCCGGTCCCATGAGGGGCGACCGATCCTGTCCTTTGTTGTGTCCGCGCCGGAAAATATGGCGCGGATTGACGAGATTAAAGCCAACCATAAAGACCGCCTGGCCGGGAAGGGTGATGAGGCTGCCGATCCGGTTATTGTCTGGCTCAATTACGGGGTACACGGCGCAGAGTCTTCCGGTATGGATGCGGCGATCCCGACACTTTATCATTTGGCGGCGGCAACGGGCGACGACATTGATGCCCTGTTACGCGACACGGTCATTGTGGTGATCGCGATTTTCAATCCGGACGGGCATTCGCGGCGTGTCAATCACGTCTACACGTTTGATAGCACCGTGCCGGTGACCGACCGTAATCACGAGGCTCATAACCTGTGGATTGAGGCGCGTACGAACCATTACTGGTTTGATCTGAACCGTGATTGGCTGCTGCTCACCCAGCCCGAGTCGCGCAGCTGGATCAAAGTTTGGCACGATTGGAAACCAAATGTCTCTGGCGATTTCCATGAGCAAGGCTCCGATGCCACCTACTATTTTCATCCGGGGGAGCCCAAACGCAAAAATCCGCTGATCCCGGATCGTGAGCGTGAATTGCTGGCGAGCCTGGGTGAAGAACATGCCAATTGGCTCGATAAACAGGGTGAGCTTTATACCGCCGAAGAAGGCTTCGATAATTTTTACATCGGCAAGGGCTCCACCTATCCGTCTATCAACGGGTCCGTGGGTATCTTGTTTGAAGCCGCGGCGGCGCGCGGCGGGGAGGTTGAGACGGTCAATGGCGTGCGCACCTATGCCCAAAACATTCGCCTGCATTTTAATACGTCGCTGACAACGATTAGCGGTGCCCATAAAATGCGCGATGATTTGAAGACCTATCAGCGCGATTTCTTTGTGCGCGCCGAGCGGGCGGGCCGAAATGATGATCGCAAGGCGTTTGTCTTTACGGCGCGCGGTGATGCGGCGCGCACCCATGCATTTGTGCGACTCCTCAAAAGTCACGATGTGGACGTCTTTGCCCTCAATCAGGATATCACCCTGGGCGAACAAAGCTTTGCGAAAGCCACAAGCTTCATCGTGCCGGTGGCGCAAGATCAGTACACAATGATCCGCGGTATCTTTGATCAGGTGACGGCGTTTGAGGAATCGGTTTTCTACGATGTTTCCGGCTGGACGCTGCCTTTGGCCTATGATCTTGACTACACGGTGCTTGATGCCTTTCGCTTCAGTCAGAATCTGTTGGGGGCTGCGGCGAATGATAAGCCCGCCGCCGTGCCAGCGCCCACAAATGGCGCTTATGGCTATGTTTTTTCGTGGACGGATTATTATGCGCCCCGTGCCCTCGGCCGGTTTTTGCGGGCCGGTGCCAAGCCGCGCGTCTTTTTGCGCCCCAAAACACTGACCGTTGACGGCGAAACCGTGGAGTTTGACCGCGGGTCGATTTTCATCCCCGCCGTCACCCGCGAAAGTCTGACCGAGACCATTGATGGGAACAGCCTGCTCAAAACAGCAATCGAGGTCGCCGCCCGCGACGGGGTGCGGGTTTATCCGCTGCAGTCGGGCAATGTTGGCGCTGGGCAGGGCGATCTTGGTGCCCGAAGCTCCGTCCACACGGTGCGCGCACCAAAGGTGTTGCTGACATTCGATGATGGGCGCACCCGTTATGCGGCTGGTCAATTGTGGCATCTGCTCGATCATAAAATGCATATTCCGGTGACGTTACGCCGCCAGCGCGACATGGCGCGGATTGATTTGTCCGTATACACGCACATCCTGATGCCCGGTGGTGCGCGCAAGCCTGGTGCCGATCTGACCCGAAGCTTGCGCCGTTGGGTCAACGGGGGCGGCACCCTTGTTGCCACAAAAGATGCCGCCGTCTGGGCGCAAAAAACATTCCTCACCAAAGCTGATACCGCCGGCAAAAAAGACAACAAGACCGACGAAGGCGCGGCGCCATCCGGTGAAGCAATCCGAGCGAATTATGCCGATAAAACGCTCAACGATGCGGAGCACCTGATTGGCGGGGCGCTGTTCGAAAGCGATCTTGATATCTCTCATCCGTTGGGTTTTGGGTTTGCTGACCGACGGGTGGCAACCATGAAAGCGGGTAGCACGGTGCTGCGCGGTTCCGATGATCCTTATGCTGTTGTTGGCGCCTATGGTGAAACACCGCTTCTGTCCGGGTACGCATCGGATCGGCGTCTTGGGGAGTTGAAACAGACACCGTCCCTGATTGGTCAGCGGATGGGGCGCGGCGGCCTGATCCTGTTTGCAGATGATCCAGCGTTTCGGGCAACATTTCTTGGCGCGGATAAGCTGATGATGAACGCGATTTTCTTTGCTGACGCATTTCAGCCCGCACGCCTGCCCTAGCGGCCTCGCACCTCGCCTTGGCATTGCATGTCCCGTTAAAAAGTAACGCCGCCTCCGTGAGGAAGCGGCGTTACCCGGGATATCGCCGGCGGGGGAGAAGCCGACGATTACGGTCGACCGGTGCCCATATGGGCCCAGCCGTAATGCGTTCATGCAACACAAACTGTCCAATCTGTCGCAGGGTTTGTCAATGAACCGACAGCAACGCCTCAGCGCATAACGCGATATTATACCGGATTATATGCCTCTCACCAGACAGAAATTTTGCATACCTGCCGCACCCCGAGCCGTCAATATTGGTCAAAATAAAAAACCTGTTTACCGCATATTTTCTGCGTACTTCGCTTTTTGCGAGAGCGCTTATGGTTAACGTTCTGGTGCAAGCTGAGTGGATTGGGCATATCTATCCCGGCGCTTCCTTATTGAAATTGAGTGACATGCGGGCGGGCCTCAAGGTGTTAACCAATCGCAAAGGCGGCGGCGTGCGTCGCAAGGGATAAAAAATCATGACCGACACGGCCCGCATCTCGTTCGCCGACCGGATTAACGACGCGATCACGCCGCTTAGCGAGGTTGTTAACGCGATCATCTTTTTCTCCGTCCCTGTGTTCGGGGTCAGTGTGCCGCTGGTTGTTATTTGGCTTTTGGCCGCGGCAGTGATCCTGACCATTGCCCTTGGCTTTATTAATTTGCGGGGCTTTGGCCACGCCCTTGCGCTCGTTTCCGGCAAAACCGGCGACAGCAAAAACGCGTCACACGGACAAATTTCCCATTTTCAGGCCCTAACGTCTGCCCTGTCGGGAACGGTCGGTCTGGGCAATATTGCTTCGGTGCCCATTGCGATTGCGCTTGGCGGGCCGGGCGCCGTTGTATGGATGATCCTCGCCGGTTTTTTTGGCATGTCCTCCAAATTTGCCGAATGCGCACTTGCGGTAAAGTACCGACAGAACCATGCGGATGGCACCGTCAGCGGCGGGCCCATGTACTATATCGAAGCGGTGTTCAAGCGCCGTGGTCTGGGCATGGTTGGTAAGGTACTGGCAATTTTCTTTGCGGTGATGACGATGGGGGCGTCGGTCAGTATCTTCCAGGTGAACCAGGCCCACGCGCAATTTGTCAGCGTAACGGGTCTGTCGGTGCCGTTGATCTTTGGTGGGCTCATGGCGACCGGGGTGGCAATTGTCATCCTTGGCGGGATTGGCGTCATCGGCCGGGTAACCTCTCTCCTTGTGCCCGCCATGGGCGTTTTATATTTGGGCGCCGGCTTGATCATTCTGGCGGCCAATGCCTCGGCACTTCCCGGTGCCATCGGCCTGATCGTGGGCGGCGCCTTCGGTCTTGATGCGGCGGGCGGGGGTATTGTTGGTGCCCTGATCAATGGTATCAAACGCGCAACCTATTCTAGCGAAGCTGGCGTGGGTTCTGCCGCCATCGCCCACGCGGCGGTGCGCACAAAGACACCCCTGACGGAGGGGTATGTGGCGCTGCTCGAACCCTTTATCGACACGATTATTGTGTGCACCGTGACTGCGCTCGTCATCGTGGTCACCGGTGTTTACGTACCCTATGTGGGCGTTGAAAATCCGCCCGGTATTACAATGACATCGGCTGCCTTCGCCAGCATGTTTAGTTGGTACCCTTACATATTGTTGGTGTCAGTGATCCTGTTTGCGTTCTCCACGCTTGTCACCTGGGCCTATTATGGTTCCCAAGCGGCAGCCTATATTTTCGGGCGCAAACGCTATGTGGAGGTGACGTTCAAACTCGCGCTGTCGCTGCTCTTGTCGGTGGGGGCGGCGGTACAGCTTTCAGCCATCGTTGATTTCATCGATGCCATGCTGTTTGGCATGTGCATCCCCAATATCATCGCGCTTTATCTATTGCTGCCGGAATTGCGCCGCGACGTGCACGCCTATGAGGCGACGCGCCGCGTTTCACCGGGGCCGGGCTCGTAACCCTTAGAGAGGGTTGCTTCCATGGGAATCATGACGACGCTTTAAGTCGTTGTTTTTACGCGTTTCCCGGCGGCGAACCGCCCATACTTCGCCTGAAAACCCTTTAAGGGGGATCGCCGGATTGTGGGTGCTGTTTGGCGTCATCGGGCAGGAGGCGATGGCGGGTGTTGGCGCTTGAACTGGAAAGCTGAGCGCGCAGGCTTTTTTTTGGCGCCGCTTGCGGGGCTGGTGATGGCAAGACCATTCTGTTGACCGCGTCATCACTTGCCGGGGGCGTCGGGGATTGCCCCCTTGGGGCGGATGGCTCGGGCGTGTGTGCGGTTGGCCGGGTACGTGGGCGCGGTGCCGGTTCAGGGGGACCGCGTTTTTCCGCCACCTGCTTTTCCACCGCCCGCTTTGCCACTGACCGTTTTTCTGGCACCCGCTTATCAAAGCTCGGCTCGTCGGGGGCGATTGCGATGGGTGCCCGGCGTGTTGAGGGGGGTGCGGGTTTTGGGCGCGGTGCTTCTTTTTCAAGAAAGGCCTGCCAAAAGGCGTTCAGGGACGCCGTTTCCACGGCCTTGCCCTTGCGCATCCGCTCGGCAAGGGAATGCACCCACATGGCTTTGGACAGGCAGGTCATGCGTTTCATAAAGGCATGGCGGTCAACGGTCACATAATCCATCGTGGCATGGGCTGCTGCCTCAACCGCATCGGCTGTGATCAACGAGATCCGCCGATGTTTCTGGGCGAGCGCAGCCTCGCACTCCTTCTCACCGATAGGCTCCCACCCATCGCCAAGCAGCGCCGCCTTGCGATAGGCATAGGGTTTTCCCGTATGCTGACAAATATCTGGTTCTTTATCCATGGGCCCGATGATAAGCCCGCGCCCCAAGGCGGGGATAGATATCCCCGGATTTTCTGGGGGGTGAGGGCTGGAAAACCAAACGCCCGGCTTACCCCCTAGACGCTAAAAAAAACCGGCGCCCTGAAGGCACCGGCTTTTTTGAAATGGTCAGTGTCTGCACGGCGGCGCCACCCGCCACCGGAAATCGGTCTCAATTCAGCGCGTCTTTCAGGCCTTTACCGGCGGTGAATTTGGGCTGGATACTGGCTTTGATTTTGATTGTCTCGCCGGTACGGGGGTTGCGGCCATCGCGGGCGGCGCGTTTCACGGCGGCGAAGGTGCCGAAGCCCACAAGACGCACATCATCGCCTTTTTTCAGGGTATCGGTGATCGCATCGAAGACGGCGTCCACGGACCGTCCGGCTTCGGCTTTGCTGATCCCCGCAAAGTCGGCAACGCGGTCAATAAATTCGTTCTTGTTCATTATCTCACCTTTATGATTGTGTTGGCACCGCGATTGTCGAGATGCCCTCTACGCTCAACCCGTATTATGGCGTAGCGCCGACCCCGCTTAAAAGCCCTGCGGGACCGAAAAATGAGGATATCCGCCAGTTTTGGGGTAAAATGCTGATTTTATTGGCTGTTTTCGCTGCGTTCGCCATGCACTTCGTCCCATTTGTCGTGTTCGTGGGCGATGGAGCATTCAATCAGGGTGCGCCAAACGGGCTCAGCGATTCGTTTTGACAGGCCTTCGCACTCGGCGCTGCGCAGGACCTTGGCAACGACATCCTCTATCCGCCAGGGCAAGCGCACCTCGGATTTTTCGGCTTTAATCCGCCCGGCCGCCTCGATATAGCCTTGGCGCGCCGCCATCAGCCTGACCAGCGCCCGGTCGAGCCGGTCAATCTCCACACGCACCTGTTCCATGGTTTGGCAGGCGTCGGCTGACACGGCGGGGTCAAGGTCTTGTGTCATTGTGTGTCTTACTTTCAAAAAAACTGCGGAGGAGACCCTCCGCAGTCTGATTGTATCGTCTTTTTGTTTGTAGCGTTAGTGTTTGACCACGGCGTCGCTGTCCACCGGTTCGGTCGCGGAAACGGCAGCAGGCTCAACCCACTCAATGGGTGTCAATTTGCCCACCAGGGCGTGGGCCAGCACCTCGTCAACTGTTGAAACGGGTACAATCTCCAGCGCTTCCTTAACATTGTCCGGGATGTCGGCCAGGTCTTTCTCATTCTCCTCAGGGATCAGCACCTTTGAGACACCGGCGCGCACCGCGGCAAGCAGTTTTTCCTTGAGCCCACCAATGGCGAGGACGCGGCCCCGCAAGGAAATCTCGCCCGTCATGGCGATATCCTTGTGAATTTTCACACCTGTCAGTACGGAGACCATCGCCGTTGCCATGGCAACACCGGCCGATGGCCCATCTTTTGGCGTCGCGCCCTCGGGCACATGGACGTGGATGTCCGTGCGTTCAAAGAGCGGGGGCTCAATGCCAAAATCCACCGAGCGTGAGCGCACATAGGATGCCGCGGCCGAGACCGATTCCTTCATCACATCTTTAAGGTTGCCCGTGGGGGTCATGCGCCCCTTACCGGGCATTTTTACCGCCTCAATGGTCAGGATATCCCCGCCAACGGAGGTCCAGGCAAGCCCCGTAACGACGCCGACGCGGTCCTCGCCCTCAACCTCGCCATAGCGAAACTTCGTAACGCCGGAAAAATCAGACAGATTATCCGCTGTCACATCAACCTTTGTGCTGTCGCTGGTCTCTAATTCGCGTACGGCTTTTCGAGCAAGACGGGCAATCTCGCGCTCCAGGTTCCGCACGCCCGCTTCGCGGGTGTAAAGACGGATCAAATTGCGCAAGGCTTCATCGGTCAGTGACCATTCATCATCTTTGAGCCCGTGATTTTCCAATTGCTTCGGGATCAAATGCTGGCGCGCGATCTCAACCTTTTCATCCTCAGTGTAGCCGGGGATGCGGATGATCTCCATCCGGTCCATAAGCGGTTGCGGCATGTTCAGGCTATTGGCCGTCGTCACAAACATCACGTCGGAGAGGTCGTAATCAACTTCGAGATAATGATCCGCAAACGTTGCATTCTGTTCGGGATCAAGCACCTCCAACAGGGCGGAGGCCGGATCACCACGAAAATCCTGACCCATCTTGTCGATCTCATCAAGCAGGAACATCGGGTTCGATGTTTTAGCCTTTTTCATGGATTGGATGACCTTGCCGGGCATAGACCCGATATAGGTACGGCGGTGGCCACGGATTTCCGCCTCGTCACGCACACCGCCCAAAGACACGCGGACAAAATCGCGGCCCGTGGCGTTGGCGATGGATTTACCAAGGGAGGTTTTACCCACTCCCGGTGGGCCCACCAGACACAGGATCGGGCCTTTCAGCTTGTTGGTGCGTTTTTGAACGGCAAGATATTCAAGGATGCGTTCTTTGACCTTATCAAGACCATAATGTTCCGTATCAAGAATATCCTGTGCCTTGTTGATATTGTTTTTAACCTTTGCCTTATTGTTCCAGGGGATCGACAGGATCCAGTCAAGATAGTTACGCACCACAGTTGATTCCGCCGACATGGGCGACATCTGGCGCAGTTTCTTTACCTCGGCTTCGGCTTTGGTTTTTGCTTCCTTGGACAGCTTGGTTTTTTTGATCCGCTCTTCAATTTCGCTGATCTCGTCCTTGCCGTCTTCGGTTTCGCCCAGTTCCTTCTGGATCGCTTTCATCTGTTCATTCAGATAATATTCGCGCTGGGTTTTCTCCATCTGGCGTTTGACGCGATTGCGGATTTTTTTCTCCACCTGCAATACGCTCATCTCGCCTTCCATAAAGGCGTAGACCCGCTCCAACCGTTGGGGGACCGCGTGAATTTCCAACAGCTCCTGCTTTTCTGAAAGCTTGATATTCAGGTGCGAGGCGACGGTGTCAGCAAGCTTGGCAGGCTCCTCAATTTGATTGATAGAAACAATCACTTCCGGCGGGACGCGCTTGTTCAGCTTCACATAGGACTCAAATTGTGTGCCCACGGAGCGAACGAGTGCGTTGACTTCTTCTTCGGTGCCTTGGTCTTGCTCAATCTCGGTGACCGCAGCTTCGAAATACTCATCAGTATGCGTGTATTCGTCGATTTGTGCGCGCCATTCGCCTTCCACCAGCACTTTCACGGTGCCGTCGGGTAATTTCAGCAATTGGATGATCGTTGCAACAACACCCACCTGATAAATCGTATCGGGGCTGGGGTCGTCATCATTGGGGTCCATCTGCGAGACCAAAAGGATCTTGCGGTCATTCTCAATGACATTTTCAAGCGCTTTGACGGATTTCTCCCGGCCCACAAAAAGCGGCACGATCATGTTTGGGAAAACCACGATGTCGCGCAGGGGAAGAACGGGAAATATATTTTTGTCAGTCATGACAGTCTCCAAATCGATTTGGTGCGCCGCCGTGGCGGGGCCCAAACGCATTACGAACCGCGACCTGAAATCAGCGTGCGCGGGACAAGAACCGCTTCCCTATTAAACAGTCTTCTTATTTACGAAGAAAAGCTTACACCCGATTTGCGGGCGGACGCAGCGTCTTTTTCAACACGGCAAAGCGGATAGTGCCCTACCGATGTGGGCAATGCTGGGCGCGGTTCAAGGTCAGAGGCAGATCAACTGGTAATCGCTATCCAGCTTGTTACTTGCGGTGATCGAATTCCTGTTGCGGTCAAACCCACAAAGCCCCTTCGTGAAAGCGAAAGGGCTTTGGAAAAGCTCGATAAAAGGTAAGGTCTACGCGACTTTACGCCGTGGCGTCCGCTTCGACTTTTTCTTTCGCGCGCTCGTCATAGATAAACAGCGGCTTGGCGTTACCCTCGACCACTTCACCATTGACCACCACTTCCGAGACGCCGTCCAGGGTGGGCAGATCAAACATGGTGTCGAGCAGGATGCCTTCCATGATGGACCGCAGGCCGCGCGCGCCGGTTTTCCGCGCAATGGCTTTGCGGGCGATGGCGGCTTTGGCGTCGTCGGTGAAGGTCAGTTTGACCTCCTCCATTTCGAACAGACGCTGATATTGCTTGACCAGCGCATTTTTTGGCGTGGTCAGGATCTGGATCAGGGCGTCCTCATCGAGATCTTCGAGGGTTGCGATGACCGGCAAGCGGCCCACAAATTCCGGGATTAGACCAAATTTCAGCAGGTCTTCCGGCTCAACCTCGCGCAGGATATCGCCCACGCGGCGGTCGTCTGGGTTCTTCACCTCTGCGCCAAAGCCGATGGACGCACCGTCACCGCGGCCTGAGATAACTTTTTCAAGGCCAGCAAACGCCCCGCCCACGATGAACAGGATGTTTGTTGTATCAACCTGCAGAAATTCCTGCTGCGGATGCTTGCGGCCCCCTTGCGGCGGGACGGACGCGACCGTGCCTTCCATAATTTTCAAAAGCGCCTGCTGCACGCCCTCGCCCGACACATCCCGGGTGATGGAAGGATTGTCGGATTTGCGGCTGATCTTATCAACCTCGTCAATGTAGACGATCCCGCGCTGGGCCCGCTCCACATTATAGTCCGCGGCCTGGAGGAGCTTGAGGATGATGTTCTCCACATCCTCGCCCACATAGCCCGCCTCGGTCAGGGTTGTGGCATCAGCCATAGTAAACGGCACATCAAGGATACGCGCCAGAGTTTGGGCCAGCAGGGTCTTACCAGACCCGGTGGGACCAACGAGTAGGATATTGGATTTTGCCAGCTCAACATCATTGCCTTTACCGGCATGGTTGAGGCGTTTGAAATGGTTATGGACCGCAACGGCAAGCACGCGTTTCGCGTGGGCCTGGCCGATCACATAATCGTCGAGAACCTTGTTGATCTGTTGCGGGGAGGGCACGCCGTCGCCAGTTTTCACCAGCGAGGATTTCGACTCCTCCCGGATAATATCCATGCACAGTTCAACGCACTCGTCACAGATAAAGACCGTGGGCCCCGCAATCAGCTTGCGCACTTCATGCTGGCTTTTCCCGCAAAACGAGCAATAGAGCGTATTTTTACCGTCACCGCCGCCGCTTTTTCCGCTTACTTTGCTCACCACCATACTCCTCTGTGACGCACCCGCGTCGCTCGCCTACGCCATAATATGGCGGTCTATCGATATCAGCACAAGAAGGTTTACAAAGGTCTAGGTTAAGACCGTTGCCTTCCAGGCAGTTCTTCGCGCTTGGCCGCGTAACAGGGGCTCTATCTGACCCGATCCGAAACCGGCGCATCGCGATTGTATGCCGCTTGGTACCGCTGTGCAGGTATGGTGCCAGTCGCCAACATGGGCAGGGTAAGCCCCGCCAACGCTCACCGCGCAGACCCAATTATTCCCGCACAAGGGCCGGCCTATGCGCCTTCTTCACTTACCGGTGCGGTGCGTTCGGTTAATACTTTATCAATAAGACCGAACTTCACCGCTTCATCGGGGGTCATGAAGTGGTCGCGATCGAGCGTTTCTTCAATCGTCTCATAATCCTGCCCGGTATGGTGCACATAGATTTCGTTCAGGCGACGTTTCACCTCAATGATGTCTTTGGCATGGCGCTCAATATCCGACGCCTGACCCTGGAATCCGCCGGAGGGCTGATGCACCATGATCCGCGAATTGGGCAGGGAGAAGCGCATGTCTTTCTCACCCGCTGTCAACAAGAGTGAGCCCATGGACGCGGCCATTCCGGTGCACATGGTGGACACCGCCGGGCGGATATACCGGATGGTGTCATACATCGCGAGGCCAGCGGAAACCGATCCACCGGGTGAATTGATGTAGAGATTGATCTCTTTCTTGGGGTTCTCTGCCTCAAGGAACAGGAGCTGGGCCACCACGCTTGTGGCCATGGCGTCATTGACCGGGCCAGCAATAAAAATGATGTGCTCTTTGAGAAGCCGCGAATAGATATCGTAGGATCGCTCCCCGCGGCTGGTCTGCTCAATTACCATCGGCGTGAGGTAATTCTCATACATGGCAACCGGATCGTTCATACATTCCTCATGGTGTGAAGGCGTCGGGGCGGATCGAATAAGCCGGGACCGCAAACGCGAAAAAATTGTCGTGTATCGTACTATTGGGGGTGTCGGTTAAAATTCCACCCCCTGCATAGCCGCAAGGCTAATTTATTCCGCTCGTTTTTACCGTTGCCGGCGCGGCACTGGATCACCGGCCGCAACCCGCTCGCTCGCTATCAGGCATATCGGCGGATACGTGCCTGGTCCTCATGCTCGCGGGCGTTGCCGGTAAAGGGTTTCTCGTGCAACCCCATATTGCGCACCGTTTGCCAAATCTGGTGGGGGTCAACATCACCGGCCCGGCCTGGTGCCGGCGCGATGCGCACCACATGGCGCCCCGAAATCGGCAGGTCTTGGTCCTCATAGGGTGAAACCAAAACCCCGTCGCAGCCAACGCTTAGGGCCAGATACATCTCGTCGGCAAGATCGCTCACAAAAAAGCTCGCATTTCGGGCGAGGGACGCCAGTTGCAGATGGTCGGACTTGCCGGTCAGGTCAACAAGGTCGGGCGCCTCCGCAGCAATGTCATCGCCAAAATCATTCAAGCTGGTATCGCCAATCAAGACCGGAATAATCCCAGCGCCGGACATGAGATTGGCCAGTTGGGCATATTGGCTTGCGGCCATGCGCTGGCGATTGTCATCGCTCACCAGCAACAGGCCGTAGGCGCTGTTCAGCCCGTACCAGGACGGTTGCATATTGGCGCTGTCTTTACGGGTATCGAGGGACCAGCCCAGGGACGGATACCGCGCCGGATTGGCAAGATCACCGCCCGCGCAAAACTTTGCCACGTCCCCCAACCGGTCAACCCCAGAGCGCAAGGACCGATCCGGACGACCGCCCCCCATGCTGACCCATTTGGGTTTGCGCCAGCCAAGCCCGGTGGAAAGCCGCCGCGATGCCTCCCCGCCGCTTAAATCAAAAACCTTTGAAAAGCGCGTTTTACGCACCTGATTGATCAGATTTTGACGGGTTGCCTTGTCATGGAGCGGGGGGCTTGCGGCAATCTGGTCAAAATAGGGGGCCGACCGGGCAAGACGCTCCAGCGCTTTCGTTGTCAAAAGCGAAATGGTCGCCTCAGGATGGGCGTTGCGAATCTCTTCAAAGATCGGCTCGCTGGCCACAAAGCTGGCCAGGCTGTCCGTCATGATCACCAGAATACGACTGTTCTTTTGCGCGGCCACGGTCAGCTACTCTCCTGAATACGGGTCTGCGGGTGGTGCGGGGTATGTGTGCGCCTCGCCGCCGCCAAGGGCTGCGTCATAAACGGCAAGGGTTGCGGCGGTCATGCTGGCGCTGGAAAAATGGCGGGTCACGTGTTCGCGCGCCGCCGCGCCCAAGGCACGCCGCGCGGGCGCGGGCATGGTTGCAAGCGTTGCCAACGCATCGGCGAGCGCATCGCTGTCACCAGGCGGGACAAGAAAACCGGTTTTGCCGTGACGCACCGTCTCGCGCGCGCCGCCATGGTCACTGGCCACCACGGGCACGCCCATGGCCCCGGCCTCAACAGCAACCCGGCCAAAAGCCTCTGGCCGGGTAGACGGCATAATGACGGCATCAGCCGCGCCATAGGCCGCGGGCATATCCGTCTCATGTCCAGAAAAATGGACCAAGTCTGCAACCCCAATGTCTTTTGCCAACCGCCTTAGCGCTTGCCCGAATTCGGCATTTTTTGTTGCCAAACCTGGCTTGTGTGCCCTTCCCCCTGACGTCTTGTCCGAAGGAAAAGCGGTCGACCCATCATCACCACCCACAAAAATTAACCGGAAAGTGCGCCCTTGGCCAGCCTGTGTTTGCGCTTGACCAGTCATTAGCGTTTTCATCCGGGCCAGCGCTTTCAGCGCCACCGCATGGCCTTTCCAGGCGCTCGGCCGCGCCGGCATTACGATCGTAAAGGGCCGCGTCTGCGATGCATCCATTTTCGCCTCTTGATACCACTGGCTTAAAAGGGCGTCGCACCGCGCCGCCGTCACGGCGTCGGGGGAAAAAGATGCAAGATCAACGCCACGGGGAATGACGGTCAGACGCTCGCGCAATCCGGGGCGCAGACCAGGCACAAGATCGCCATAGCCCGCAACAAGCGCCTCGGCGGTAAAATGCGAATTGGCGATCACGCGGTCGGCCCGCACCATGATGCTGTTATACTGCCTTTTCAGGCGCGATCCGCCGCCATAGGCCCCGTGGAAAGTGGTGATAAACGGGATTTGGGTGCGCCGGCTTGCCCACAAGGTACTCCAGGCGGGCGCGCGCGACCGGGCGTGGAAAAGATCAATCTTCTCATCGGTCACCAGTGTCTTAAGGCGGCGGGCATTGCGCATCATCACCAGCGGGTTTTTGCTGGCCATCGGTAGCGTAATGATCGTGCCGCCTAAAGCCTCGACGCGGGGCGTCAGACGCCCGCCTTGCGTTACCACGACGGCGCGCCAACCGCGCGCGGTAATCGCCTCGGTCATCTCCAGCGTTGTTCGTTCCGCACCCCCCTCATCAAGGGTGGGGATAATTTGCGCAATCGTTACCATGTCCCCTCTATCCCCCCTTGCCGGACGGGACGCAATGACCTTCCTTGCGATGACGGCCGTCAGATCAGTGTACCCAGCTTGCATGTGCCGTCGGCCAATGCTTCACTTATAGCCACTCAGCCCTGGTGCAGATAAATGACGGGCAACGGGCGAACCCGCGCCCCAACAATTTGAAAAAGGCCGTATAATGACGATTGTGTTCAATGTGCAGAGTAAGATCCTCATGGATGATCCGCGCTTGAAACCAAAACCCGCCGGGGAGATGTTGCCCGCGTGGAAAACATCAATCGCGGGGCGGCTTGAAAAAGGGTTAGAGCAAGGGGGCACGGTCCGGGCATGCCCGGCGATCCATGACTATCTGCATTTGGGCTATGTTATTCCGCTGTGGACGGATGTTTTGGTGGAACGCGTGAGCGTTGGCCTGAATGGCCAGCCGGTTCGCGACGCGAAAGGTAACAAACTGTCCTGGCGCACGGCCCATGCTGCCTTTCCCCTGGAACATCACGGTATCGATCAGGTCAAAGGGGTAACGCCGCTAGAACCGCCGGATGGTATGCCGCTGGTGATCAAACCGATTTGTCCGTGGCTGATTGAAACACCGCCGGGCTGGTCAATCCTCGTCCTGCCATTCAGTCTCCATGAGGAGAGCGAAACCTTGCCGCTGGAACCCATTATTGGTGTGGTGAATACGGACCATTGGCATCAGGTCCATGCGCCTTGTCGATGGAAAAGTGACGGGGCCAGTGTCAAGATGAAGGCGGGCACCCCCTTCATGCATATTATTCCATTCCGGCGCGATGAAGCGCTGACGGCTGAATTCAAACTGATTGAGGAAGACGCACGTCTGGCCAATCTTGCGGGGGTCTTGAATGACTTTTCCGGCAGCTATCGAAAGCAACAAAAGGTGCATGACGACAAACGCCAACCGCCCCAGGATCAGGAGTGATGCTGGGTCCGATTGGGGCGGCTGGCGGTGATTTTGCATAACGCTTTGGTCTTTGCGCCGCCGCCCATCAGGACCATCCTGCCATGAACACCATACCGCCAGCACCTGAACCGGTACCCCAGCAAGCGACCCGCCCGGAGCCGGCGATTGCCAAGCCGGGTCTCCTGGTGCGGCTGTTTGGCTATAAACCCGGCACGCTCGTACAAACCGAGCAATTTGTGCATTGGGTCGGCACGGCCCTCCTGTTTATGGCAATTGTGACGGCATTAACGCTCCTGGGGTTTGCCCAAATGCGCGGGGCTGTTGCGCTTTTTGTGTTCGCACCGTTTTTTCTGATCACCCTTGCTGGGGCTCTTGTGTGGTTTTTTATCCGTCGGCGGATGGTATCGCGCCATCATGTCTTAAGGTTCCAACGGGCGGTCTATGTGCTCACTTTTCCCGCTGCGCTTTATGTGGGTCTTGCCGGCGGGGTTTTGCTGAATGTCTATACGGATAAATTTCTAGCCCTGATCCTGTTCTGGCAGGGTACGGTGGGCTTTACGCTGGTCAGCCTGACCGGGCGCAATGCGTTGCAATATGGGATGCGGGTCACGCTCGCCTTGTTGCCGACGGTGTTGTTGCTGTTGCAAACGGGGGAGCCACGTCTGACGGCGCTGGCGATCCTTGTTTATTTGTCCTTGTGTCTGGCAACGCTGGTCCAACTCGATATGAGCGATACCAGTCGGCGACACCGCAAGATGGTGCTGGAGAGCGCGAAAGCCCGGGATCGGTCCGCCGCACACCTGTCGCGCTATCTGTCAGCAACCCGTGATTTTATCTGGTCGATTGATGCGGGGGGGCGCAGGGCCCGGTTGCCTGCCGCCTTGTTTGACGAGACGCAAATAGGCGTTGGCGCCCATGGTGGTGGGATGGGGCTACACGCGTTTGAGACGCAACGCCTTCTCGCGCGCCTTAGCCAATCTTCGCGCATGGCCCTGCGCAAGGCGTTCTTTGCGGGAATAGCGTTTAGCGATCTGCAAATTAAAATAACGCATAAGGATGGTCAAACCCGGTGGTATAGCCTTTCCGGTGCACCGGATCATGATCGCAATGGGCTCTTTGCCGGGTTTAGCGGTATGGCCATCGACATCTCCGCCGCCATCCACGCCCGCCAAAAGATCAATATTTATACGGAGCGTCTTGAGGATCGGGTCGCCGCACGCACGCAAGCCCTCACCACCGCGCTCGCCGAGGAGGAGACGGCACGCGCAGCGCAAGCACACCGTACCCGGGCGGAACAGGCCTTCTTTGCTGCGTTGCTTGACCGACTTACCGAAGACACTGCCTCAGGGAAAAACAGCGCTGCGGACACCATAGGCCCGGCGCTTCTTGATCTGGGGCGCGGTGTTCTTGCCCTGACCGCGGCGAAAAAGCCGCCCATGCGCGCGGCACCACCGCAAGCGTTGAGGCGTGAGACACCGGGCGATCAGCTGTTTTATATTGATGATATGATCCGCACGGCGCTTCTGGCCGATCGGGCGCGTTGCCTTGCCGATGGCGTTACTTTGAAAATTGATCGTCTGTGCGGGGAGCAAGTGTTTGCCAACCCTGACATCTGGTCATTGGCGTTGCGGCTTGTTGTCCACAGTCTTGTGAACACGAGCGCTATTACGGCCCCGCCAACGGCGACGCGCGTTCTCAATTTGGGTTTGGCATTGGCGCGGACCGATGAGGGCGTTGTGATAACCATCGCCCCCCGTTTCGACCGCGATCATGGCCCGGTGACACCTGCAAAAAAGCAAGCGTCACCCCTCCAAAGCGCGGCAATTCAGCCCGGGACAAGCGATATCACTGACGTGATCCGCACCCTAACCCATGGCCTGACCTCAAGCACGCTAAGCCCCGAAATGGGCAACATGGCGCTCTTGCTAGCCACGGCGCTTTTGGACGGGCAAGGCGGTCAGTTGCGCGGCGTGTCGCCGGGGGTAATCGACCTTGTGATCCCGCGGGTGCGTCTCATGGCCCGCCTGATTGCCTGATCGGTTTTCCCCTTCAGTTTCTTCGCGCCATCTCCTAACAAAAGGCGGCACAGATAATCGCGAGGAGATCTTTATGGCCGACCGGCTTACAGTCATCACAACCCGCGGCGGCGACCGGGGCGAAACGTCCCTGGGTGATGGTACGCGGGTGTCAAAAACCGACGCGCGGATTGGTCTTCTTGGCGCGGTTGATAGCCTCAACAGTTGGATCGGGGTTGTCCTTGCCCACGCACCGGGCGACGCCGCCCGCGAAACCCTAGAAGGGGTTCAGCATGATCTGTTTGATTTAGGGGGTGCCTTGTGCTTTCCCGGTACGGCCCTGTTGTCCGAGGCCCATGTGAGCCGTCTTGATGGTGCCAGCACCCGGATGAACGAGGCATTGGCGCCATTAAAGGAGTTTATTCTGCCCGGGGGCAGCCTGCTCCTCGCCTGGTTGCATGTGGCGCGCACGCAAGCGCGCGAGACCGAGCGCCAATTTGTTGCCTTTGATCAGGAGCCTGATGATCACGTGAAGTTTGCCCGGCAATATCTCAACCGGTTGTCGGACTTTCTGTTCATCGCCGCCCGGGCGGAGGCGAGGCGCACCGATGTTCAGGAAACACTATGGGAAAAACGCAAATCCGTATCATGACGATTGTGCGTAATCGCCGCTTATAACCGCAACAAAAGCCCGGCCAGTGTGGCGCTCATTAAGTTGGACAGCGACGCGGCCAGCAAGGCGTGCATACCATAGCGGGCAATCTCGCTCATCCGGTCGGGCACAAGCGCGCCAATCCCCCCCAACAAGATGCCGATGGAAAGCAGGTTCGCAAACCCGCACAGGGCAAAAGTGATGATCGCCACACTGCGCGGTTCCAACGTGTCGCGAATTTCGATGAGGTGAAAATACGCGACAAACTCATTGAGGACGAGCTTCTCCCCGAAGAGCCCGCCCGCCACTTGCGCATCGACCCATGGTACCCCCAGCAAAAACATCACCGGCGAAAAAAGCCAGCCCAGCATTTTTTGTAAGGTCAGGTCTTCGATCCCTGCAAGGCCGGCCAACCCGCCAATAATGCCATTGGCGAGGGCAATGAGTGAGACAAACGCAATCAGCATGGCGCCAATATTGAGCGCCAGTTTCAGCCCGTCGGTTGCCCCCATGGCGGCGGCCATAAAGACATTTGTGTGCGGTGATTTTTCTTTCAGGATTGCACGCACCGGCAGGGCGTTTCCGTCAGCATCCGGCCCGTCGGGCATGATGATCTTAGCCATCAGCAAACCGCCCGGAGCGGCCATAATGCTGGCCGCTAAGAGATATTCCAGTTTGATCCCGATGCCCGCATAGGCCGCCAAGACGGTTCCTGCCACAGAGGCCAAACCCGATACCATAATGGTAAAAAGCTGCGGGCCGGTGACTTTATCGAGATAGGGCTTGATCGCCAGCGGCGCCTCGGTCTGACCCACAAAAATATTGGCCGCCGCGTTCAGCGATTCCACCGGCCGCGTGCCGATAACCAGACGCAAAAAACTGCCAATGGCCGCCACAACAATGGGCATGATCCGAAAATGATAAAGGATCGACATCAGCGACGCAAAAAAGATCACGATGGGAAGCAATTGAACCGCAAAGATGGTGCCGATGGATTGTTGATCGGCGAGGGGGCCAAACAACAGCTCGATCCCGTCGGTTGAGTAGCCCAGGAGAACCGAGACCCCGTTAGACAACCCCTCAACAACCCGCACCCCAATCGGCGTGAACAGAACAAAAGCGGCAATTACGATCTGCAGACCGAACGCGCTGAGCACCACGCGAAGATTGATCGCGCGTTTGTTGGTGGAGAATAAAAACGCCACAAACAGAAGAAAGAACGCACCGATAATGCCGATATAATCTGTGCTCACGCGATGCCCTCGTCCCTATCGCCGAAAAGATGTGGCGAGGTAGCCCCCTCGCTCGCGCCGGTTTTTCGTTCGTTATGGGCTGGCGGCACCGGTCCAGCGATCCACCAGATCCGCCTCTATACCCACAAGGTCAAGCACACGGCCAATGGTGTGATTCACCAGATCGTCGATGGTTGACGGTTTGTTATAAAAGGCCGGCATCGGCGGGGCAATGATGGCACCAAGCTGCGCGGCCTCATAAAGCAATTTGCAATGGCCTTGATGCAAAGGGGCCTCACGCGGCATCAGAACGAGGGGCCGCCGGTCCTTCAGGCACACATCGGCGGCGCGGCTGACAAGGTCATCGGTGTGAGAATGGACGATTGCCGAGAGGAGCCGCATGGAACAGGCGGCGATGATCATGCCTTGGGTGCGAAAAGACCCGCTGGAAATTGCGCCGGCAAGATCACCGCTTTTATAGACCTGATCGGCGAGGGCGTGGACGTCCTCCACCGTGCGGTCAGTTTCAATGCGCAGGTTCAGACCCGCCGTCTTTGTCATCACGAGATGGGTTTCAACGCCCTCGTCCTCGCGCAAAACCTCCAACAGGCGAATGCCATAGATCGCCCCGCTCGCCCCGCCGATGCCAATGATCAGTTTTTTCTTATCCATAGCGCGCGGCGTAGCAGAATTATTCGGCGCGCGGAACACGGCAAAACGGCACCCATGGGCCGCCCTTTGATCGCGGCATTGCCGCGTACCCTTAACAAACCCCTAAGACTGGCCCGCTGATTGCAATCCATCGCGGTAAGAATTCGTTTACCCTTATGGAGTGCCAGAATGAAACATCTTACCTCTTTATGCGCCGGGTTGGTTGCCGCTGTGAGCGCCACCACCCTCACTGTTGAGGCTGCACGCGCCGACGCCATTTCCTATCTGGCAAGCTCGGCGGTGAGTGACCCCACCCTCTCGGCCAGCAATAATGACCACGCGATCTGGCTGCCGTTTTTCCGCAGTGTCTCCGGCACACCGCTCACGGGCAATTCCAACAGCGCTGATTTCGATTTTGTCTGGGATGGCCGGTTTGAGGTGATGGACAATGGCTATGCCACGCTTTCCGGTAAAATCGCCAATCAGGTCGATATGGATTACGCCTTCGACGTGACGTTCAATTTCCGCCAGCGCGATGGCGCCGGGCCCGACGGTGTCAAGCGCGAATTGCGCGGCAGTGCCTATACGGAAAATGGGGGGCCCATCGATACCGGTTCCTTCAGCTTTTTTGATCTCGAAGGCGGTAGCTTTACCGGGACCGGCGCCCTTGCCGGTGTGAATTTCGGCGTTGAGAACCGTGCCGGGTCCATGACGTTTCCCTTGCAATTCGGCGAAGGGGCCAATGGCAAGAACGGTAATCTTGGCGCATCCGTCTGGTTCTCTCTGTTTACGGATAATGGGTGTACGAATGCCCTTTGCCACGAGTTAAACGCACAAAACCTGATTGGTGATGTGAATATTGATCTCCAGCCTGTCCCGCTGCCAGCTGCTTTCCTTCTCTTTGGCACCGGCCTTGCTGGCTTGTCGGCCATGCGACGCAAGAAAGGCGCAACAGTACGCGCCTAACACGCGGCGCGCACCCGTCGTCGATCCATCATGGGTGCGCCGGTTCGGTTTTGTTCATTGGGGTAACAGACCGCACCCACAGCATGAAACCTGCGTATCAGGAGCCCGACATAAGGGGGGTTACCGCAAGGTAGCCCCCCTTTTTTGTGTTGGAGGAAAAGACGCTGCGGCGTTAGCGGGCGCGCGCGGCGCCATAAATAATGTCACCCCAGCCAAGGAGCATGACCACCCCGCCAATGGGCGTTACAGCGCCGAGTATCCGCGGCAGGCCTAGCGCCAGACCATAAAGACTGACACTGAAGATCAGGGCCCCAATCATGAGGAGAAACCCGGCCCGCAGGAGCGGTAAGCCGATTGCCACCGCACATGCTAGCGCCGCCACACTATGGATGAGCAGATAAAATGTCCCTGTCTCCCACCAGCCCAGGGCCGCCACCGACAGGGTTGCGCGCAGGGCGTGGGCCCCAAAGGCGCCGGCCAGCACCCCAAAAAATCCCCCGAGCCCTGCCAGGGCCAGCAAATGGCGGTGGGTCATGGGCCAGTTGCCGGTGGGTCCGCCGGGACACCAAGAATATCAAAGCGGCTCGCCACCCAGGCATCAAACCGCTCATAAATGCGCGTGATCGTCTCGCATTCTAGGTCGGTCAGATCAGGATGCGGCACTTCAAAAATCAGAACGACGCGGGTTTCATCGGATTTGTTCCAGGCCTCATGCTCAAAACTGTCATCGAAAATCAACGGTGCGCCCACTTGCCAGGCATGGGTCACATCGCCCACGCGGATGGCGCAATCAGGGGGCACGATCAGCGGCAGATGCACGGTCATGCGCGAATTGGTCAGGCCAAAATGGGGCGGGATATGCGCGCCGGGTTTGAGGACGGAAAAAAATGCCTCCATGGGCTTACCGCGCTTTTCCACCAGGCGGATGGCGGACAATGCCTCAATGGTTTTGGGAAACCGGGCCGTATCGCCGGTCTCGGCCGCGTTAAGATAGAGATAGATTGCATCCCAATCATGGCTGCCGCGCAGGGCGGTCCATTTGTCTTCGTCCATTCCCCCATGGACATAGGGCGTGCCCTTGGCCCCATCGGTCATAGCGGCTTCATATTCGGCGCAAATCGCCGGGACGGCGGCAATCAACTGATCAAATCCCGGCACGCCCTGCGCCGGGTGGGTGGGCGTTGCGGGCAGGTCAGGCAGGTAGAAAATCTGCGGGCGGTGGAGGGGCCCGCCAAACTCAAACGGTTCCAGATGATAATGGGTCCACACACCATTGTGCAGACGCGGCAAAGTCCCGCCCCGCTCGGCTTCCATGTGGGCCACGACTGCGCGGTGCATGCTGGTGAAATGCTCACGGATTGACCGGTCGGCGAGGGCCGAGTGCTTGCGCATCACCGCATCGGCGTCGGGGTGCAGGCGGATGGTCCGCAGCACCGGGTTCGCGTCATCCCCAAAGGTCCAAACAGCGAGCGCCTCCTCCAGGCGCCCCTCCCGGTGCAGGGCCGCGCCGGTGAACAGCGCCAGCGGCGCGTTGTAGCGATCCTCCTTATACAGCGCGAGATAGTCGTCGGCGCTGCGATCGGGCTGGTTATTGGCGGAGGCGGTGGGGGAAGAGGCCATGGGGTTTTCTCATCGTAAAGAAAAAGAGGGTTCGCGACCGGTATAGCCCGCTTTTGCCCCATGGCGATGATAAATCAGACGCGCACCACAGCGCCCAGAATTTCGCCATAGGACTGGGCCTGGGGGATGCGCCCGCCATGGCCGTTTGCGCACAGGCGTTCATGGGCCGCGCGCAAGCGGTAACAGGGCAAATGCATAAAGGCATGATGCTCCGCATGGTAATGAACCCAATAGGGAGCAATCAATAGGCGCTCCCACCAGGCCGCATGGGTTGTGCGCGCCAATGCCAGGGGGTCATTGCTTTTATTGAGGCCCGCATGTTCCCCAATATTGCGCAGCCGGGTGGCAAAGGGAAACCAGGTTGCCATGGGCAACAGCCAGGCGACGAGATAGAGCCAGCCATAGCCCGCAAGCGTCAGCACCAAGGCAAACCCGGCGTTAAAAATCAAATGGTCGCGCACACCGCGGCGATTATCCACCACGCCATTGCGTTGCGGTGCCATCGCGTCCTGGTCATCTTTTTGACCGTTATCCCCACCAGAAACCGTCCCTGTTGCCAAAAACAGCGCCCGAAAGCTGGCGAGACGTTGTTTGATGAAGGTTTGTCCCGTCAGGTCGCGAAAAATCTTGCGCCGCAAACTGGCCGGGCTCACCGGGAACGGCGCGGTAAGCGGCAGATCGGGGTCCTCCGCCTGCTGAACATAGCGGTGATGGGCAAGATGATAGGACCGATAGCTTTGCAAATGCGCGCCCACCGGCGCGGCACACAGCCATTGGCCGAGCCGATCATTGAGTTTTGCATTGGGGTGAAGACCGCCATGGGCCGCCTCATGCATCAAAATGGCAAGACCTAATTGGCGTGCGCCCACGACCATGACCGCTAGGGCGATGGTTAACGGGTTTGGCCACACCGCCACCAGCCCCATGGCGAGCGCAATCAATCCCCACGCATGGGCAATGAGCGCCAACCCGCGCCAGGATTGGCGGGCACGCAACCCCTCCCATTCTTCAGCGGTAAACACATCAAGCGGGGACAGTTTAGGAGCGCTAGTCATAGGGTAGTTTATCATATCCCGGCTAAGACCGGAGTCTTTCGTGCAGTGCCGCCGACTTGCAAAAATGAGCGCGGTGCGCATATGCGCTCAATGCTGCAGGCCAAACCCATCGCGCCCGCATCCGCCGACGCCCATGAAGGAGTTATCGATGACCGCAGAACCAACCGATATGACGCCAACATCCAAAACTGAGCGCGCAGTGCTCGCCGGGGGGTGTTTCTGGGGCATGCAGGATCTGATCCGCAAATTGCCCGGCGTGTTGGAAACCCGGGTGGGCTATACGGGCGGCGATGTCCCCAACGCAACCTATCGTAACCATGGCACCCATGCGGAAGGGATAGAGATTATTTTTGACCCGGTGGTCACAAGTTACCGCGCGTTGCTTGAATTCTTTTTTCAGATCCATGACCCCACGACCCTTAATCGTCAGGGTAATGACGTTGGCGTGTCCTACCGCTCGGAAATCTACTACGTGGATGGGCGCCAAAAAGAAATCGCCCTTGATACCATTGCCGATGTTGACGCCTCGGGCATCTGGCCGGGCAAAGTCGTAACCAAAGTCACACCGGTGAGCGATTTTTGGGAAGCCGAGCCCGAGCATCAAGACTATCTGGAGCGCCTGCCGAACGGGTACACATGCCATTTTGCCCGCCCGGATTGGGTTTTGCCCCGGCGCCAGAAGGCGGCCGGTTAAACCGGTCAATACCGTGAAAAGGTTAACGCACGAGGATTTTTATCTGGCGCAGAAAACGGATTGTTTCCGCCGCATATTGCGTTTGTGACCCTTCGAAAATCCACACTTCTTTACCGTTGGGCAGAGTGCGGCTTTGCTCCTCATAGCCATATCCGTGGCCACCCTCCCGCACGATCGAAATGTCAACATTGGGGCCTCGTCCCTCTAACGCCGCGATATTCTCCGCAACCGGAACGATGGGGTCATCGCCGCCAAAGATGGCAAGATAGGGAAGGTCTCCCAGCGTTGATAAAAAGGGCCCCGGGTCGTAGCGAAACCGGCGCAGCCAGAGACGCTCCATATCGGCGCGCGTTGCCGGAATATCATCCTCGCCAAACCCGCGTTCTAACCAGCCCTGCGCTTGCGCCGCGCGGCGAATGGCATCCAAGCGCATAAACGCCTCGTCATCAGACAATTTGCTATCTGCAATGATCATGGTGGCATCGACGAGCAATTTTTGCTGCGCCTTGGTCAATCCGATGGCTTTGCCATAGGGGCCTGCCGAACTTATCTGCTGCTGCAAGATCGACGTGGCCGGACCAATCCACGTGATGAGAAAGGCCGGCTTAACCGCCACATCAGAAAGGCGTTGGCGTTCGGTTGCCGCCTGAATCGTCCACGCGCCCGCCGACTCGCCAAGAAAGCCCACACGGTCGCGATCAATTTGCGGATGGGCGGCAAGATGCGAAAGGGCTGCAACCGCATCGCTTGTGAGGTCGTGAAAGGTGAAGGTCTTGCAATCACCCTCGGATTGACCAGCCCCACGTTTATCAAATGTCAAAACGCCAACACCGTAGCGTGCGAAAAATCGGGCTTTACCATTCACCCTTGCGGCACATCCGCGCCCGCGCACCATAACGATGCCGCCAAGGCGCTTTGATCCGGTGGGAAAAGTTAGTGTACCCGATAGTTTGGTACCGTCGGCTGATCGAAACGTTGTCGGCCGTGTGTATACCGACGAAATCGGTGGCGAGGGCATGCGCTTGAGGTGGAGACGCTGCGCGTTATTGCCCCCTCCGACCGAGCCAAACATTTGGCTAGACTTCGCGTCTATTGTCAGCTGGGCATCGCCACCAAGAAAATCATCGATCACAAGCGTATCGCCAGCTACGGCAACAGCGTTCTTATCCATGGGCGCGTAAAAAATCCAATCGGGAAAATAAACCTCGGCGGCAAAGCCACCCTCATTTTTAACAATTGCCACGTTAACCCGCAGAACAGAGCCGCGCTGGATCACGGCCCCGGACCAATAGCCGGAGGGATCATAGGGGTCTGTCTCTTGCGGGCCCCGATCCCGGGCCTTCGAACTCATGCCAAAAAAACACGCGATCAGTATGGTCAACAGGGTGATTGATTTCATCTGGTGCCAACGCTCCCTATAGGCTGCACGTTACGGGCGCGCCTTTGCCGAACGCCTTCTTACTTGTTGGGTTGCGGGGTGATGCGCAAATACGGTTTAATTTCCGTATACCCTTTAGGAAACAACTTATTCATTTCTGCCTTGTCCGTCAGGGTAGGGACGATAATGCAATCATCGCCATCCTGCCAATTGACTGGCGTTGCCACTTTGTAGCCATCGGTCAATTGCAAACTATCGATGGTGCGCAGAATTTCGCGGAAATCGCGACCCGTTGATGGCGGATAGGTGAGGGTCAGACGCAATTTCTTGTTCGGGTCGATCACATAAACCGAACGCACAGTAATATTAGCCGCCGCGTCAGGGTGGATCATCCCATAGAGCTTAGCCACGCTTTGGTTGCTATCGGCAAGGATGGGATACCAGATATCTGCGCCTTGTGTTTCTTCGATATCTTTCACCCAGGCCTTGTGGTCCTCCACGGGGTCAACCGACAGGGCAATCACCTTCACATGTCGCGCCGACCATTCGGGCTTCAGTTTTGAAACCGCGCCAAGTTCCGTCGTGCAGACCGGCGTAAAATCTGCCGGGTGTGAAAAAAGAACACACCATTGATCACCGATCCAATCGTGAAAATGGATGGGGCCGTGGGTGGAGGCTTGCGTAAAATCTGGAACGGTTTGGCCGAGTAACAATGTCATGGGGTTTCCTCCGTCAGGCGGGTATAGCTGTTTGCTGGAATTATTGAATATCTCCTGACCCTTACGGGAAAGACCGGTAGCGTGGCAACAAGTCGCTCATAGGCATCCGGTGTGTCCCGGCGCGTTAGCAGCCAGTTCCGTAGACTGCCAACAGAGGGTAACGCCCAAAAACCCGCGCCGCCAGCCCGGTGCGCGATAAAAAGATCGCACACGGTTTATTGAGCGGCCAGTCCTTATCTTTGCCCAATTTACGTTATATTATCCATCCAATGACGGAAAATTAATCGGTAAGCTTTAGCGTTGCCGTAAGAGGAATGCGCGGTAGGCATTTTGCCGATTTCACCGTGAATAGCTGCCTTTGATGATCAAAGCGCACAATTGAGAGAGACCAACGCCCAAGAGCCAAACTGATCAAGACTGTGTTGACGGTCACCGCGTTCCGACAAGGTAAACCAATGCCCCTGTGCACCACACCATCAAATCCGCTATCTGGCGCCGGCATGCCGGTTGCTCTTCTCGTCTATAGGTCAACGTCTCCCCACTCCTTCAGTGCCAGGGTTTTGCGCCGTCGCCTTCACGCGCGAGCGCACTTGGGATCGGCTTCACCCATTCTTTTTAGGCTTAACGCGTAACGTAAAGGTAACCACGATGACAAGCGACGGACTGGATATTTTTGATCTCTTTACGGAGAGTTATGCGCGGACAAAACACGAGGCCATGTCGTTGCGCGACTATCTCCTCGCGGCGCGTGATGATCCGATGATGTATGCCTCCCCGGCCGAACGGATGGTTGCGGCGATTGGCGAGCCGGAAATGGTTGATACGTCAAAAGACCCGCGCTTATCGCGTATCTTCTTTAACCGGACGATCCGTCATTACCCAGCCTTCAAAGGCTTTTTCGGGATGGAAGATACGATTGAGCGGATCGTCGCCTATTTCCGCCACGCGGCCCAAGGGTTGGAGGAAAAACGCCAGGTTCTTTATCTTCTTGGCCCCGTAGGCGGTGGTAAATCATCACTTGCAGAACGCCTTAAAGACCTGATGGAGGCGCACCCGATTTATGTATTGAAAGCCGGCGACGAAATCTCCCCGGTCTTTGAAAGCCCGCTCGGTCTGTTCCAGTCCGATGATCTCAAGTCGCTCTTGGAAGAGAAATATGGCATCGAAAAACGTCGGCTTACGGATCTTATGAGCCCGTGGGCTGTCAAGCGTCTTGACGAATATGGCGGCGATATTTCGAAATTTGAGGTTGTGAAACTCTACCCGTCAAAGCTGCGTCAGCTTGCGATTTCCAAAACCGAACCGGGTGATGAAAATAATCAGGATATCTCCGCCCTGGTGGGTAAGGTCGATATCCGCAAATTGGAACATTTCAGCCAGGATGATACCGACGCCTACAGCTATTCCGGTGGCTTATGCATGTCGAACCAAGGCCTGTTGGAGTTTGTGGAGATGTTTAAGGCACCTATCAAGGTGCTTCACCCCCTGCTGACCGCCACCCAAGAAGGCAATTATGTGGGGACGGAAAGTCTCGGTCCGATCCCGTTCAATGGGGTTATTCTCGCCCACTCCAACGAAAGCGAATGGAAACTCTTCCGCAATAACAAAAATAACGAAGCGTTCCTCGACCGTATCTGTGTGATCAAGGTACCCTATTGCCTGCGTGCCAAGGAAGAAGAGCGTATCTATGAAAAGCTCCTGTCATCATCGGAGCTTTCCAGTGCGCCGTGTGCGCCCGAAACGCTGAACATGCTGGCGCGGTTTTCCGTCCTGACGCGTCTGCGTGAGCACGAAAATTCCAATCTCTATTCCAAATTGCGGGTCTATGATGGCGATAAAATCAAAGACACTGACCCGAAGGCAAAAAGCCACCAGGAATATCGCGACGCCGCCGGCATTGATGAGGGCATGGACGGCATTTCCACCCGCTTTGCCTATAAGGTCCTCTCCTCCACTTTTAATTTTGACACGGACGAAGTGGCCGCCGATCCGGTCCATCTGATGTATGTGCTGGAAAACGCCATTAAGCGCGAGCAATTTGCCGAGGAGGTGGAGAAGAAATATCTCGACTTTATCAAGTCGGAATTATCGCAACGGTATGCGGACTTTATTGGCAAGGAGATCCAGAAAGCTTATTTGGAAAGCTATGGGGAATACGGACAAAACCTCTTTGATCGCTATATTGCCTATGCCGATGCGTGGATTGAGGACCAGGATTTCAAAGACCCTGACACGGGCCAATTGCTCGACCGGGCGACGCTTGATGCTGAACTCTCAAAAATTGAAAAGCCAGCGGGTATTGCGAACCCGAAAGACTTCCGGAATGAGGTGGTCAAATTTACCTTGCGTGCGCGGGCCAATAATGAGGGCAAGAATCCGAAATGGACGTCGTACGAAAAACTGCGCAATGTGATCGAAAAACGTATGTTCAGCCAGGTTGAAGACTTGCTGCCCGTGATCTCGTTCGATTCGAAAAAAGATAGCGATACGGAAGAAAAACACGAAAGCTTCGTGAACCGGATGACAGAACGTGGCTATACCGCGCGGCAAGTGCGGCGGTTAGTGGAGTGGTATATGCGTGTAAATAAGGCGGGGTGATTTTGTGTGGGTCGTCATCCTTCGAGACGCAGCGCAAGCGCTGCTCCTCAGGATGAGGTTTCGTATTCTAGGCCCTCATCCTGAGGAGGCCCGAAGGGCCGTCTCGAAGGATGGAATTTCAGCACTCATCATAAACCACAAATAGTATTCATGACCCCATCGCATTTCATTGATCGACGCAAAAACCCGCAAGGCAAATCGCTGGGTAATCGCCAGCGTTTTCTGAAACGCGCACGCGCGCAGATAAAGGAAGCGGTGAATAAATCGATCCGGGAGCGGTCTGTCTCCGATCTCGATAAAGGCGAGAAGATCAAGATCCCCTCCAAGTCAACCGCCGAACCGAAATTCAGCCATTCCCGCGATAGCGGGGAGCGCGAGGGCGTGCATCCCGGCAATAAGGAGTTTGATGCTGGCGACCGCGTGAAAAAGCCGCCAAAGCAGGGAGGGCAAGGCCAGGGTAAAGAAGCCAGTGATAGCGGCGATGGCGAGGACAGCTTTGAGTTCACACTGACCCAGGAGGAATTTCTTGATATCTTTTTCGAGGATCTGGAATTGCCCAACCTCGTCAAACGCAGCCTGAAAGAGATCAAGTCAACAGCGTTCCGCCGGGCCGGTGTCACCGTTGCCGGCGCCCCCACGAATATGAATTTGATCCGTACCATGCGCAATGCCCATGGGCGACGTTTGGCCTTGGGCCGCCCGTCCACCAGGGAGGTCAACTCTTTGAAAGATCGGCTGTTTGCGCTCGAAAAGATATCTCAGCCCGATAGTGACGAGGTTGCAGAGAAGAAAGCGCTTTTGATCAAGCTCGACGAGATGGAGAAAAAGCGCCGCTGGGCGCCCTTTATTGACCCCATTGATGTGCGTTTTAATGCGTTTGAACCAACCCCGGTGGAGACCACTGCCGCGGTGATGTTTTGCCTCATGGATGTGTCGGGTTCCATGGGTGAGCGCGAGAAAGACCTCGCCAAGCGGTTTTATATGTTGCTCTATCTGTTCCTGAAACGGCGATATGAGCGGCTTGAGGTGGTGTTCATCCGCCATACCCACCATGCCGAAGAGGTTGACGAGCAGACGTTCTTTTACTCTCGGCAATCGGGTGGCACGGTCGTCTCCACGGCGCTGGAAGAAATGCTGCGCATCCAGGAGGCGCGTTTCTCCGCTGCTGAATGGAACATCTATGTGGCGCAAGCCTCCGACGGATACACCCAGTCGGGCGATGCACAATTATGTGTTGAGATGCTGAACGAGCAGGTGATGCCTATTAGTCAGTATTACGCCTATATCGAAATTCTTGATGAACGCGAATTACAGGTGTTTGCCGATAGCGACAGCGGTGCCGAACTTTGGCGTGCCTACCGCACTCTTGCGCCCCAATGGGACCATTTTGCCCAAACCCGCATCGCGCGCCCACAGGATATTTTCCCGGTCTTCCGAGAATTGTTTGCCAAAGATAAGGAAACCGCATGAGGGAAGCTGCCCATAAGCTTGCGCCCCGATATGTAAAGGAAATGCCAAAATATTTACACGTTCATGGTGATATGCAAAGAAAAGTACGCAATCACCGCCACACGATTGCGCCGAGGCCCATGCCGCCAACGTCAAAATACCATATTCCGGCTTTGCCGCTGGAGATAGAGCTCGAAACGCTCCCGATTAACAAGGCTCTGGCAGATGCGAAGGCAGCCCTCGCTGAATTAAAAGGCGTTGCGACGGCCATTCCAAATCAGACAATTCTGATTGATACGCTTGCCTTGCAAGAGGCGAAAGCGAGTTCGGAAATTGAAAATATTGTCACAACTCAGGATGATTTGTTGAAGGGCGTCGTTGCCATCGACGGCGATTTGCGTGGATCAGTGAAAGAAGTCTCGCTCTATCGCAACGCGATGGATTTAGGTTGGCGGCGACTGAAAAAAACCGGTGGTTTGATCCAAAATACAACCCTGATCAAACAATACCAACTTCTAAAGGGCCGAAACGACGCGTTTCGCGATGTGGCGGGAACAGTGCTGAACGACAATATTGCCAACATTGGCTATGTCCCCCCACAGTCACCGGACAATGTGATGCGACGTATGACGGCGTTGGAGCATTACATCAACAATGATCTGCAGACTGATCTTGATCCTCTGATCAAGATGGCTGTTATTCATCATCAGTTCGAAAGCATACATCCGTTTTCCGATGGCAATGGTCGTGTAGGGCAGATGCTGAGTGTTGTGTTTTTGTGCCAATTGGGTCTTCTTGATCAACCGATACTCTATATGAACCGCGCTATTAACACGCAAAAAACCGATTATTATACATTCCTTCAAAAGGCTCGGGACGCCAGTTCAGGATTAGAACTACAAAATGCGTGGCAAGGCTGGGTGCTCTTTATACTGAGTGTCGTTCGAGACGCCTTCCGAACAACGATTGATCTCGTCTCTGAAATCGGCAAACAGATGACAACCATGAAGCGGCAAATCCGCGACGGTGATTTGAAAAAAATCTATAGTCAGGACCTGCTGAACAATCTGTTTCGTCATCCCTATACGCGGGTCGAGTTTATTGAGCAGGAATTGGGTGTCTCACGCCCAACGGCAACGAAATACCTCAAAGCGCTCGTACGCGCTGGCCTGCTCGAAGAAATTCGACAAGGATGCAACAATTATTTCGTTAATCGTCCGCTAGTGTCGGCCCTAACTGATGTGGGAGGACGTTGATGGTAATATGGCTCCAAAACCGGCGCTCATTGTCGGCGACCCTATATACAGTCAAGCATAATCACGAAAAGGGCACCCCATGACCGAACCAGCCCAGCAGACGACACCTTTTATTTACAACGACTCCGAATGGACGTTTGAGACGCTCGACCGGGCGCTCGCGGCGATTGAGGATATTGGCCTCAATGATCTTGGGCTTGATGTGTACCCCAATCAAATTGAGATCATTACGTCGGAACAGATGCTTGATGCCTATTCGTCCCACGGCATGCCGCTAATGTACCAGCATTGGTCATTCGGCAAACATTTTAGCCGTGATCAGATGATGTATCAAAAGGGGTATACCGGTCTTGCCTATGAGATCGTTATCAACTCAAATCCGTGTATTGCCTATTTGATGGAGGAGAATACCATGACCATGCAGGCGCTGGTCATGGCCCATGCCTGTTTTGGGCATAACCATTTTTTCAAAAATAATTATTTATTCCGTCAGTGGACAGATGCTGACGGTATTCTCTCCTATCTCGACTTTGCGAAAAAATATATTGCGAAGTGTGAAGATGAATATGGTTTTGAAGAGGTGGAAAAAACGCTCGATTCCGCCCACGCGCTCATGGATCAGGGGGTGTTCCGCTATAACCGGCCGCCGCGTCTGTCAGATGCTGATAAGATTGCTCGCTTGGCCGCACGCGCAGAACATGAGCGTCAGAATTTTGATGATCTATGGCGGACCTTGCCCCTTACCGAAGAAGACGAAGAAGAGGCCGAGGAGCGACAGCAATCCGTACGCGATATAAAACTGCCTGAGGAGAATATTCTCTATTTCATCGAGAAAGCCTCACCCATTCTTCGGCCATGGCAACGCGAGCTTGTGCGTATTGTGCGTAACATGTCACAGTATTTTTATCCTCAAAAACAAACCAAAGTGATGAATGAAGGCTGCGCAACCTTTGTGCACCATTATATCATGAACGAGCTTTATGATCGCGGGCAGATTTCCGAAGGGTCGATCATGGAGTTTCTGCACTCCCACTCGTCGGTTGTTTTCCAGCCAAGCTTTGATGACAAGCGTTACTCCGGTATCAATCCGTATGCCCTTGGCTTTGCCATGATGGAGGATATCAAACGCATTTGCGAAACACCCACTGACGAGGACCATGCGTGGTTCCCCGATATTGCCGGGCAGGCTGATTGGCGCATTGTATTAAAAGAGGCGTGGGCAAACTATCGCGATGAGAGTTTTATCCTGCAATATTTGTCCCCCACGGTAATGCGGCAATTCCGGATGTTTGCCATTCAGGATGACGCAAAGAAAAATCATATGGAGATTTCTGCTATCCACAATGAGCGAGGGTTTCGCCGGGTGAGAGAGCGTTTGGCCTCCATGTATGACCTTGGCATGCATGAGCCGAATATTCAGGTGGTGGGTGCCGATCTTGCCGGTGACCGAACCCTGAAACTTAATCATCTTGTCTTTCGCGGGCGTAAACTTGACCCGAAAACAAAGTCCACGGTGATGGGACATGTTGAGCGGCTATGGGGCCATAAGGTGCGTCTGGAGGAAGTGGACGCCTGAGATGCCGCGGGCCCGCGTTGATGTTGTGGTAATTGGTCTTGGGGTGATGGGCGCGGCCGTTACCACCGCGCTTGCCCGGCGGGGGGTGACGGTAATTGGTCTTGATCAGTATACCCCGCCCCATGATCGCGGCTCGTCTCACGGACAAACACGGCTTTTGCGCACCGCCTATGTGGAGGGGGATGTGTATATCCCGCTGGTCAAACGGGCGATTGAAGGCTGGCGGTCGCTGGAGGCGGAAACCGGCGAGGCGTTTTTTCATCAGACGGGGATTGTCTATCTGGGCGGGCCAAAATCAACGCTGCTGGATGATCTTGATGCTGCGGCAACGGCGCATCATTTGCCAGTCACCCGTCTTGATATGAATGGTCCTTACAAAGATAATTACCACCATGTTCCAAAGGGTTTTGCTCTCCCGCAAGATTGGCGGGGACGTCTGGAACGCGATGCCGGCTTTGTTCGGTGTGAGCCCGCGGTTAGCGCGTTTCATCAGGTGGCCCAGAGGGCGGGTGCGCGCCTTGTTTTTGGCCAGACAGTGAACGTTGAAGAACAGCCCGGGAAATCCTTCCATATTCAAACCACATCAGAAGATTTTGAGGCCCGGCATATTATCCTCTGCGTTGGCCCGTGGTTTGGCCAGTTTATGGTGGCGCACTTTCCGCGTCTTTCACCCATCCCCACCGTCCTCGAACAGCGGACTTTGCACTGGTATGGCGCGGGCCCGGCGCAGACAGTTGAAGCTGGCTTCAACCCCTTTTGTATTGATCTTGACGAAGGGGGCTGGCTCTACGGTTTTCCGTGCCTTGATGGCCGCGTCAAGGTGAGCAATCATCATTTGGGTGCGCGGGTGGAAAGCCCCGAGGCCAACCCACAAGCCTTGCTCGCCGAGCACCAACGCCGGATGGCTCGCTGGGTCGCTCAATATCTGCCTGGTCTCGGTACAGAGCAGTTGGCACTTACCTGCCTCTACACAACCAGTTCCGATACAGATTTTATCTTGGGCCCCCATCCCGAAAACCCGAGGCTTATCCTCGCAACCGGTTTTTCAGGCCACGGCTTCAAATTTGCGCCGGTCATTGGGGACATGCTTGCCGATGTTCTGGTGAACGATACTGCCGATATCATTCCAGCGGCCCTGCGTCCTGATCGGTTTTTTCGGGGGCATGAACACATTTGCTGATGAAAAAAGGATTCGCGGAGATGTTCCTTTATTGCGGATGATCATACGATCAATCTGTGTACGGCCTACGTTACTCTACTGATGGCGGCAATACGCCCGGATCCTTTCCCAGAAGATGCACATCGGAAAAATCGGCAAGTGCCTCGGCGAGGGCGGCCTGATTGCTTAATACGATAAAGCCGTGCCCTTCATTTTCGACAATTTTCAAAGTGTGCGGCTTGCCAGCTGCTTCCAGGGCGGTTGCCATTTCCTCGCTTTGGCTAGCCGGGGTTACGCGGTCGTTTTCCCCATGGATCAGGAGTACGGGAACCGGTACCAACGCGGCGTTAAGCGCAGGTGATTGCCGCCGAAGCATAATTTCGTCTTTAGACGGATCACCGATCGATTTTCTGACATATTTATAAACAGAAGACTGCGCGCCATCTTCGCGGCGGACAAATTTGAGGAGTTTTGGTAGATTAAAAACCCCTGCGAACGACATGGCGCATTTATAGGTGGCGGGGTATCGAATGACGTTTGCCAAAGCTGCATATCCACCGAAACTGCCCCCGGCGATGCACACTCTATCGCCATCAACCGTGGGCAATTTCTTCACGGCGCTGACCCCATCATGGATATCATCCTGAATAAGCGCGCCCCATTGTTTAAATCCGGCTTCGTTAAACGCCTTGCCGAAGCCGCTTGATCCTCGAAATTGCGGTTGGAAGACAGCATAGCCACGGTGAGCCAAAAATTGCACCAAAGGGTCAAATTCAATGAAGTCGCGGGCGCTCGGGCCGCCATGGGGAAAGACAATCAACGGCGCGGGTCCATTACTATGGCGCGGGCTGGTGAGATACCCGCGTAGTTTGGTGCCATCACGTGCGGTATACTGTATGGCCTTGGTAGGCGACAGCTCTTCCTCGGGGACAGTCGAGCGCGCTTGGAAAAGCTTTTCCAGGGCCCGTGTTTTGGGCGTGAAGAGGTAGTAACTTAACGGCGTATCCGGGCCACTTACCGCAATCAGCATTGCATCGCGGCTCTCGCTAACATCCTCAAGAATAATATTGACGCCATTGCCAAAATGACTTTTCAGGATCTGAAGCGCCTCGTTCCGCGTGTCATCGAAAAAGCGCAGTTCGAGATAGTCGTTATAAAAATAGCCGCCAAGAAGTTCCCCCGTCGTCGTATCGATAAGCCCCCCGGACAAATCGACATCGTCAGCAATGAGCGTCGACGGCGAAAGCGTTTGCGTCAAAGGATCAAACGTCTTGATCGTGACGAAGTTCTCCGTTTCCTCGCGATTGAGAATATAAATCTTTCCATCGCGATAGCCGAGGGGTTGAAAAGAGACCGATGTCTTTCGATCTTGGCGCACCGGCGTTTCGGCAATCTTTTCCCATTTGCCATCGTCGCGTGAAAGGAACGTGAAAAGCTCTGTCTCACGTCGGTTAAAATCAAGCCTGAATAGGGGCGTCCCGTCAGGGCGGGTGATCCACCGCGTGGTCCCAATGCGGCCCCTTCCAATACGTTCGGAATCGCCCGTGACGATATTGACGCGGTACAAATCAAGGCGGTCATTTACTTCGATTTGCATCATGACGTGCTCAGGATCACCCGGCAGCTTATGAACGAGGGCTAAGGAATTCTGAAGGTTCGTGCGAACACGTCGTTTATCTTGAAAGAGCGTTACCGCTTCTTTCGTGCGCACGTTCATTGATAGGGTCCGATACCCCGTCACTGTCCAGACAAATCTGCTACCATTATACGTAAACGGCAGAGTAAAAGTGACAAGCAGATGATCTGGCGACGCCCATTGTGCGCCAGCGATCGACCGATTTTCAAAGGGGACCGCCTCATAAAGTTCGCCGGTCTCCAAGGAGATAATCCGTAACTCGTCAGATGGAATGACTTGGCTCACCCAGTCCTGTGTTTGCTTTTTTGTTCGCGCCCGCTTTTGCAGCCGGGCAATATCTGCCACTGTTGTGTCACGCGTGCGTACCGCAAAGCTGATATATTTACCGTCAGGAGAAATCGCCACATGCCTGATTTTTGGCGGCAGCATAAACAAATTGGCGGGGATAAAGAGCGTTGAGGGCTCGTCAACATCATCGGTGTTCTGCGCTGACGGTAATGCGGCGGCCTCTTCATTTTGGGTGGGCGAAGCAAGTGGGTCTGCCCGGTGACCGTGTGATGAAGGCACCACAGTCATCTGTCCCAACCCCAACATGGCCACTAAAATTGTGTAGAATAGTCTTTCCATGGTTCTTGCCCCATCTCCATCCCGTGAAAACAGACTAGCAAGACCCATCGTCAATTCAAGAGAGCGAGATAAATGACTACTCTATTCATTTGACTTTGGGGAAGTCAGTTCACGGCCGGTTTTGCCTCCACGGGCACAAGGCGGATCGCCGCGCCGCCGCTTGCGCCCAGCGGTAGGGTCAATGTGTCCCGCGCGGTGACCATGCGGTCCTCAATGGTGATCGCATAGGGGTTCGTCTTCCAGTGTGCGTCTGGCCCATCACGATAGAGCTCTGCGCGGTAGGTTTTTCCGGAGTCGAGGAAATCGAGCGGGATCGATATGCTGCGTGCATTTTCATCGGTCAGTGTACCTACATACCAGTGATTGCTATTGCGATCTTTGCGGGCAAAGGTCACGAAGTCGCCCACCTCTCCATTAATGGCAACTGAATCTGACCAATCGGCGGGGACATCTTTGATGAATTGGAAGGCATCGGCATGTTTGGCGTAGTTTTCCGGCAAATCGGCAACCATCTGGATGGGGCTATAGATCACCACATAAAGCGCCAGCTGTTTGGCGAGGGTCGTCTGTATACGGCTCTCTACGCTATTGCGCAGCATATCTTTGCGCAGGGGCGCCCGCTCATTGGGGGTCAGATCAAAAATCCCGGGCGTGTAATCCATCGGGCCGGACAACATGCGGGTGAACGGTAAAATGGCCGTATGTTCGGGCTTGTTTGGAGGAACCGCCCAGGCATCATACTCGCTGCCTCGTGCGCCCTCCCGGCTGACCCAGTTGGGGTAGGTTCGGCGCAAGCCGGTATCTTTGACGGGCTCGTGAGGGTTCACCGCGATTTTGTGTTTGGCGGCTTCGCGCACCACTTTCAGGTGATGGTCAACCATGAATTGACCATCGTGCCATTCATACTGGCGAATGCCATTTTCATCGATCCGCTCAATCCCGCCGCCATCGGCCACATAGCCCGTTTTTACCGCGCGCACCCCATTCTCCGCATAGAGCGTCAACGCGTCATCAAGCTGATTTTCATAATTGGTCACGTCGCCTGACGTTTCGTGATGGCCAATTAAGCGCACATTTTTCTGTGCCCCATAGTCAGCAATCGTCTCAATATCAAAATCCGGATAGCTTTTGGTAAAACTGAATAAATCGCCATTGTTAAACCAGTCACCGTCCCAGCCGATATTCCACCCCTCAACCAGGACGCCGATAAAATCATTTTCAGCGGCGAAATCCATATAACGTTTGGTTTCTTCGGTGGTGGCGCCGTGAATTGTGTCATTTCCCCAACTGCGATCGCGCACATGCATGGCCCACCAAATGCCCGCATATTTGCCGGTCTCAACCCAGCTCACATCGCCGAGGGCATTGGGTTCATTCAGGTTGAGGATCAGGTCGGAATTGAGAAGGCCGGTGGCCGCGCGGGAAATCTGGATTGTACGCCACGGGGTTTGAAATGGCGTCTGCGTCTTTACCAGAATTCCATCTGACCACGGAGAAAGATCAGCCTTCAGGACGCCCGGGCGCACCGGTTTCAGCGACATGGCCGAATAGTCCACCAATGCGGCCTCATGGATGGCGGCGTGAATACCTGATGGGGTCCGAAAGGTCATAGGCGTATGCACGCTCGTCAGATCGCCCACTGGGGTGGTGTCATAGTGATATTCATACCGGTTCCAGCCGCGGGTGGGGATCGACCAGGCGGTTGCCGCCGACGGCACCACAAATTGTGTGCGTTCATCGATAAGATCGACCGCGCCAAAATGGTCCTGGTCCGGCACCTCATAGCGAAAACCGATACCGTCATTAAACAGACGAAACCGAAGACGCATCATCCGCGCCGGGCCTGCCATTGAGGTTACATCAAGGGTAAGCTCGCGATGGTGATCACGCACGAATTGCCGTTCCCCCCACGGTTGCTCCCAGGTGTTGTCTGCTTGGGTGCGCTTGACTTGCGTAATCTTCAGGTCGCGGTCGAACCCATGGTGATCTTTGAACAGAAGCCCTAACCGCGAGGGCGACACCAGAACTTCGTCATCAAACCTCACCGTATATGTCAGAAAACCATCGCGGTCGGATACCGTAAGCGTGATGTTCTTGTCCGGCGATTTTGCCGTCACCGTTTTTGCCCACGCGCCCGTCCAGGCCGGGATTAGCGCAAGACAACAGAACAGGATAAGCCCGAGCGCCCTGGTCACAACAATGTCTTTGGTGCGCGCAGGGTTTCGCACCAACCGCAATCTATTGATGACACTGTCCATGGCTTTTCCTTCCCATTATATTTCTTGGCGTTGATACTAAAAAGGCTGCGGCGATCCCTAGCGAACCGCGCAGCCTCTTTCCTATTCGCGTCACAACGAACTATTGCTGGAGGCGAGAGAGCACTCGCTAAACGCTCTAAAACTGGTAGCTCGCCCCAAGGAAAAGCTGACGCCCAAAGAACTGGACCGTACCGGTTTGCGCTTCTTGTCCAAAGAATGTGCGAACCGGTTCATCCGTCAAATTATTTGCTTGAAACAATAGCGTAAGTCCCTCGAGCGGTCCGTTGGTGAAATCATAAGAGGCTTGATAGTCAACAACGAGTTCATCATCGGTAAATGGTAATTGCTGGTTGATCCCGATCTGTGGTGAGATGAATTCGGACCGGTATCGAAGACCAACACGGTTGGCAAACCCGCCTCTTTCGTAGAACAGCGTCGCGTTCGCCACATGGTCGGACAAACCAGGCAAAGGAAGGCTCAAGGCCTGACCACTATTGGATGCCTCAAAATCAATCTTACTATCCGTGTACGAATAGTTTGCAGAAATACCGAAATCGGCGAGGAAGCCCGGAAGGAAGTCAAACTTCTGCGAGTAGGCAACCTCAAAACCGCGAACAAATCCGCCTTCACCATTTGTTGGAGCGCTAAACTGGCCAATGGTCGGGCTACCGGCAGCAATGAACTGCTCAAGCTGGCCGGCGTCATTTGCATCGTCGAGATTGAGACTATTTGTAAATACCGACAGGATCGGCTCAAAGTCGAACGAAGGATCTGTCTCCGAAACAATGAATGACTGTAACGATTTGTAAAACGCGGCGACCGTGAAGATCCCGCCATTATCAAAATAATGTTCGTAGGAGATATCGCCTTGGTTGGCGAGGAAAGGACGAAGTGTGGGATTACCGGCGCCGCCGCCTTCCAAGCGGGAATTCGCCATGCTGAAGTTAATGTTAAACCCTGATCCCAACTGGAAGATGGGTGGTCGCGACAAGGCGCGGGACCCAGAAAGTCGTAACTGATCGCGTTCCGTCAAGCTAAAGATCAAATTCACCGACGGCAGAAAATTGGTGAACCGAATGCCGGCTGGAACACCAGGAGAGATCGCGAAGGATTCCTGGTCGGTCTGAACAATCCGCACGCCCGCATTGCCGCGCAGAGGAATGCCAAATAGTTCAGTTTCGATATTCCCCTGAACATACCCCGCGATAACATCCTCTGATACTTCAAAGGATTCGGTTTGCGTAAAGCCTTGCGACTGGTCGACCAATGGGGCCAACGGCTGACTCAACCAAGGCCCGGGGGTCTTCGATCACAAGGTAACAAGGAAAGCCATTGTCAGCGAATTGCCCTTGAAAGCAATTGACCGTCGAATTTTGTTCGGTCAGGGCGATGGGGGTGAAGGAATTACCAGCGAATTGGAAGAAGCCCGCATCATTGCCGAAGTCCGCCGCCTCTCGGAACTGACTTGCACGGCGCTGCGAATACCGGAACCCCATTTCAATTGACCGTAAAAATGGGATGCCCGGGGTATCAACTTCTGAATCGAGTGCCCCCGCAAAAAGCTGATCATCATTCTCAAACGGGAAAATACCAAAGCGGCTGAGGAATAGTCCTGACCGGTCAGTAAAGTCCTGAGAGATATCCACAAGCGGAATATCAGTACCCTGAAGTAAATAAGAGACTGTCAGATCATCGTTGAGAAGCGGCGTTGATGCCAAGTCATTTGATATGCCAGGAACACCGCCCGTCAAGCCTGTGAGCGGCAAGATGGCGGATACTTCATTGGCAAAATCGCTTTGCGCACGCGAGTAGGTGAAATCTGCTGAAATCGTCCACGCTTCTTGTTGCCATTTCAGATTTGTACCGATTGACAGGGTTTCGTTATCGTCGAAATTGTTATCATTGATCCCTTGGGCCGTAAGACCAAACTGGGACGGATTATCGGGGTCCGTCGGCGCAGGCACATTTCGGCTAAAGGTACCGCCAATAAGCGCACTGCCAGCAACAACAGGATCAATAACGGCCGTGTTTGGCGCGCCAAAATTCACCGCTTGCGTGCCAATGACACGGATGCCCCGACCAAACGATTGCGATTCAAAGGTTGAATAATACGCATCTACACCCCACTCGAACGTGTCGGATGGGCGATATTGGAGTGTTCCGATAAAGCCATCGCGGGTATCTGAGCCGCCTTGATGTTCGGTTTCAAATCCAAATGAGGGGTTATCATTGGTGCCGTCACCATTAAAATCTATCGGCGCAAAGCCATCATAATCAAAGCCGACAAAACGGGTAGATACGTCGGGTTGGACAAGACGGGCATAGCCAAGGGCGATGCCCCAGGTGCCGTCCGCAAACTGATCAACGTAAGAGGCGCTCACGCGATAACCAAAATCATCGGCGTCAAAAACCTCATCTGCGCGGGTATTGTAACTGCCCCTGGCATTGAGCGTCACGCGGCGCTCTTTAAGGTCAAGAGGCCGGATCGTTCGTAACGCTACGGTCCCGGCGAGGCCGCCTTCTTGCAAGGATGCCTTGGGAGACTTGTAGACTTCGGCTCCCGAAATAAGTTCTGAAGGGAACTGCTCGAACTCTGCCGAACGATTGCCGTTCGGGGTTACCTGTTCGCGACCATTTAGCGTGGTAAAGGTGAGCTGCTGGCTGAGACCGCGAATGTTAATGGCGCTTGATTGGCCGCTTGTCCGCTGGGAGGTGATCCCCGGAAGCCTGGCAAGGGATTCGGCAATTGATATATCCGGCAAGCGGCCAATATCTTCAGCGCTGATCGCTTCAACGATCGTATCAGCCGACCGTTTCGTTGCAATTGCATTTTCCAGGCTGCGTCTAAAGCCGCTGACGACGATCGTATCGATCTCATCAGTGGTCACATCCTCAGACCGGGCGTCCTCATCGATTTGATCTTGCGCGGCAGCGGCGCCTGCGAGCAGCGTTGACGTGGTCAGCGCTAGCGTGGCGGCGCCCGTCATCAGCAGGAATTTTGTGCGCGCGTTTGTATTGATGGTTTTCATCATTCTTTCCTTCCCTAATCTTCCTTAGCCCATCCGCACCTATCGGTGGCGGCGAATTCTGATGCCTTATGGTGGGCACCTTAGAAACGCGGCTCAATAATTGTTGGTGTCCTGAGCCGGCGCTGGTTCCCCAAACCCTGAAAGAAGCTACAAGATGTTGCAAGCAAAAAAACTGTGGAGACTTATGATCGCCAATTAGCGAAATCCTACTATCTAGGTAAAATCATTATCATATTGATTTTGAGCGATTTTTACCCAATCCCAAAATCCCGAGAATCTGGCAAATTTACCACATTGAAAAATGTAAATTTATGCAATTAATGTGTGGTGTGTACTATCCCACCCAAGGGAAACACAGTAAGGTGCGTTTTCGAGCTAGACGGGAGTTAACCGCGGTGATGGGTTCTGACGGAGTGAAGACGTTATTGGTCACAGGTATTTTTACAATGATTGCGGGTCTCGGCGTGGCCAGCGCCAGTGCGCAACCGGCAATGCCGCATAATTTCCGCGACCGTCTGCCCACGGATGAGATTGTTTATTTCATTCTCCCCGACCGGTTTGAAAATGGCGACACCGACAATGATCGTGGTGGTATCGAAGGGGGGCGCCTCGACCATGGGTTTGATCCAACCCATAAGGGGTTTTTCCACGGCGGCGATTTGAAAGGCCTGACGCAGCGTCTCGATTATATTGAGAGCCTTGGGGCGACCGCGATCTGGCTGGGACCTATCTATAAGAATAATCCAGTGCAAGGGGCACCGGGTCAGGAATCCGCCGGTTATCATGGCTACTGGATTACGGACTTTACCCGTGTCGACCCACATTTTGGCAGTAATGCTGATCTGAAAAATTTTGTCGATGCCGCCCATGGGCGCGGGATCAAGATATATCTCGATATCATCACCAACCATACCGCCGATATCATTGCGTACCGGGAATGTCATGACCCGGCATATGGGGGAGACGATAAGGTTGTCGGGGAGTGTGTCTATCGACCAAAGGCAGACTATCCGTATACAACCCGTGGGCTGCGGGATGCCGACCCGATTAATGATGAGTTTATGGGTGATCAGCCGCCCTTTCAAACGGCGGATAATTTTGCGGGGTTAGCGCGGCATGATTACGCCTATACGCCCTATGTCCCAGCGGGCAATGAGAACGTCAAAGTCCCCGCCTCGCTCAATGATCCGCATTATTATCATAATCGGGGGAACTCCCACTGGACAGGGGAGAGTGTCACCTATGGCGACTTTGCCGGTCTTGATGATCTGATGACGGAGGACCCGCGTGTTCTTCAGGGCTTTATTGATATCTTCAAAGGGTGGATTACCGAATTTGGTATTGATGGCTTTCGCATTGATACGGCCAAACATGTGAACCCTGAATTCTGGCGTGTGTTTAACAAGGCGATGCAGGATCATGCGCGCGCGCAAGGCATTCCAAATTTTTACATTTTTGGTGAAGTTTATGATCCCAACCCGGCCGGCCTTGCGCGCCACACCCGGGACAATGGCTTTCCCACGGTACTCGATTTTGCTTTCCAGAATGCGGCGCGCGATGTGATTGTAAATGGCGCCCCCACCAAGGTGCTGGCGACTCTATTCGCGGTTGATGGGCTTTATGCTGGCGGGCGGCGCGCGGCGCGGGACCTACCTGTTTTTACCGGTAATCATGACATGGGCCGGTTTGCAATGTTTGTTCGTCAAGGTACCGATGGCCTTCCCGAGGATGAAGTTGAACGCCGCACAATCCTTGCCCACGCGATGATGTTCTTTTTGCGCGGTGTGCCCGTCATTTATTATGGCGATGAGCAAGGATTTAACGGTGACGGCAATGATCAGGCCTCGCGGGAGGATATGTTTGCCAGCCAGGTGGACAGTTATAATGACAATATTCTGGTTGGCACACGCGCACGCACATCCGCCGACAATTTTAACCTAAAGCATCCCCTGTTCAAGGCATTCCAAACGATGGCAAGGCTTCACAAGGCTGAGCCGTTGCTGCGCCATGGTCATCAGACGATCCGCCTTGCTGAAGAAGAGAACAGCGCTTTTGTGGTCAGCCGCGTGCCGGACGACGGGGCTGACCGTGATTTCAAGGAAATTCTTGTGGCGTTTAATTTTGGTCCCGAGGAGCGCGCGATCAATGTAACCGTCGACCCCCGGTCAACCCAATGGAAATCATTACACGGTAAATGTCGCCCAAAGGTGGCGGCGCGCGGTAGCTATGCCCTTACCTTGCCGCCAACCGGATATGTTGTATGCAAATCAAAGTAGAAACGTCCACAGCCACCGCATCAATCAGGGGCCAGGCAAAGACCACGTCGGATCAAACCAGGGGGCAAACCTGCCCGCTTGCCGATAGCCCCTGGTGGAAGGGCGCCGCGATCTATCAGGTTTATCCGCGTAGCTTTTTTGACAGCAATGGCGACGGCATTGGGGACTTGCCGGGTATCACGCGCAACCTTGACCATATCGCAAGCCTTGGCGTTGACGGGGTGTGGTTATCACCGTTTTTTACCTCGCCCATGAATGATTATGGCTATGACGTTGCCGATTATTGCGATGTTGATCCGATTTTTGGCACTTTATCGGACTTTGATGACCTGCTCGCCCGCGCCCATGGCTTGGGCCTGAAAGTCATTATCGATCAGGTTTATTCCCACACCTCCGATGCCCATACGTGGTTTCAAACCTCTCGCCAGAGCCGGGATAATCCGCAGGCAGACTGGTATGTGTGGGCCGATGCGAAAGCTGACGGGTCCCCGCCTAGCAATTGGCAATCGGTCTTTGGCGGGGCAGCGTGGACCTGGGATAGCCGCCGCGGGCAATATTACCTCCACAATTTCCTGACCAGCCAGCCTGACCTGAACCTTCATAATCCCGAAGTGCAGGACGCGCTTCTTGCCGTGGCGCGGTTCTGGCTTGATCGGGGGGTTGATGGGTTTCGTCTTGATGCGATCAATTTTGCCATGCATGACCCGGCGCTGACGGATAACCCGCCAGCTGATCTTAGGGGTCGCCAGCCCACTCGGCCCTTTGACTTTCAGGAGCATCGCCACAACCAGTCCCACGCGGATATTCCGTCGTTTTTGGAACGGGTTCGCGGTGTGATGGATCAATATGATGCCATCTTTTCCGTGGCTGAGATTGGCGGGCCTGAGCCGCTTGGCGAAATGAAGGCCTTTACCGCCGATGACCGGCATTTGCATTCGGCCTATAGCTTTGATTTTCTTTATGCTGAGGAGTTATGCCCCAAAGCGGCAAAAAACTCCCTTTTGGCGTGGCATGACCGGGCGGGTGAGGGCTGGCCGTCCTGGGCATTTTCCAACCATGATGCGCCGCGTGCGGTAAGCCGATGGGCCGCGCCGGAACACCGGGCCGCAGCGGCGGCCTGCTACGCACTATTCTTGTGTGCTTTGCGCGGTAATATTTTTATTTATCAGGGTGAAGAGCTTGGCCTGCCACAAGCCCATGTGGCGTTTGAAGATTTGAAGGACCCCGAAGCGATCAAGAATTGGCCGCTGACCCTTGGCCGTGACGGCGCGCGAACGCCCATGGTGTGGCAAGCGGATGCGTCCGACGCGGCTTTTGGCTTTTCGTCGGGCATCCCGTGGCTACCTGTTGATCCGGCCCATGGCCCTCTGGCCGTTGATGCACAGGCAGCTGACCCGCAATCGATTATGAACCATGTCCGTCAGATGCTGGCGTTTCGGCGAACCTCCCCGCCCCTGCGGCTCGGCGATATCCACTTTATTGATCTGGGTCATGATGATCTTGTTGGCTTTACCCGGCACTATGCCGGTGACCATTTAACCTGTCTTTTCAATTTGGGTTCAAAGCCGCAACCCTTAGTGTTAGCGGAGACGCTCGACGGTACTGCTGTGCTCAGCACTGGTTTTGGCACTAATCCCGGAGCATGCCCAAAAATTCTGCCGGACTATGGTGGTATCATCCTCTGTTGACTGATGCTCGCCGGGAAAAACCAGTCGAGACAGATGGCTTGTCGATAATCGGGCAGGCGGTTTTATGCACCGCAGGAATCGCGGACGATTAACTCTGTAGGCAGACGTTCTGACGGTATCTCATAGCTATTGGTTGAATTGACAAGCTTTGAGACCAGCAGGCGGCCAGCGGTTGCCATATCCTGGGTGATTGTTGACAGAGCGGGTGAGCTATACCGGGCGAGGAGGATATCATCATACCCGACAACGGAAACGTCACCGGGAACGGAGATGCCCAGTTTCATCAGCCCCCGGACGGCCCCGATACCGATAAGATCGCTGGCAGCGAACAGACCATCAAATTGAATACCGCCACCGCGCAGGCGCTCCACCGCTTCGGCGGCTGACTCAACTTCAAAATGTACTGAGGAGATGAGCGTATTGTCGAGGGGGACGCCGGCTTGTTCATGGGCCTGGCAATAGCCCTCGTAACGCTGGCGCACCTCTGGCGCTTCGCGGTCACCAAAAAAAGCAACACGCCGGCGCCCCAGCCGTAATAGATGTGCGGTTGCCCGGCGGCCGCCGCGAATATTATCGCTGCCCACGGAACAATATTCCTGACCGGGCAGCTGCGCGCCCCAGACAACAAAACGATTTTCCGCCGCTGCCAACCGATTAAACCGGTCATGCAAAAAACTCTGTCCCAGGAAGATGACACCATCGGTCCGGCTTGACGAAATCAGCGCCGAAAGATCATCATAGTTCTGCGGTGCCACATGGGAAATCACAAGATCGCATTCGGCGGCGCGTGCTGCCTCCCCCACACCACCGATAAGTTCCATAAAAAACGGATCGGCCCGGCTGCCCTCCCGGCCCAATGGGGTAGGAATCGCCAGCGTGATTGTCGCTGACGCCGAGGAGAGCATAGTGGGCATTTGCGGGCGAAAGGCATAATGATGCTCACGCGCCAATTGCCAGATCCGGCGTTTGGTTGCCTCACGCACCAGGGGGCTATTGTTTAGCGCGCGCGAGACGGTTGCCGTCGACACGCCCGCAAGGGCGGCAAGATCTTCAAGCCGGACATTGCGGCCATTGCTGTCATTGGCGGTCAGGGCCGGGCCCCCGGCGGCAGGGTTTTGCTGTGTCACGGGCGGCTTACTCTCCTGGCACGGGGCGGGCGCGCGGGGGCGTTGTTGCTGCCCCCTTACCCTGATCGGCGTTTGTGTACTGATCGTGTGTATCGTCAACCATCAGCGTTGCAAGCGCCCCCAGGCCAAGGCTGATCCCACCAGCCAAAAGCGCATAGATCGCCGCGCCATCAAATAGCCGCGTGACAAGCAAACCGAGAATGCTTGCCGCCGTTAATTGCGGGATGACGATAAAGAAATTGAAGATACCCATATAAACGCCCATATTTTTGAGCGGTAAGGCGCCCGATAGAATGGCGTAGGGGACCGAAAGAATGGATGCCCAGGCGATGCCGACGCCGACCATGGATATCCACAAAAGCGCCGGATCGCGAATGACAAGGACACTCGCGAGGCCAAGTCCGCCACAAACCAGGCAGAGGGCATGGGTTAGCTTGCGGCTGGTACGCGCCGCAAGGGCCGGAATGATAAAGGCTGCCAAAGCCGCAATACCGAATTTTGCGCCCATGAGAATACCAACCCAGTTGCCCGCTTTGTTATAAATCTCAGAGGTCGGATCAAGTGTTCCATAATGAGAAGCGGCCACACCGGGCAGCATATAAATCCACATGGAAAAGAAGGCGAACCAAGAGAAAAACTGGACCACGGCGAGTTGTTTCATGGTGCGCGGCATGGTGAAGAGATCACCCATAATCTCCGAGAACGGATTATCGGTCCGATCGCGTTGGGCGAGGAGGCCCGCCGCATTCTGCATCAAGCCAAAAAGCACGCCGCCCATGGTGAGGATATAGAGCTCTTTTTCTAGGGAGAGTTGCGCCACCAGTACGGTTAGAACACCGCTGGCGAGGAGCACAATACCGCCATTGCGATACCACGCGGTAGTCGCCGGCAGCTTGGGTGGGGGCGTGTGCGCAGCGGCGTTCGCCCGCGCGCTTTCAAACGCGGCAACCTCGTCGGGTGCGTATTCCCTTGTTGTAAAGACCGTCCACATGACCGAGGCGAGCACCATGGCGGCGCCAAAATAAAACGCATATTTTACCGATGGCGGGATTTGCCCCGCTGGCGCGGTGTTCGCCACCCCGAACCATTCGGTCAGCACAAAAGGCAGCACCGCCGCTGTGACCCCGCCAAACCCGATAAAGAAAGTCTG
>JBCBBJ010000015.1:0-68298 GCA_038531745.1 Pseudomonadota bacterium
CTTTAAGGTTCGCCCGGTATCCGGATCGGCCACGAGGAATTAATCACAATCTGTATAGATCACATAATCATAGATCGCCAAAAGCGATTCGTGAAAACTGCTGATGAGCTTTACCCGGTCGGCATTGCTAAAGGTCTCACGAAAAAGCTTGATCCGGTTCTCGTCGCGCAAATTATCCGTACTGCCATCGTTGGATCCATGGTCAAGAATGAACAGGTTTTCGGATCCGAAGATACCGCCGTAGTAACGCCGCCATATCGGAAGCATACGCTTCTCATTATAGACCACGGTGATGACAGCGACTTTCATGTTCACCTGCTTCGTACATCAGGGCGGATAACGTGTAATCCAGAAAGTCCGGAGATACGGAGCCGTCCCCGGTAACCACAACATCCACTTTCGCCAGAGAGCCGAAAAGAAGCGCGCCAAACACAAGCCCGCCTACGCCAAGCGCTATCGAACGATACTTGTTCAACTCCGAGCCTGGAAACGGGCTGTCTGCGTTTGAACCAACCTTCAACACGACTTCGTCTTACCCTTCTTTCTGCGAAGTTGCGTCCTTTGTTCGAACGCGCCCGCTTTTAGCGGCCTCTTCTGCGCGCTGCGCTCTCAAAGGCCCTATGATTTCAATTTTGTTCGTCATCACCGCGCCCCTAAAGGAGAGCGGAACACGGGCAAATCCTTCCGGCGTATCAACGCCTTGCGTATTCGCGGAAAGCGGTCCGACCATCATTACGAAATAATCGCGATCGCCGAAGCGGTTGGAAAATCGTTTGGGCCAACCCCATAATAATGGAGCGAGATTTTGGGGGAAGGCGACGCCGTAGGCGCATTCAGACGGCACGAACCCCGTCCATCCTCGTAACAGATACGACTGAAGGCACGCCTTCACTGTTTTGCGCGAACTCGCGCGAATTTGTGAGGAAAGCGCATTGAATTCTCCAGCGAAGGACGGCCCTGATACGATTGCCAGAACCTGTCCGGAAAGGGCGTGATCGTTCAAGTAACCCAGAAGGGGTTCGGCGTCGCGGGACTTGTTTCCCTTAACGTTGATCACAAAACGCCCTTCGGGAAATTCAGAGAACACTTCGCGCAGCAATGGCATTGCGCCGACCCCTTTTCCCCGAAGCGGCCATGTGGCGCCGCCGTCGGCGGTGTACCCATATCCCACGTCCAGCGTTTTCAGATAAGCGCTGGTGAGCTCGCGCGTTACGCCCTCGCCTTCCGTGCGGCAATCGACGGTCCAGTCGTGAAAAACCACGAATTCTCCGTCGACAGTAGCATGCACGTCGACTTCAACCGCGTCTGCGCCGTAATCGAAAGCGGCCTTCATGCTTTCGGTCGTATTTTCGATAAAATGGTGGGAAGGAGGATCAATAATAGCAGCCGTACAGGTGTTGGCGTCTACTTCTTTTGAATCGAAGGTCTGATGCACACCGCGATGCGATACGATCTGAAGCGCGCCCTCGGAAGCTCCTGCATTCCAGGACGCGTTCATTAAATAGATCGCTGCGACCGGCGTTAGAAAAAAAGCGGCCCCAAGGCGTTTCTTCATTGATCGGCTCCATCCCTTAGGTTTTCCGTATTGAAAGATGCCCAGGCGCTTTCCTCGCCCGAGAGTGGTACCCGACTGATAGGTCGGTCCTAATCCCAAACAGTATCGTTGTGACCGCGGTTGTCAAAATATTGGAATGCGCCCACCCTTTTCATATCCGGCAGATCAGCTGTGGCCCGATCATGCATCCTTCAATTAGACAAAGCTCTCCACGATCGGCTCACCCGGGCAGCCGCTGTCGAGGTCGATGGCCGTGAGCACAGCGGTCTCCAGGCGTTCTTGCGGTGTAAAGCCTTTGAGCTTCAGGGCCATGTCGGCGCCGAGGGCATACTCCATGCCGGAGCCCCGGGCCCACAGGGCACCGGTGGGAATTTTGCTGGTGGAAAGGCGCGTATCCACGTCGTAAAACGCGCCTTGATTATGAACTAATAATCCCGACACGTCATAATCCTTCGCATTCCCCTCCATCTCGCCCATGTCATATTTGGCAAAGGCGGCGCGCAGGAAGGCGATGACCTGATTGACGTCTTCGGTTTGGTTAGGGAATTTGGCACGCTCTGCAGCAACCGCATTTACTGCGATGCCCGCGCCGGACAGGGCAAGCGCCCAGTTCGCAAAGCGCATCCATTTCGTCTGATGCTCCGGCAATATCGTCTCGCCTACAAGACTTCCGGAATTGCAGCCAAGCCAGAATTTTCGGTTGTCGTCATCATAAAGGGCGCAAACAATGGTCATGGTTGGGGGGCTCCATTTTTTTCGGTGCGGGCGCGGCGTTATGGGGTGCGGGAATAGCACACAGGCATTAACCTTTTCTGTGTGCGAGGACGCGAATGGTGCTGTTGGCCCCGGCTTTCGAAATCCCACAAAAAGGTGAGGTGACAGGTAAAGACGGTATCATTTACACTTCTCAGGTAAAAATACGTCACCATCGGGAGAGAGAGAATGACAAAGAAAACACCAAGTCCTGGACGTCAGGGCCCATCAAACAATCGTCGCGATGTGCTGAAATATGGCGCGTCGCTCGCGGTACTGGCGGGGGTCAGTGCAGCGGGAACGGCGTCGGCGCGCACGCCAGCGATCCCGGTTTTCCGGCGCTGGAAGCTGCCGAAATTTATCTTCAATACGCCGGAAACCTGGCTTGGCCATCAGGAAACGCTTTATTCGGGTGTGCGTTGGCATCTGGATGTGCCGGCGCAGTATACGGAGCAGTTTAATCCGCCGTCTCGGGTTGTCTTTCCCGGCGCGGCCCGGGTAAACGCCCCGGCGGGCGGCAATGCCGCTGTCAGCCTTGAGGGGTTTGTGGGGGCGTGGGCCACGGACGTGGAATTGGCCACGCAGCGGGCGCCGAAAATGTATGGCTTTGATTTTTCGCGGTGTACCGAAACATTTGTCGACACCAATGATGGGAACAAGATCAAAACAATCCTCGAAGCACCCATGAGCTTTCGCAATGACACCTCAAAATTCATTGCGGGTGAGCGGGCAATGATGAAAGATCTGATCCTCTCCACGCTCCATAGCGGCGGCGAGGTATCGATCTCTTATCATATGCTGAACCCGTTTTTTGGTGTGCAATCATCGGTAACAACGCCCGGTGATCTTGGCGCACTGTTCAGTTTTGCCTCCGAAGCACCAACACTTGACGATCAGGGTAATTTTGTCTGGCAAAATCAGGTGGTGCGCGATTATGTGGGTGTACGGTACAAATATTTTGGCCAGATGCTGAATGAAATTCTTGACCACCCGTCCTTGCCAGCGAGCAAAGATATCTATATCCGTCCGTTCCATGAGCCTAATGTAAAATTCTTCTGGTGGGGGGAGGCGCAAAACCAATCCAGTCTCACTTCTCAGTATTTATGGAATTATCACAACCTCTTCTGCTACGCGTTTGACAAGATCGTGGAAGGGTTGAGCGGCAACGTGCAACAGAAAATTGATCGGCTAAAGTTTGTGTTTTCGATCAACACGCAATCTGGCCTGCAAAGCGCACTGGATGATTATGTGCCGTCAAACCCGCCGTCGGGCAGCTTGGCGGAAACATTTACCAATGGGGTCAGCGTCCTGGGGCTTGACTATTATCAGGATGGCGGACCTAACAATAATACGCTGTCTACGGAATATAGCGTCCTGAAGAATAAAGCTACGGCCATGGGATATGACCACGCCCTGACAGAGGTTGGCTTGCGCACATCGGGTGGCGCCGGCAAGCTTTACGGAAACACAAGTTCGAATTCGAGCCCGTGGCCCGCCTCGTCGCGCACCTTTTTCAATAATACGCTGAGGCCTGTGGTGACGACCCACGATCCAAAATGGGTGATGTTCTGGGCCAACCGTTTAGGCAATTCCGCGCTATCGGCATTTACGCCCACGCAAAGCAATAGCACCGCGCCCAATCACTCTGACCTTTATTATGGGGATGCAGCGGCATCTGGCGGTACCGATTGTATTGATGTGTTGACCCTTGATCAGGCGGAGATTTATACGCCGCTGTCCCCGCCTACGCCATTTTCTCTGACAACCTATGGGGTGGGGGCAACCGCGCCGTCAACAATGACAATACCGGGTGGAATAGATGCCCTTCAATATATTCCGGGGGCGGTCAATCGTCAGCCGTTCAATACTGGCGCCCTATCCTGTACGCCGTTGATGCCCTTGGGTATGACCGGCGATGGTGCCATTCATAATGATGCGATTGACGATTTTAACGATATGATGACCAGTGGCAACGGTCAGACCTTTATTACGTTATAGGTCGTATACGGTCCGTTACCTTTTCAAGAAACCGGCGCGGACATCTGCGCCGGTTTTTATGTGGCATGCTCGCATCAATGCACTGGCTTAGAGCCCAACCAAAAAGTCTATTTTCGTCATCTGCAAATGCGTTTTTCTGCGCTTCCGGTTCTCAAAAAACACGTTTTCAACAGACGAAACCGATGTTCAATTAAACCCTTAAACAAGGTCGACGTCGGTGATCACTTCAACCAACGCGGGGCCGGGATGGGCGATCGCGTCTTCCAAGGCACTGGTCAAGTCCCGACTGTCCGTAACCTGCACGCCATGGCCGCCGCAGGACCGGGCAAAATCGGCAAAGTCCGGATTGGTCAACCCGGTTTGCCAGACGGGCCACTCGCCGGTGCGTTGTTCCTTTGAAATTTTACCAAGCTCGCCATTGTTCATAAGGATATGGGTGATATCCATGCCGTACTGAACGGCAGTAGTAAATTCCATCGCATACTGAGCAAATCCGCCGTCACCAGAAACGGAAATCACCTTTCGCCCCGCCCATTGTGCCCAGTCTTGGGTCGCGGCCCACGCCCCCATGGCCGCGGGAAAGGCAAAGCCAATGGAGCCGAGATAGCCAGACATCAAAATACGTTGGCCCGTTGGCTCAAAATAGCGCCCGAAGGAATAAGCATTGTTGCCCACGTCAACGGGGATGATAGCATCGTCCGGCACACTATCGGTCATCGCAGCGAATAGTCTGGCGGCGCTAATGCCCTGACCATGGTCATCGGCAAGGCGGCTTTGTTTTTCGCGGTGCCAGATTGCCCAGCGCTCAACTATCTCAGTACGCTGATTAACACCGTGCGTGCCACCCAAACCTTGCGCTGTCAATTGCGCCGCGATCATGGGCAGTGTTTCGCCAATCTCTCCCCAGACGGGAAGGTCCACAGGGTGCCCCTTGCCAAGGTGCATGCGATCAAAGTCGATTTGGATAATCGGTTTAGACGGTTCAATCCCCGAGTGGTGCGAAAAGGAAGCGCCAATGGCAAGGACGAGATCGCACTCATTCATAAACCAGGACGCAATGGGCGTGCCCGACCGGCCGAGAACGCCGCCCGCAAGGGGATGGTTATCGGGTATTTGCCCCTTTGCTTTGAAGGTTGTGACGATTGGCGCGTTCAATTGCTCCGCGAGCGCAATCACGGCGTCCATATTTTCGCGGGCGCCGTAGCCCACCACAATCATTGGCCGGTGGGCAGCATGGATGCGCGTGGCAGCGTCTTCAATTATAGCGCGGGGCGGGGCCATGGACGTACCGGTTATCCGCCCGACTGGTCCGCCGGGTTTCTTTTCGGGTGCGGGCAACGTCTGCACATCATCGGGAAAGATCAGTACAGAAACATCGCGTTCCACAAGAGCTGTTTTCATGGCGAGGCTGGCAACTTCGCCGTAGTTTGATCCATTCAGCACGAGTTGATTGAACGCCGCGACTGGTTTGAATGCTGCATGCAGATCAATGTCCTGAAAGGCAAAGGGCGAAAAGACTTGCACTTGGACCTGCCCCGGCAGGGCGAGGATAGGCGCGCGGTCAACTTTCGCATCCCACAACCCCGTCATCATGTTTGTTGCGCCGGGCCCGGCAATGGACAAACACGCCGCCGGTTTACCCGTCAGCTTGCCATAACCGGAACAAGCAAATGATGCCGCCCCCTCATGGCGGATACCGATATACCGCAAGTGCCCGGCCTCCTCCTGTCGGCGCAACGCGTCGGCAAGGCCCAAATTGGAATGGCCAACCATACCAAAAACAGATTTTAGGTCCCAATTGACCAATGTCTGCGCAATAATGTCGGTCGCCGTCGTCTCGTGGGGCTTTTGTGGTTCAACGCCCACATAGATGCCGTCATCCGCCACGCGCACGGGATAAAGCGTTTGACCTGTATCTTCGTGCCCCCCCGGCGGTTTGCCGGTGAGGGGATCAAAATCCCACCCATGCCAAGGGCAGCGCAGCCAGCATTGATCACCTTCCCCTTTTTCAATTGATCCCTCGCCAAGCGGGCCGCCCTGGTGTGGGCAACGATTATTCATTGCCGTATACTGATTATTGAAATGCACAAGCGCCAGGGTCTTGATCCCAGCCGTTACGGTGGTCACCCGGCCTTCGGGAAGGCCTCCCGGTTCGGCCACCTTATACCATTCCAATGCTGTTTCCGCGGGCTTGTCTTCTGCGGAACGGGGTGTGTGTATAGATGGCGATGTCATGGTTTTGTTATGGCCTGGTATCTTGGCGGTGTCGCGGGATTGTTTTGTTTCATCAAAACCGAAAAGAAGGCGACTGAATAATGACATCGAACATCCTTTATTTTCACGGGCTCCGCTCGGGCGCCTCGTGCGTTCGTGCATGCGGATGGGCCGAGGCCAGTGCCGCCTTGGGAGTATAAATGTATATAGACATCGAAAAAACGTGCAGAATAGCGGTGCGTACACCTACCCTGCTCCCATTATAGGGCATCAGCGGGGCAGGGACGCAATGGCCTTTGCTGAGTGCAAGAATTTGCAATATTGGGTTGCGTCGAAACCATGCTAAGCTTTTCGAACGCAGGCAGGGTCAATCACAGGAGCACGCCTCGATGGACATTGAAACGGCGGAATTAATCCTCCTAGGCGGATTGATTTATGGGGCAATCGGATTTGTTGTCGCCCTGTTGGCGGTTATTGTTGTGTTGCCCCGTCTCGACGCGGCGGCAACGCGGTCGGGTATTTTGTTCCGTCTGCTTATGATCCCAGGCCTGTTGCTTTTATGGCCGGTGATGCTTGTGCGGTTCGGGTCAGGAAGAAAAATTAATCAGCCAATTGAGGGGGCGCAACACCAATGATCCGATCACATCGGCGTGCACATTTTTTGCTGTGGCTCTTTTTGGGGGTTGGGATCGCCGGATCGGCAACTTTTTTCTGGCTGCGACAGCCCGCCGACGTAACGGCACCCCTACCGGGACCATTAACATCTGTTTACGGATCAAAGGTTTCTAACCCGGTTGCTTTGGCGAAAAACGCTATATTGCCGGAGCGGCGAGGGTAGTATGGGTCATCGCTATCAATCGGTTCAATGGAATGGCAACAAGATCATTTATGATCTTTATGTGTTTGCCGCGTTGGCGGTTTTCCTTGGTGTATTTGTCGTCGTTGGCAGTCAGGCTCATCCCTCTGGCAATGTGGCTGACCCGATTGTGTTGGTGATCCGTGGTTTAGGTGTCAGTGCGTTCAGCCTCCTGACGATTATTCTCATGATTGGTCCTTTGGCGCGTCTGACCCCGCGATTTCTGCCGCTATTGTATAACCGGCGTCATCTGGGCGTCATAACCTTTCTGGTGGCGAGCGCCCATTTCGGTTTGGCCACCTTGTGGTACCATGGCGGCGGGCCGTTAAATCCGTTGGTGTCGCTGTTTGTCAGTAACCATCTGGGCGATCAGATACCGGGTTTACCGTTTGAGCTTTTTGGCCTTGGCGCCTTTATCGTTCTCGCCTTGATGGCGGCCACCAGTCACGATTTCTGGTTGAACAATCTTTCCGCCCCCGTGTGGAAGGGTCTGCATATGCTTGTTTATCCTGCGTACGGATTACTTGTCCTGCATATTGTACTCGGTGCATTGATGACCGAAAAGGCGGTACTTTATCCAATCCTCACCGCTGCTGCGTTCGGGGTCGTGACCATATTACATGTGGTGACGGGCGCGCGGGAATGGCGCCGGGACAACCGTTTGAAAAAACATGATCAGGACGACTGGATGATCGTTGGGGCGCCCGAGGATATTGCCGATAATCGGGCAATCATTGTGCCATTGGCGCGCGGTGACCGGGTTGCGGTGTTCAAATATGATGGCAAAATTTCCGCCGTACAAAATGCTTGCCGCCATCAAAATGGACCCCTCGGGGAAGGGCGGGTCATTGACGGGTGCATCACCTGTCCGTGGCATGGCTGGCAATATCGCCCCCATGACGGGATCTCGCCGCCGCCTTTTACCGAGAAAATCGCCACTTATGATGTGCGCTACGAAAATGGGATGATCCTGCTCAAAACAACCCCGAACCCGCCAGGCACACCCTCACCACCGGCATATCTTGACGGTCATCCGCCAGCGGATGGTTCTGCCACCATGGTGGAGGCAAGCGCATGACGCAAACGCGGCGAACGACGCCAACCGCCATCCGCCCCGCCGACGCCGACAATAACCCGATGTTTGTGGGCTGGGACAAGGCGCCGGCTGTGGACCGGCGATTTTTGCTAGGGCTTTTGCCCCTGGGTCTGGCCGGGTTGGGCGGTCTTTCCTACGGCATCGCCAGCCAGCTTGATGATCCTGGTGCTGGCCAATGGAACACCGGCAGGGTCCACACCGTCACTGGTCTTTTTGGTACCCGGCCTTACCCCCATTTGTTGGTGCCCGATGCCAGCAAACCGGGCGGTGCACGGACGGTTCTTGTGGTGACAGAGGGTAAGTGTACCGAGGTTTTGCGAACGCAAGCGCCCGAGCCCTACCGGCCAGTGACGGCGCGCGGTGTTCTGATTGAACGTAAAGACCGTCAAATGCTGGAGGTGCCACCGCTTCTCAATGCGTGGATTGAAGAAGATAGCTCGATTGAGCCGCGCTTTATCGCCGAGCAACAGAACCGCTGGGCCGTGCCGGTTGCCTCGGTTTCCGTACGCGGGACCATTATGGATTCTAAGTGCTTTTTTGGGGTGATGCGGCCCGCCCGCGGCGTAACCCACAAAGCCTGCGCGAGCTTGTGTATTCGCGGTGGTATCCCGCCCTCTTTTTGGGTGCGCGATGGTCAGGGAACGGAGAGGGTCCTCCTGATGACGACGCGGGATGGCCTGGCAATCCCTAAAACAATCCTGCCCTTGGTGGCTGATCCTGTTATGGTGGAAGGCGAGGTGGTCCGCGTTGGTGATCTGCTTCATCTGCGTGCGGATGTTGAAGATTATCGCCGGATTTAAGCCGCAACGCACTCAGGTTTTGTCTATTTGGAGTATCGCAACACCAATGGGTTGGCGGTACTCGTTCTCAAACACGCCCTGACGCCAAACCGTTAGCCATTGGCCCGCGCATTAGCCCTTTGCCCGCGCAATGGCTTCCTTGATTTTCTCCTGTGCGGTGCGTTTATCTTGCCAGCCGCCAAGCTTGACCCATTTACCGGGCTCAAGGTCTTTATAATGCTCAAAGAAATGTTCAATCTGCTGGCGCGTAATCTCCGGGATATCGAGATAGTCATCCCACCGATCATATCGTTTGGTAAGCGCCGGTGACGGGACGGCAATCACTTTCTCATCGAGGCCTGAATTGTCTTCCATCAGGAGAACGCCAACCGGGCGGGCATTGATAACACAGCCGGGAATGAGCGGGCGCGTGTTGCAGACGAGAACATCAATGGGGTCGCCATCGTCCGATAATGTATGCGGAACAAATCCATAATTACCGGGATAGGACATGGGCGTATAGAGAAACCGGTCAACAACCAGCGTACCGGCGTCCTTGTCCATCTCATATTTGATTGGCTGTCCGCCCACGGGCACTTCAATAATCACATTGACATCTTCGGGGGGATTTTCCCCGATGGTGATGGCCTCAATACGCATGATCGCTCCTCAGTCTGGCTTACCACTCCGATGTGCGCCAAAGCGGGGAAAAAATCCAGTATCAGGCAGCAAGCTTTCGGGGGAGGGGCGGGGTCGTTAGGGAGCTATTTTTGTCATCGACCGCCAAGCATAGAAGCTCAGCGCAATCGCCGCGCCCGATATGATCGTCATGAGCGTGCCCGGAAAAAAATGAACAAAGCCTGGGATATCCACGAACGCAAGATACCCCATATCTAAAAGGCCACCGACCATGGCTGTTACCCAAATGGCGGTCCTATTCCCGCGCCAGATCAATACGGCCCCAATAATCGTCACCACGCCGCCCCAGAGCAGATTCCATCCATGCTGATGCAAAATCCCGGTGACGGCGGGATGATAGTCCGCCGCAAGCACACTTGGCTCAATCGCGTCGGCAATGGCGGCAAAGCCCGCGCTCGCGCCTGAGGAGACCACAATGATCCCCGCTAAGACGTGGACAAGACCCCAGATGACCCAAAGCCCGGCAGCAATCCTAAGGAACAAGCGGTCAGTATGTGACATTAGCACTCTCTCGCGTTACCCAGATATGAAGACGCCAACAATAGCAATCTGGACTCAACTAGTGGATAAAGTCAACCAAATTCAAGTCCCCTCTGATACCACCCGGCTGGCTTTAAGTATCGATCGCATGATGCGACGCATCCATGCCAGCCTGCATCCGCGCGCCGTGGAATTTGATCAGCATAATGTGGGTCCGCTGGGGGGCATGTTGCTGCTGACTATTGGCGAATATGAATTGGTTGATATGCAAACTGTTATTACGGCGTTAGGCCGTGACAAATCACAAATTTCCCGGTTGATCCAGCGTTTTGAACGCAAAGGCCTTATCCAGCGGGAGAAAAGCCCCGATGATAGGCGGGTCTCGCTCCTCTCCCTTACACCGCTGGGAGAAGAACAACTCTTCAGTATACAAAACGCCCTCACAGAGGCGATTGATAAAGTGCTTTCGAACCTGACACCGCAAGAACGTCGTCAGTTTCAAACCCTCTTGGCAAAGGTCTGATACCTCGCTTTGGCGTTTGCTGGGTTTCGCGCTTGTCATGTTGCGCCAGTATCTTTGCGCGCCTTCGCATTTGATTTGGGTTTCTTCTTTGCCTTACCCGCCGACGCTTTTTTCTTTGCGCTCTTTTTTTGGCTGGTTTTCTTTGGCTTAGACTTTGTGGATTTTTTTGATTTTCCCGCAGTCGCCCCGTCAAGCGCCATGGGCTCTGAAATAAGATCAAATACAAGCCCGCCCTCCACCGGAGCCGCTTCTTTTAGGCGGACGACAACGGGCTGGCCCAGACGAAACATTACCCCGCCATGGTAATCGACGACGCGGTTCATCTCCTCATCAAACATCCAGCGACGCCCCGGCAGGGTCCGTATGGGGATGAAACCATCTGCCCCTGACTGGTCAAGCATGACGAACAAACCAAACCGGGTCACGCCGCGAATACGCGCGGCAAAGCTGGTGCCCACCTTGTCACTGAGATAGTCTGATAGATACCGGTCTGAGGTTTCCCGCTCGGCCAGCATGGCCCGGCGCTCCAATGTTGAGATGGCTTCAGCACTTTGCTGCAGGCTTGCGGCCTCGGACTTGGTTTGTCCGCCGGGGCCAAGGTCAAACGCTTTGACCAGCGCCCGGTGTACGGTCAGATCCGCATACCGACGAATGGGAGAGGTAAAGTGCGCATAACGCGCAAGGTTTAGACCAAAATGCCCGAGGTTTTCCGTACCATAAACCGCCTGACGCTGCGTACGCAGGATCACGTCAGAAATCATCTCTTTTTCATCGCGCTGTTCGGCGAGCTTAAGGATCTGATTAAAGTGTTGTGGGCGGACGCTGCCGCCTTTGATTAGTTTGTAATCCAACGTCTCCAGATAGGTGCGAACCGCCTGCAGTTTTTCCTCATCGGGCGTATCGTGAACCCGGTAGATCAAGGGCAGTCGTGCCTTTTCCAACGCCTCCGCCGCCGCCACATTGGCGAGGATCATAAATTCCTCGATCAGTTTGTGGGCATCAAAACGCTCCCGCACGACAACATCACCAACAAGCCCCTGATCATTCAAGATGACTTTTCGTTCCGCCAACTCAAGATCGAGAGGGCTGCGTTTGCTGCGTTCTTTCAGGCGTGCGCAATAGGCGGAATGCAAGGTTTTAACCGCCTCATGAATATCGGTACCGGGATCATTGTTTGACGCTGTCTTGCCGCCATCAATAATCGCCTGCGCGTCTTCATAAGATAGCTTTGCGGCCGAACACATGATCGCGCGCATAAAGCGATGGCCGGTCATCTGGCCGTTTTTATTCATGACCATTTCCACCGCAATACAGGGGCGGTCCTCACCAACGCGGAGTGAACAGAGCCCGTTGGAAAGATGCTCCGGCAACATGGGTACAACCCGGTCGGGCAGATAAACCGAATTGCCCCGCTCACGTGCCTCTTCATCAAGGGCTGTACCAGGGCGCACAAACCAACTCACATCGGCGATGGCGACAGTAATACGAAACCCACCCTCATTACGCGGATCATCATCGCGCACGGCAAGAACCGCATCGTCATGGTCTTTGGCGTCAGCCGGATCAATGGTGAGGAGTGGGACGCGGCGCAAATCCTCGCGCCCCCGCAAGGTCGGCATTTTTGCCGCTTCAGCTTGCGCCATCACATCATCGGGAAAATCCACGGGGATATCATGGCTCGCCAGCGCGATGAGGGAGTATGCGCCGGGTTCATCCATATTGCCGGCAATTTCGGCCACTTTGGCCGACCGCCGGCCAGACGCACTGCGCCGCTGGTGCGGCTCAATCCAAACGAGGTCGCCATCTTTGGCGCCCGCGCTTTCCGCCTTTGAAACCGCGTAAACATCGCGTGCTTTACGATCCACGGGCCGGGCAATGGCGGCCCCGCGCGAGATGTCCATCACCGCCAAGAGGCGTTCGCGTTCGCGGCCAATTTTCCGAATAATCTCCTGCACGAAAACCCGGGGGCGGGCCCGCGCCGCCTCATCGCGGGGCAATCGGACGAGAAATCTGTCACCAACGCCAGCCGCTGGCTTTTGCGTAGCGGCCAACTTTTCGGGCAACAGGATCATGGCCGTGACGCTTTCAGCCTTTTTGCCGCGCCCGCGTAGTCGGCTTTCTGCCGGTGCGCAGATCAAATCGCCGTCGGCATCGATATCGGTCACTGCAATCGGCAAAACCGGGGGCAAGCCTGAATTGTCAGGGGTGCGGTTGTTTTTCTTCCGAGGGCTGCGGGGTTTTCGCGGGGCCATGAAATTCAGCAATCCTTGTTGACGGGCGTCGGCAGAGCGCAAATGATATACGAAGGGGAGGCGCCAGATGGGCTGGGTTTTGCATCGCCCGCATTGGCGATATCGAAGGTGAGATCGGCTTAGAATATGAAGACATTCGCAAGGCAGGTACACCGAATTCTAGCGGTGGTTCGGTTGGTCTGTACCGGACCTGTCTTTGCTGCGCCTGTCTTTGTTGCCCTCGTCTTGATCGCCGGCTGCGCCACGCCGCCCCCGCCGGAGGTTTTCATTGATCATGCGCCAGAACGCCTGGTGCTGGAAACGGTAGACTATCGGCTTGATGAACGCGGGCGAATGATTGTCCCGGTATTGGTGAATGGCCAGGGGCCGTTTGACTTTATTCTTGATACGGCGTCATCGCGCACCCTGGTTTTTGAAAATGTGCGCCGCGCGCTCGAAATCGAATTTATCGATGACCGAACAACGTTTGTGCATGGTGCCACCTTAAGCCAACGCCGACCAATCCTGCCCATAGAGGAGTTTCGGATTGGCAGTCTTACTCTAGAGGCAAATGACTCTTTTTCGCTGCCGGACCCTGTCTATATCGAAACGCTGCCTGGCGGGGTGCTGGGCATGGATTTCATGCGCGACTATGCAATTTTCGTCAGTATACTGGACCAACGTATTCATTTTGGCCGTACAGGTTTTCAAGGGCCCGTCCGTGAGTATGTCAGTGTAGAGATCACCTATGATGATTTTGGCCTAATCACCCATGCGCTGCCCTTTATTCCCGCGGCGGTGCAGGGGCACACGGTGGAAGCCTTATTCGATCTGGGTTCAGAGGGGACGCTCGCCAATTGGCCAGCGGCAAATGTATTTGGCTTTGCGGTTCAGCGGATCTTGCGCAATCAATTGAAACTTGAAGGGGCCTTGAGCACCATTGCGCTGGACGGGAAGCTTGATGCCGCAACCATCAGTGTGGGGAACAGGGTTTGGGAGGATCAACGGATCGACATTAGCAATTTGCCAATATTCAAAACCCTTAACCGTGCAGAGGTGCCGACCATAATTGTCAGCGCCAATCTACTGCGCGGCGAGGATATGGTGATTGATTTCCCCGCGGCGCGGCTCTGGTTACGCGCAAGCTCGGCACAACGGCGCCGCGCGCGTAAGTCCCAATGTCGCCTCGTGGGCACTGACCGCATAGAACTCAGTTGCGATGCCACGCGACTGAATTAGAGCAACAGACGTTCACAGTGGCGCATGGAAATATCAGGAAATGCCCGGCCTTGGGGCAATTCCTGATTCAGGTTGAACGTCCTTTGTTATAGACGGTATACAGCGTAAATTTCCGTTTGCAGGATAGGCACCTACCGCATCAGGGCAAACGGATCTTTTTGTTTTCCATTGATCAGGATTTCATAGTGTAAATGGATCGCCGTTGCGTTGCCGGTGCGCCCGGTCTCGCCAAGGCGGGTACCGCGTGTGACGGGTTTGCCCACGGATAAACCCTCGCGGACTGTTGATAGATGGGCGTAGCGGGTTTCCACGCCCTTGCCATGGTCGATTGCGATCAGCCGGCCATAGCCCCGTTGGCGCCCGATAAAGCTGATCACGCCATCACCTGCTGCGAAAAATGGCGTCGGGCTTTTTGTATACAGATCAATCCCCTTGTGGATGGAACCCGCGCCGCCCCGGCGCCGACCATAGGCTGATGACAGGCAGCCCTGCGCCGGTGCCATCAATAGCGCGATACCCTTTACTTTCTGGAGGGGCCTGAACCCCTGGATATAGCCCCTTCTGTCCGTAGCGGGCGCATTACTGACCCGCAAACCCGGGCACACCGATAGGGTTTCACGGATGGGGCCTTGGGCCGGGTTGGGAGATGGGTTCCCGGTGGTACAGGCGCCAAGACCCAGCGTGAGGAGCACGACAAGGATTGGGTATCGATTTATGAAGTGGTGTACAGATTTTTTCGTTGGCACGACTATCCCCCTTTAAAAAGGGTTGTCAGCTATAAATGGTGGCCAGGGCGCGCCCGTACGACGGTGCTATTGTTCACCGGGTTGCAGCGACAGGGCCAGGACACGCCTTAACCTCTTTAGGCTGATTGTCATTCAGATCAGTGCGCCAGCATTGATCATAGATTGAACAAAAGCACGTTTCCACATTGACCCGGTCAGTCCAAGCTTGCACCAACCGCTCGGTACGCGGGTCCCACGGCACAGAAAAAAGCGTAACGGCACTGCCCGCCGCGATAACGCTGTTAGCGGGATTGCGGCCCGAATAAACGTCATAGCTAAAGGCGTCTTCTTTCCCCACAGCATCAAGGATGAGCCGATCAAGCTCTCCATAGGGTTTGCCATCCAAGGTCATGATCACCTCATCCATCCGCGCCGGGCCAATACCCTTATTTCTCAGGGCGATGGCATAGCCCCCACTTGAATAGTCCTGTTCGATCGAAACAAAGGGCCATACAGAACTTCTCTGGTGGGTACGGATCGTTGAGACTTCTAAAATAGAAACGGCAAGCGCCAGGCACGACACAACAAGCGCGGTGAAGGACGCGATATTACCCCAATTGCCTGGCTTAGAAGACCCGGCCTCACTGGCGGGCGCCAGTGGGGTTGGTTTTGGGGCTGGTTTTGCGTCTGGTTTTTGCGGCGTACTCATCAATGTCTATCCATTTGCCTGTTTCCAGGCGAGACGCCTGGCATGGAGAAGGGGTTCGGTATAGCCGCTGGGCTGCGCGGTCCCTTCAAAGACGAGGGCGCACGCGGCTTGAAAGGCGACGCTGGTGTCAAAGGCGGGCGCCATCGCTTTATAGGTTGGGTCATCGGCATTTTGCTGATCAACAATACCGGCCATGCGCTGCATCGTTTCCATCACCTGGTCGCGGCTGCAAATGCCATGGTGCAGCCAGTTGGCCATATGCTGGCTGGAGATACGCAAGGTGGCGCGGTCTTCCATCAGGCCCACATCATGAATGTCGGGGACCTTTGAACACCCGACCCCTTGGTCAATCCAGCGCACCACATAGCCCAAAATACCTTGCGCATTGTTATCAAGCTCAGCCTGAATGTCCGCTGGGTTCCAGCGGGGATCCGCCGCCACCGGTATGGACAGAATATCATCAAGGCTGGCATGGGGCCGCTTGGCGAGTTTTTCCTGAACCTCATCAACATCGACCTCGTGATAATGCATGGCGTGGAGCGTCGCGGCGGTGGGGGAGGGGGTCCAGGCGCAATCGGCGCCCGCTTTTAGATGCCCGATTTTTTGCCTGATCATTTCGGACATCAGGTCAGGCATCGCCCACATGCCCTTGCCAATTTGCGCCTTACCCTGAAAGCCGCAGGAAAGCCCCACATCAACATTCCAGTCTTCATAAGCGGTTAGCCAGGTTGAAGTTTTCATCTCCGCTTTCCGGATCATGGGCCCAGCCTGCATGCTGGTGTGAATTTCATCCCCCGTTCGGTCGAGGAACCCCGTATTGATAAAGATGACCCGGTTGTGCGCCGCCCGGATACAGGATTTAAGATTTACCGTGGTGCGCCGTTCCTCATCCATGATCCCGATTTTGAGGGTCTCGCCTGGTAATCCCACCAGCTTTTCCACCGCCGCAAACAAATCAACGGCAAAGGCAACTTCGTCCGGCCCGTGCATTTTTGGTTTGACGATGTAAACGCTGCCCGTGCGACTATTGCGGTTGGTGTTTTCATCTTTGCCCAGATCATGGTGCGCGAGAACGCCGGTCATGAGTGCATCAAGAATACCTTCGGGAATTTCTGCGCCATCGCTGGTTCGGACCGCCGGATTGGTCATCAGATGGCCCACATTGCGCACCAGCATCAGGCTTCGTCCGGTGAGACGTTTTTTCTCGCCATCCTTACCCAGATAGAACAGATCTGGATTCAGCGATCGCTCAACGGATTTATCGCCTTTGGTAAAACGCTCCGTCAAGTCGCCGCGCATCAAGCCGAGTAGGTTGCGGTAAACCGCCGTTTTATCGTCGCCATCAACAGCCGCCACCGAATCTTCACAATCCATGATCGTGGTTACGGCTGATTCCATCAGGATATCGCAAACATCTGCGCTATCATCGCGGCCAACGGGATGATCAGGGTTCAAACAGACAATGAGATGGAGGTGGTTATTGCGGAACACATAGTCCGTACGCCCCTTACCCCCGCCAGAACGCACGCCGCAAAACTTGTCCGGATCGCGCAGTCCCGTATTCGTTGTATCGCGCAGCGTCGCGAGCAGCGTCCCGCCGCGCACATCATAATCAATAACATCCGCATGAGATCCGTCGGCCAACGGGATTGCCATATCCAGAAATGCCTTGCCCCGCTTGATTACTTTTTCACCGCGCACGGGGTTGTATGCGCCACCGCGCGTCGCGCCATTGTCCTCATCAATTGCATCGGTCCCGTACAGCGCATCATAAAGGCTACCCCAGCGCGCATTGGCGGCGTTCAGCGCGTAGCGGGCGTTCTTGATGGGCACAACCAATTGCGGGCCGGAGATCAGGGCAATCTCCGGATCAACATTTTTGGTCTTGATGTGAAAGTCGTCTCCTGCCGAGGCCAGATAGCCAATATCGCGAAGGAAGGATTTATACGCTGTCATATCACGGACCGGGCCGGGGTTTTCGCGATGCCAGTCATCGATTTGCGATTGTAGTGCCGCCCGCTTGGCCAGAAGCTCTTGGTTGCGGGGGGCGAAGGTCTCAACCAGCGTCGCGAGCGCTGACCAGAATTGCTCTTCAGTGATGGACAACCCGGTCAGCGCTTCTTGCGCTACAAAGGCCCGTAACGTTGGATCGATGGTCAGAGATTTGGGGTCGGTCATGGGGCCCTCTAGCGGTTGGGTGTTTGATGGGATGCAGGTCGCTGGCGCTTCAGACGCAAAGGCAAGACGCGACTGACATTAGGTTCTAACGTGTCGGCCTAACGATTTCAGGCCATAATTTCTGAACGATGTCAAAATCCTATACGCAGCCATCGCGCCCGCGGTGCTGCCTGGCTCTCGGCGCATTCGAAGCCTACGGTATTGGTTTGAGGAGGGCCGGTGCCTACAATTTACAAACGAGGATCAACAAATTGTAATTATTGACTTTTTAGGGGCAATCCGTTCACGTTTGACGGCGATAGTATTACCCGTCACTGTTTCGCGTGAGAACCGGTTTCGCGTGCTGATTGTGGCGTCGGTCGCTGCCCAATTACGGGGGAAAATATGTCAACAAGCAGCAAGCTGATGGTCGCTGCCATCGTTTTTCTCCTCTATGGGGGCGTTGCGATTTACTCGGGCCTATTGCCTGGCGCCGCCAAGCAGCATGAGCGTCAGCTCCAGGCGCGCGCCATCGCGCAGCTTGACGATGCGGGGCTCACCGGGATTGAGGTTTCCATGGATGGTCAGGCGGCCTATCTGCGCGGGGAGGTACCCTCCGCAGGGTTTCGGGCCCGCGCCATTGAGGCGGTGCGCAAAGCGGCGGGCGGGGGCGGTGCTGCCCGCGGCGGCGTGACCGTGGTGCGGGCCGATGATCTCGTCATTGTTGATCCGGCGCCGCCTGCGCCGTTTATCTGGTCGGCAACCCGCGACGCTGGTCGCCTAACCCTTGCCGGGTTGGTGCCCAGCGATGTGGTGCGGCGCGCCGTGATCCGCCATGCCGAGGGGGTGTGGCCCGACGGGGACGGTAATGATCAATCAAAAAATATAACCCTCGATCAGCAAAGCGTCGGGCCCGATGCCCCAGCGGGGGATTGGCTGGGCGCGGTGCGTACGAGCCTTGATGCACTCGGTATTTTGGAGCGCGGTAAAATCTCCGCAAATGGGCGTAGCTTTACGCTCACCGGCTTGGCCCGGGTGCCCGAGCAGCGTGACGCGGCGCGCACAGCCATGGCCGGCCTGCCCGACGGGTTTACCGGCTCAACCGCCATCAGCCTCGCCCCCATCGAAACTCCTTATGCGCTCACGGTAGAAAAACCGGCCAACGGCGGGCCGGTTGTCTTGAGCGGGTTTGTCCCCAACGAGACCGCGCGGGGCCAGCTGGTTACCGCTGCGACCGGCCTTTCTGCCGGCGGGATGACCGATAACCTCACCCTTGCGCGCGGGATGCCCCAGGGCGCGGGCCTTGGCGACTGGGTCGAAACCATTACGGCGCTAACGCAACGCCTCGAGCCGTTTGAAACGGCGACCCTAAAGATGCGTGATCGGACGATTATTTTAACCGGTCGGGCCACCGACCCGGCCATCCTTGACCGTCTCGATGCGTCAGAAAAATCACTGGAGCGCGCCGGGTATGACGTCACAATGGATATTGATTTTGCGGCCCTGTCTTTGGTGGAGGACGCAAGCCAGTGTCAGCGTCTCTTCGACGACGCCATGCAGGAACGGACCATCAAATTTGCCAATGCGAGCGCGGCGATCCTGCCCAACAGCGTTTTGGTCTTGACGCGGTTAGGGGTGGCGGCTCGTCAGTGCCAGGCTTTTCAGATCGCAATTGCGGGGCATACCGATAGTGTTGGCTCGGCAAGTCTGAACCAACGTTTAAGTGAGGCGCGGGCAAAGGCAGTGTCAGCCTGGCTCGTTGAATATGGCGTTGATCCGGCACAACTTTCAGCGCGGGGCTTTGGCGAGACCCGGCCCCTCGCCGATAATGAAACGCCCCTTGGCCGAGCAAAAAACCGGCGGATTGATTTTACGATTGCGCAGTAAACGGCAGCAAAAGCGCGGCCCCGCGCCGCACCCACGGAAGACGAATAAAGGATTTTTGCGATGGCATGGTTAGCAATACATATGTGGTTTTTGCTGCTGCTGGCATTTCTTCTGGGCCTCGCGCTCGGCTGGTGGATTTGGCACCGCCAGCGGGCTGTAACGGCTGGCGCCGGAATAGACTACGCGAACGCTCAGGAAAGCTCGGCGCTGGCTGATAGCGCGCCGCAGTCTGCTTTTGCAACACCAACGCCAGCATCGGAGCCAGCCGCTGATGCTTGGCGTGCTGAGAACGTTTCTGCCGCTTCTACGATCGACGGAGAAGTGGCCGCAAAGACCACGCCTTCCGCTAAACCCGCGCCGGCGCCGACCCCCACCCCATTGGCAGCTACACAAAGCTCATCAGCCGAACCACTGCTTTTTGATACGCCCACTGACGGACCGGCCGACGACCTGAAAAAGATCAAAGGTATTGGCCCGGCGATTGAAAAGCTTTTGAACTCGCTTGGCATCCATTACTTTCAGCAAATCGCCAGTTGGGATCGCGCCCACGTGGCTTGGGTCGATCAGCGTTTGCAGTTTCCGGGGCGTATCGACCGCGAAGACTGGATCAATCAGGCAAAGACCCTGACCGCTGGCGGTGAAACCGACTTTGCCAAACGCTATGACAAAGGCGAAACCCCGTCATCCTATGGGGGTGGTGACCAGAAGGACCCAAAAGATGGGGGCACCGGCAACACCTAGTCTGCCTGCGCACCGCGCGTTGGGCATAAGAAGGGGTCATCATGGTCTTAGGGTGCGCAGCCATGATCTGACTGCGGATCATCTCTTGACCCTTCAAGACGCGTGGCAGGCCCTTGTGAGGGCGGACCCGTCGGCAAACCTATTTTTTACCCCGCTTATGGGTGACGGTCTCGTTACGTTGCGCCAAACCCCAACGATGGCCCCGGCGCGCACCTTTGAAGTATGGCACGGCGATCAACTGGCCGCGTTTTTGCCGCTCGAACCGGTTCGCCAATTGGGACGTCTTACCTTTCCACACCAGCAAAGTGTCCATTGGCGGCATCGGTTTTTGGCCGAACCCCTGATTGATCCCCAGCATTTACCGGCGGTGTGTGCCTTGCTTTTAACCTGGCTTGGTCAGCAAAAGAGTGGCGGGTTTGCTTTGAGCTTGCCATTGCTGCGCGGCGATGACGCATTTTTTACTGCGCTTTGTGCCGCCGCAACGACGCGCGGCATTGCCCACTATGTGGTGCATCGCGATAGCCGCCCAGCAATGATCCTCCCAATGATCCTCCCTGGACGGATAAATCAGTCTTTTGAGCAGTACCTTGCGAGCCGTTTTTCTGGTCCAACTCTAAAAAAGCTTCGGGCCAAGCGACGCAAACTGGCAAGGCTGGGGCCGTTGCGCCATGAACAGCTCGCCGCAAGCGAGGATGTTTCGCCCTGGTTTGAAACGTTCCTCGCCCTGGAGCATGATGGTTGGAAAGGCGAGCGTGGCACCTCTATCCTCGCTGATCCGGCAGATCGGCAATTTTTTGAGGGACTGGTGAACACCGCGCACACAAGCGGCAATTTGGTGATGACCCGCACGGTGCTTGGCTTGCCCGGCGGACAAAAAACCATATCGGCCTCCATTGATATCCGGCAAGGCGATCATCAGTATGCGCTCAAAATTGCCTATGACCGCGCCTATGGCACTTATTCGCCGGGGGTATTGCACGAGATTGATAATCTGCGGGTCCTGTGGGATGCGGCGACCGGACCCCGTCTTCTTGATTCCTGCGCGGCTTCGGATCATCCGGTCCTTGACAAGCTTTATGCCGACAGGATTGCGCTCGCCCATCTTGTACTTGCGCCTGCAGCCGGACTTGCCGGGTTGCCATTACGCGGGTTTATGGCGGCCCGTGCGTTAGCTAAGCGTTTCGGGCGTCGGTAATCAGCAGCGCATGGCCTATTTCATCAGTGTCCCATCGATCAGCTTCATGATAGCTGAAAAATCGAGGTCATCATGGCCCGCGCTTTCCAGAAGTGCATAAAGAGCTTCGGCCTGCGCCCCGAGGGGGGTGGGGGCTTTGGCGCTATGGGCTGCCTCCTGGGCCAGACGCATATCTTTCAGCATCATGGCGGCGGCAAAACCCGGGGCATAATCTTTATTTGAAGGCGCGCCGGGAACGGGGCCCGGCGCCGGGCAATAGCTTGTCATGGACCAGGATTGCCCCGACGCGGTGGAGGCGATGTCATAGAATGTCTGCGCATCAAGGCCCAGTTTTTGGGCCAAATGAAATGCTTCACAGGTGGCAATCATTGTCGTGCCGAGCAGCATGTTATTGGCAATCTTAGCCACTTGCCCATTACCGGCGGCGCCCGCATGAAAAATATTCTTGCCCATGCCTTCCAGCACCGGCTTTGCCCGCGTGAAGGCGTCAACATTTCCACCAACCATAAAGGTCAGTGTACCCCCGGTAGCGGCGGCCACACCGCCGGAAACCGGCGCATCCACCATGGCGAAGTCTTTTTCGCCCGCCACATCGTTCACTGTTCTGGCTGTTGCCACATCGATGGTGGAGCTATCGATAAGCAAGGCGCCAGCGCGTGCGTGGGGGAGGATGCCATAATGGTCAAGATAGACCGAGCGCACATGCGCTCCGGCAGGCAGCATCGTTACAACTATATCAGCCTCGGCAACGGCGCCGGCGACGCTATCTGCACGCTGGCACCCGGCCGCCACGGCGCGGTCAATGGCCCCGATGGAAAGGTCAGTGGCGTGAACCACGTGCCCCGCCTTGGCCAGATTGGCCGCCATGGGGCCGCCCATATTCCCCAAGCCAATAAATCCTATCGTCACCATGCGAGGCCTCCGTTCATATGCCGGCAACCGCAGGGGTAGGCTGCTCAGGCTGTCCTTTCTGACGGGGTATAAAGCGCATGGGCACGGGTCACAAATGCGTCGGACATATGGGTGAACGCTTTATCGAAAACGCGGTTGCTCAATTGCTGGAGCACGAAGGACTTGAATTCAAAATCAATGGCAAAATCCACGCGGGAGCCGCCTTCGGCAAGGTCAACAAAACCCCAACAGTTTTTCAAGGTGCGGATTGGCCCCTCCACATAGTCCACATGGATCGCCAGATTGGGGCGATCAAGCTTCACCCGGCATTTGAACTGTTCACGGAATATCTTGTATTGTACGATCATTTGCGCCGTAATTTCCCCATGGTCGCGGTCGCCCTTGCGCTTAAGAACGCGCAGGCCCGTACAATAGGGTACAAAAGCCGGATAGTCCTCGATGTCCGCCACCAGATCGAACATCTGCTGGGCGCTGAAGGGGACCAGATGGGACTGTTCACGCTGGGCCATAGGGGTCGTCAGCACCCGGCGCATTTGGCTTGGCGGCCATAGCCATCGAACAAGTCTAACATCCGCTCCAGCCAGGTGGTTACAATTTCGGGCTGGGGATAGAGGGTCTCCCCCGTGATGGAGCGTTGCCAAAGAAAAGGCGCAAGAACCAGATAGTCAGGCAGGGCCGGCACGTTGCCGGACAGGTAGGGTTGGTGCGCCAACAATGTCGCCAGGGTTTCCATGGCACCCGCCGCTTTTTCAGCCTGGCCAGGGGCTTGCGCCATCGCATCAAGCTTTTGGCCAAAACGCGCCTCACGGTTTGGCACAAAATAATCGCGGTCATCCGCGCTAAGGGCATCGGCTACGCGATGGAAAAGAAGGGGCCCCACCGCCGGATAGAGGGCCTGACCAAGAAAGTCGCTAACTTCACGGACCCGCGCAGCGCCCGCATCGCCATCAACCAGCGGATTGGCCTGTACATTCGCATCAAGCCAATTGACGATTTGATCACTGCCCTTGATCAGGTCATCACCAACCTTGAGCATAGGCAGCCTGCCATATTCAGGGTCCGGATAATGTGCCTTGGGTTGAAAGCCCAGCGCGTTGGTGTCGAATTCCACCTGTTTGTGCTTCAGGGCATATTTTGCGAGCCAACAGAATGGCGAAAACCGCACATCTTGGTCGTGGCCAGCAAGGTCATAGAGGATGTAACTTGTCATTGTACAAAGTATTCCAAATGATAGCTGTCAACGCGGGCTGCGCCCACACTTTAGATGCGTGATGCGACGCGGCGTGCCGCCTGCAGTTTTTCAAAGTCCGCATCCGCGTGATAGGAAGACCGCGTTAGGGGGCTGGAAGAAACCATCAAAAAGCCCTTGGCGCGGGCCAGAACCTCATAGTTGGCAAATTCTTCTGGCGTCACAAACCGATCGATGGCGGCATGTTTGCGGGTCGGTTGCAGATATTGCCCGATGGTCAGGAAATCGATCCCGGCCGCGCGCATATCGTCCATGACTTGCATCACCTCTTCGCGGCTTTCGCCGAGGCCAACCATCAGACCCGATTTGGTGAACAATGTGGGATCACGGTCTTTGACTTTTTCAAGGAGGCGCAATGAATGGTAATAACGGGCACCGGGCCGGATCGACAGATAAAGCCGCGGCACCGTTTCCAGATTGTGATTGAAGACATCCGGCCGCGCATCAATAACCACTTCTGCGGCATCATCTTTACGCAGAAAATCCGGTGTGAGGATTTCAATGGTTGTGTCCGGATTATAGGCGCGGATTGTTGTGACAACATCGGCAAAATGCTGCGCGCCGCCATCGGCAAGATCGTCGCGGTCAACCGATGTTATCACCACATGGCGCAAGCCCATCTCCGCCACGGCCTCGGCAACCTTGCGTGGCTCTTCGGGGTCCAATGGCGCAGGCTTCCCGGTTTTCACATTGCAAAAGCTGCATGCGCGGGTGCAGGTGTCCCCCATGATCATCATGGTGGCGTGCTTCTTGTCCCAACACTCGCCGATATTTGGGCAAGCGGCCTCCTCGCACACGGTGTGCAAGCCTTTGTCATGGACAATTTTGGAAGTGTCGCGGAACCCCTTTGAGACCGGCGCCTTCACGCGGATCCATTCAGGTTTGCGCAAAATGGGCGTATCGGGGCGCTTCGCCTTCTCGGGATGGCGCAGTTTGGTGGCGCCGTTGGCAAGGCCAGTTTTGTCGATCAGTGTTGTCATAACTGGGATGTAGCAGTCCGAGGCCACCATTTGAAGGGGCGCTTAGTGAAGCAGCCCGCGCTAGGGCGCGTAGCCAACCCAGCCGCGCCAAGTGAAAGCCGCATAAAACGCCGTCACGTCCCGCAATCCGGCATCGCGCAAAATCCGTTCATCCGTGGCAGGATCAAGGGCGTAAATCTCGTCGGCGATGACGCCCCGCCCCTCCGCGGCGAGCGCGGGGTCCATGCCCGATGCGGTGCTAAAAGCCTGATGCCGGTCGAGCCAAACGTCACGGTCGCCCGCACTTTGCGGAAAACTCACATGGGCGCAGATAAACGGCGCCCCGGGTTTCAGACGACGGACAAGTTGCCCGACGGTATCCCGGCGCGCTTCGGGCTCAATGAAGTGTAAGGTCAAGAGACTTGTGGCGCCGTCAAACGGGCCAACGGGCGCATCCTCCGCATAGCCGTGATGAAAGGACACGCGCGCGCCTAAGGATTGCAGGTTTTTGGCCGCCTCATCAAGCATGGCCTTTGCGGGCTCAACCCCCAAAAATCGCCACTCGGCGTTTTCGCGCGCAAACGCCTCAATCTCGGCGCCGCCGCCAGCGCCATGCACGAAAATATTCCCTTTCGCGCCAGCACGCTCGCGCAGCAACACCCCCGCCATCCGCTGCATCGCCCCATAACCCGGCATAAACCGCGCCGGCCCATCGCGATAGTCAGCAGCGTGAGCCGGATCATCAAAAATCTCAGCATATGAAGAAGAAGAGGGGTCGGTCATAGGGAAATTCCGCTTGAGGGGGCTATGGTCAGTATACCGCTCTTCACCATGGTTTGGTTCAAGGGATGATCAAATGGTTACTGGTCTTTTACAGCATCATAGAGCGCCGCCTCGAACGCATCGCTCGCCCGTCCCCAGGTGAACCGTTCGGCTGTGGTCCTGGCATTTCGGGATAGGGCTTCCCACGCTGTCGGCGATTTGGTGAGGACCGTTTGGACCCCCGTGGCCAGAGCCTCCGGCGTACGATCGGCACATAAGAAACCGTTTGCTGCTGTGACCGCTTCGGTCGAAATGCCCGCATGGGTCGAAATGACCGGCGTGCCGCAGGCCATGGCTTCAATGATGGGCAAGCCAAAGCCTTCATGATCGCTGGTCACCAGCCACGCATCGCACATAGCATAAAGCCCCGGGATATCGGATTGCGCTGGGCGCTTTATGAACTGCGTGCGGTCTGGAAACTGGTGCGCGTCGAGGGGATCTTGCGCGCCGAAAACCAGAAACTGAAGATCAGCAATCTGCGCGGCTAAACGGTTTATCGTTGCCACAGCAAGATCAGGGTTTTTGAAGGCCGCGGAAGAATACATATATCCCAAGGTCGGCGGCCGACCGCGGACACGTTCAGGTGCTCGGAAACGGGCCAGATCAATACCATTTTCAACGAGGGTGCAGCCCTGTGCGCCGGGCCCCGATTGATCGGCCTCGACTTTTTCACACAGCCAGCGGCAAACCCCAATCTGATAAAAAGGATATCGATAGGTTTCGCGAACGCGGTCCGCGTCGGGCGCGCCGGGGTAAAGCGGCTCATAGCCTTGGATGAAATAAACCTTGCGACCTTTTTCGGGGCCCAGATTGCAAATCCATTCGGCGGTTTCCCACCAGGTCGCGATAACCACATCGGCGTCCGGAAAATCATCCGTTGAGGGACCATCTGGGCGTTTAATCAGCGTTAGATCAAGGCCGGCCTCGTCAAAATGCTGGGTATTGATAGGGGATGCGGGCAGCCGGCCAGTTTTCACCAGCGACCGCACCATGGCGCGGGGGTTTGTGCGGCTATTGTCGACGGCGACGATGTGAACCTGGTGGCCTTTCTCCTTCAGGCAGCGGGCATGGTCGGCAATGATCCGGATACCCCCTGAAAGATCGGGATTGCAGACAACGAAAGTGATCGTGAGTTTTCTCATCGTGAACCGTGGCTAGATAGCAGCAAGACCAAGCGCTGCTACAAATGCAAAGACAATCATGGGTACCTCGCGGACCGGCGATAAGCGGACATGCCTGCGCACATTTACCCAGCAAAAGGGCACAATGGAGAATTGAGCGAAGGCGGAAAACATGATTGCGGTTCTAAGGTCAGTTAATTGTAACATGATCGGCGTGAGCACAAGCATAAACACCATTGGAAATAACGTCATGATCATAAAATTTCGGCTTTCGCCAACCGCCAGCAAAACCGAACTAAGAAGATGATAGGGAAGCGCCAAGATAATAATTGCAAGGATTTTGAGGTAAGTGGTAACCGTCCCATAATCATCAGGGTAAAGAATAGTAAACGCAAAATCTGATAACAGAATAACAGCACAAAACAACAGGGCGTAGCCAATATCCAAATAGGTGCGGTACTGATAATAGACTGATGTCAAATCCTGTTTGCGCTCACGCCAAACCTCGGCTAACGAGGTATAGATGATCCGACGTTGTAGAATGTCCGAAAGAACGAGCGCAACGGTGATCCAGATGGTGGCGATTGCATAATAACCATAGTCTTCGCGTGCCATCACCGCGCCAAAGATGAAATGATCACCGCGTTGCGTCACAAACCCGGCAAAGGAGGCGACCAATAGCCATTTGCCAAAACTGAAAATTTCGCCGAACAAGGCCCGGTCAAAGCCAATAAAAATGTCCGGTCCCTTCAAGAAAAAGTGAGAGCCCAACGTTGTCGCAATCGTGGCGGTCAAGGCACCAAAGACCAACGAATAGGCGCCAGCCCCCAGGAAAAAAGCCGAGATCATACCGATCACCGCCAGGATTTGTGTGCTGATTTCAAGGGTCACCAGACGTTCCATTTTTAGATCACGCTGGCACAGCACCATTTTCAATGAACGCATTCCTTCCAGCAAACCGCATAGCGCAATAATCACCAAAAAAACCGGCAGGCGGGGGTCAACAAACACCGTGTCAGGATTAAAAAGCTCCCGGCCATTCAGCACCACAACACCCAGCGCCACCCCTAAAATCACGATGGCGATCAGGACGCCGCGCGCAAGCTGCATCGTGAAAGCCGTTGCCAAAAATCGCGGCTTATCACTTTCGTCACTTCGGATAATGCTGGTATTGATTCCTACATCGGAGACCATGATCATCAGCACCTGAAGGGAAACGGTAATTGCCATTAGGCCGAAGGCATCAGCGGTCAAAAGCCGCGTCATAATCAGGTTTGAGAGCAAGCGGATGACTTGCCCGGCACCAAAACCGATTATTGAAACCGCCCCGCTTTGTAGAACCCTTTGTTTTAGGGGCGCTCGCGGCGGTGACACTAAATCAGGGCCCGCAGCGGCATCAGCCGCCACATCAGTTGGATGCTGCGCAGTGTTAGGCGCAGACGGGGCCCGATTGAGCGGTTTGGGTCCATTTTCTATTGACCGGTCATTGGAGGTTGAGGGGGCGCCGGTCATGGGCGGGTCATCTCCATTAAGAAGCCGCGTTAAAAAAAGAGCGGCAGGTTCCGTTTTTGCCCCGCAAACGCCGCTGCCAATGCAAAAGCGCTCGCCGGTCTACCATGCTGGCGTTGACACACAAGGGGACACCGCGTCCGGTCGCAATCCAGGGCCACGGTGTTGGACATAACCCAGCCCTTATTGAAGCCCTGTTAAAATTCGTCGCCTAGAACCGTTTTGAGGATGCCGCCGCAACGCTGATCGACGGCTGTTTGCCTGCCTCGTCAAAAGCGGCTATCTGCGGGCCTTCGTTTTCGGGTTGGAACCGGTCGGTGCTGAACAATATTAAAGCCTTGGTTTTGTTACTCCCCATCCTGTTTGGGGTGTTCTTCGTCGCCCGCTATGTGTTCAAGGATATCGTGGCGCCAAGGCGGATTGATCTGTGGCGGAACATTTTTATGGCCGTTACGGCTATTGGGTTCTTATCCCCGAATTTCTGGATCATGATTTTGGCCTTGGGGGCAGTTGTTGCCTTGTTTGTTGGGTTGCGGCTGGAGAAAAATCTCGCGGCGCTTTTTATGGTAGTCATTTGTGCTCTCCCGCCGCAGGAGTTAGGCATTCCTGGCTTTGCCGGTATCAATCAGCTGTTCCCCATTTCGCCGCCATTGCTCATGTCGATCACGATTTTGGTGGGCGCTTTGTTTTATACCGGTCGCTTGTTTCGACCGATAAAGGGTGCTTCGCTCACAGACTTTTTTATGATTGGGTTTGTGCTTTTGAGTATCGTTCTGGCCTTTCGCAATACCAGTCTCACCAATGGTTTGCGCGGTGTGTGGCTTTTGTTTCTGACAACCGGTTTGCCCTATCTGGTGATGAGCCGGTGGTCGCGGTCGCTGGAGGATTTTCGGGCCATCTATGTGGCGTTGATCGTACCGGTTTTGGCATTAGCCGGGGTTGCGCTTTTGGAAACCGTATTTTCGTGGCACTTCTATGCTATGCCCGCCATGAATTGGCATGGGCCGGTCGCTTCCCCTTATGTTTACCGTTCGGGTTTTCTGCGCGTTTATGCGTCGTTGATCGGGCCCATTGAGTTCGGCTTTGTCCTTGTGGTGACCATGTGTTTGGCGCTCGCGGTGATGAGCTCAAAGATATCCAAAGTCATGAGTATTTCCGGGCTTGGCGGTTTTGCAGGGGCATTGCTTTTTACCTTCTCGCGAGGGCCGTGGCTGGGCGGTATAATCGCCATCATTAGTTATTTTGCTGTGGGCCCCAAGGGGATCAGCCGGTCGATCATGATGGGGTTTGTGGGGGCGATCCTCGCGACAGGGATTTTGATATCCCCCATGGGCGAGGGGATCGTTCAGGCTCTGCCATTCGCCAATAACGCCAATGCCGAGGCGGATGAGACCATCAGCTATCGCCAGAAGCTGTTCAAGAATGGTGTTGAGGTGATTATGGAGCGCCCGCTGTTTGGCTCCACAACCTTTTATGAGCACCCTAAAATGATTGCGTTGACCCAGGGGCAAGGCATTATTGATCTTGTTAACAGCTATATCCAGGTGGCGCTGGCCAAGGGGCTTGTGGGGCTCTTTTTCTTTACGGGTATCTTATTGAGCGCCATGTGGGCAGCCTTCCGCGCCATGGGTCTGTCTAAAAACCAAGCTCCTGAAATGTCAGCCTATGCGCGCGGGGGGTTCTCGGCCATGATTGCTATTATCCTTGTGCTGGCCACCACGTCATCGAACCCGCCGTTGCCCATCCTGTATTTTTCAATTGCGGGCCTATGCGTCAGTATACGCCGTATTGTGGAGGCCGAGCGGCAGAATGATTTTGCCGGTATCACTGCGGGAGCGTCTGGCCATGGCGGGCAAATCGATCGCCAAGCGGGCCCGCTGGCCACACAGTCCATCCGCAAAGCCTCTCAATTACAGGAAAGCCGCGCCGAAGCCCGGGATGCTGAAGCGTTGGCCCTGGCTCGCAAGAATGCCGAACGCAAACGCGCCGTGCGCGCCCGCGATATTCCAGCCCATTTGCGTCAATATGTGCCGCCATCTGATGACTAGTGGATGTGACGGTATCTTGCCGTTGTCTTGGTGGGGCGCTCGTGGATAACCAGCTTACCGGCCCTTATTGCGGTGAGTATGTCGATGAGGTCCGCCGCTTTGTCGTACGGATTTTTTCGTACCCTTCGGACCGATTGAAAGACGCCCAGGGTCAAGCCCCGTTACACAAAGCCATCGTCAAGAGGGTAGAATGGGCTTGACCCCAGTGGCTTGCATTTTCGTCGCACTGATTCTTTTCCCCATTGCCCGGGTCAAGTGTTGATTTCCCCCACGGTTCATCGTCAAACTGCGCGCGAGACCCCACATCTTGGGGGTATGATGGGAAAAAACACTAAATAAGGTAATATCGACCTCGTTTTTGAGGCGAAATGGAAAAGGACGATACCCCATGCTGGACGCCGCAGAACCGTTGGACGCGATCAACCGCACCGGTCTTTTGACCCCCTCTCATAGCTACAAGCCATTTCGCTATCCCTGGGCGTTTGATTTCTGGAAACGCCAGCAACAAGTCCACTGGATGCCCGAGGAAGTGCCGCTGGGCGAAGACTGTAAAGACTGGGCGAACAAGCTCACCGACAGTGAGCGCAACCTCCTGACCCAGATTTTTCGGTTCTTCACCCAGTCCGATGTGGAAGTGAACGACAATTACATGGAGCGCTACGCGCGCGTCTTCAAACCCACCGAGGTGAAGATGATGCTCTCGGCGTTCTCCAACATTGAGACCATCCATATCGCGGCCTATGCGCTGTTGCTTGAAACCATCGGCATGCCCGAGAGTGAGTTTTCCGCCTTCATGGAATATGAGGCCATGGCCGACAAGCATGACTATATGCAGGGGTTTGGCGTGGAGACCGAGGCCGATATCGCCCGCACCGTGGCGATGTTCGGGGGCTTCACCGAAGGCTTACAGCTCTTTGCCTCCTTCGCGATGCTGATGAATTTTCCGCGCCAGAACAAGATGAAAGGCATGGGCCAGATCGTGACCTGGTCGATCCGTGACGAGAGCCTGCATTGTGAAGGCATGATCAAGCTTTACCATGCTTTTGCCAAGGAAACCGGCTGTGTGACGAAAGCGGTGGCCGATGACATTGTCCAGTGCTGTGAGACGGTGGTGGGCCTGGAAGACAAGTTTATCGATCTCGCGTTCGAGATGGGTCCGGTGGACGGCATGACCCCGGACGATATCAAAAACTATATCCGTTACATCGCCGACTGGCGGTTGGGCCAACTAGACCTGCCCAAGCTCTATGGCATCGAAAAACACCCCCTCCCATGGCTGACCGAAATCCTCAACGGCGTCGAACACGCCAACTTCTTTGAAGCGCGCGCCACGGAATATTCCAAAGGCGCCACAAAGGGTGACTGGCACGGCGATGAAGGCGTGTGGAACCAGTTTGACCAATGGAAAGCCACGCGCGCTGTGGCGGCGGAGTAAAACCGAGAGTAGGATGGGTTGAGCCTTCGGTTCTACCCGCCCTACCCAACCATCCGAGTAATCCGCGTACGCACGTCTTTTTCGGCCACCGTTTCCGGGTCGTCTATATATTCTTCCCAGACGAGGGGCCCGGGGGTGATGTTTTGGATAGCCATGTAATCCCACAGGGCTTTGTGGGCGCTATTCAAATCGGCGTAGCTGCCCACATGAACCGTTTGAATGGCATCGCCCGCCGGGATGGTATTCAGTTGTAGGCCTTCGGGGGCATCAGCGGTGTTGATCAGCTCAGTGACTTTTTCGACGGCCTGCTTTGACAGGAAAAATCCGGTTCGAAAGGTCATCGTACCCCCCTCGGGCATTTGCGGGTATAACGCAACCGGCATGGAGACGGGGGTGATCCCCTGGGCGGCGTTAAAGCCATAGACCGCACCAAAACCGGCGCCCATAGCCTCGGCGATGGCTGGGCCGTCCATGGTACAGGTCTTTTCTACGAACAAAAACAACCGCTCAGGCAGGGAAATGCGATCATAGGCCGGCGGAATGGTCATGATTGTGGCTTCCTTACGTTATCATGCGCAGACTAAACGCGCTCTTGTTGATTACAATTCGCGGCTCGTGCGCTGGTGCGCGCAACCTGCCCGGTACGTTTGCGCAGAACCAGGTGACGCCGCCGCTCGATTTTCCTGAAGCGCATTTCGATGCGGTGTGGCTCTGTCTGTGTTCACCCATCTGCGCCTTGACACCCAGAACCAGTGGCTGGCCGAATTGGCCCGCGTCGTGCGGCCCGGCGGTACCGTTGTGGTCACCTTTCACGATGAAACCCATCCGGGCCTTGACCTTGTCGGACTGACCGAGGAGGCGCTCCTGGAAAAGCAGTTCCATATTCACAATGACCGCGCTGAGGGATCAAACTTTATCTCAACCTTCCAGACCCTGGACTTTATGCAAAATCAGTGTCAGGAGCATTTCACCGTCTGCGAGATTGTGCCCAGTCGCGAAACACCCCTGATCCAGGCTGCGGCCGTCCTGCGCCGGTAAGGGCACTCTTTCAACGCTCGCCTCGGATCGCGCCAGCACGCACACGCGTTTGATCAAAATACGGAGAATGAATCGGTGACCGCACTGGTGCCGTAACCGCCCGGTTGGCTGGCGCCGCCTAGGGTGTAGATGGTGTCGCCAATGCTCACCGCGCCGTGGCCATGGCGGGGCCGGGGCATCAGGCCGGCGGAACGCCAGCGGTCTTCCGATGTATCAAACGCCCAGATTTCGCGGTAGACGCCGCCATTGCCGGTTCGCCCGGAAAAAAACTCGCCCCCAAAAACAAAGATCGTATTGCCAATGGCGGCCGCGGCGGTGCCGCCCTGCGCCTTGGGCATGGGGCGCATGGTCTGCCAACGGTCGGCGAGGGGGTCGTAGGCTTCGCTCACGGCAAGATTGCCGCCATTCACCGTGCGTCCGCCAAAGGTATAGATCGCCCCGCGCAAGCCTACAGCGGCCATGGAGTTGCGCGGTGTGGGCATGGGCGCGGCCTCAAACCAGCGGTCGCCCCGCGCATCATAGACATAGTGTTTATCCGTATCAATATGATCTGACCACGAACCATTTAGGCTCCCCGTGGGGGAACGCCCACCGGCGATATGGATAAACCCGCCAACGGAAACGCATGCCGCTTCGGCCTGGGGTATCGGCATAGGGGCCATGGCGCGCCAGCGGCCATTGATATCGTCGAGGCGCCATACCTCATTACGCATGGTCCAGCCCGTATGGGTGCTGGTCTCGCCCGGGCGGCGACGCCGTCTATCAGGGGTTGAAAATCCGCCCAGGGCGAACAGGAACCCATTATGGGGAACAAGGTGGAGGTGATGGCGCGGCCCAGGCAATTTTGGTCCGGTTTTCCATGTGTTCGTGGCCGGATCGAAGACAAAGCTTTGATCGCTGGCCCGAAATTGACCGCGATCAACACCGGTGATGCCGCCCGCGCTGACGATAATATTAAACCGTTGTGCGCGCAGGGCCCGCGTGCCCTGACGTCTCGCGATGGTTTCGGTCCAGAACGGGGCGGGGTAAATCTCCTGCACCGGGATCGGCATATCCGCCAACCGCGCCCATCGTCCATTGATAGCGCCGCCTCCTGCACCAGGTTTGAGGGAGGGCGGCCGCAAACCATCGGAAAGAGGTCCGCCAGGCGAACGCCCATCAGCTAAAGGATTGCGGGGCCGGGCATCTTGCAGGGCTGCGTGGGCCGCCGGGCCCGCCAGTACCCCTCCTAAACCGGCAGTGAGTCCAAAACTGGCGGCAGCTTTAATGACTGCCCGGCGGCTTTGCGCCGGCGCCCCGCTGACACCGCGAAGTCGGCGCGCGCCGTTTTCTTCGCTGCCGTCAGGCGGGTTGCCGCCTTGGTTTTCAGGCCCCCAATTCCTCGTCATGTCTTACCCACTCTTCCCCAATCCAACGCATCTTGTGGGGCGGAGTCTATCATGAACAGCATCGGCGCAACAGGGCGGCGACCGCGTCGTTTCACTTAGCCATTTGCTGCGGTAATCACGGCACAGGCAATACGCCCGCCGGTCCCGCCTTTAGGTTGTGTGCGGTGGTCGTCGCGGTTGGTGTGCACCACGATGGTAAAACCATCCTCATCGAGCAGCGGGTAGGGCCCGTTAAGGGCGGTATTTTCCTCTGATGGGAAAAGCGAGACACCGGTGCGGTAGAGTTCGGCAGTGGCGCGCCCGTCGCCATGGGCATAGATGTTGGGCAGGTTAGCGCGTTTGCTGCCTGCGGGGTTGAGGAGCCCATGGGCGTTATTGTCAGGGTTCACATGCCCGCCGGATGCCTTGAAGCCTTCGCCGGGATCACTGCAATCGCCAACTTGGTGCAAGTGGATGCCGTGCCACCCCGCGCTTAGCCCCTTCATATCGATCAGGATCATCACCGCGCCGCCCGGCGCCTCGGTAAAGACGGCTGAGCCGATTTCCTCGCCAGCGGTGTCAACGAACGTGCCAACCGCATCGCGGTCATCGGCAATGGTAAGGCTGGTCAGCAGCGGATCGGTGTTTGCAGTGTCGCCGGCCCGCCCGCCGCCACAGCCGGCAAGAACGCCGACGGAGAAAAGGGTAACTGATGCGGTTTGCAGCCAATTTGAGGTCATCGCATGCTCCTTGCGGTAGAATTAGGGTACGCTGTGCATACCGGGCTCCCCCCAGTAACGCAAAGCGGGGGCAGCCGGAAAGGTGAAGCAATATCGTCCAACGCGTCCCCATGGCGTCGGTCGGGCAGGGGGCTTACAATCGACACAAAAAGGGTTTGCGCGCGCGGCGGCGGCGGCCAACCGCAAGGGGTGTGTCCGCGACATTACCATCTTGGCAGTATTGTCGTTGTGGCGTTGTCATCTCAGCGTGGTGCAGGGCACTGATTTGTGCTTTTTTTGTCGATCTGAGCAATTCCATTGCCGTCCATGCGATAATACGTGCGAATTAAGCGGCGAAGCGCAGCCCCGTAATTGAATCACAGGGCGATTGGCGGTTAACTCACAGGTGAACAGCCCGCGCGCGCCGGTCCGAGACCGATCAAGCGCCCCCGCATTGAAAAAACAACCTGATCTGGAGACACCCATGAAACCCTTTGGCGCATCTATTTCCCTCGCCGCGCTCGCCGTCGCGCTTACGGGGGCGCTGACCGCCTGTGGCGGCGGGCAGACCGAAGCCGAGGCGCCAGCGACGCCTGAAACGCAAGCCGCGTCCCCTGCCGATGCTGCCAATGGTGACGAGATTACGGTGAGTACGGCGGACCTTGAGGGCAATCCCTTCACGCAAGACTGGCAAACCCCCTATGGCACGCCGCCTTTCGCCACAATCAGTGATGATGATTACATGCCCGCCATGCAGGCCGCAATTGTGACCCTACGCGGGGAAATCGACGCGATTGTTGAAAATGAGGATGCGCCCAGTTTTGAGAACACCATTGTGGCGCTTGATCTGGCGGGCGGTCAGTTGAACAAAGTTGCCAATACCTTTGGCAATATCACCAACACCGATACCAATGATGCGTTACGCGCGCTGGAAGCTGAGATTTATCCCATGCTGACCCGCGAATTTAACGCCATTCAGTTTAATGAGGCCCTGTTTGAGCGGGTCAAATCTGTATACGCACAAAAAGATACGCTATCCCTTGATGAGCAGGATGCCCGTTTGCTCGAATTGACCCATCGTGGGTTTGTGCGGGCGGGGGCGGCGCTCGACAAGGCAACAAAAGACCGGGTTGGGGCCATCAATGAAGAAATTTCCGGTCTGACGACGGCATTCGGGCAAAATCTCCTGCGCGCAACAATTGGGTTCAAACTTGAGATTACAGATCCGGCAGCCCTTGGCGGGCTTAGCGATAGCTTCAAAAGCGCCATTAAAGTTGATGGCGAAAATAAATGGGTTGTGGGCCTCAACCGCTCCCCATTCGAAACCTTTATGACGCAATCCACCAACCGGGCGCTGCGCGAAGAGCTTTTTGATGCGTATCGGTTGCGCGCCGCCGCTGGTGAAAACGACAATGGCCCGCTCGCCATCAAGATTGCCCAATTGCGGGCCGAGCGCGCCACCCTTATGGGGTATAAATCACACGCCCATTATCAACTTGAAACCCGCATGGCGAAAACCCCGGAAGCGGCGGAAGCGTTTTTGTTGCGGGTCTGGCGCCCCGGCCTCGAACGGGCGCGCGAGGAGTTGGGCGATATCCAGACGCTGATCAACGATGATGGCGGTGACTTCACCGCTGCGGGCCATGATTGGTGGCACTATGCTGAACGGGTGCGCCAAGCGCGCTACGCGTTTGATGATGCGGCGCTCGCCCCCTATTTTGAGTTAAGCGCGGTGCGCGGCGGCGCCTTCGATATGGCCAATAAGCTGTTTGGCATCACGTTCGAAGAGGTGGAAACGCCGCTCTGGAACCCCGTTGTCACCTCTTACGATGTGAAAGATGCCGAGGGGAACCATCTGGGCCTGTTCATGATGGATATGTATGCGCGCGAATCAAAACGCGGTGGCGCCTGGATGAGTACGTACCGAGACTCCTCTGACGTGAATGGCAATCGTATTCGCCCGATCGTGACCAACAATCTCAATCTTATTCCGCCGCCGGCGGGCGAGCCGACCCTTATGCGGTTTGACGAGGTGGAAACGCTGTTCCACGAATTTGGCCACGGGCTCCACGGTTTGATGACACAAATTCGCTATGAGAATTTCTCAGGCGTCGACGGCCCGCGCGACTATACGGAGTTTCCGGCGCAAATTCTTGAGCACTGGGCGAGCCAGGAACAGGTGCTTGCCGATTACGCTAAACATACGCAAACCGGCGAAGTGATCCCCGGCGCGCTGATCGAAAAAATGCGAAATGCGTCAACCTTCAACCAGGGGTTCAAGACAACAGAATTTATTGCCGCCTCCCTGCTTGATCTTGCCTGGCATAGCCTGACCCCCGAAGAGGCAGCCAACATCACCGACGCGCGTGCCTTTGAGCAAAAAACACTGGAGGGATATGGCCTACTGCCGGAGATTGAGCCGCGCTATCGTTCGCAATATTTCTCGCATATTTTTGCCGGTGGCTATTCGGCCGGGTATTACGCTTATCTGTGGTCAGAAATTCTTGATGCGGACGGATTTACCGCCTTTCAGGAAACAGGCGATATCTATGATCCGGAATTGGCGGGCAAACTGAAAAAATGGGTTTATGAGGCTGGGGGCTTGCGCGAGGCCGATGAGCTTTATCGCAATTTCCGCGGCAAGGATCCGCAGATCGAACCCCTCCTGCGGATCAGAGGCCTTGATTAAAACTCGCTGCGGTCGCCTTCATCCAAAATGAATTGGGCAACGGTCGGTCTTGCCGGTGCCCGATCTTGCTGACGGTTGTTAAAAACCAAAGCCCCTCAGGCTCTTGCCTTGGGGGCCTTTCATGCATAATTCCCGACAAGTATAGCGTTTCACTAACCCTCGATAAGGATGGACCCGATGACGATCACGCAAGCAGAATTGGAACAAGCCCGCACCAATTGGGGCGACGCCCTGGTGGCCATTGCAAAGGCCTTTGAAAATGGCGGCATCGACGAAGCGCGAGGTGTTGCCGATGGCGTGCTGGACGCTGCCTACGGGTACAATCTTGGTCCTGTATTATTCAAGCCAACTTTGGCCAGCGGTGAAAAAACCTTCCGCCCCACCAAAAAGGGCGCCTTATCTTACTTTGTTGGTCATGATGGTGATTTCCCCCTTGATGGCGGCTTCGGCATCCGGGGCTGGCGCGAAGTAACCTCCGACACATCGGCAAGCTTTATTGAAGGCGACGTGGCCATGTGGATGGGCTGGGTCACCATGACCGACAAGGACGGCAACGTCACCAAAGTTGATAAAAGCTGGGGCTATAAAAAGGATGCCGACGGCACCTTGCGCATCGTCCTGCATCACTCGTCCTTGCCATTCCAGCCCCAAGGGTAACGAAGAAATTCAGGGCATCGGCCCACTATGTGGTGTTCCCGGGGCCAATCCTGGCAGCGTTAGACCCCACGAAAATCAATCCCGGGCCGGGGCCAGCGAATACGGCGTTTGGAAGTGACTTCTCTATCTTTCCCCACTTCTGGGGGAAGTGCCCTGGAGGGGCGATGGGGATTCTTGAAACATCGTCCATGTTGGGAGGCAAAGCCTCCTCCAACCCAGCGGGAAACCTCCCCGATAAATGGAGGAGGAAAGAAAGCATCACTCTGCTCGCGGACGACGCCGAAGCTACTCCCATCCGGGATTACGAGTTTCGATTCTACTCCAACACCGCCCCGTGGCCTCGCCGCGGGGCAATGGGTGTCGGTCGCCCGGGAACGCGGCTTTATTGATCGCACCCTACAGCCCAAAAATACGGGTCACCGACCACCACAAACCGGTCAGCGCTATGATGACTGACGCCGGGATCACCACCATCTGACGGTATAACAAGGCGCGACATTCCGAACGCATACCAAGCACTTTCGTGATTGGTATGCGGATCAGAAATGCGAGGATCACAACCGTTAGCTGGCCAAGTTCAACCCCCACATTAAACCCCATAAGCGAGGACCAGAATTGGGCGGGTGGCAAGCCAAACTCACGAATAAACCCGGCAAAGCCAAGCCCGTGAAAAAGACCAAATCCAAACACCACCAAAAGGCGCCAGCGCGGGACCTCGCGAAAAATGATTGTCTCTATGGCAACAAACGCGATCGATAGGGCAATCAGCGGCTCAACGATTGCGGCTGGTGGATTGATTAGGCCTGACGCGGCAATACCAAGGGTTATGGTGTGCGCAAGCGTAAATGTTGAGATTTGCAGGACCAAACTGCGTAGCCCGGTGGCGGCCAAAAACAAGGCAAGTACAAACAGGATATGATCGGCGCCACCGGGTAAAATATGCTGTATACCAATTTTTATATAAAGAAGACCCGTATCAAACCAGGACCGGGGGTTGCCATCGGCATCGGTGAGCGCGGTTATCGCAGTCGCGGGCGCGGCGGCGCTATCCATCTGGGCCAGTTGGCGGCAGAGCGCGGGGTCAAGCCCGGAATCAACGGTGCAGAATTCGTCTTCCGGGTGGGCCCACGCGGTGGGGGTCAGGCAAGGTGCAGCCAGGATGGCCGCGACCACCACAATAGCCCCCAAAACGATGCGCAGTAGGCGGGCGATATGGCTAAATAAAAGCTGGAGAGGGCTGATTTTCATGGTTCGCCTTCTGGCGTCCGGGTTTTATTTCCCGGGGCACCTTTATCAGTGGTAATGCCGCCGCCGTGACCTTGACCATGCCAGACCGAAGACAATTGATAAATGGGGAAATGGCCGTAAGCTCCCCCGGCTCACGCCGCAAACTGGGAAATGATTAATGATCAAAACTGGCTTTTTTTCGCTGTTGTGTCTCCTTGTTGTTTGCCTGACGACGCCGTGTGCACGGGCGGCGGAGCCTCTCGCCTATCCTGGCGCCATTGATGCTGATCTTTCGGCCCGGTTTGCGGCGCTGGCGCTGGCCTGTGTGCATCAGGAATTTCCAAACAAGATTTCCCGCACGACCAATAGCGCCCAGGCCATTGGTCGACCAAAAGCAATTTTTCCGGCTTTTTACGGGTGTTTTGACTGGCATAGTTCTGTACACGGCCATTGGCTGCTTGTGCGTCTTTTGCGGGTGGGTTCCGGCGATAACCCCGCCGATGCACCATGGCGTGAGGCTGCCATCGGGAAATTGAACCAGAGCTTTACCGCAGAAAATCTTGCCGGCGAGGTCGCCAATTTTGCGCGCCCGGCCCGTGGCTCGTGGGAGCGTCCCTATGGCCTTGCCTGGTACTTGCAACTCACCACTGAATTGCGCGAATGGGATGACCCCCAGGCCAAAGCGTGGCTCGCCGTTCTGGAACCCCTTGAAACAGATATCGTGGCGAGCCTAAAAGACTGGTTGCCCAAGCTGGCCTATCCTATTCGTCTGGGTACGCATAATCAAAGCGCCTTTGCCTTCGGCTTGATGCTTGATTGGGCCAAGGTAGCCGGTGACGATGATTTTGCCGCGCTGATCATCGCGCGTAGCCATGCGTTTCATTTGAATGACGTTGCCTGTCCACTGGCCTATGAGCCCAGCGGGGAGGATTTTCTATCCCCGTGTTTGATGGAGGCGGACCTCATGCGCCGGACTTTGGATAGTCAGGCCTTTGCGCAGTGGCTCGGGGCATTCTTGCCGCAAATTCCCAAAGACGGATCGGCCCACTGGCTCGCACCCGGCATCGTCAAAGACGCCAGCGATGGGAAATTGGTGCATCTCGACGGTGTCAATTCTTCGCGCGCTTGGAACCTTTATAATGTGGCGCGCGCGCTGCCCCCTGGCGATAAGCGCCGAGCCGCCCTGGTGGCCGCCGCTGAAGTCCACGCCGCGGCTGGTGTCGCCGCTGTTTCCGCCGACCACTATGCCGGCAGCCATTGGCTTGCCTCCTTCGCCACCTATTTGATGACCGACCGCGGTTGGAACGATTAACGCGGCGGCGCTCGGCGGGTGCGGTCCCTACGAAGAAACCTTGATTTGTGCCACCCACAAAGTGCCATCGTCAAAAGGGCAGCGTTACCGTCAGCCGGTTGATGGGCATGGAAAACCGCCTGGACGTGCCCATCTCGGAAAACAAACCTTCCAGTTCTTCCAACATCGCGGCGCGGCCTTTTGGGGCCAACACGTAGGACGCGTAGAAAAAGTCCGCCGCTTCACGGGCGAGGTTGGCCGCGCTCGCCGACATGGCAAATCGCGCCCCCGTAATCGCGATGTCTGCGCCGGGAAACACTGCGGCAGACAACGCATGAAGAGCCTCGCGGCGACGCACCCGCGCATCACCCAATTCCTGATCACAATAGGCGGGAAAAACTCGCTCGACCCAGCCGTAAATCAAATCATTCACCGCGCGATAGCCGGATGCACCGTCAAGATCACCATCAACGATCGCCGCAAAAAGACCGCCGGGTTTGAGAATACGGCGCACCTCGCTCAGTACGGGTTCAACCGGCTTCATCAGCGTAAGCGCCCAGTGGCAGAGCACAACGTCAACGCTTCCATCGGGAATGAAAGGCATGTCTTGCGCATAGGCAGCATCAAGCGCCACAGCGTCGGGCAACCGCTTGCGCGCGAGGGCTAATTCGTCCTCGCTCATATCAACGCCCCTTAACGCGCAGCCTGAATGCAATTGCTCATGACAAAGAGCAAGCAGCGCGCCGCCGCCGCAACCAAGATCCAGCAAATGCAAAGGTCTGTCCCGGGGCACCGCCGACAGAAGCCATTCATAGCTGTTGCGCCCTTCCGGGTCGCGGCACTTTAGAGCACAGGCCTCCGCAAAACCCGCATGTTTGCGATGGACAAGCTGCAGATGTTCCTCGGCGTCTTTGGCCGTGGGCTGCTCCCCATCGCGCAGTCTTTTGGTCCAGGCGCTTTCGACCGAGACCGATGCATCGCGGTCAGGCGATTTCAGCAAGTGGCTGCCAGTCATCAATTTATCCGTTTACTTCTGAAAGAAAATAAGACTGACGAACTGGCTGAAGTGCCAGCCCTCGTCACTCAAGCATTGCTCAAGATAAGCCCCGGTTTTGGGCTGTGTGCGCAACGCCTCCAGCGATATGGTGTCGTCAAACAGACACCGCTGAAGAAACCCCTCAACACGGGCGGTATCAGCGCGCGGACAGGTGTTCTGATACTCGATCTGTGAAACCCCGACTTCAAGCCCCATCCGTCGCAGCCCATCCTCAATACGTTCGGCGTGCACATAGGGTGTGTCATCCTTGGCAAAACCATCAAGATACAGATCATAAAACCTGATGTAATGGGCATCGCGCCGGGCATGGGCGATAACCCCGCCTTGCGCGGCGGCATCAACCATGCAGGCAAGCGCGGCATCAATCTCCGCCTCCGGGATTGCGTAGAGCGCGTGGGTCGCCCATGCCAGATCGAAATGGTTCGGCGCCACATCAAGCGATTGCAAAATGGTCTGATATTCAGAACCCGGCATAAAGGGCGGCTTCAGTACCGAGCGGGCTTCTGCAATCGAAAAGGCAGACGGATCAAGCAACGCAACGTCAATGGGTGCGAGGCCGGACAGATCGCATGCCGGACTGGCCAGGAGCGCGGCAGGAAACTTCCCCGAGCCGCACGCCACATCAAGGAGCGATAGCCGATCGCGCCCCAGTTTGCCCGCTCGTTCGGCACCCGCGGCCAGCCACGCAGCCCAGTCGACCGCGCGCGCCAGCTCCCGGTAATCGAGGCTTGCGAGGCTGTAGAAATCGTCCATTTCGGCGCGTTTTTCTTCTCTCCAATGAGCGCAACTGCGCTCGAATGTATCAGCCATGATTTTCGTCTTTTCCTGTCATGTTCGCCTGCGGCCAGCAGACCGGGTTAAGCGGGCTGGCCGCAAGACCGCCCGGGGCGACCCCCGGCAGAAATTTTTGCCAGTCGCCTGAAACCATGGTGGGCCGGTCTACGAGCCGTGCCCCATCGGCATAGAACGTATTGGCAAGCACCATCCGGCTATGGGTGGTCCGGTTTGGGCCCGCCGTGTGAAAACTCAGATTGTGATGAAAACTTACCTCGCCCATGGCAAAGGGACCATCTTCAACAGCAACATTCTGCTTACGGAAAATTTCGGCCACCCGGCGGTCATAGCTGGTATTGGTCTTGTCAAACGGCACATCTTTAACCAGCTGCCACACATTGATGGGCTTGGCGAAGGCAAGCGGCCCCATCGCCCGCGGAATAGGTTGAGCCGGGATCCAGGCCGTCAACACTTGATCCGTGGCAAGGGGAAAATGATGGTCGTCATAGTGCCAGGGTGTCCGCCCGCTGCCCGGCTCCTTTGACAGCAGATTATCATGGTAAAGACGAACGGCGTCAGCGCCGATCAGCGCCGCGGCAATGCCGGCAATGCGCGGGCTAAGGGTAAACGCCCGCAGGGCCGGGTCGTCGAGCCACGCCATTTCAGCGCTGAGAAAACGCGCCGTCACGCCCCCGTCCAGTGAAACCTTGAAGCGATCCTCAAGATAGGTGCGGATCGCAAGACGGAGCCTGGAAACCAGAGGAGGGCTCAGCACATCTGGCAACTTCACGTAGCCGTTTGCCCGGAAATCGGCAATTTGCCCAGACGACAAAGGGTAAGGCTCGGCCAACGCCATTGCCACAGTGTCGTTATCCGCAGGCGTTACCGCCACATCATTGGGCAGGTCGACGTGATCGGTGGAATATTCAGAATTATTGTCGGCGAGGGTCAGATACCAGTCCCACCAGGCCTGATTATCGTCCTCCCACGGATGATCCACATTAGTTGGATCATCACCGGTTTTCTCCGGCGCCTCTGGCGGTGTATTTTTGATCGTTTTGTTTCCCGGCGAATACCCTTGCTTCATATCTTATCATACACCAGTGCGAAGATGAGTAGTGGACAATGTGTCCAACAGAAAATCTTGGCTCCAGCGCAAGTTTTGGGCTTTCTCTATGCCCGGATGTATCCGGTACCCCAACCACCGCTCCAACGAAAGCGTGGAAAATTTTTTCCCATGTGCATGCTGTAGTAAGGTGACAGCGCCCGCGAAGAGCCCGCTTTTACAGTGAGAAACCCGCAACACGCCAACCGCTTACAACCGCGCTAATGCATAAAAACGCTACGATCAAAGCTTAGACGCAACTCTTTGTCAGCCAAACAAGCAGTGGGCACATCTCATCGTTGAAATTGGAAAGCGTCTATGTGCCGCCAGTGAAGACTACGAGTTCGAACAGTCTGGCGTGACGTCCGTATCAAAATAGGCTTCGTCTCGCGCGATTAACCCATCTTCAATCGTGCGGCGAAGTGGATACGATGTTCAACGCTTCATATCCAAAACAATCACCGCGGCTGTGGCCCGACCGACAAGCCCGCCCGGGCGAATGGCCTTTGGCCCGCCAGGCAAAAAGTGGTTCAGATTAAAGGGGCTGGACGGTTTAGGAAGTTTCTCAGCGGACTGACGACGAAAGTACTCGCGCTGACCGATATCCGAGGCCGTCCCGCCGCTTTGAAACTGACGCTGGGCCAGGCGCATGACTTATCTGCTGTCGATGATTTGATTGAAGCTGTTCCGCCAGATACAATCATGCTCGCCGATAAAGCTTACGATACTGATGACTTTATTGACGCCTTGAACGAACGCCAAATCTGCCCGAATATTCCCAATAAAGCCAATCGGAAAGAGCCGCGCGGATTTTTCAAATCGCTTTACAAACACCGAAATCAGATCGAGCGCTTCTTCGGTAAACTCAAGCATTTCAGACGCGTCGCCACCAGATATGAAAAACGCGCTGACAACTATCTCGCTATGTGCGAATTGGCTTCAGCCCGCGTTATAATGCGTGATTTATAGGTCAAGCGCCTAATTCAGCAATTTCGCGCGGATATGTGGTCTTCTCGGCTGCCCATTCGCGAAACGATGATCGGATACCTTGTACCGTGTACTGAATTTCCATGCGCTTTAGCGCAGTCAGAAAAACCATGTTTGAGAATGGCTTGTCGGGAGGCTTGCGCGGGAAGATAAGACTGGCATTTCCGGATAGCGCTTGTGCCTCTTCCAATACAACAAGCGCGCTCGGCGAGTGGCACCTCATGCAATCGTCCGGCTTTCATGCGGTCGCTCGGCACATTCCACACGCTCGCTTCAATGTCGACTTCGGCCCATTCGGCTTTCAGAACCTCGCTTGTGCGCGCCGCAGTTAGGACGATGAATTCGAGTGCCAATTTTGAGAGCGGGTGCACGTCGGTAGCAAACGTTGTTTGCAATAACTTCGGGATCTCCGAATGGGGCATCGCCGCGTGATGCACACGCACCTGTTTGGCCTTGGCCAGCCCCGCCATTGCGGCCGGCACCGGATTTGCATCGGAACAAAATCCATCGGCGGCCGCAGAATCCAGAGCCTGTGCGCTACGCTGGCGCACTCGGTAGGCCGCCTTAGGTTTATCATACCAGATTGCCTCAACACTTGCCTGACCACCGGCGCGTCGCTCCAATGGAGCCTGATTTCCCCGATGACCGGCCTCGCATGTGCTTCAGAAGCGGATAGCCATTGCGTAGAAGGCTTTGGGTTGCCCCATTGATGCTTGATTTTTACATGCAGCGCACGCGCGTATTCCGCAAAGTAAAGTATCTCTCGCCCTCGTCGTTTGTGGGCATTCGGATCGATCCCATCGAGAATCATTCTTCGGTAACTGACGACCTTAGTCCGTGCTTCGGCCAGTGAGACGATCCGCGCCGGACCAAAGCCCATGTCCCGACGCCGCCCATCAATTGAATAACGAAAGACCCAAAGCTTGCCCCATCCGGCATGATCACCAGCGCGAGGCCATCGCCATCGGTGTAGCGGCCAGGCTCTTTCAAGCGCTTCACTTGCAGCGCCGTCAGTCGGTTGTATTGCCGAGTGGCCAAATCGAACGTCCCACATTAAAGCCCCAAACGAACCCGTACTAACTGGAAAATCAACGGACATAAAAGGACGTTGAAACCGCAGAAATCATTGGTTATGCGAGGTTTGGCGCACGCGATCGAATTTAGGCGAAAATGATAGCTGGCGGAGAGGGAGGGATTCGAACCCCCGGGACCGTGAAGCCCAACGGTTTTCAAGACCGCCGCATTCGACCACTCTGCCACCTCTCCGGATTTATGTGGGCCGTGGACCCCGTTCATAAGCCGCTCGCGGCAGAGTGCAAGCGCTGTCTTATCGGTCGTTAGAGGATTTTCCGGCGTGGGAATTGGTGGTTACTAGCGGTTTGCCCGTCTGTGAATTCCACGTGAGTGGTGCAATGTTGGTGTGCAGCGGCGAGTCAGCTAGTTTTTCGTCAAAGGAGAACTTCATGATCCCAATGACAAAAAAACATGAGGGTACGGCAGCGTCGAGGTCCAGACGGGCGCGGCTATTACCGTGCGTTGCTGGCTTTTTGGGTTTGGTGTTTCTCGTGACGGGCTGTGCGACTGCGCCATCCTCCGACAGCGGGGGCGCGCAAGCGGGCATTCGGCCCCATAAGAAAATTGGCAATCCGTATGTCATTGACGGGCGGCAATATGTGCCTGCCGTAAACACACGTTATGTGGAGGAAGGGGTTGCCTCCTGGTATGGGCCGAAGTTTCACGGCAAGCCCACGGCAAATGGTGAGATGTTCGACATGACGGCGTTGACGGCGGCCCATCGCACCTTGCCGCTGCCGTCGATTGCGGAAGTGACGAACCTGCGCAACGGCAAAAAAGTTGTTGTCCGGGTTAATGACCGCGGGCCCTTTGCCCGCGATCGGATCATTGATCTGTCCCGGGCGGCGGCCCGCAAGCTCGATTTTATCCAACAGGGCACCGCGCGGGTTCGCGTGCGGTATCTGCGCGACGCCAGTCTTGAAGCAGCGTTACTGCGCGTCGGGGATCGCCAGGCCATCAATCGGCTGGAGCGTGAGTTGCGCAGTCTCCCTCGGCGGCAACAGCGAAATGGCAGACGCACACAAAACGAGGGTGCTTTTTCAGGGAGCAGTGCTGATCCGGTTTCATCGCTTATTCAACGGTCCTTGGCCGATGCACCATCGGTTGCGCCAAACCCGCGTCGTGTTGTGTCAACGACGCGGGCGTCGCGCCCGGCAACAGAGGCAGTGTTTCACGTGCAGATTGGCGCTTTTCGTGATTTGAACCGCGCAGAAACGGTACGGTTGGCCCTTGGCCCGCAAGTGCCTGTTTCGATAGTCCCTATGGCAGCGAGCGGAGCGCCCGCTGTCTACCGCGTTTTGGCTGGCCGGTTTGGGACGCGGGCGGATGCAGACGCTTATTTGCGTGCCGTGCGGTCGGCGGGATACACCGATGCGTGGGTTTCGACAGTCGCTGGCCCTGCACCGCGACCGGGTCTTGATTACTAAAACCGCATGAAGAACAGGTGCGATTTCTCCGGGTGTTTCGCGCTCTCCATCACTTTTGGAATCGCTTCGCGGGTACAGGGCGCTATATAGAAACGATGATCGCCAGCATATTTCGTTCTCTCCGCATTCGTCTTGATGTTTTGACGGTACTGCCGACGCGCCGTTGGCGCGTATTTGTGTCATTGCTGCTCGTGATATCCAGCCTGATCGGCCCTTACGCCGCGGCGCAAATCACTGATCGAACGTCTAAGTCGGTTGCCAACACCCCCGCGGTACCCATTGAAACCCAAGCAAAATTTGCCGTGATCCTCGATTTTGCTTCCGGTGATGTGCTTTATGCCAAACGCGCCACCACCCCGACGGCCCCGGCCTCCATGAGCAAATTGATGACGGCGGCGATCGTTTTTGACCAGCTGAAAGGCGGTGAGATTACCCTCAACACGCCCTTTACCGTGAGTGCAAAGGCGTGGCGCTGGCAGGGGTCAAAAATGTGGGTGCTGGTGGACACGCAAATCCGGGTGGAAGACTTGCTGCGCGGCCTGATTATCCAGTCGGGCAATGATGCGGCTATTGTGCTGGCTGAGAATATTGCCGGTTCCGAGGAGGCCTTTGCGGCCCTGATGAACCGTAAGGCACGTGAATGGGGCCTAGTTGATTCGCAGTTTGCCAACGCCACGGGCTGGCCAGACCCGGGCCAACGCATGAGCATGCTCGATCTTGCGCGGCTCGCGCGGAAGATCATTCGCGACTACCCCGATTACTACAATTTATTCAGTGAGCGTAGTTTTACCTGGTCGCGGATCGAGCAGGAAAATCGTAACCCGCTCTTAAAAACGTTTGATGGTGCCGATGGTCTCAAAACGGGGCATACGGATGAGGCGGGTTATGGCGTCGTTGGCTCGGCCATGCGCGAGGGCGTGCGCCGGATCGTCGTGGTGCAGGGATTGGAAACGGCGCAAGCGCGGCTGCGCTCGGCCCGCCTTATGATGACCAAGGCCTTTGATGATTTTACCCAGCGGACATATTTCAATGCCGGTACCATGCTGGTGGAGGCGTCGGTCTTTAAAGGGAAATCTGCCACTGTGCCCTTGGGCTTGCGCGAAGATGTAACTCTGCTTGCCCACCGCAAACTGGCCGGCCGGGCCCGCGCCCAAGTGATTTACGAGGGCCCCGTGGCCGCCCCAATCCTTATGGATCAACAGATTGGCTATTTGCGGGTCAGCGTGCCCGGGCAACCAACGCGTGACTACCCTCTTTACGCTATGGCCGCGGTGAAGGAAGTTGGCTGGCTGGGCAAAATCGCCCTAGCTGCACGCAAATTGCTGGTTAAACCTGCCGCACCATCAGCCGGGAGCAACGCGCCAGCCGGAGGCAGTGCGCAATGACCGCATCGGGGGATTTATCCGGCGGGCCGGGTGTGTTCATCACGTTTGAAGGCGGCGACGGCGTGGGCAAAACCACGCAGATCGCTTTGTTGCGCAACCGCCTTGAGGCGCTAGGCCATGCGGTTGTGGTAAGCCGCGAACCCGGGGGTGCGCCGGGTGCGGAGGAAATTCGTAAATTGCTTGTAACCGGGTCAACCGACCGATGGTCGGCAAAAACCGAAGCCTTGTTGATGAATGCAGCGCGCACGGATCATCTGGAACGCACCATTCTGCCGGCGCTGGCGACCGGGAAAATTGTTCTTTGTGATCGCTTCGCCGATTCAACGCTAGCCTATCAAGGCATTGCCGGCGCGCTGACAACCGAGTGGGTGATGGCATTACAATCCCTTGTGGTTGGACCGCATATGCCCGAACTGACCCTGGTCTTGCAGATGGGGGAGGCGGCAGCCTTGGCCCGTGCAACTGCCCGCGAGGAAGATTTGAAGGGGAATGATGATACCGCTGAGGCGAATACTGCCACGGAGACCCGGTTTGAAGAAAAAGGACCCGCTTTTCAGGCGCAGGTTACGCAGGCTTTTACCCACATTGCTGAGGCGGCGCCCGAGCGTTGTGTGCTGATCCCCGCCGACGGCACGCCCGAGACCGTGGAGGCGCGTATCTGGCAGACAGTCAGCAACCGACTACCCGCACTTGCCAAAACTACCGCGGCAAAAGGCGTTTGATCGATGGCCCCGGCAGCAAAAAAGCAAGGCGATGAACCCACCCCGCCAGACCCGGTGTTTAGCCGCAATGGCCTGATTGGCCACGACACAGCGCAATCCCATTTTCGTCAATTGCTGGATCGTGATGCTCTGTCCCACGGGTGGATTATCACCGGACCGCACGGCATTGGAAAGGCGACGCTTGCCGGGCACATCGCTAAGGCAAAACTGGCGCCCGCAGCCTTAAGTGATGATCATAGTTTGTGTACGGACCCCAACCATAATACGGTGCGCCAGATTACTAGCCTTGCCCACCCTGATCTGGTCGTGGCGCGGCGGCGTTATGATGAGAAAAGGCAGCGTTTAGAAACGGAAATTCCGGTCGATCGTATCCGTGCACTGACAAAATTCCTTGCGCTTACCGCTTCTGGCGGCCATGGCCGTGTGGCGATTATCGATACCGCTGATGAAATGAACCATAATGCCGCCAATGCCTTGCTCAAGGTGTTGGAGGAACCACCGGCAAACACCCTTGTCTTGCTTTTATCCCATGCGCCTGGACGGCTGCTGGCTACCATCCGGTCGCGCTGTCGTCGGTATGCGTTGCGCCCGGTTGAGGACCGGCTGGTCGATAATTTTCTGAAAGCTGAAACCCACGCGACGGCGCAAGCCCGTCAGACGCTTGTTGCCGCCGCCGGGGGCCGACCGGGCTATGCGCTGGCGCTTGCGGAAAATGACGGTGCAGCCATTCTCCAAATGGCCGATGCCTTTCTTGCCGCAGCGCTGTCGCGGCAAAGCGTCAGCACCATTGCCGAACAGCTGTCAAAAAAAAGTGCTGATGATCAGTGGGCGATCTTTCGCAATCGACTGGCGCTGATCTTAAGTGAACGCGCGCGCACAACCGCATTGGGGGAGGGGCCCAGTGGCGATCGTGCGAAACTGGCAGCCAATAGTCGTCTCTGGGTCAAAAGCTGGGAAGTAACGAATGCACTTTGTGAACGCGGTGAAAGCCTGAATATCGACCGTGCGTCGCTGCTACAGGCGTTGGCCTATGATTTGGGCGCATTGCATGAAACGGGGGCCGGCCCGTGAGCGATTTTGATTTTCTCGTCGACAGTCATGTGAACCTCCACGCGACGCAATATGAGCCCCATGAAATTGACGGCCTTGTGGCAGATGCGCTGGGCGCCAATGTGCGTGCCATGCTGACGATTTGTGACCGCCTTGATAATGTTGGGGTGATCAAAGCCATCTGCGCGCGCTATCCGTTCGTGTGGCGGTCTGTGGGCGTGCATCCTCACTACGCAGATGATTTTTCCAGTCTCAACGCGCAGGCGCTGATTGAGGCCGCCGGCGCACCTGATGTTGTTGGCATTGGTGAGTGCGGGCTTGACTTTTATTACGGTCATTCTGGCGAAGCCAATCAGCGCCACGTCTTTGCTGCCCATATCAAAGCTGCACAGGCCACCGGCTTGCCGCTTATCATTCACACCCGCGATGCCGATGAGATGATGCTGGAGATGCTCGAGGCAGCTATGGCGGAAGCGCCATTCGTCCCTCTGCTCCATTGCTATACCAGTGGCGAGGCGCTTGCCGCGCGGGTTTATGACTGGGGCGGGTATATCTCCTTCTCGGGAATCGCCACTTTCAAGAATGCTGATTCAGTGCGGGCCATTGCCGCGTCGGCGCCGATTGACCGGCTGATCATCGAAACTGATTGCCCCTACCTCGCGCCGGTACCAAAGCGCGGGCGCCGGAATGAACCAGCACTTCTCGTTCACGTGGCAGCATTTATAGCCGAACTGCGCGGGATGCCTTTGGCGGACTTTACCACCCAAACAACCCAGAACTTTTTTCGGTTGTTCCAACGGGCTGATGCGGGTCTCGTTCCCGCCTCACAAGGCGGCGGCTTTGAGCCAAAGCGGCCTTCTAGCGCTGATGGACCCGTTTCGTCATGACCAATCAAACGTCTTCTGGCGGTGACGCCGTTCTGCGGGCCACCATTCTCGGGAGCGGGTCCTCTGGCGGGGTGCCGCGCCCGGGCGGGCCGGAGGGACGCGGGGATTGGGGCAAGTGCGATCCGCAAGAGCCAAAGAACCGGCGTTCGCGATGTTCTCTTCTCTTGCAACGTTTAGGCGCCGACGGCTCGAACAAACCAGAATTGCGCACCACCGCGCTGATCGATACGTCACCTGATATGCGTGCACAATTGCTGGCTGCGCATTGTGCACGGCTGGACGGGGTTTTTTATACCCATGCCCACGCCGATCAATCGCACGGGATTGATGATCTGCGCGTTTTTGCCATCGCCCAGCGCGCACAGGTGCCAGTTTGGATTGATCCGCATACGGCGGGTGAACTTCTTGAGCGCTTTGATTATTGCTTTACACAAGCACCCGGTAGCGCATACCCGGCCATTCTTGATCGTCAGACGATGCCCGCCATGGGCGATGATGCCGTGGTTGAAGGGCCCGCTGGGCCGCTGTCGATTATGCCGTTTCTACAATTTCACGGGGGCGTCGATTCGCTTGGTTTCCGCTGCGGCGATCTTGCCTACTCCAGCGATGTTGTTGACCTGCCGGAGGAAAGCTTCGATCTTTTGACGGGTGTTAAGGTGTGGATTGTCGATGCCTTACAGGAACGCCCGCACGCAACCCATGCCCATCTGGAAAAGACGCTTACCTGGATCGCGCGGATAAAACCGGCCCGGACAATATTGACCAATTTACACGTTTCTATGGACTATCAGTCGCTTAAGTCAAAACTACCAACAGGCGTCGAACCCGCCTATGACGGCATGGTTATCGATTGCCCGCTCTAAACGCCAACACAAGCCCAGGTTGGGCCGGGAAAAAAATAGTCGCCCCTTGGGGGTATATGCCCGCGAACTAGGCTCCCAATTAGGCACAATTGTTGATAAACTCTCACCTTGATTGAGCACACCTCAAAAAATTTGGGAAACTGATCAGTACACCAAGAAAACGTCGTTTTGTCGCACAACTGCTTTTTTTTCCAATTTCTTTGGCATTTTTTTGACAGTCAGACATTCAGTGGTCGCCTCATCGCTATCCCGTTAAACTATTGATCTTCCTCATATTTATGCATGAACAATTGGCAAGTTTTTCAAGCCAATTTATAGAAAATTGAATATTCCTCCTCGCGCGGAGGAATTACCGTGATTAGGGGACATGGAGGTCATTGACATACCATAGCAGCCTCTTCTAGCGTTGTAGTTGGAGAGGAGAGCAATGTTTGTTCATCGGTCTGGTGAACACATCGTTCCAAACAGAATTTTTGTGGTTTCGTTGCAAAATGTCCGTTTTGCGGCTTGGGAGAGCCGTGTTTTGGAACAACGTTGACAGGGTCAGGGATTGTTGGGTGCGCTCAGTTAAATGATGCGTACACAAACTATCTGATCATCAGGCCGTGAACAGCATTGTTTCTTTCATCCGTTAATTCAGATAATGATGGGAGAATTAAATGTCTGAAGAGTTAAAGAAAGACCAGGATACAGTCGAGGCCGCTACGCCGAAGACCACGACGGAATATTTTTCCGATCTTGATCGGCGTGACGTCCTGAAAGCGGGTGTTGCCACCTCAGCGCTTGCCGCCGGTGCCACCACTATGGGCAGCGCGTCAGCACAGCCGGGCTTAAATTTGGCAGGCCGCACTTTTGGCCAAAGCCCGATTTCACGGGCCATCGGTGCCTTCCGGATTCGGAACAATAACGCTTTGTCGCAGTTCCGCCGTTTCCGCGCGATGACCGGTAATTTTCAGCGGGCTGTGAATAGTGGCGATGAGTCCCTTTATTCTGATTTCCGTGGCAGCTATTCCAAGTCATTGTTGCATAATGAATTTGGGGAAGTTGATCCAACATCGTTTGGTACCTTCCTGACGGCACTAAATTCACGGCGTCCGTCGGACTTTGAAAACATCATCGTTGGTGATGCCGGCAATCCAGACCGTATTGGTTTGGTTGACCCGCAAGCGGCCTATGATTTTGATCAATCAGCCATCGACAGTAACGGTTACCGGATGCCAGCGGCGCCGACCTTTGCCAGCGATGAGACCGCTGCAGAAATGGGTGAGCTTTATTGGTATGCCCTGACCCGTGATATTCCGTTCACAAACTATGACACGAGCCCATTAATTCAGCGCGCGTCAGACGATTTGAACAATTTCACGCGTAGCGACATCTTCCCAAATACTGGTGGAACGGTAACGCCACAATCAATCTTCCGCGGCACCTTTGCCGGTGCTGAGGTTGGTCCGTTTGTGAGCCAGGTGCTGTTGAAACCCTTTATGTTTGGCCGCGCCGAAGTGGAACAACGTTACAACCGGCCAACACCGGGTAGCGTCAACGACTTCATGACTGATTATGATGAGTGGTTGGCAATCCAGAATGGTACGAACCCGTCCGAATCCACGACATTCTCGGGTCAAAACCGGTTCATCTCATCCATGCGCGGCCTGGCCGAATGGGTGCATGTGGACTTCCCGATCCAGTCGCCACTTTACGCCTTCCTGATCTTCTCCGCCTTCGGACAAGATGCGCTTGATCCAAACATTCCATTTGGTGGTCCAGGTGCTGGCGGTAGCCCGACCGAAGTGGGTTTCACCAGTTGGGGTGGCGGCGGTCTTCCGCATCTCATCCTGCAAGCGTCGCGGATTGGTCTCCTCGGGGCCTGGTACCAGAAATGGGGCGTTCATCGTCGTCTGCGTCCGGAGGTCTATGCTGGCCGGATTAATAACCAGCTGCGTGGCCGTCGAACGTACGATATCAATCAGGAAATCCTGGACTCCGAATGCTTGTCGCGGATCGTTGCCAATGCTGCAACGGCTGACGATGTGGGTCTTCTGCCCATGGCCTATCCTGAAGGGTCACCAACCCACCCGGCCTACCCAGGTGGTCACTCAACCTTTGTGGCGGCGGGTGCAACGGTCTGTAAGGCGATCTTCAATGAAGATTTCGTCATTCCAGATCCGGTTGTTGCCAACGCACAAGGCACACAGCTTGATCCATTTGTCGGTCCAGACCTGACGATTGGCGGCGAGCTGAACAAACTTGTGGGTAACGTTACCCATGGCCGTGATGGCGCTGGCATGCACTGGCGTTCAGATGGTCGCGGTAACTTCATCGGTGAAAATGTGGCGATCACGCTGCTTGCCGATTACAGCCGGACATACAACACTGACTTTGACGGCTTCCAGTTAACCCGCTTTGACGGCACCCGGATCCGTATCGTCAACGGACTAGTCCTGGCCAACTAAAACCGTCCCATTTGCGGACAATGAGAAGGGTACCGGCGTCGCTGGTACCCTTTTTTCATGACAAAAATACCGAAAATTTTATCGGGTTTTTCATGGGGTCGATAACGCAATTGTGATAACCCTTTAGCGTGGCAAAGCTTCGCCACTATTGACCTTTGGAGGGTTGCCGGGGGGCACCATCTGTCCATCCAGTTCTATCACGCGAATACGGCACGCTTTGTGCACGTTTAGGACGTGTGTTCGGGGGGCTTTCACCCGCGGCGACAGCAATAAACGGCCCAGAGCCGTAGCAGGAGTGGATAGGAACATCATGGCTGAAGAGACCAAAATACCGGCGCTTGCGTCCGGCCCACCGACAACATCAACACCCGATATTCTCGCAACATCAAATGACACAGATACCGGCGTTCAGCGTCGTGATTTGTTAAAAGGTGCCGCTGTTTTATCGACGCTCGCGGCAACAGCGTGTTCTGACGCGCCATCTTTTATGATTGATCCGCCGGTACAGGCCGAAACGCCGCTTACCGGCATGACTTTCGGCGAAGCACCGGCCGAACGCATGGCAAGTTTTGTAAATTTGCGCACGTCCAACGCGCAGCGCCAAGGTGGCCGTTTCCCTGCTGACGTTCAAAGCAATAATGGCGACGAGTCCCTTTATGCCGACTTCCGCGGCAGCTTTTCCAAATCCTTGGCGCATAATGAGTTCGGCGAAGTGGAAATGGACAGCTACAATAGCTTCCTGACTGCCTTAAATAGCCGGGACCCAGCCGACTTTGATAATATCATTGTCGGTGAGCCTAATAATCCTAGTCGGATTCCGCTGGTGGCCCCGCAAGCGGCGTTTTCCTTTGATCAATCGGCCCTCGACAGCAATGGCTACCGGATGGATGTGGCACCGGCATTTGCCAGTGCGGAAACCGCAGCCGAGATGGCCGAGCTTTATTGGTATGCGCTCACCCGTGATGTGCCGCTTTCGCAATACAATACCGATGCAACCATTGCCGCCGCCGCCACAGAGCTGAATGGTCTCTCGCGCAGCGATATCTTCCCCAATGATAATGGTACCGTCACACCAGCCACGATTTTCCGTGGTACGTTTGCGGGTGCTGAAGTGGGCCCGCTGGTCAGCCAGATGCTCTACCAGCCGTTTAATTTTGGCCTTTTGGAAGTTGAGCAGCGTTACGATACCCCAACGCCCGGTACCGCCAACCAGTTCATGACCGACTATGATGAGTGGCTGAACATTCAGCGCGGCGGCGCGCCTGCGGGTTCGACGCAGTTCCGAGGCTCAAAGCGCTTTATTGCGACGATGCGTGACCTTGGCGAATTCGTCCATATCGATTTCCCCGTGCAATCGCCGCTCTATTCGCTGTTCATCCTTTTGGGCTATGGCCCCGATGCTGTCGACCCGAATATTCCGTATGCTGCCGTCGCCAGCACGGCGGGGGCAACCCAGCAAGCCTTCACCAGCTTTGGTGGTGGTGGTCTTCCCCACCTCGTGGCACAAGGCCCCCGGATCGGCCTTCTTGGGGCGTGGTTCCAGAAATGGGCTGCACACAGACGGTTGCGTCCCGAGGTTTATGCCGGCCGTATCAATAACCAACTGCGCGGTCGCCGGTCCTACGACATCAACCAGGAAATCCTCGATTCAGAGGCACTCGACCGCATCATCATGCAGGCGGGCATGACCAGTGATGACCGGGCACTTCTGCCCATGGGCTATCCAGAAGGCTCACCGGCGCACCCGGCCTATCCGGGCGGTCACTCAACTTTTGCGGCGGCGGGGGCAACCATCTGTAAAGCGCTCTTCAACGAGGATTTCGTCATCCCTAACCCGGTTGAGCCCGATGCCTCCGGCTCCGTTCTGAACCCCTACACAGGTCCCGACCTGACCATTGGCGGTGAATTGAACAAGCTGGTGGGCAACATCACCCACGGCCGCGATGCCATGGGGATGCATTGGCGCTCCGATGGTCGCGGTAACTTCATCGGCGAAAACGTGGCCATTACGCTGCTGTGTGACTACTCAACAACGTATAATGACGAATTCGACGGCTTCCAGCTGACCCGGTTTAATGGCGAGCGTATCCGTATCGTCAACGGGTCTGTCCTTGCCGCCTAATTCCACTAGGCAAATACTCACTATCGAAAACGCCATTGCCCGAAAGAGCAGTGGCGTTTTCAATTGGGGGGGATTTGAACCACCCGACTGCCAATGCTGTCACCAGGGCATGTTCGTTTCAATCGTCTTAGAGCACGGGACTGTATCGTTGAGGCAGTCCCGTGCTCTAAGTCCTTGATTTCGCGTCGCTACCAGCCAAACCGGTGAGCCACTTTGGCGGCGCGATGCTATAGGCTTCCATCCTTCGAGACGACCGCTTACGCGCTCCCCTCAGGATTAGGAATTTGTGGAGAAACCTCATCCTGAGGAGCCCGCAGGGCGTCTCGAAGGACGAAGGTTTTTGAATAGAATTGAGCCGGAAGTGCTCCGGAAAAATAAGGGTGTTCCCCGCGCCATCCGTCGGAAATTGTTTTTCGCCGGTACGGACATTTTGCGAGGTGGTGCCCAGGGGCGGATTTGAACCACCGACACGCGGATTTTCAGTCCGCTGCTCTACCAACTGAGCTACCTGGGCGGGTGCCGTATCCAAAGGATTAGGCGGCAAGTCACGGGCAAACACGCGCCTCGCGAGCCCCGGGTCTTAGCCAACGGCGGGCCGATTGTCCATTGGCTTTATGGGGCCGGGTAGAAGAAATTTCCTTCCTGCGGCATAGGATGCTTTTCAGGCGGGAAGGGCATTTTTTCACGCGGGGGCGGGACTTCGATGCCTTAGCCGCCACAACCGCCGCCGCAGCCACCACCACAGCCGCTATCGCCGCCGCCATTGTCGCCGCTGCTACTGTCTTTCCCGGTACCGCTATTTACGGACCCACCGGTGGCCCCATTGCCCGACCGGGATGATGTGCGCGTTGCAGTGGCAGAAAGAAGACCAATCAGCAAGAGGAGACAACCGATAGCGACGAGTGCTTTGGGATTTGCGCGCAGCGCTTCGAAGGTTTGTGCTGCGCCGCCTGTTTGTGCCGTTGCTGCCACCAGAAATACCGTGGTGGCTGCCCCTGTGAGCGTACCGCCGATACCGGCCACAAGGGTCGCGAGGGATCGGTTGCGCGCCGCTGGCTTCGACATTTGACGCATATCCACACGGCGCATATGCGGAGCCGCGGCAAACCGTTCGGCACTTTCCGGCCAAATATCTGCCGATGGCAACTCGCCAAAAAACTGTTCATAGGAGGCGAGGGTTTTGGCGTAATTGTCCGCATACCGCGTACGCTCTGACGGTCCGCCCAGGGTTGGCCCATGGTGTAAAGGCGCGCCCAGCGCCTCGGCAAAGGGACCCCAATAATGCCGGGTATAGGTAAGATGCAGATGCCAGGCCTGATCAACCGCATCGGACGGCGTCACCTCATGGCCAGCAACGCGGGCAAGAAACGCAAAACGGCGATATTCTGTGACCACGCGTGCTGCAAATGCCGGTGACCAGTTATTGTCTCGCGCCAGACGATCAGCAAAACAAAACTGTGCCGCGGGTGCGTCAAAACTCAGGGTGCTAAGCCGGGACCAAAGACCCGCATGGGGCGCCATAGCGGTTGGTAGAGATTGCAGTACCGCTCCATCGTCGGAGCCTTGATCACCAATATTAACAAGAAAATTGCTCATCGTTTTACTCCTCTCCTCGCCGGTGGGATGTGGGGAGTATCGACCAGATGTCAAGTTTCCTTGTCAATTTTGATGGGGCCGTGCTCTCCACCGGTCCTGTCTCTATAAACTGCGAATTGCGGGGCCAGGACAAACGCCGTAGAAGCGCTGGCATCCCCGCAGGCAGAGACTTGATTATGGCGAAGACCCCAACTGAAAACCCCGTTCGCGATGCGTCAGGCACCAACGATTTGACCCAACTGGGGCAGATACAGGCTGGACCCGCAACACCGGAAGAAGCGGTGCTGGAGACCGTACCAAACCCGCGCCCCCGGGCGCTTTATCTGGCGCGGTTTGTGTGTCCGGAATTCACGTCCCTGTGTCCGGTAACAGCGCAGCCGGATTTTGCTCATCTGGTGATTGATTATGCACCGGACGAAAAGCTCGTGGAATCAAAGTCTTTAAAGCTTTTTCTCGGCGCTTTTCGGAACCATGGCGGCTTTCATGAGGACTGTACGGTGATGGTTGCCGAGCGCATCGTTGCGGCCACAAAACCCCGCTGGCTGCGGATTGGCGGCTATTGGTATCCGCGCGGCGGTATTCCCATCGATGTGTTCTGGCAGACAGGAACGCCCCCAGAGGGGTTGTGGGTTCCTGGTCAGGGGGTGCCCCCTTACCGTGGTCGAGGATAAAGGGTAGGCGGATGAAGACCGGTTAACGCTCGCCGCCAAGCATATCTTCAACCTGGCCAAGCCGTTCTTTGCCAAAGAACATTTCCTCACCCACGAAAAACGTTGGTAAGCCGAAAATACCGCGTGCCACGGCTGTTTCAGTTGCCGATTTTAGCGCCTCTTTAATGGACGCGTCTTGCGTTGCCGCGAGTAGGCCGGCTCCATCAAAGCCGAGTTCCGTCAGGGTACGCACAAAGATATCTGCATCATCCATTTTTCGGTCAAGCTCCCACATCGCCCGCATGCCTGCGTTCAAGAACGCTTGCAGAAGGTCTTGATCATCAAAGGTCATGGCGGCGCGCATAAGCATCAGGGTGTTTACCGGAAAGCTACTGTTCATTTTGAAAGCGCTTAGCTGATGCCGGGCAATAAATCGCTGAACTTCGAGCATTTCATAGGCAACCTTGCCCTTCACCGAGGCAAAGGCAACCATGGGTGCCTGGTTGTTTGTCCCCCGAAAAATGCCACCCAGAAGCGCAGGTTTTAGAACAATCTCTGCCTCACACCGTGCGCACACGGATGGTAACACTTTATGGGCAAAATAGGCGTTTGGACTGGCAAAATCAAAATAGAAGTCGACGCTTTTGGTCATGGCAGAGGTCCTTTTATCGTTATCACGCTGGCGGCTATGTCGTTGTGGCCTACCATTTTTCCTTCCACGGTCGCAGGTCCAATTCATGGGTCCAGGCCGTGCGGCGTTGATTATGGACCATCACATAGGATGCGGCGATATCGTCAGGCTGGAGGAGGGCATCCTCCTTACGCCGATCATCGGCATCGGGAAAATTGTCCCGGATAAAGGCTGAATCAATCGCGCCATCAATAATGATATGCGCCACATGAATATTGTGGGGCCCTAACTCGCGGGCCATAGATTGAGCGAGGGCACGCAGGCCGTGTTTTGCGCTGGCAAAAGCGCTGAAGCCGGACCTGCCGCGCACGCTCGCCGTGGCGCCCGTGAAAATAATAGTGCCGCGCTTGCGGGGGATCATGCGTTGGGCGACTTCGCGCCCCGTCAGAAAGCCGGCAAAGCAGGCCATTTCCCAAACCTTGCGAAAGACCCGCGCACTCGTGTCGGTTATGGGAAAAAACACGTTGGCACCGATATTGAAAATCGCAACATCAATCGTTGCGATGTCCGTTTCGATTTTTTCAACCAAACCCGCCATAGCTTCTTCATCGCGGGCATCGGCAGGCATCGCAACGGCCCGCCCACCGGCCTCGCGGATTGACCGGGCGAGGGCCTCCAACGCATCGGTATGGCGCGGGCGGCGCACAAGGCAGGCAATATGCCCCTCGCGGGCAAAGGCCCGGGCAATCGCTGCGCCCGTTGCGTCACCCGCGCCGACGATTAGGCACGCTCTGTCATCAATATCTTTGGCGGTGTGCGTCATTCGGCGAACCCCCGGTGCGTGTTTAAGAGCAGGTTGGTTGCCAAGACCATGTCAGTTATGGTGAGTGGGAACAAAGGGTTTGTGCAGTATCGCGAGGCCTTCAAACCTGTGCCTGATTGAGCGGGCTGAAAGGACTGTTCCTATGCGAACAAATACGCAAAAAAGAAGCTTGGCTAGCGCAATCGTTCTGGCTTTGTGCCCAATCATTTTTGACAGCAACCCCGCCGGGGCGCAGGCATTGGCCGGCAAACGCGCGCCCTCGCAGATTATTGCCACTGCACCGGACGACCAGTGGCGTACCGTTAATCCGGCAAAACTCGTTGTGATGGAGTTGTCACGGGGCCGGGTTATCATTGAGCTGTCCGATCGCCTTGCGCCAAACCATGTGGGGCAAATGCAAAATCTCGTCAAAGGGGGATTTTACGATGGCTTGTCTTTTTACCGAGTGATTGAGGGGTTTGTTGCCCAGGGGGGTGATCCTTTTGAGGAACGCGTCGTGCCCGATGGCGTTAAAGAAAATCTCGTGGCGGAAATTGAACATCTTCTCATGGAAGATGAAGCGGATGTTGATTCCGTTTTGCCTGGCTTCGCTAATGCCGGCGACGGCTACGCTCAAACCGCCACCGGCTGGCTCGATGGTATCCCCATAGGAGTGGAGTGGACAAACTCAATTTATAGGCGATGGCCGCTGCATTGCACCGGTGCTTTTGCGTTTGGGCGCAATAATGATCCCGATAGTGCCAGTACAGAGTTTTATATCACGCTTCAGCCGCAGCGCTATCTTGACCGCAATCTGACGATTTTTGGCCGCGTGATTGATGGTATGGATCATATCCAAGCGCTCACCCGTCAGCTGCCTCCGGAAGATGAGACCGATCCGCTAGGAGATGAAATTCGTCGCGTCTGGATGGGTGATGCGCCACCAGAAGGTGAAACAACCCCCGTCTGGCAGGTGTTCCGCACCGACAACGCGCTGTTTGCTGACTATGTGGAATCGCGGCGCAACCGGCCGGAGGCGTTTTTCTTTTATCGCCCAAACCATGTTGATGTGTGCCAAGTGACAATTCCGGTGCGTATGGCGTCGCCTGCCAATAATACTGTGTCCGCTAAGCCCAACGAATAAGGATGCGGTGACGACTATGTCAAAGCGGTTTCCCCATCAACTTGGTCCGTGGACGGTACAAACGACACAGACCCGCTACGAGAATCCATGGATCAGGGTTGAACATTCCGAAGTGATCCATCCCGATGGGACGCCCGGGCTTTATGGTGTGATCCGGTTCGCAAACCTTGCCATTGGCGTGTTACCCATCGACGAGACCGGCCATGTGTGGCTTGTGGGGCAGCATCGGTTTCCCGCTGATGCCTATAGCTGGGAATTGCCTGAAGGGGGCAGTCCGAAGGATGAAGACCCGCTTATGGGGGCGCGGCGCGAGCTAAAAGAAGAAACCGGATATTCCGCAGCGCATTGGAGCGAATTGGCGCGGTTCACCATTTCGAATTCCGTCACCGATGAGGAGGCTGTCTGCTATATCGCGGCCGGCCTTAGTCCCGGCCAAAGCGCACCCGATGCATCAGAAGATCTAAAGGTAAAACGCGTCCCCTTCAAAAGCCTCTATGATGAGGTGTTGAATGGCACCATTACCGACAGCTTGACCATTATTATGACCCTGATGGCTGTGCAAAAGGCCTTGCGGGGCGACCTGCCGCCCGCCATATCTATGCTTATTCGGCGGCAGATCAATGACAATGTCGCCAGCCCAACTGGTTGAGGTTTTCTATGGCCCAAAAATCGTCACCTTCCATGCCCAGTAATGATGATCCGGTTACGGAGAACCTTGTTCTTGCCGATCGTGCCCAGGATGATACCGCGTTAACCATTGATCAGACCTGGGCGCGTATGCGGTTGGAGGCGGCAACCAATGCCGGGCTAGAGCCAAGTCTGGCGAGCTTTCTCCATGCAACTATCTTAAATCACAATAGTTTTCGCGCCGCGCTATCCTATCGTTTAGCGCAAAAGCTGTCCGATGCGGAAATGAACCCCATGGTCTGGCGCGAAGTCATTAGCGGCGCGTTCGATGACCAGCCGGATATTGTCCATGCGGCCCATGCTGACCTTATCGCCTGCTTTGACCGCGACCCTGCCACATTCGAATATGTGCAGCCGTTTTTGTACCACAAAGGCTATCAGGGTTTGCAGGTGCAACGGCTTGCCAACTGGTTGTGGCGTCATGATCGCCGCTCGCTCGCGCTTTATGTGCAAAGCCGCATGTCTGAACTTTATAGCATCGATATTCATCCCCATGCGTCCTTTGGCCAGGGCGTTTTTATCGATCATGCCACAGGCGTTGTGATTGGCGAAACTACAATCGTTGAAGATAATGTTTCGATCCTGCAATCGGTCACGTTGGGCGGCACAGGTAAAGACAGCGGTGATCGGCACCCAAAAATCCGGGCCGGTGCGTTGATCAGTGTTGGGGCCAAAGTTCTCGGCAATATTGAAGTGGGGGCAGGGGCCAAAGTTGCCGCTGGCAGCGTCGTACTTAAGGATGTCCCTGCCGGATGCACCGTTGCCGGGGTGCCCGCAAAACTTGTGGGCGATTGCGCCAGTTGCGCGCCAGCAACCACCATGGATCAGGGCCTAGACTAAAAGTCAGAGCGCACCAAAGGCATCCAATAAAAGACTGGGCTCGTCACCGAGGTTTGGAAAGTAACGCCTTACTGCGTCCCTGTTGCGATTGATTTCCTCGCCCAAGTCCTGCAATCCTTTTATTCGGTAGGGATAGTAAAGGGGACTTCAAATGACCAACAACATTGATCAGGGTGCGCCAGTAGCCACGCCTGTGCCTGAAAACAGGTGCCGGTCGTATAGGCGAGGCGAGCCAGTTTGGCGATGATGGCGAGCCCATAGCGGGACAAAAATTGCGCATTGAGAATACGTCCAAATTCGGACGTATGTTCTGGATCGGCACCTATACAACGTTGCTTTCCATCGTCACGCTGACAATTTTCCGGTTTTGGGGGCGCACGAATTTTCGCCGCCAGCTTTGGTCCGACACCACCATCGGCGGCGAGCCGCTTGAGTATACCGGCACCGGCAAAGAGCTCTTTATTGGTTTTTTCATCGCCATTTTTACGCTGATGGTGCCGTTTATCGGGCTTCTTGTTGCGGCACAGGCATTGCTGGCTGACGTGGGTCTCGCATTGGCTGTTATCGCCATTTATCTCGTCTTTTTCTGGCTAATCGGTGTCGCGGTTTATCTTGCGCGTCGTTATCACCTGTGGCGCACCCGTTTTCGCGGTATTCGCTTTGCCCAGACGGGGTCGGCTGTCTCTTACGGGTTTCAATATTTTGGATGGCTTTTTGCGACGCTGCTGACGCTTGGCTGGCTGGCGCCACTGATGCGTATCGACCTGTCGAAAAAACTCTGGGAAGCGGCGTATTTCGGGTCAGAAAAATTCCAGTTCCTCAAGACGCCCGGGGCGAAATCTGAGCAGGTTTATACAAGCTTCGCCCTCAGCTATCTCGGCATGATTGCGATTTATGCGGGCTGGTTCATCTTTTTGCAGGTAACTATGGGCCTTGATCAGTTGGCGGAAGAGACGCTTTTTCTTGATCCGATGAATGTAGTTTTGTTCTATGGTTCTCTCTTCGCTTTTGGCTTTATTGGCGCATTCTTTTACAGCTGGCACGAGGCGGTCATGGTGCGCCGGATTGTCAAAAGCATCCACCTCCAGGGGACACCGCTGTCGAGCCGGATTTCTATGATGGATATTCTTGTTCTGACCCTAACCAACGGGTTGATCGTGGTGTTCACCCTTGGGCTTGGCATTATGGTGGCGCAGATGCGTGTCTGGAAAAAAATTGCGAATACCAATTCGGTGGCAGGCCCGATTGATCTGGCTGCAATTGCGCAAACGACGGAAGAAGGCCCGTCTCAGGGTGAAGGCCTCGCCGACGGTCTTGATCTGGTTTCAAATTTCTGATGGCTGACCCCGTCACTATGGATGCCCGTTTTTTCGATGGCCAATCGGCCATCGATCAGCCGGTGGTGGTGAGGTTTCATGCGCGGTTCCTTGAAATCATAAAATCGGACGCGAGTAGCACGCAATGGCCCTATGACGGTCTCGCGCTTGCCCGGCGTACGGCGCAGGATATTCGTCTGACCCATGATGATTTTCCCGATGCCGTATTGGTTTTGCCAGCTTCGGCAGGGGCGGCGGCGCTGGAAGACGTTGTGCCCGATCTGATTTCAGGGCGCACCGCTAACCGGCACATGGTCCGCCTGACGGCGATCATGGTTCTCATCACGGGGCTTGTTTCGGCATTTTTGTTCTTTGGGGTTCCGGCGCTCTCGGGTCCGTTGGCGCGCGTGACCTCCAAAGACTTTGAACGCCAGATGGGGGAGAATTACGCCTCTCAAATTAATCTTTTTTTTCGTAAATGCGCCGGGAGCGGCCCAGCCACAACGGCCTTGCAGCCCTATCTTGATGATATGGCGACCCGCGGGGCTGTTGGTTTTCCCATCACGTTCACATTCGTCAATATTTCGGCCCCCAACGCTTTTGCTTTGCCCGGCGGTCACGTGATGGCCACGCGCGGTCTCATTGACGCCGTTGGCGATGACCATGAGGCGTTTATGGCGGTCATGGCCCACGAGCTTGGCCATGTGAAATCGCGCGATGGCTTACAGGCTTTTTACCGGAATGCTGGATTGAGTTTTGCCTTAGAAGCGATCACCGGAGGCACCGGCGTGGCCCAGCAAGCTGTTTCCATTGCAGCGCAGATCAATCAGCTGCAACACACCAGAGCGCAAGAAGCACGTGCCGATGAGACAGCGTTTGCGATCATGGATGCCGTTGGTATGGACCCGGCTGCCTTGTCGAGAGCGTTTGAAGCGATCTCCACCAGAGTCTCCAACGGGGAGGCGACAAAAGACGCCGAAAAGCAATCGGAAGAAAAATACGCCGGGGGGATACGCAATCGAAACGCAAGCGCCGCCTGCCCACCTGGCTGCGCTCCCATCCGGCAACTGACAACCGTATCAGGGAGGCCCGCAACCGCGCCCGCGCGCGGGCGCAAGATTTTATCAGTGATGATGATTGGGCAATCATCCGCGCGGCTTGTGACGGGGCGCAACCAGCAGACGGACTGGCGGACCGCATTCTCGGCATTGGGAAGACTGATAAAAAGACGAAAGACCTCTTACTGCACATTCATCCGTAAGCGGCTGAAAATTTCCAAAAGGAATGCGGCTGACATGCCGAAGAGCAAAAAGCCATTTGCTGCCACAATACCGGGGAATATCTCAAATTCCCGGGCGATTTCCAGACCATCAAGCCCCAGCGTGGTGTAACATAAGCTCGCCAGATAATACGCGTCTAAAAGGCTGTCTCGCATCCCCACACGGTGGAAACACGTAGCCCACACGGCGATTTCAACGGCATGGGCAAGCATTAGCCAGGTGCTGGCCATCACAAGAATAAATAGATCCCGGATCGGGCGCACACCGTTCTCAACCCGGCCAAGCAACGGACGAAAGACCGCCGCCATGGCGGCAATTGCGGCGCTATGCAAACAGGTCGTAAAAATCACAAGACCAATCGCAAGCCCAAGTAGACTGATAAGCACCGCGTTGCCCCTTTTGTACTCTGAACCGTTAGTTGCCGTCCGGCAGTAGCGTCTGTCTGAATGAGTGAAGCTCTGCGTCGATCAAAACGCCGTCTTCATTGCCGTCTAGCTTATCGAAAATCGCCAGAATGCCCAAGGCATAGGCCCGCTGATCAATGGACTGCCCGCCGGACAAAGCCGCCATTTCAGTAAATTGCCGAGTGAGGCGCGCACGTTGCGCGGCCTGTCGGTCCGCTTTGGCAAACGCCGCATACCGATTATCTTTAGTTTCTGATGGCGCCTTCTCTTCGCTCGTATTAACGAGCCGCTCATAGGCTTCCTGGTCCCGGCGCAGCGCGGCGGCCTTTTCATATTCGGTCTGGTTTAGGAAGCCGTCGCGGTCCTGATCAAGTAATGCAAAGTCTAGCTGTGCTTCGGTGAACGCCTCCCGCCGGGTGAGAAGCGTCGCATCAGCGGCCGCACGAATATAGTCCCGGACCGTCCCTCCGGCTTCGCTCGTTTGACGGGCGAAATCACGGTCGCCGGGAACAATTAGCGTTGTTTCGCTCAAGACGTCATCACCGGCGCGCCGCCGCACGGTAAAGGTCTGATTGATGCGTTGGCGGGCATTAAGATCAGCGGCCTGACGATCCGGGTCCGGCTTACGCGCTTGCTCTCTTGCAACCATTTTTGCATCCGGTTTCAGCGATGGTGGCGCTTGCCCAAAGGCAACCGGTTGGAGGGAGAGGGTACACATTAAGCAAATCGCCAGCCCCCACTGTCGCAGATTAAGTCGATCATTCATGGTCATGAAACCTCCGGATCGGGGCAGGGGGCAAAACGTTGGCGAAACTGATTAATCAGCACACCATCAACCTCGTCCATGGTTACGGGATGGCCGAGATCGACAAGCGAGGTAACGCCGAGCCCATCCGCGCTGATGCCACACGGCACAATCCCGTCAAAATGGCTTAATTCCGGTTCCACATTCAGGGCAATGCCATGAAAGCTAACCCATCGTCGGATGCGCACGCCAATAGCTGCAATCTTGTCTTCGCGCGCCGGGCCACCCGGCTGCGTCCGGTCAACCCAAACACCAACCCGGTCGGGGTGGGTGCGGCTATCGATATTAAAGGCGGCGAGGGTGTCCATGAGCCATCCCTCAAGATCGCGCACAAAGCGGCGCACATCGCGGCCCCGCCGCGTGAGATCAATCATCACATAGGCAACCCGTTGGCCGGGCCCGTGATAGGTAAACTGGCCGCCGCGGGCGCTGCGATAGACGGGAAACCGGTCTGGCGCCCGCAAATCTGTCATCTTTGCGCTTGTTCCGGCCGTGTAAAGGGGCGGGTGCTCCACCAGCCACAGACATTCCGCGGCTGTCCCGGCCCGGATTGCCGCGGCACGCGTCTCCATCCAGTCAACAGCCGTTTCATAGTCGGTGAGGCCCCCGGTCACTCGAACCTCAAGCGGCGCCGTCGCCGGGGAAGGCCCGGTTACCGCTCTCTTAACGGTTTGCGTGTACATCTATAGCCTCTTAACGATCGATGTGGACCCCGCCCACAATGGCAAAAATAGACGCAATTGACCTCGATTTGAAGGTGGTGATTGGCTTCACCCGGATGACCGTGGGCGAGATTATGGGCCTCAACAGGGGCAGTGTCATCCGTCTCGATGATGCTCAATCGCGCGCCTTCGAGGACGCGGCGCACGACCATCGCCTGCAACTCACTGTGAACGACCATCAAGTGGGTTCAGGCTGCGTGCGTCTGCGGGGCGCTGACGTGCTGGTTGAAGTCACTGGCTGACGGGCCTGGATGTGCCAACCGGCCCCTGTTAAAAAAGTCTTCGCGACGACGCGCGCACCCTTCACAGAGGCAATCGCCTTTGCTATCCCCACGCTTCACATTCCATCCCCTTGGCCAGGCGCGAGCGCCCGGTCACCGGCTGTGCGGCCGTGGCGGAATTGGTAGACGCGCAGCGTTGAGGTCGCTGTGGGGTAAAACCCGTGGAAGTTCGAGTCTTCTCGGCCGCACCATTTATGCCGATAAGTGATTGTTTTTATTTTGTCCGTCGTCAGGGATTTCTGGACTGATGGCAGCTTAAATTAAGCGAGAGTTTGGCTCATCTGTTTTGTTGATTTTATGCAGCTTGCTTTTGATGTTGCAAGCGGCGTTGTTGGATTGTTTTTCGTTTGATCCTTT
>JBCBBJ010000016.1:0-64672 GCA_038531745.1 Pseudomonadota bacterium
GCTTAAATGCATATAGTTTGAGACAATAAAGCCTTGAGCCAGAACGCCCCGGCCAATCATATTGATGATATTGGACGGGCCCGGCTCCGGTTTGGTGTTATTGTATTGCGCAATCATTCCGCACAAAGCCATGCGCCCGGCAAAAGCGATACAATTCAACGCTGCCTCCAGATGCATGCCGCCAACATTCTCGAAGTAACAATCGACGCCCTTGGGGGCGGCGCCTGCCAACGCTTTAGTCAGGGCGGTTGCGTTGTCGTAATCCTTGTAATTCAAGGCAACATCGCAGCCGCCTTCGGCTTCAAGCCATGCGCACTTGTCAGGCGATCCGGCGGAGCCGATCACGCGCATGCCTTTAAGTTTACCCAATTGGCAAACGAGAGACCCTACGGCGCCCGCCGCCCCCGAAACGAATAGCGTCTCGCCCTCCTTGGGTTTTAAGATCTGGCTCATGCCGGACCACGCCGTCATACCTGGCATGCCAAGAACGCCGAGATAGGCCGACAACGGCGCAAGCCCCGCGTCTACTTTCTGCAGACCGGACGCATCGGCCACATGGTAGTCTTGCCAGCCACCAGAAAAGCCGACCACATAGTCTCCCGGGGCATAATCTGCCACCGATGATTCCACCACTTCGCTGACGGCGCCGCCATCCAGCGGCTTATCAAGCGCGAATGGGGGAATATAGCTTTTGACCTTCGGGTTCATCCGTCCACGCATATAGGGATCAACGGACATCCAGACGGTCCGTAATAAGACTTGCCCCTCGCCTGGTGTGGGCATATCGAGGCTTCGCTTCTCAAACATATCCGTTGTGGGCAAGCCATCGGGATAGCCGGTTAGAAAAACAGCGTGTCGTTGTGCGTTCGTCATGGGTCATTTCTCCTTATGGGGTGATATGGGCACGGATGAAGTTGGTTGTTCTTCTCAGGTCTTTTTTGCCCTCGGGAATAATGTTGTGAAAAATCGGCCACACATGAACCATCTCGGCGCGCAGGACCAGCGTTGAGGGAGCATTGGCTGTTTGAAGCGCATCATGCAAACGAATGGCATCGTCACGCAGCATTTCATCTTCACTGGCAAAAATCAGTGTAGGCATGAAATTATCAAATGTGCCAAACAGGGGGGAAACCAGCGGGTCACCTGCTTGCGATGCAGCGCAATAAAAATCGGGTGCCCGGCGGATCGTATCTTCCGTAAACATATGATCCGTATCGGCATTTTCTGTAATTGACGGGCCGCTAAGCGTTAAATCCGCGTAGGGCGAAAACAAAAAGAGGCATGCCGGCCCGGTCTTGTTGCCGGCACGCAGCTTTTGCATCAGGGCGAGGGCGAGCCCGGCGCCGGCAGAATCCCCGCCAATGGCGATTTGGTTAGGGGGGATCAACAGAGTGTGCGTCAGCCATGTCCAGGCCCGCATCGCATCCTCAAGCGCAGCCGGAAAAGGGTGTTCCGGGGCCAGCGCATAGTCCAAGGAAAAGACCGGCATTTGTGCGCCAGCGGCAAGGCCCAGTGTCACGGCGCGGTGTGTGCGGGGGGACCCGAATACATAACCACCCCCATGGAAATAGAGGACCACTTGGTGAAGACGCGTATGATCCGCACTGACCCGGTTGGGGAAATGCCACTCGCCGTTCACTGGCGCCTGCAAATGCGCAAAGTTTTTTGGGGGCGCTGAAGCGGCGACGCTGTCAACGACTTTGACCCGGCGTATCAGGCTCTTTTGCACCATGGGGGGGATCGAAAGCCGTTCCACGAGCGCACGCAGATCAACCGGGTCCATCTCCAGGAGCGGACGATTGCGAAACTGCCGCCGTATATAGGCGTTGGCCAGCCGGGCTCTGATACTCGGGTTCATACTCTATGGGGTAGCACACCCACCTGCGTGAAAAAGACCAAAGCGCAGTGATATGGATCATCCCAGAAGATTGATCTGGCGGTGCATTGCGCCGACGCTCCGCGCCTGCCAATGGTCGTCAAGTGACGGGTTGAGTCCAGTGGGCGCCGAAGACTGAGCTTACGTCGCCTCATCAAGAATTTCAGTCAGCCCACTGATGACACCGTCAAGAATGTCATTCATACCGCCGATCGTTTTGACGAATGAACCAGCCCCCTTTGTCAGGCTTTCCAGCGTTTCCGGCTCAAGAATAAAATCGAGACCATCTTCGCGCGCCCGTGTCAGCGCTGGCTCAAGGCTATTTTGCACGAGGGTTTTGAACTCCCCGATCATCGTATTGACGCTATCAGGGTCAATGGATCGCAATTGCGCAAACAAACCGGTAAAAAGCGGATTGTCCATCAACTCATCGAGGTCGCCCGCGACTTCCGGAAGTTTCGGCAAGGCCGGAATAGCGGCAACCGCGGCCAGCAGACTTTCGGCCAGAGCGATGCCGTCGCTTTTTGTGGCAGCGTCATTTGGTTCTTTGCTGTCATCGGTTGGTGCGGACTGGTCGTCCGTGTCGGATTGAGAGAAAAACGGGGAGGCTGCCGCACCCGGCGCAATCATCTCAATGAGACCGCCAAAACCTGTTTGGGTCTTGGCGAATGCGCCTTTTACGAGGCCGAGACTTCCAACCATGGAGTGCAATTCCGAGAGTGTTGCATCGTTCAGCCGGAGCCCGCCGCCGCTTCGCGACAAAATCAACCCGATCAACCCACCAAGAATGCCGCCAACCCCGCCAGTGCCAAGAATGAAGGCGAGGTTTTCCTGAACAAAATCGAGCATATGCCCCTCCATAATCGCAAGGCAGACGAACACGGTCGGCTGCTACCCTCTTGCGAACCTAATTGTGTCAGCGTTGAAACCGTTCCACACGCTCCGTCAACGCCGTGAGACCTTTGCGCAAATCCGCGTTCATGGTCCGGGATGAGGCGACTTTTCGATGGGACAGGGCAATACCGTCGCGGATGATGTCACCGGCATTGGTATATCGCCCCGTCTCGAGGATTTCCTGAACCTTGGCTTTGTCCTTATCATCAAGGGTAATGTAGAATTTATCACTCATGGACTGTCCCCAGAACTTGACAATTTGCCGGGCTGTTCGGCCCTTTGTTACTGCGTAACAGAGCGCCCTGCGCCCCGCCAGAACATCGTTAATTCGCTGTCAATAGAGCCCACGTCGCAGAAAATGTCCATGTCGATTGGACTGTAGACTGGGCCAGTTGCGCCACAGTTGGCGTTCAAAGTGCCCGAACCACTCGGTCATCGCCGGCCCCTTCGCCTTAGATAAGAGGGCCGTGATTTGCGAGGGCCTCGCGGGTAGCCGCGTACCCTTCTGCCACCGCGGTGTCATAGGCGTGCCACGACCGTAAATCGACGCCGGGCACAGCGGGCGAGATCATGATATCGGCTTCGCGGTAGATCGCGGTGCTTTCGCGCCTGGTGGAGGAGGCGCGCATCAATAGGCCCACGATGGGTGGCGGCGTGCGAAACCCGTTTCGACGTATCCATCCGAAAAAGCCCGGCGCATCGGCGTAGTCCCTGGGCTCAATGCTGCCTTTGCGGGCCACATCAATGCCAATATTCAGTCCACGGTGGGTTGCGGCCATGAGGTTCGTCGGGAAATTGTTAATCAAGCCACCATCGACCAAAAGCTTGTCACCATTAATGACCGGCGGCAAAATACCTGGCAGGGAGATGGAGGCGCGAAGTGCCTCCCGCAAAAAGCCGTCGCGGTGCACATGGCTTCTGCCTTCCGTTAATTCGGCAGAGAGGCAGAAAAAGGGCGTCGACAACTCCTCAATCCGTGCATCACCAAAATGCGCTTTCAGGCGATCTTCCACCAGTTTCCCGCGGGTCAGGGCAACAACTGGCAGATTAAAGTCCGATAACGGATTACTCTCAACAAAAGCCTTGCGAATACGATAGTCGATTTCTGCGTCATTCCATCCGAGGGCGAAACAGGCGGCAATAATCGCTCCCATGCTGGTACCACAAACAAAATCAAGGGGGATGCCAGCCTCCCGGATTGCGCGCAATGCACCCACATGGGCATAGGCCCGCGCGCCGCCGCCCGACAGGATGAGGCCAAACGATTGGCCCGTGATCACCCGGGCAAGGCGATGACGCGTCTCGTTGCCGGTCCAGAAAAAAATCCGCTCTGCCCCCACCGCATCGCGCCATTGGGTCACCGGGCAAGCGGGAGTGCCATCGGGAACCATCACCAGATCCACAAGGCGGAACCGGCGCGCCGGCGAGCGGTCATCGGGCGCCAGCGGAAACGGCGAAGGGGGAACCGCATCGCGCCGGGTAAAAACCAGAAACCGATCCGCATGGCGTAAGACAAATCGGTACCAGTCAGTGTCATTGACCCGGGCGGATAAGATAATCACCTCATGGTCAGCCTCCATCTGGTGAAAGACATCATTAGCGCCCACTGGATCGATTGTGGTTAGATGAATGGTGCGTGCGCCCAATCTGATGACTGCTTTTGTTAGGTCCGCCGCATACTGATCAATATCAATGGATGGTGAGGCCCCGATAAGGGCAAAGACGCGGGGCTTGGCATGTTTTTGTGTATTTCTCGGTTGGCGTGCGCGCCGTAACAGCAGGCGTGAAAGACGCGCCGCCAAATCAGCATGACGCTCCAACAACATGTCAAAGCGCTCATGGTCGATACGCAGGACCGTGGTGTCGCGTAGGGCATAGATCGTTGCGCTATGCCGTTCATCCAGCAGCAGCGCCATCTCTCCCGCAGGCTCGCCAGCCCCAATATAGCCGATCACGATATCGTCGCTCAGCGGTGTGTCATCATCCCCGCAGGGCTGATCCTCGCCAGTGTCGGCCACGGTTCGCCGCGCCACCATCAGGCGTCCGCTCAGTACAAAGAATAAGGCTTGCGCGGGGTCATCCTGTTTAACGAGTGCGCGGCCACCTTTGATGGTTTCTTCGTGACCCGCTTTTGTGATGGCCTTGAGGGTTTTCGCCTCAAGGCCGGCAAAGAACGGGAAAGATGAAAGGTCGTCGCTACGCACTGCCATGGCCAACGCTTAATCGCGGTGGACGATCTTGTGAAGCCCGCAATGAGTTAAGCTGCCATGATACACGCAAATCGTGAGCGTACCATGTGGCTGGGTCCGGTGAAGTCTAGTTAATTCAGTCGGAAGTTTATGGTGGTGCGCACATTACGGGTGGTGCGACCGACGGGTGAGTATTTCCATTTGCGCACGGCTTGCAGGGTCGCGCGTTCGAAACACCGATCCACCGACGAGATGATCCGCGGGTTCAAAATGGCCCCTTGGGGGCTAATATCAAATTCCACTGTCACTGGGCCCTCAGCACCCCGTTGGGCGCAGCCTTGTGGATATGCGGGCTCCACACGGATGATCGGCACCAGCGCTTGTTCAATTGTAAGTTCACCGGAGCCCTCGCGCGTTGGTTTCTTCGGGCGTACCCGTTGTGCATTATCCGGCACGGTTCTCTGCTTGCTGCGGTCGGGTCTTATGGGTGGCGGTGCAGGGGGAAACTCCTGCGGTATGATCGAATTAATAAGATCGGGCCCCTCAGGAGGTGGGACTTTTGCATTTATGCTTGGGACTGTAACCAGATCACCTTCCGGTGGCACGTCGCCCTGCGCAATAATGCCAGACATCACCAGAAAAAGCCCGGCGGTGACGCAAGCGGCGATCGGTAAGCCGATGATCAGACGGCCGAGAGAAAGCGGAATAAAAGCCGGCATTGTTGTCTCCATCTGTGAGAAAATTACGCAACTTATTTGAAATATACCTCGAAAATTTTGCGCATATTAGCGAGAAAACTTTACAGTGTAGTTTAGTCATTAATCGACATCGGGTCGAAGAATGATGCTTGTTCGCAGTAAGCCTCCACAAAAACAAAGCCCCCGCGACACCATCGCGGGGGCTTTTCTTTTAACCGATTGGCGTTTGACCAAACACTCTAGTGATCAGTATCGGTACTGATCGTTTTTGAACGGGCCTTGTACCGGTACATTGATATAGTCGGCTTGTTCTTTCGTCAGTTCGGTGAGTTTCGCGCCGACTTTGGCAAGGTGCAGGGCGGCAACTTTCTCGTCGAGATGTTTTGGCAAAACGTAGACCTGATTGCCGTATTCCTCGCCTTTGGTCCACAGCTCAATTTGCGCAAGCGTCTGGTTGGTGAAGGACGCAGACATCACGAAAGAAGGATGGCCCGTTGCGTTACCAAGGTTGACGAGACGCCCCTGGCTCAAAAGGATCATGCGTTTCCCATCGGGGAACTCAACGAGGTCAACCTGATCTTTTACGTTGGTCCACTTATAATTGCGCAGGCCTTCCACCTGGATCTCGTTATCGAAATGACCGATATTGCAAACAATGGCCATGTCCTTGACCTTGCGCATGTGATCAACCGTCAGGACATCCTTGTTGCCCGTTGCCGTAACAACAACGTCCGCACGGTGAATATCATCATCAAGGTCAACAACCTCAAACCCGTCCATGGCCGCTTGCAGGGCGCAGATAGGGTCAACTTCAGTAACCATCACCCGTGCGCCAGCGCCTGCGAGTGATTGGGCGGAGCCTTTGCCCACGTCGCCGTAACCGCAGACAACGGCTTGCTTGCCCGCGAGCATAACGTCGGTGCCACGGCGGATCGCGTCCACGAGGGATTCACGGCACCCATATTTGTTGTCGAATTTCGACTTCGTCACGGAGTCATTCACATTGATCGCCGGGAAGGGCAGGGTACCCGCCTGCTCACGCTGATAAAGCCGCAGAACACCGGTTGTTGTCTCTTCGGTGACGCCTTTGATATTTGCTTTGACGCGAGAATAAAAGGTAGGGTCTTTTTCCAGACGCCGCCTGATCGTCGCGAATAAAGCTTCTTCTTCCTCATTGGACGGATTATCGAGAACCGACGGATCCGTTTCCGCGTCGGCGCCAAGCAGGATCAGCAATGTGGCATCGCCGCCATCGTCAAGGATCATGTTGGCGGTTTCGCCGCCTGGCCATTCAAAAATCTTATCAGCCAGGTCCCAATATTCTTCGATGGTTTCGCCTTTGAAGGCAAAAACCGGCGTGCCCGTGGCGGCAATGGCGGCGGCGGCGTGGTCCTGGGTCGAGTAGATATTGCAAGACGCCCAGCGGACTTCGGCGCCGAGCTCTTGCAAGGTTTCGATCAAGACCGCCGTTTGGACTGTCATGTGGAGCGAGCCAGCAATCCGCGCGCCTTTCAATGGTTTTGAGGCGCCAAATTCCTCGCGCGTCGCCATCAGGCCGGGCATTTCGGTTTCAGCAATATCAAGCTCGGTCCGGCCCCATTCGGCGAGGGACAAATCTTTGATATGATAGTCTTTATTCGGGTCGATCGTAATCGGTGCGTTCATGGGGATGCCTTTGTGTTTAGAAACTAATCGGTGATTTTGCGCGGTGTATAACAGCCCTTACCCGTCCCGCCAAGCCGCATATAAGGAATTCTTTATGTCCTTAAAGGGGCCGTATATGGCGCACAGCCATTAGCGACCGGCGTCTCGGCTCATCGAATACGCCTTGTTTGACCGCTAACCACCATGATACCGGGCAGGCGATAGAGAGAATGAAATCACTGGACACGGGGGGCACACTATGACACATCGTCAGCAAGCCGGATCTGGACCTAAAGGCCGCCCGCTTGTGCATTGAGTCCTAATCAGTTTCCTCAGCATTTTGGTCGCCGCCTGTCAGTTTGAGAGTGAACAGAGCACCCATGATATCATAATTGCGAATGTGGCGGTTTTTGAAGCCCAGTCCGGAACGGTGCAACCGGCCATGTCGGTGGCGATTGATGGGGACCGGATTGCCAAAATCGTTGACCAAACAGAGCCAATGCGGGCTCTCAACATCATTGATGGTACCGGTCGGCTATTGGCGCCCGGGTTTGTTGATACCCACACCCACGCGCTTCTCAATTTTGGTGGCGGGAATCGGCGGCCGAAAAAACTTACCCGTGACAATCGCGAACTCTTGGCCCGCGCCTTTCTGGCCTATGGTACAACGACAATCGCTGATATGGGCCAGCCTGTATCCTGGGTGCCGCAACTCCAGAATTGGGCGCAAACCCCGACCAACGATGCGCCAAACCATGTCGTTATTGGTGGTTCGCTTATTTCTGATTTTGAATGGAACAGGTTCATTCCCGACCATCACCGTGTTGTGGAAAGCCCGGAAGCTGCTGACGAAACTGTTGCCTGGTACAAAGACCGCGGCGTCAACGCCCTTAAACTCTACTGGAAATTAGGCGCGCCAGAATATGCGGCGTTGAGCGAGGCGGGCGAGGCGGCAGGCCTTGCCCTCTTTACCCATGTGGATAATGGCATCGTCTCAATCGACGAGGCGATGGCCAACGGTGTCCGACACTTTGAGCATTTCTTCACGCTTGTCCCCAGTGTCATGACCATTGCCGATGAACGCCCAGCGCTGAAAGCAGCCTTCGGCACGGACCGCCCGCGCGGTCTCGATGAATTTGCAGCGATACAGTCGTTTTATTTTGCGCATATTCAGCGCAATCCTGCCCTGCATAAGTCACTTGTGGCGCTATTGGACCGGATGGCGGCAAAGAACGTAACCATCAGTACAACCCTTAATAATATCGCCTCGCCCGCGGGGCACTCGGTTTACTTTTCGGGATTTGGTGCCTACCCGGAGCGACGTGCCGCGCAGCTTTCTTATGATGATGATCAGCGGGCAAAACTTCACACCGCTTTTGATGCAGTGACCGACTATTTGAAGCTCGCCATGGACCGCGGTGTCATGCTGCGCATCGGTACCGACACCCGTAATGGCGGCGAGGCGATGCTGGCGGAAATGATCACTCTCGCCGAGGCGGATTTTGACATGCGGACGGTCTTGCAAATCGCCTCGATCAATGGGGCACGCGCCCTTGGCCTAGATGACGATATTGGCCAGATTAAACCGGGCCACCGGGCGGACCTTGTTCTTCTGGACGAGACCATTTTGGAAAATCCTCGCGCCCTTCTCAAGGCAAATACGGTGATCAAGACTGGCAGAGTGTTTCGCCCGCGTGCGTCACGGGCTGCGGCTGCCCTTGAGGTTCTGAAACAGGAAAATAATCCGGATGCGGCGCGACGGTGGCTTGATGAAAATCAAAATGATGACCGCTATGGCCCCCTACAAAACGTTGAGCTGGAAACAGCGTTTTATGCTGCTGTTTATGCGGGCAATGTCGACGAGGCGCGGCTGGTCCATGCCTTTGCCCGGCCATTGGCCGATGCGGCCGATACGCATTTTCCCCGATGAAGGTGAAATCAATGGTGCCGGCTATGGGCTGATTAATCGCGAGGACTTTGCGGGCGCGCGGGCCGTCCTGGCCCTGAATGTTGATTTGTTCCCGGGCTCAGCAAACGTTTATGACAGCCTCGGCGAAGTCTGTAAGTTGATGAACGATCTTGCGTGCGCTGAAGAAAATTATAAGCGCACGCTTGCCATTAACCCGGAAAACCCAAACGCAAAAAACGTCCTTAAAGAGATTACTGATCTCAGAAAAAGCCAAAGCGTTAACGATTAGCCTGGGGCATCAGTGTCCGTGCCAATACCCTCTATTAAAAGTCTTTCTTCCAATTGGCAGAGATTGTCTGATCGCCGTCCTGGCGCACATTCGACTCCACGGTAATATTATCCCGGATTTCATATTCAATCCTGACCGAGCCATTTTTGCCCTCAACGTCTTGTGTTGCGGACACGAAAAGTCCGTCGGCAACATATTTGCCAACTGTCAAGGCGCTCGCCCCATTTTCCGGGTCAAGATCAATGTTCAATAGGTCAAGTCCTGCCGCATTGCGAAGGGAGCCTATGGCATCGCCGCCCCCGAACGGACCGATACCGCCAAGCGTTGCGAGCGCTTGGGCCGATTGTATGGATTCCAAAGCAGAGAGCTGATCGGCTGGCTTCCCGAAAAGGATCAGGGCCATGACCTCATTGGCTGGCCTTGACGGTGTTGATGTGAGTTCGACGTTAAGGTCTGTGGCGCGCCCGCTTGCCCTAACCTGTGCCACGAGGCCATCGCTGGTTTCGTATTCGGCAATTACGTCAATGACCGGGTCATTAGGCGATAGCTTGTCGAAAATAATCTCACCCGTGGTCACATCAAATCGGCGCCCGGTAAAATCAAATGTGCCTTTTCGCAAGGTAATTGAGCCAAGGGCAATGGGGTTCTGCTCTAACATTGTGACGGTGAAGTCGCTTTCCCATTCGCTTTCCAGGCCGCGTCCGCGCACAAACAAACGGTCGTCGGCTTTAATTGCCAGGTCCAGAGCCGCCAGCCCGCCTCCCGGTTCGGTTGGTGTTGTCGTTTGTTGTTGCCGGTCGGCATTTGGAAGAGGGAGCGGTTGCGGCGTGCCCGTCGCCGATGGTGTTGCGTCGTAAACAGATTTTTTAATCACCTCGATGGGTACAAGACCGGTTTGGGGCGGTGTGATGATTTCCACATTCATCTCAGTCACATCAAGCGCACCAATAACGGATAGGGCAGTAAACGGGCCTTCAATCCGAATGTCCCCCGATTGCTGAAGGCTTGTGACGGGTGTGGCGCTGATGATCAGATTACGCACTTTTATATCGGTTGCGATGGTGTTTTGATTGCCAATCGTCAATGCACCATCGACCGTAAAGCGATCCTCCCCGTCCTGACTATCGCCGCGGCCCCCGGCGGTAAAGGTAACTTCACTCCCGCTCGTTGTACTCTGTGCAACGGTTTCCAGATGTAACCCGATCAGGCTTAAGCCGGTGGCTAAATCTGTATAGGCCCCATCAGTCAGAATAGCCTGCCCGTTAACCACCGGCTGATTTGTTGGGCCCTCAAGGGTCAGGTCGATGCGAAGGTCACCGTCAAGCCCCTGCGCTGGTCCGGGTATGGTCGCGGTCAACGGAGCCACCGCGCCGTCATAGCTTATTCGCCCTTCAAGAGCGCCCTCCATATCCACTGACAAAGCCGGGCCTCGCACCAGACGCGCGGGCAGGTCCAAGGAAAAATCGAGTGGGATTGTATCCGCATGCTGACGATCGGTTAGGGTTAGCCGTGTCCCATTCCAGTCCAGCAAGGCGCTTAATCTAGTTGGTGTTGGAACGTCTCCGTTCTCGTCGCCGCTGTGCCGGTAATTGGTCGTCAGCGTGCCAGTGGCTGGTGCTTGCGCATCTGTATCAAGGGAAAGATTGAGATCGAGGAAGCCGTCGGTCGCGGGAATCAGGGCATCCGTCATGGCCACCGTACCTGTCCACCGTGTTGGAGAAAATGCGCCATCCATCACCAAGGAGCCGTCGCGGCCCCAACCGAGATCAAAGTCGGCAAGGCGCGTGGTGCCGCCCATTTCAATCGTGAAGGGCTTGGTATTCCAGATTTTCACCTCGCCCAAGAGGTTTGACGCCAGCCTTGTCACCGTCACCAATCTATTTGTGTCGCCCGTGAGCGCGCCGGTTACTTTCGTGTCGGTCGCCATGTGCGTGCCGTCGTTCAAAAGATCACTCAGCGCCAGATCAAAGTTTGCGTCATTCACGCTGCCCGCGACTGATGCTTTTAACCCTTCGATTGTCAGTGTATTGACGGATAATTGTGGGGCACTAAGCTCTAGTCTATCCTGCGATCCCGTGTCAGGTTCTGGGTACAGGCCGATTGGAACCTTCGCACCAAACCCGCCTTTTGCGGTGGCGCTGCCCGAAAGGATAAAACCAGGGAAGGGCTCTGCGTTTGCAATACCGGCATAGGCAAGATCGAGCGCAATGGATTGGCTTTTAGGGTCGATGAGCGACGCGCCGGTCAATTCAAAACCGGTGCCGATGTACCGCAAGTCCCTCAAAGCGATCAGGTCTTGGGTGCTTTCAATGCGAGCCCGTAAATATTGTGTGGCGGTTTCGCGCGTCTGCCCTTGGGGGCGCGCGAAGACCGCGCCAACCGGCAAAGCTGGCAACCCGGTCAGGTTTGCGTCCATGGCAAGCGCCGGATAGCTGCGGCCATCAAATTCGAATGCGGGTGATAGAAGTTCTGTATCAAGCATAAATGCGTCGACAGTTCCCGCGATACGGCCGCGAAGACGCGCTCCGGATGCCGCATTGTCCGCTCCCAGAACAAGAGCGAATAGATCCGGTGATATGTCGGTCATCAGTGTCCCGTCCAAGGCCTGTGTGCGCATATTTAACCTACCGGAGACGTTACCTTTTACCGCTTCACCGGCGGCAAAAGAAAAATCTGAGAGTTTAGCGATCCTTGCGCTGTCCGCATCAATATCCCCAGAAAAACGTAGCGGCTGGGACAGTTGATCGCGAACGGTCTCCGGCAAAAAATCGCGTATCGTAACTTCACCTGTCAGCTGGCCGCGCAGGACAGAGCGAAGGTTTGTTTCGGTATCGCTAACACTGATGCGCGCGCCATCGCTGGTCAGAGCGGCGGCCACATCATAAAGCCCGGCTGACCGGTTGGCTTGAGCCTTCACCGTACCGTTGAGCATGATTTTATCGCCGACGGCGTCGGTCAGCGCAGTCAACTGTCCCTTGGTGATGGTCAGGTTGAGCTTTGTCATCAAGTCTGCAAGCAAATCCTGATTGTCCGCCCACGTAACAATCCCTTGCACTGTGGCGGCCTGTGCTTGAAGCGCTTTTATGTCGATCCTCGCACCCTGATCTTGCGGTGTTGCTGCAAGCGACAGCGTGACGATATTCCCGGTGAGATCTTGAAGGTCATCAAATTGCGCGCCCGGTTCAATACGCGCGTCGAGTGTTAGTGTTGCCCCGCTTTTGATGGGTCCGGCAAGCGTCAGGTCGGCGTTACCGAGCGTGCCGAGCCCAGTGGTCACCTCAACAATCGCGGTTTGGTCTTGCTCCCGACCTTTGATCGCAATGGCAACGGGCCCCTGCGCGCCTATCACGGTACTGATCAAACCGTCGGGTGCGCTTTGGATATCTCCGTTGATGGTAAAACCCTTGCGCTCCAGATCGATATCAGCTGTCAGCTGAGTTTTGTCTTTTTGGTCATCGGAGGTTACGTCAAGAGTCGTCGCAAGAGCGCGTCCCTTCATCTGCGCGTTGCCTCTTGCAGAAAACGTTGCTTCTTGACCGGCAACTGCTTCGCCTAGTGTGAACCTATCAATCGTCAGAGCATCTATTTTAATTGCCGGCAAATGGTCAGGTAAGGCGAGGGGCTTGGCTGGTGTGTCGTCATCATCAGTATTAGCGGCAGGCAGCCTATCAAGCCGTGCTTTCTGTAAGCTGATGGATTTTATGTTTATTGAGCCAAAAACGAGCGCAAGGGGATCCCACGCGATTTCCAAACCTTCAGCCGTGAGCAGTGGACGTTGCCCCTCAGCGCTATCATTGATGACAACATCGTCAATCCGCAGATATCCCGGCAGGCCGGGGGCCAAGTCGCCAATTGACGCGGTGCCGTTTATCGCAGCCCCAATTTGTTGTTCGGCCTGCGCCTTTACAAATTGGCGCCCCGGCGGGGTATAAAAAAGGACCAGAACCGCAACGATGATAAGCGCAAGGGGTGCCAAGAGACCGACACCGATATACCGGGGGGCGTTACTCATCGGTTGGTTCCTCCACTCTGCGGCTTTGTTTGAATTGCCATTACCATATCGAAACCTAAAACGACTGACCGAGAGAAATCAGAAACTGTACCGGCGCATCAAATTCGCGCCGATCAAGCGGCACGGCGATATCCACGCGCAAGGGCCCAACAGGGGTGAAGTACCGCACGCCGGCGCCTACGCCCACAAAAATATCACGCGACACGTTGGGCACGACCGTGTCGGCGACGGTACCCGCATCAACGAAAGCTGCAGCTTGAATTGTGTCGGTAATTCGATAGCGCATTTCAAACGCGCCCTCGACGATGGAGCGCCCGCCAAGCGGAACAACTTGCGTGATATCACCGTCTTCATCGCGCAAAATGGTACCGGTCTCATCGCGTGCGAAATCCACGGGACCAGCAAGTTGAAACCCATAGCCGCGCACTGAGCCACCGCCGCCGCTAAAAAAGCGTTTATTTTGCGGCAGATCATCAAGCGAGATACCGACAGTTGAGCCCACCCGCCCCCGTACGGCAGCAGTAAATTTCTTTGTCGGGCCAAAATTGATCCGGGTACGGGCTGTTGCGTCAATCTGGGTAAATGTCCGTGTGCCTGTTGTGGGGGTAACAGTCAGTGTCGCCAGCACACCTGTAGTGGGGTTCAGAACATTGTCTTCATTGTTCCACACAACGGACAACGGTGCGGAAACAAAGAAATTGTCCTCCTGCGGATCACCATTGTTGGGAATGACCCGGCTGAGTTCAAGGGCAAGACCACCGCGCGTTTCCAGTCTTTCGTCAAGCCAGGTTTTCACCAATCCGGTGGCAATTCGGGCGGTGCGTGCATCAAAGGCATCGGTCGTTTCATTGACAAAGCTGCCCTGGCCAAAAACAAAACCGGGCAGGCTTTCCAGCGGCTTTTCAAATGTTGCTGCCACCGATTGTTCGATCTGGCTCACATTGATATCCACGCGCACGGTTTCGGCACGTTTGAAAACGTTGCGATTTTCGAAAAAGACGCGCACGCCTGGCCCTTCATTGGTCGAAAAGGAGAGCCCTGCGCCAACGGTCCGGTGTTTTCGTTCCGTGACATTGACGAGAATTGGCGTCCGGCCATCATCGCCGGTGGGGCCAGGGGTCACATCAATCGTGGAAAACAGATTGGTGGCCGACAGGGCGTCGCGATAGTCTACTGTCTTTGACTTGTCATAAACCGAGCCCGCCTCCCATGTTGTTAGCTTACGGATATAATCTTCTTTGGTACGGGAAAGGCCGCTTAGTTGCGCCGCCCCAAAAAAGGCTTTGGGTCCGGAGGTAAACCCATATTGAGCCGTTGCGGTGCCGGTTTCAAAATCGGCAATAGCCCGTCGGCCGGAGATTTTGGCCGTCGGAAAACCATTGTCCCAGAGCTTGGTCAAAAACTGCTGCTGGTTCGAGAGCAATGTCGCGCCGTCTGCGGCCTCGCTCACATTTATCTCTAGTGCCGCAAACCCCGAAGGACGGTCTGCTTCGGAGATATCATCATAGGTCACATCGTGCCGGGTTACTCGGAATGCCGGCCCTGGTGCGATTGTGAAGGTAACTTCCGGTACGCCGGGCTTCGTGCTGGTGATCTCCCAACTGATTTCATGGTCAAAAAAGCCCGCGGCCGTCAGCGCGCCGCGAAATTTTTTTTCGTCACCAATGGCAGCTCGGCGGACCGACGCCCGGGTGGGAAAGGTGTTGCTGTCATTTTCGAGGGCGGACAGAATTCTGAGTTTCGCTGCCATGCCCTTTGGCGCCCCGGCATAGATAACTTTGGGGCGAGACTTTGTTGTTTTTTTTGAAGGTCCGTCAGGCGTTTGCGCCTGATCTGAAGGTGCTGGCGGGGATTGCGCTGTTGCTAGCGCGCCGATTGCTACGTTCAGCGCGCCAACAAAAATCAATACCAACACTTTCGGCGCAGACCGCAAACGCGCCCGTGGGCTCAGGCAATAATTGGGCAAATCGAGAACCACAAAGAATACTCACATCCTGACCGAGCTACCCTGAAGTCATTAAGGTGGCAGCGATACCAACAGGGCGCCCAACCAATAAGCATAAATTTGTTAACTATATGCATGGCCAAGGTCCAGCCTGGACACGCTATTCAACATCAGACGCAATCACTCGTAACGACGCCTGGCCAGGTCATTAAGACGATCAAGAGCGCAAATTCCGCTGGTCACTATCGCAACCCTCCCGTAAACGGTCGATCTCGACTAAAGTTCACCGAGACCTTGATGGCAAAGCAAAAATTATGGCCCACCCTCTTTTTGGCGCAGATATTGGTACGGTTTTGGCGGTCATGGGCCGCTCCGGGTTTCCGGCGAAAGGGCTGGAGGGTCTCGGCATCCTTGCCTCCGCTCTGGGCCGGGCGCCAATCTCGCTCGCGGAAAAACTGATCATGGACCCGCGCTTGCCCACCACCGATGAGATGGCACCGCCAGTATTTATTTTGGGCCATTGGCGGTCCGGCACCACCCATCTCTACAATGTCATGACCAAGGGCGGGCAGTGGGGGTATGTGCCGCCGGTCGCCACGGGCCTGCCGTGGGACCTATTCGGGATCGCAAGGGTTTTTAACCCGGTGTTGGAACGCGCCTTACCCCGCCATCGCTACATCGACAAAATTCCGGTCCATCCCGACAGTCCGCAAGAGGATGAAATTGCGGTAGCGAATATGTCGCCGCTTTCGTTTTATCACGGTATTTACTTCCCCCGGGACTTTCAGGGCCATCTGGCACGCGGTCTGTTTTTTGATGGGTGCAGTCCAGCGGCAATCAAGGCGTGGGAGGATCGATTTGTCTATCTCATGCGTAAGCTTTATGTGCATCAGGGGCACAAACCGCTTCTGATTAAAAATCCGGTTTATACGGGGCGGCTTGCGCATTTGCGCCGGCTCTTCCCCGGCGCAAAGTTCATCCACATTCACCGCAATCCTTATGACGTGTTTCGGTCAATGCAGAATTTTTACAGCAAACTGTTGAAGCAGTTTGCGCTGCAGTCTTACGACCATGTGGATATCGACGCAGCGATATTGTCTGTCTACCCCCGAATGATGCTGGCCCTGGAAGAGGATCGCCGGGGCTTGCGCGAAGATCAATTTGTGGAAGTCGGTTATGAGGCCCTTGACCAGCAGCCGCTAGAAATCGTGCGACAAATTTATGCACAACTCGGTCTGCCCGGCTTTACGAACGCGGCGCGGGATTTTGAGGCTTATCTCGCCTCGATAGAGAGTTTTGAAAAAAACCAGTTCGACTATCCAGCCGCCAGCGCCCGCAAAGTTGAGACCCATTGGGGCGATTTTCTGGGTAAATGGGATTACCAACGACCCGCCCAGGTGGGCGATGCGGCCTGACGACCGAGCCTCGCGATGGACTCGTCCCTGTAAAGTGGATTACCTTTTATCCTATAAGCGGGCAGCAGGGCGCAACCATGACTGATGGTATTGACCATTCAAGAGAGCCGATCCACGGGCCTTTGTATCGGCTGGCCGTTTGGGGGCTGACGCTTGGCATCGTCTTTGTACTTGCGGCGTTTTTTCTCCATGCCTGGCGGGTCAAACCCGTTGATCAAACGCCGATTTATCGAGCCGCCACGCAATGTATCCGGGTTGGCCTTCACGATGCCGATAGCGGTTGGACCGTGCGCGGGGCCGAGGACATTGCCATTGATCGCAATGGCGGCCGCCTCTTTATCTCTGCCTATGATCGGCGTCATGTGGAGGCCCATCTTGCCCGCCGTTCACGCCACCGTTCGGAAGGTCGTTTGCCCGCAGGCGGTTTGTATCCCGTGACCCTTGCCGATCTGCGGCAGGCACTGCGCTCATCGGCGAAACCCATCCTGACGGTGCAATCATTGGTGCGTCCGGATGATCTAACGGGTGGCTTGCATCCCCATGGGATTGATTACGACGTCATGCGCAACGAGATTGCGTTTATCAATCGGCGCTATGAACGCGGGCCCAATGGCTGGGAGCGAGATGTCGTTCTTGAGCGCGTTGGCGGCAATGGCGCCATCGTCATGGGGGAGGCGCAAACACTGCCCCAAGCGGCCAATGATATTGCAATCGTCCCGAGCGATGTTGTTGTTTCTGTTGACCATGGCGGCACCGGTGTCGGCGCGGTGTTGGAAGATATCTTTGGTCTACGGCGCAGCGGCATACAGGCGCTATCCACTGCAAAACCGCTTCTACAGGGCATCGGCTTCGCAAATGGGGTCAATGGTCGTCTGGGTTTTGAAGAGGCACCAAGGGATAGTCAGCTTACCGATCAAATCGTGGTTGCGGCAACCCGCGATAAGTCGGTCTATCTGATTGATCGTAACGGTCAACGCACGGCGCGCGTGCGCGTGCCCGGCGGTCCGGATAATCTTTCCGTTGCCACTGATGGGTCGATCCTCGCGGCGGTGCATCCGTCTTTGCTGCGTATGGGTGCCCATCGCAAATTGGGTCTCGGTCGCGCGCCAAGCCGGGTGGTACGCATTACCCCCGGCGAAAACGATGTTGAGCTGTTGTTCGAAGACCCCGCTGGCAAGCATTTTCAGGCGGCCACCATCGCTATCTCCGCCGATGGGCTGTTGATCCTGGGCTCGGTAACCGACCGGGGGCTGATGGTGTGCGAGGCCGATCAGCCGATCAATTCCATGCGCACAGCGGGCGCGATTGTGGCTTCAGGCACCGCACACAAGTGACAGACATAACATTGGTCACAGGCGGCGCAGGCTTTGTGGGCCGGGCGCTGGTCGAGGCACTTCTCAGCGCCGGGGAGCGGGTCCGTGTTCTTGACATTGATCCGCGCAGGTTATCGGGATTGACCATTGATGCCATTACCGGCTCGGTCACTGACCCCGAAATGTGTGCCCGCGCCCTATCGCCAACCGCTGATGGCGGCGTTCGTTCGGTCTTTCATCTCGCGGGGCATGCGCAATTATGGGCGCCCGACGAAAGCGTATTCGACCAGGTTAACTTTGGCGGTACACAAACCATGTTGCAGGCCGCCCGCCGTGCCGGGGTGAAGGAGTTTGTCCACTGTTCCAGCCTCACAACGTTGGTGGGGCGGCAAACGCCAATTGGTCCATCTCATGCTGACGAGAGTGTCACGCATCCGCACGACGAAATGCTTGGACCCTATCCCCGGTCCAAATGGCGGGCCGATGACGTGGTCCTTGCCGCCGCCCATGACGCAATGGCGGTAAAGATTGCTATCCCCACCGAGCCCCTTGGCGCCGGGGATGAGTTGTTAACCCCGCCAAGCCGGATGATGGTTGATTTTATCAATGGCAACACCCCGGCTTATATTGATTGTGTACTGAACTTCGTTCCCGTTACGGCCTTGGCAAAGGGATTGATGGCTGTCCGCGATAAAGGCGCGGCGGGTGAGCGCTACCTGCTGGCCGGTGAAAATCTCTCCCTTAAATCGTTGTTAGACCAGTTGGAGGTACGCACGGGGCGTCGCATGCCAACAGTGAAGATGCCGTATAGTGTCGCCCTGATTGCCGGTTTGGTGGAGACAAAATTGGTTTCCTCCCTAACCGGGCAACCGCCAAAGGCACCCCTTACCGGCGTGCGTTTGGCCGGACGTCAGGTTTCTTTTTCCAATACCAAAGCGCAGCAGGAGTTGGGATGGCAGGCCGGGTCATTCGAAGCGGCCTTGGATGCGTTTCTGGCATGGGCCAAAGCGGCTGGACATATTGCCTGATCTGGATCTCCCCTCACACTGTTGGTGTGTGCCCATTCAGGATTGCCGCAAACCAACGGGTATCAATATTTTGGCCGCAATGAATAATTCCGACATTACGGCCCTCAAAACGATCCTTATACCGCATAAGTGCGGCGAGCGGCGCGGCACCTGCACCTTCGCTCACCGTATGTGTAGCCTCAAAATAAAGGCGGATGGCATCGGCGATATCATCATCACTGACTGTGACTATATCTTCCGTACCCGCCTGATAAATTGCTAGCGCTTCTTCAACGGGATCACGCACGGCGATGCCATCGGCAAAGGTATGAGCGGATGCGGTTGCCACGGGCTTGCCCGCCTCGGCAGAAAGCTTCGCCGTGGCCGCATTCTCAGAGACGACGCCAATAACCTGCGCACGGTGGCCAAGCGCATCGCGTGCCAGGATCGTCCCGCAAATACCGGACCCGCATCCGATTGGCACAATCACAACTTCAAGATCGGGTAGGGCTGACAAAAACTCCCAAGCATAGGTTGAAACCCCGCGCACCAGGGCAGGATGAAAGGAGGGGACAAAAAAGCAAACGGGCATTTGTTTGGACGCGGCTTCAGCCGCTAATCGGGAGGCGTCAAAATCTTCGCCCGTAATAATCACCTCCGCCCCAAACCCGCGCATGGCCGCATTCTTTGTGGCGGCATTTCCTTCCGGCACATAAACGGTGACGTCGATACCAGCCGGGCGCGCGGCAAAGGCTAAAGACTGCCCGTGATTGCCCCGGGTCGCGGAAATCAAATGGCGGACATTCGGGTGGTGCTGTCGCAACCAATCAATCAGTGTCAGACCGCCGCGCACCTTGAAGGCGCCGGTGGGCGTTGCGTTCTCATGCTTGACCCAAACCTTGGTGCCAACCGCATCGGCCAATAGCGGCCACTGATAATGCGGCGTTGGCACCATGGCGCGATAGACAATTTGCGCGGCAGCTTCGATTTCCGAAAGGCTTAAGGGGTCCATGCATGATACTCGCTGTGGCTTTTGGTCTGCAGAAATAGCACATACTAATGGTCGGTGCCCACGGGGCATCCGGTCGATAAAAGATGGTGTAAAAATCGCCTATGGCCCAAACGTCTTCAGATTTTCATATTGGCATTCTAGGCGGTGGTGCCTGGGGCACGGCACTTGGTGCGCTTATTGCGCGCCAGCCTTTACCGGTGACCCTATGGTCACGCAATGGGGATGTTTGCGATGTTATTCGTCAGTACCGGGAAAATAAGGTTTATTTGCCGGATATTCCTTTGCCGCAAACCTTATCGGTAACGACTGCGCTGGCTGATCTAGTTTCTTGTACCCATCTGATTTCGGTGTTGCCGGCGCAGCATTCACGCGGCTGGTTTGCGCAACTAAGCGCTGTGTTGCTGGGCCCCCGGCCGGTGGCCATCGCCAGCAAAGGAATTGAGCGCACAACGCTGATGCTCATGCATGAGGTCCTCAACGATGTGTGGCCCAACGCCATACCGGCACTGATCTCCGGGCCGAGTTTTGCCCATGACGTGGCCCGCGGTTTGCCCACGGCGGTGACTGTTGCCGCCGCCGAGGAGGGTGTCGCGCGAACCTGGCAATCCATTACCGGCGCGCGTCATTTCAGACCTTATATGAGCACGGATCTCACCGGGGTTGCCTTGGGCGGCTCGGTCAAAAACGTGCTTGCTATTGCGGCGGGCATTGTTGACGGGCTAGGGCTGGGGAAAAGTGCCCATGCGGCATTGATCGCTAGGGGGTATGCGGAGTTTCAGCGTTTGGGCCTGGCCATGGGTGCTCATGCTGCCACCATGAGCGGTCTTTCAGGCCTCGGTGATCTTATCCTCACCGCCGGGTCTGACCGCTCGCGGAATATGTCGCTGGGTATCCGTCTCGGTAGAGGTGATCGCCTCGCGACAATATTAGGGGCGCGGAACTCGGTGAGCGAAGGGGTCGCTAGCGCCGACGCTGTGTGCCAGCTTGCGGCCCGTCATGGTGTGGAAATGCCCGTCTGCGCGGGCGTGGCCGATATCGTCACCGGCCAGCAAAGCGTTGCCGACGCGATCGACAATTTGATGAGCCGACCGTTCAAGCCTGAATAAAGAAAAGCCTGGTGGAGCGCTCTTAGCGTTTTTGGCTTAGCGACGGCGCCGCTTATAGGCTTTGCAGGTCGCTTCATAGGGGCGCCCACTGCGTCGGGCATCCCAACCTGCCGTCCACGCTTGACCGCCAGCCACATCTCCGAGCGCTCGGCATTGTGAAAAGCCAGTGCGGTAATTTGTAGATTGAACATCGCTGGAACCGCCCGCGAGCTTGAAGCCTTCATTGTAACAGGCGCAGATCACGTCGCGCTGACCCTGACTATTTACAACGCTTGCCACGGCCACGCTCGTGCCGCGACCGGCCGATGGGCTAGACGGGGATTGTGCCTGACCAAAACTGGTCGTCATCGCTGCGTACAAAGCAACCGCACACACCGCCAGCGTCATGCCGCCTAAAAAGACCGCTTCAACGCCGAAACCACGACGATCATCGCGTTCCATGGAACCCCTCATTTTTTTACTACGTCCACGATAGCCGAAATCACGGCGCAAACAAAGTTTGTTATCAATTGGTTAACCCTTTAGCGGCGCCTTCGAAGGGCTTTTTTGGCCCTTTTGCATCAGGGTGATGTAGAAAAATCGCACTGGGCAAGCCTTGCGTTCTGGCGCTGACACCCGCGCTCAGTTCGAGAACACAGGACGGGCATTTCGAACAAGCAGCTTGCGTGAGACATCTTTTGTAGGACAGGCACGCTCTTTTCACGTACACCCCAGACAGCTTAGCCAGGAGCGTTTCGCGCCGCGTGTCCAACTCCCCAACGCCAATTACCACCCATTCCGCCAGCACAGCCAGGTTCCTGACCGGCAATCTGATGCGCCATATCATCGTGATGTCGTTGAGCGCCAGTGTCGGCCTCATTGCGCTCTTTGTGGTTGATTTTATTGACCTTTATTTCATCTCCCTGTTGGGTGATACGGCGCTGACAGCGGCTGTGGGGTTCGCGGGGACCCTTATGGCTTTTGGTCTCTCGGTATCAATTGGGCTAATGATTGCCATGAGTGCCCTTGGCGCCCGGCGCATTGGGGCCGGCGATGAAACCGGCGCGCGCACCATGGCGACCAGCGTTTTGACACTTGGTGGTCTGGTGGGCGTCGTTTTTGCGGCGATCTTCTGGATTTTTGCGCCGCAATTGCTGGCGCTTTTGGGGGCGAGCGGTGATACGCAGCTTTCGGCTGTTCGCTATCTGCGGATCGTCATGCCAACCATGCCGATCATGGCGCTAGCCATGATTTGTTCAGGGCTATTACGCGCCCATGGGGATGCGCGGCGCGCCATGAACGTGACGCTCTTTTCTGCGGTGGCCAATGGGATACTCGATCCCATTTTGATTTTTGGGTTTGGTCTTGGGCTTGATGGGGCCGCGTGGGCCAGTGTCCTCGCCCGCTTGACCATGTGCGCCACAGCGGCGGCGCCAATAGTGCGCCATTATGGCGGCTTTGCGCCTGTCCGGATCGAGCGGATCCTTCAGCATGTGCGGCCAATCTTTGGCATCGCGGCACCGGCGATATTGACTAATCTCGCCACGCCCGTGGGCGTTGTTTTTGTCACCCGCGCTATCGCGGGTTTTGGCGATGATGCCGTGGCGGGCTATTCGGTACTGGCCCGGCTCATGCCCCTAGCGTTTTGCGTCATCTTTGCGCTTTCCGGCGCTGTGGGCCCTATTGTGGGTCAGAATTTTGGTGCCGGGCAGTTTGACCGGGTTCGCGAAACCATCGTCAAATCAATCCAGTTCACGGCCATCTATACCGCCGGCATGTGGGCAGCCCTTTTTGCGGGCCAAGGTTTTATTGCCGATCAGTTTTCGATCAATGGCGTGGGGCGAGAAATTATTTTCTGGTTTGCCGCCGTCGCTGCCCCGCTGCTGGTATTTAACGGCGTCTTGTTCGTCTGCAATGCGGTTCTCAACAATCTCGATCGCCCGCTCTGGTCAACTTATCTCAATTGGGGCCGCAATACGCTCGGTGTGATCCCGTTTGCCATAGTAGGGGCACATCTATATGGCGCGCCGGGGATTGTTGTGGGTCAATATGCAGGCGGCATCGTCTTCGCCGCCATCGGCCTGTGGATTTCGTTGCGGCTCGTTGATCACTATGCCCAGCCGATAGCGCGGGACTTTGAAGAAGCGTGCGCGCGTTAACTCTTTTGCAGTGCTTGTGCTGGACATGGGCCCTAAAACGGCAACAAATGCCCATTAACGAAGCCCGTCGGCCAAGATGGATTGGCTGGGCCATGGACGAATATTCTTGGTAAGGAGGATATTGTGATCGACGATAAGCGCACCCTGACTGACTTGCCACCCCATGATCTCGAAGCGCTGCTCCAGCGCGTACAAAATCATTGTCAGCATTTTAATTGCCCCGATGTGGGCCGCAGCGTGCGCCAATTGTTGCTTAGCCTGTTTCTTTATGGCCTCGTCACGGCGGCTGGGTTATGGGCGTTTTCGGCGGGGCAATTTTGGTTGCTGCCGCTCCTCCTGCTGCCGGGGGCGGGCTTGCTGGTAAAGCTCTTTATCATCCAGCATGATTGCGGCCACGGCTCTTACTTTAAGGCCGATTGGGCCAATCGTTGGGTGGGGCGCCTGGTCAGTCTTTTTACCCTGACGCCCTACGCGTTCTGGCGCGATGCCCATAACAAACATCATGCATCGTCTGGCAATCTCGACCGACGCGGGATTGGCGGGATCGATATGATCACGGTGGCAGAATTTGAAAACCTCTCTCCTTTTCGCAAACGCCTTTATCGGATGTACCGCCATCCGCTAGTGCTCCTTACCGTGGGCGCGCCGCTGCATACGATCGTCATCCAACGCTGGCCAGTGACCCAGTCCATGCCCTTCCTTGATGCCTACCACACCATCAAAGGCTCCCATCTTTTGCGCAGTGTGATGGCGCTTAATGCCGGGCTTTGCGTTTTTTACGGCCTACTCATGTATCTTTTTGGTTGGCTGGCGGTGCTGGCGGTCTTTGTCCCGCTGATGATCCTGGCCGCCGGTGTGGGCGGATGGCTATTTTATGTGCAGCATCAATATGATGGAACCTATTGGGCACGCCACAAAGATTGGGATTACAAGACCGCCGCGCTTCTCGGCTCATCACATTATGCCCTGCCGAGCATTTTGCACTGGTTCACAGGCAATATCGGCTATCACCATATCCACCATTTGGTCAGCAAAATCCCAAATTATCGGCTAGCCGAGTGCTACCGCAATTCAGCCGACCTCCAGCGATTTCCAAAGCTTACCATTCGGGACAGCATCAAGGCGGCGCGGTTACGGCTCTGGGATGAGAAGGCCCGGCGTATGGTGGCGTTCTGATCGACTGGCCGGTTGGCCTTTTGGTGATCCATTGTCGGCGCGCTGGCAACGCGATGATGTAATTATGTAACGCTCATCGCTTGAAAGCCGGGAAATAAGGGCGCTTGGTCACCGGTTAATTGCGTTCTAAATCTTTTGTTTTACGGTCTTTTCAGCAACAGGGTGCGCCTTGGGCTGACGGCGCCTTACTTATGCCGACTGAGGAATTCGCTTTCCTGCGGCGCATGCGTCGCAGGCGCTTCGCAGTGACGGAGCGAAGAAATCAACGGCGGGCGCACTTTGGGCCAACCAGACGACAAATCAGGGCAAAACGGCCGGGAACAAGGCCCGCGCCATAAACAACAGGGAAAAGGTAGGAAACAAATGAAATGCCAAAAAACTGCAGTTGAGCTTATCTCCGGCGTCTCGATGGTGGCAATCATGGCCGCTGTGGCGCAACCTGCGCTTGCTCAATCCATTGATGATGAGATTATCGTGACATCGCAGCGGACAGAACAATCGTTGCAAGATGTTCCAATCGCAGTGTCGGCCTTTGGCGGCGAAGAATTGGATAATCGCCAGATTGAAAGCTTCACGGATATTCAGTTCAATATCCCGAACTTCTCCTTCTCGCGGTCAAACTTTACCGGCTCTTCCATTTCTCTTCGCGGTGTTGGTGCGCTTGCGGTTGGCTCTTCCACGGAGCCATCGGTGTCGGTGCATATCAACGATGTTTTCATCAACGCACCGCGTCTGTTCGAAACAGAATTTTTTGACATCGAACGTCTCGAAATTTTGCGGGGTCCACAAGGCACCCTATTTGGCCGGAATGCAACCGGCGGTGTGATCAATGTAATCACCGCGAAGGCCGACCCATCCGAAGTGGGCGGTCATGTGGATGTTGAATATGGCAACTTTAACTCGGTGAAGGTTAAAGGTGCACTGAACGTCCCAATCATTCAAGATGTGCTCGCGGCACGTCTGGCCGGTACCGTGATCCAACGCGACGGCTTCACGGAAAATATCGTCACGGGCAACGATATTGATGACCGCGATATCTATGCGTTGCGGTTCTCATCGCGCTGGCTGCCCACTGATAACACCACGGTCGATTTCACGGCGAGTTATTTCAAAGAAGAAGACGCGCGGCAACGTGCAAGCAACACCACCTGTAATACTGACCCATCCGGCCTGCTTGGCTGTTTGCCGGGGCCAGTGGAATTTGGCGGGTTGGGTCCTGACCAACGGGCAACCTTCCTCGCAAACACAAGCCAGGAAGCGCTTGGGTTAATTGGTGCCCTGAACGGTTTACCGGGTGACGCTGCTGGTGTTTTCGGGCTCTTCAGTCTTACCGAACCACAGCTGTTCCAACAGGCGCTGCCAACCGATCCGCGGCAGGTTGCGTTCGATTTCGATCCGCAAAACAATGTGGAAGAAACCATTTTCCTCGTGAATGTGAAACATGACTTTGAAAAGTTCTCTTTCAAATTCAATGCGGGTTGGGGTAACTCGAAAATCGCTCAGCTTCAGGATTTTGACGGCGGTGTTGGTCCGGCTCTGGCAACACCGGCTTTCTTGTCCACGGGCTTGCCGCAGGGTGCCTTGTTCCCTGGCGCCCCAGCTGGCGCTTTAGGCCCAGGGTCACCGGCGATCCCACCGGCACCGTCCATCGATGTGGGCGGCGTACCAATTCTCGCCAACAACTTCTTCAACAATGGTCTTATCCCGCTGTCAGCATTCAACTTTGATCAGCTGACGGGGTCGATTACCGGCGATGTCTTCGGTTTCTTCGATAATTATCAGTCGGCAAACCTGTCGATTGGGGAAAATGACTATTACTCATTCGAAGCGATCTTTGCGTCGGAGTTTGATGGGCGGTTCAATTTCCTCCTAGGGGCGAATTATTCGGACTCAAATGGTTTCGCTGATTTTGCCGTATCGACGACAGGGCTTGATTACTTTTCTGCAATCGGCGGCACGCTTGCCGCACGCGGCGGAACGTATCAGGCCGCCATTCAGGCTGGTCTCGGTGCTGATCCCTTTGTACAGGGCGGTGTGGGCGCTGGCCTATTCTCCATTGCGGATCTTTCGGCCCTTGCTGGCGCCGATCCACAAGCTTTTGTCAGCACGGTTGGCGGCGCAATTACCGGTGTTGCCGCTCAGCAAATGCTGATGGTTGATGGCACGGCCATTGCTCAAGGCATTCTTGATAATGCCGTGACCGCTGCCAATCAGGTTGATGGTCTCGCCTTCTTTACACCCTATTTCTTCAACGACACTGATGACGGGTTCACCGAAGACTTCTCGATCTTTGGTGAGGTTTATGTGGATATCACCGACACGCTCAAACTCACGGGCGGTGTCCGTCGCAACTTCACGACCAAGGGCGTTCGTGACCGCGGTAATCTGTTGGAGTCACTTAGTGGAACGCCGCCTGTTGTTCCGATCGGCACACCAACGGTGCGACCATTGCTCGATTCTGACGAGTTAAACCAGGGTACACCAGGCGCGATCAATGATTTCCGCGTGATCGACGGAGAATTTAACGCCACCACGGGCCGGGCCGTTCTGCAATGGACACCGACCGATGGCATTGAAGCGTATGCGTCATATACCCGTGGCTTTAAGGCCGGCGGCTTCAATCCGCTCGCCAGTGTTGGTTTGCCGGGTGTGCCAACGCAGTTCGATCCGGAGAGCATCAATGCCTATGAAGCAGGTGTGAAAACCGTGCTGGCGGGCGGTGCGTTGCGCGCCAATTTGACCGGTTTTTACTATGACTACAGTGACCTGCAGGTCTCCAACATCGTGAACAACACGTCGGTCAACGAGAACATTGATGCCACTATTTTTGGCCTCGAAGGCGAATTTGTCTGGCGTCCGGTGGATGATTTGATCTTCAACACTACGCTGTCTTATTTGAACACCGACATTACCGATTTCCAGTCACTGGATACACGTGATCCGCTCGGTGGTTCTACCGAAGATGTTCTGTTGGCGGACATTACCAATGGTCAGAATTGTATTCTTGATCTGAACGGGTCACCGAACTTTATCGGTGCGGGTAACCCGGTTCGTGATGCAATCATCGATGGCTTGAACAACGCAGGGCAAGCCGGACTTGCCGGTCAATTCGCGGCCCTTACCGGGTCGCCGTTCACGGCTTGCGGGCCGCTCCAAAGTCTGGTCGATGGTCTTCAGGCTTTCAACCTCACCGGGGCATCGGTCACGGCTGGTAACACTGTCGATATTTCTGGAAACGACCTGCCGGGTTCCCCCGAATTCACCGTCAGCGTCGGCGCCCAGTACTCATTCCGCTTTGACAATGGGATGAGCCTGACGCCGCGCGCGGATGTTTATTATCAGGGCGCATCTTTCTCATCGACCTTCAACACCCAAGAGGACCGGATCGATAGTTATGTCCTTGCTAACGCGCAAATTATGTTGGAGCCCGAAGATGGGGCCTGGTTTGTTCGTGCCTTTATCCAAAACCTGACGGACAATGATGCAATCACGGGCCAGTTTAATGCTGGTCAGGCTGTAGGTAACTTCAACAATGTGTTCTTGGTGGAGCCCCGCCGTTACGGCATCGGTCTTGGCCTGCGTTTCTAGGCACGCTCACGATCTCAACGAAAAAGCACCGCTTCGGCGGTGCTTTTTTATGCGTGGTCTCTCCACCGGCTGCGTGCAAAAGCATCCGGGCGAGTAGGATACGCGTCCCCATTCATGCCGTCGCTTGGCGTGTCATGGGCGTTTGATGCTGGTGACCGGTCCTGTAGTCGTAAAAACGCGCGCGGCGAAGTCGTCCAGCGGGTCGATGCTAACAGCCATATGGGTTGCATTGGCATGGAGTATATTGGTCTCATCACACATGATGGCCACATGACCTTTCCAAAAGATAAGGTCACCGCGTTTTAAGCGATCACCACGCATCGCATCCTTGGGCTCCCCTTCGACGTTTTTGCCGATGCTTGTTTCCTGCATATCTGTGTCGCGCAGGATGGGCGGCTCTCCCGGGACAATACCGCGGGCGCACGTCAACGCATTTTGAACAAGTGCCGAACAATCAAGCCCAAGGCTTGAGCGCCCACCCCATAGATAGGGCGCATGCAGATAATACGCCGCCAGGGACACATAGTCTTGATGCTTATCATTTGCGTCGCAACAATGATCTGCGATCACATAGCCCTGCTTGTTGCCGGGCAATGCTATCGCCAGAAATTGCGGGGTACCATCGGCCTCACCGGTCACCCGTAGTAAAGCATTCATACTGACAAACCCGAATGGCACCGATTTGATATCTGGTGCTGAAAAAATCAGGGTACGAAGTACGTTTATGCGGTGGGTCGTTGGTGCATCAAAGGGCACCAAATCGCCGCCCGCCACATAACCCACATAGCCGTCAAGGCCCGATTGCCCCCAGGCCCAGCCGCTGTGCTGCTCATAAACGGTAAAAGGCTCACCGAATAAAAGCTCGGTCTCCCGGCCTGCGGTCAATGATGGCGCCTTCATAAGGGCGCTTACTCTGGCGGCACAAACCATGGGAATGCCAGTCGCTGCCGGCAGATCCGGAAACTGATCCTGAACCGGCTCACCCACAAGGTCGTCGCGGACAGGTGTCAGACGTCGATCATGCACGGCAGCCGTATTTTTATCCGTGGTATCACCCATATAGCGGTCTTGCCGGTTGCTCTACGGTGTGGCCAGCAACCAGTTTCTCAAACTCGTCGAGGAAAATCGCGCCGTCTGCAGTCTTCTGGATAATAACAATTCGGCGATCATTGGGATCGCGCACCCGTTTGATAAAGCCGAGGATCGATAGCGCATCAAGCGCGCGCGAAATGGCAGGCTTTGGAATATTCAAGCTTTGAGACAGCGCGCGCACCGTGTGCGGCCCCGGTTTCATATACACCGTCAACATGATGGCCCACTGGCGCATGGACAAATCCGGCCCATCATTGCGGACAGAATCCACGATGATCCGATGCCAGATTTTCAGCGAGTCCAGAGCAGCCATTGACGAGCAATCCTTTCCAACGTCTGGGTATTTTTGGAGGCAAAACAACCAGATTCCAGATGGAAAATGCGCCTGTTTGCTTGGCGCGCGCAAGGCCCCGTTGAGCGCCACAGAAGCTTTTAGCGCGCCACTTGACGTTCGATCAGGGTGAAAAGCGCGCGTAGGCATTGCGCCTCGCCCCCTTGCGGGCGCCCGGGCTCGCTACCGGGTCGCCAGCCATAGAGGTCAAAATGCAGCCAGCGTTGCCCGGCCGGGATAAAACGGCGCAGGAATAACGCCGCCAGAATAGAGCCCGCAAAACTGTTGCCTGAAATATTGTTCAGGTCGGCCACGGGGGAGGCGAGCATTTTCTCGTAATTTGGCCACATGGGCATATGCCAGGCTGGATCTTGCGTGTCGGCACTTGCCTCTTTCATGGCATGGGCGAGAGCCACATCATCCGTATAAAAAGGGATCACTTCCGGACCGAGGGCAACGCGCGCTGCGCCTGTCAGGGTCGCCAGCGTAATCAACAGGTCTGGTTGGTCCTCGCAAGCATAGGTCATTGTATCGCCAAGGATTAGCCGCCCTTCCGCATCGGTATTGCCGATTTCAACGGTGAGCCCCTTGCGGGTTTGCAGCACATCGCCAGGGCGAAACGCTGATCCGCTAATGGCATTTTCAACCGCCGGAACGAGCACACGCAGTCGCACAGGCAAGTTGCTCTCCATAATCAATTGACCAAGGCCGAGCGCGTGGGCGGCCCCGCCCATGTCTTTTTTCATCAGGCTCATGCCGTTGGCGCCTTTGATATTGAGCCCGCCACTATCAAAACACACGCCCTTGCCGATAATCGTCACCCGCGGTGCAGTTTCGTCAGTATGGTCGTTCGACCACTGAAAATCGATCAGACGCGGCGCATCATCAGAGGCGCGGCCCACGGCATGCACCATAGGGAAATTATCGGTTAACAACGCGTCGGCGGTGATAACGTTGAGCCTTGCCTTGCTGGCATCGGCAATTGTCCGTGCAGTGTTTTCCAGATCGGTGGGGAGCATGTCCCCGGCAGGGGTATTGATCAAATCACGAACAAGAGCGGTGTTTTTGGCAAGACGACGGACGCGGGGAACATCGCCCTGTGGCGGTGCCATCAAGATGGCGCTGGGCGCGGCCGCACCCTTATAGCGATCAAACCGATATCCGCCGAGCAGCCAGCCAAGCAACACGCGCTCCAGCGATGCGCCCGCTAGGGCAGGGTAGGCAATCCGGTAATAGCCAGCGGGCAAGTTTGCCGCTGCCGCAATGGCAAAATCATCGCTGCCATTGCCCGCTCCCACAAGAACACCGTCCTCGTGGCTCAAAACGCTGCCAGTCTTTCCGGTAAACTGGTTAAGGGTTGCCAATTGCCGGATACTTTCGGGGACGGCATCGGGCCATTTCCCTTCAGCTTCGTCCTTTGACCTACCTGAGGCACAGTCTTCGGTCGTCAGTATAAAGAGGGGCCGCGCGTCGAAATTGCGCGCTTCTCGTTGGTCGATCAGTAAATCGGTGTTCAGCAAGGGAATGATAACCTTTATTTATTGAGTGTAATCGCGTGGTCCTGTTACTCATCATAATAGCAGGGCCCACCCCATTATTGGAACGAATTTCCACGTGGGCATTAAGTCTTTCTTGAGCAAGTCGGTCCATATTTCGTCAAGGAACGCTTTCTCAGGGGATATACCGAACGATGCATTATCCGATCAATGCCGAAAAAATGGCCATTTGCGCAGGTGTCGCCGTGCTCGCCCTTGCGATGCAAGCCTGTGCGACAACCGGCACGAAGTCTGGCGCCAATCAGCAGACAACAGCGCGCGCCAATGCACAGTCTGACACCAGTAGCCTCGACCCTGTTGCAGCGGCCGCTTTTTGGGGGACGCGTTACGACCGCGAACCGCAAAATCCGGAAGTGGCCGTTAAGTTTTCGGGGGCATTGCGCAAAATCGGCTCTTTTGACGAATCCCTCAAGGTCATTTCAAAGACGGCCCGGCATAATCCTGCCGATGCCACTGTGATGCTTGAGCATGGCAAGTCGCTGATCGAAAGCAATCGTGCGTTTGAGGCGGTTCGCCCGATTGAATTTGCCCTCTCGGTCAAACCTGATGATTGGCGCATTCTATCTGCCTATGGTGTTGCTCTCGACCAGATTGGAGAGCACCAAACAGCCCGTGAGCAGTATGACCGTGCGCTTACGATTAATCCTCACGCCATCAGTGTATTGAACAATAAAGGCCTGTCCTTTGCCCTCTCGGGCAATCTGGAGGCGGCGCGCGCGACCCTTGTACGCGCAACGGGGGGCCGTCAGGCCAGTGCGAAAGTACGCCAGAATCTTGCTTTTGTCATGGCCCTAAAAGGCGATATTGCGAGCGCTGAACGCCTTGCCCGTTCAGACCTGCCGCCGCAGGTTGCGGATAATAATGTAGAGGTCTTCCGTACCCTGTTGAATCAGCCTGCCTATTGGCAGGAATTTGCGGCTAATGGTGTAGATGTACCGGATTTTGATGCACCAAGTACGCAGCCATCAACTCCAACTGTTTCTGCCACACCGCGTCCGTCGGTACCCACCGTGGAACCTGCGCCGCTGCCTACCTTAAAAGTTGCACCGACGCCGGCACCACAGCCGGTTGAGAAACCAGAACCGGCAACCGCGCCACAATCTGATCCCAAACCACTATCTGTCCCCGATGAACCTGTTGCTATCGACCCAAGTGAAGACCCCGGTGTGCCGCTTGTTCTCGGTCCCGTGGTTGCTCCATCGACGGCATCGTTCTCTACTGGACCCTCTACGCTAACGCCAACGCCATCGCTAACGGGTGAACCATCAATTAGTGATCTTTTGTCTGATGAAAAAGAAAGCGATGATGCGGTACGGTTGAGCGCTCCCGCAAAGGTGATTGCCCCCGCGGGTGTTGAAGAAATGGCCCCGGAAGAGGATGACCACGCTGGTGAAAAAACGGAGGACGACAAGGACGCGTAATTGTCGATGCTCATTTCACTTTGAGAAATTACTTTGCAAGGGTCGCCGGATTGGCGGCCCTTTTGCGTTGGTGTACATCTTGATCGCAAGACGAGCCAGGATTGAGTGTTGATGGCATCCATCGATTTGAATGCTGATATGGGGGAGTATCAAGACGCCGCGGCGTCAATGCGCGAAGCTGCGCTTATGGCACAGATTTCTAGCTGTTCTATTGCTTGCGGTGGTCATACGGGCACGGCGGAGACCATGCGCACAACGCTATTGCGGGCGCAAGCGTCATCGGTACGCTGCGGCGTACACCCGTCTTTTCCGGACCAAGAGAATTTTGGCCGAGTTGCCCTGGCCATCGCGCCAGACAAGCTGCGTGGTTCTCTCAGTAAGCAGATTGAGGTTTGCCTGGCGATTGCGCAGAAGCTGGATGTGACGCTCTATCATCTCAAACCCCATGGTGCTCTTTATAATGTGGCAGCGGGGTCGCAGTCACTAGCCGAAATGATTGTGGCACTGACGAAATCGTATGGCCTTAAACTCTATGGTCCCCCTGGCTCTGCCTTGGAGACACAAGCAATGATGGCCGGGCTTGCATTTGTAGCGGAGGGGTTTGTTGACCGTTCCTATCAGCCTTCAGGCGCTCTCGTTCCCCGCGCGCAAGCGGGTGCGATCATTCCATCGGTGCCCGAGCGGGTGCACCAAGCGCTTAGTCTTGCGCAAGGGCGCATGCTTTCTTTGCCGCCCTTGCCCGGTACGGCGCCAAAATTGCTGAGCCTGCATGTGAAAACGCTGTGCATCCATGGTGATGATCCCCTCGCGCTGGAAACAGCGGAAGCTATCTCGGCGGCGCTAGCAGGCCTTGCTATTGAGGTCGTGCCGCCATCAACAATACCGGAAAGAGGCTTGTCGTGAGCCGGTTATCGCTTCGGTTTGACAAGATCAATCCGTTTACGGAAACCGGTTTGTTGATAATGCTTGCGGGCGGCGATAGCGCAGAACGCGCCATGGGCTGTCAACACCTGGCGCGTGTTGCTACGCGCTGGCCTGGTATGACGAGCGTTACACCGGGTCTTGATAGTGTCGCTTTGCGATACGATCCTGATGAGACCTCCTTTAAACAGATCCGTGCACAGTTGAATAAGGTCAATTGGGCGGAGTATTCGATTGCTCCCAACGCCGCAGCCACCGATCCTATTGATGTGCCGATTTGTTTTGATGATCAGTTCGCACCTGACCTTGCCCATGTTGCAAACCGTCTTCACATGACGATCGACGAGATTATCATTCAGCTTACGGATAAACCTCTCCCGGTTTTGAATATGGGTTTTGCGCCTGGTTTTGCCTATGTGGGTGGGTTGCGGGGGCCGCTCGCCGATGAAACCGCATTATTCCGGCGCTCGGTGCCTCGCACAGCGGTTCCGGCGGGCTCTCTGGCCCTGGCTGCCGGCTTTGCCGGTCTTTATAGCTGTTCAACCCCGGGTGGTTGGCATGTGGTCGGTCGCTCGCCCATACCATTGTTCAATGCTCATTCATCAACCCCCTTCGTATTGAAGCCAGGCAACGAAATCAGCTTACGAACGATTGATGCGCAGATTTTTCAACAGCATAAGGAACGGACCGAAAAAGAAGAACACAGTGCGCGGTAAAGAGCATCCAATAGCAATTGTTCATGCGCCGGGCCTCGCCACCAGCGTGCAGGATCTTGGTCGGCGGGGGGGCGAAGTTTTTGGTTTGTCCCGAGGCGGGGCGGCAGATATGGTCAGCGCTGCGCTTGCAAACAGAGCACTAGCGAACCCCTCGGACGCTTGCGTTCTTGAGTGTACCCTTGTTGGACCAGAACTTGAATTTTTAAGCAGTACCCAGATTGTTTTTGCGGGGGCATCGGTAGAGGCATCGCTTAATGGCGCTCCCCTGGCGGCGCTGGTTCCCCACATGGCGGCGCGGGGGGCGCGGTTGCGCATGGGGCCAATAAATGGCGGGGCCCGGGTTTACCTTGCCGTTCAGGGCGGATGGCAGGGCGGGCTCTTTTTCGGCAGTCGCGCCACACACTTAACTGCTGGTGCTGGTGGGTATGCCGGACGAATATTGGCAGGGGGAGACCATCTGTATGCAGAGGCGTTCGGGCCGCAATCGCGCACTGCCAATAGCAAAATGGGGCCCATATCCTTTGTTCGAAGCCTGAACCAGCCTGTTAAAATATTGCGGGTGACAGCGGGGCCGGAATGGCCCGTTGGGGCAGATACAGCGACGTTGGCGCAGCTAGCTGGCCCGTTTCGCGCCACCCAAGATATCAGCCGCATGGGGATCAGGCTGAATGCGCAAGGCGACGAAATGACGATTGGCGCCGATCCTCTTACACTCCCGCCAATCATATCGGGTCCGGTTTTTCCGGGTACAGTGCAATGGCCAAACAAGGACGTGCCTATTCTGTTGGGCTGCGATTGTCAGGCAACGGGCGGCTATCCGCGTGTTATGCAGGTGATTGAGGCTGATTTACCGCTGATTGGACAGGTGCGACCTGGCGATCAGATTTGGTTCCGCGTGGTGTCGGCCGCCAAAGCATTGGCCCATCGCGCGAAGCTGAAAGCTCAATTTCCCGAGATTTTCTGACGGTTAGGAAAAAGCATAAGCCTGATCAGAACCGCACCGGATAGGATCAGGATCAACAGGCCGGGGACACCGCCCAGATTTGACAGAACCCTTACCCCGTCAATGCCGGTTGTGGCGGTCATGACGAAACTCAACCCTCCAATCAACAGACCCCAAAACAGTTTTATTTTTGCAGAGACAATTTCGGTCCCCGTGCCGTCGCTTTGGTTGGATTTTAAGCAAAGGTGCGAGATGGAAAGGGTATTGGAATCCATCGCCGTCACAAAGGAGATAAACACCGTGATTAAAAAGATAATCGTGATAAATGTCGGTATGGGGAGCGTATCAAAAAGCCCATAGATTACAGCTTCAGGTCCGTTGGTCGTTAAGGCGCCCACAAGACTGCCGCCGGTTGCACGATCTGCCTCAATGGCGCCGCCGCCTAGAATGGTCATCCAGACCACACTGAACAGAGCGGGCAAGATAAGATTGAACAGGATAAATTCGCGTACGGTATATCCCACCGCGATCCGGCCGAGGAAGAGAGCGGTAATTGGTGCCCAGGCTAGCCAGTTTGCAAAGAAGTAAACGGTCCAATCGTGCACCCACGGATCGGCCCCGCGCTCGCCAAGGGTCAGGCTCGCCGGAATGAAGCTTTTGAGATATGCAGCAAGGCCGTCGACGCCAAGGCCCACAACAGTAAGAGACGGGCCCGCAACAAAGATGAAGATGGCAAGCGCAATAAAAAGCCGGACATTCCAGTCGGAGAGAATGCGGATGCCTTTTTGCAATCCACTTAGGGAAGAAACGATAAAAACAAGAACGATCATGATCGTCACGATCAAGGTACTGATCAATGACTGATTGATATTTGCCACCCGGTCGAGACCTGCGGTCAGTGTCATGACCCCGGCACCAAGCGCCGCGGCAACCCCGGCCACCAGGGCAAACAGCGCGAGCATGTCGAGAAGCGCACCCAACCGGTGTCTTTGCGGCCGGTCTGTTTGGCCTAAAAAGACCGCTATGATGGCTGATAATGAATAGGGTTGGGCGTGGTTATGATAGCTCAGCGCGAAGGCCAGTGTTGTCACCGCGTAAAGGGCATAAGGCGTTAGCGTCCAGTGTAAAAAGGTTGCGGAAAAGGCAAATTGCGCGGCCGCTGGCGAACGAGGGTCAATATCGGCGAAGGCGGGCGGGTTCGCATAATGGGAGATCGGCTCAGCTGTTCCCCAGAATAAGATACCTACGGCGATTGTTGTGCACAGCGTGATGGCAAACCAGTTCCAGCGCGAAAGAACCGGAACCGCGTTCGAGCCGCCAATGCGGGTGCTTCCCAAGGGGGAAACGAAGACGGCGAGGATCAACACCACAGCGGCAAAGCTTGCCGAGGTGAACAGCCAATCGAAATGGGTCAGGATAAATCGATTAGCGGCGTTGCTCGCGCTTAAAAAGCGGTCGAAATCGATAAGGCTCGCGGCGACACATCCAATGAGGATAAGCGCTGGGGGCCAGAAGACGCCGGGTCGGATCGCCCGAAAAAAGGTCATGGGTGCACTGGTTCCAACCGCTTACCGCGATCCGCGCTGGAATGTTTCGCAGCTTTCCACATTGCCAATTTGCAGACCTGTGCGGAACCAGCGGACCCGTTGCTGGGCGCTACCATGGGTGAAGCTTTCCTGATTGACCCGCCGACCGGCTTGGCGTTGCAAGGTGTCATCGCCAATGGCCGTGGCGGCATTAAGCGCTTCCTCCACGTCACCTTCCTGAAGGATGTTGCCATATTTGGCGCTGCGGTCCGCATGGAATGCCCAGACGCCCGCGTAACAATCGGCCTGTAGCTCCATTTGTACCTGAAGAGCATTCTGGTTGACTTTATTGGTGCGAGATTGGGCCTCTCTGACTTGCCTGGACGTACCGGTAATCGTCTGAATATGGTGACCAACCTCATGGGCGATCACATAAGCTTGCGCGAAGTCACCGGGGGCCCCGAATCGGCGCGCCAGCTCATCGAAAAAAGCGAGGTCGAAATAAATCTTGCGATCAGCCGGGCAGTAGAAAGGCCCGGACGCCGCCGTGGCCGGGCCGCAGCCTGAATTGGTATTTTTCTCAAAGACCACAACCGCGGGCGGCACATAGCGGCTGCCCCTTTGGGCGAACAGCCGGGTCCAGACATCTTCGGTTGAGCCAACAATGGCAGTGACAAAATCCTGTTCCTGGGTAGTCGCTTCGCGCGAAACACTGCCGCCACCACCGCCGGTGATGAGACCGAGGGGATTGAGCCCCATCTGCTGGGCCACAAACAAGGCGCCAACGGCAACCACAACACCGCCAATACCAAACCGGCTAAAAATAAAGCGGACCAACAAAAACGCAGCGCCAGTCATGCCAGCCCCGGCGGCACCTTTGCGAAATTCCACATTGTCGCTGCGCCGACGATTATCCCACCGCATCGGTTCCCTCCTTTTTCAGCCCTGTTTGCGCGAATTCCGCGCCCCTTAAATGCTGTTAGAACAAGCCAATTGCGGCTTGTCGACCCCTTCCCGGGCGCCTGTACCAACCTCAAAAAGGCGAGAATGCGCCAATTGGCGGACGTATTCGCGCAACAATTGCCAAAATCAGCCGTTCGGCCCCGATCCTTCCATTGTGCTCGTGCGGGTCTGGCCGTTATAATCTTCGTGGGAATGGACGAGCGCGTTGGCAGCTGACCGACAGATCGATCTGGAGTGAGTGGGTATGGTTTTCGGTTGGGGTAAAAAATCAGATACGACGAAGGCAGATCGCATCGCCGAAACGCCTGATAGCCGTTCTGGCGATCCTTATGACAACACCAATCACCAATTTATTGATGAGACGGCGCACGGTGCCGATCTAACGCCCGGTGAGAACCAAAACGCGGCCCCATCGCCGGGTACGCCTGAAACCAAGGCACCATCCAAAGCAACATCGAAGCCAGATGGCGCAGACAGAACGCTGTCTTTTTCGGAGCGGATGCGCGCCGCGCAAGATGATCTGTATACCAATGCTGGACCCGGCAACTTACCCCACTACCAGCCCTCGCCTCAACCATCGTCAGATGGGCACTCGCCGCGAACCTCAGCGCCAGGCGACGCCGCAAATGACCGTACCGACTTTGCGCAAGGTCATCTTCATGCGGCCCATTCCAACGCCAATTTTTCCCATCACCACGGCGCGCTACCGAACGGCGCCTATGGGTATGATCGACCGCTGCGCTCAATGACGGGGGACGTGACCCGTCTTGGCGCCGCCCTTTTTACGGCAATGCTCTTTGGGCTGATGATTGCAAATCCAGGCGATAGCAGTTCAGTTGTCAAGCGTATTGCCGGGGCAAACCCTCTCACCAGTGCAGCATTATCTGACCGGGCGTGTCGCACGGGGCAGGCGATGCTGACCAGCGATTTCACCAGTTTTGACAATGTACTGAGTATCTCGCCCTTAGGCACCGTTACGGCGCCGGGCGAAATTCTGCCGGTACCTTATATCCGCATCAATACCAAAAATGACGGGACACCATTTAACCGCAGGGTGACGGCGGCGCTGGCCCCCGCCACCGTTGATGTGACAGCGATTGAGCGGCGCTGGGTCGCGGGCGAAGATGGCGCGGCGAGGCAAACCGCGTGGACGGTGCACATGAAGCCGTGTGCGGGTGTTGAAATTATCTACGATCGGCTTGATGCGTTGGCGCCCATGTTGATCGAAAAAGCTGGCGGTCTCGCGACATTCACAGAAATCGGAGGCCCCGATCACCTCGCAAAGCAAACGGCGATTCGCCTTTCAGCGGGGATGAGCCTTGGCACAGCCGATGGGTTTGATGTTGCGGTCCATGATGCTTCGGTTGAAGACCGCACGCTCGCGCGGCCTGAACGGTACCGGCACGATCACTATGCACGGGCAACGCTGTTTAATATATCGCCGGAATTGTTGGACGCGATTACCCCCGATGATACAAAAGCGCAGTGTGCCCTTGATTATTTGCGTACGGAAGACCGCGCGGTCTGGTCAAGAAAATTGGGTGATGCTTGGGGCATCCGGCGCGCCAAAGGGGAAAATGCCTGTCGTACCGCATTGATTGATCTTCCGGGGACAGCGCAAGGGGCATGGTATACGGACGCGGCCCATAATGGTGCGACGACGAAAGTCAGCGCCGTTGCATTAGCCCCCGATACCATAAATCCTGATCGTCTTGTCTTTGCCTTGCATGGGCGCCTGCCGTCTTTAACTGCTGGCATGGTCGGCCACGCGGCGCACAAAGCATTCGGCGAGACCACAGCAAAAACGACGCCCGCTTCATCAAGCGCTGCCCCGGCTGACGTTCGATTTGTTACCTTCCAAAAGGGTAACGGCTTGATCAACCGCCCCTTTGACGAGATCCGCGACGAGCAGATTTATTGCTACGAAAAGATGCGGGTGAATTTTATTGGTGAGCGTATTAATGGCGTTTTGCTTTTGCAAAAATCTGTGTCTGATCAGGGTGGGGCGGGCAATACCCAAAACGATGTACTGGCCATTGAAGCGCGTTCGGACTTCGCATCTTGCATAGACGTGCCGCTCGGCACTAAACTTTCGGCAAAAGCCACCGGCTTTTTTCGCTAAGATAGAGGCTTTATTTCCTTAGTTGGCGACCGCCACGGAACCCTTGGAAAGACGAGCCCGAATTAGGGTATTGGTGCCTTAATCCGGTCAAAGAGTAGGGTTAACGTCTCCTTAACAAGTTGTGTTCCCAACCACGGGCGAGGGCGCGCCTGATTGTTTTTACCGATGTAAAGTCACCGGTAAAAGCACGTGTACCGATTACTGGGAAGCCGAATACGAATGAGTCGTAATCGGTGGCCACTTAATGGTCAAACTGCTCTGAGCCCCCGAAATGAGGATAACCTCTATGTTGAAAGGCATGAAACCTAATATAATCAGGGGAATGGGTGCGCTGGCCATGCCTCTAATTTTTTCGGTTTTCGGCGCACACGCGGCCGCCCACGGGCCAAATGACAGTGGTGGACATTTTCTGAGTCTGACCACGGTAGGTGTTTCAAGTGCTGCCGTGGTTCAGGATCGCGATCGAAGCCGCGATCAGCGTTCAGATCGACGCCGCTCTGATCGACGAAGCGATCGGCGCTCAGATCGACGCAGTGATCGCCGTGATGCAAGACGTGATGGTCGTTCGCGCGACCGGAGCGAGCGCAGCCGCCGCCGTGATGACCGCGCACGCGGTGATAGCCGCCGTCGTGATAATCGGCAGTCAGACAATCGGCGCCGGGATGACAGACGTTTTGATAATCGCCGCGGCGACAACCGCCGTGCAGATCGCCGCCGTGGTGATCGACGCCATGCCGATGCGCGCCGGGATCGCCGTAATGATCGTAACTATCGTGCTGATCGGCGTGATCGCCGTTATGACCGCAGTCGGGATCGTAGCCGGGACGTCCGTCGCCGTGATCGCAATCGCTATTATCGCGATCGCTACCAGTCGCGCCGTACCTATGCCCGCCGTTCGTTTCGTGGCCAACGGTTTGGCCATGGCTATAGTGCGCGCTCCGGACATGGTTACTTCTGTGCCGACCACAACGCCTTCCATTATTTCGCCGGGTTTGATCCCTTTGGCTTTGCCCGGGTAGCGACCTACGGGCGATCGGGCTATCGCTATGCGGCGTCCTGTTATCCGGTGGAAAAGGTAGATTTTCACCGCGGGCGACGCGCCCTCATTGGCGGTATCCTGTGTTATGACGGCTATGACCGGCCCTACATCAAACGCGGCAGTCGCTATGTGAAACGCTTTTATCGCTAGGCCGATTGGGTCGTTGTCATCATAGGCAAGCGCCAACAATTCCCCGCCCTGAACCAGGGCAGGGTTTTTCGTTCCACGAGCCTTTGGCGGCCTTTGGCCAAGGAGATTTTGGCGACGCATTGACGAAAATGACCGACTCTGCGCTTGTGGACAGAAAAGTTCGGTTATGAATCACGGTCTCTTTTTCCCCCTGCATCGCCGCCTGCGGGTCGCTGTTTTTGCGATGACCGTCGCTATTTGCACGGCATCCTCTGCGGCAATAACCCAGACAGGGCAAGACAGTCGCACAGACGCCAACCGCCCGGCAAACCGACTTCAAGATGTGCAAATCGGCGAGAAAGACCAGGTCACACGCGTTGCGCTGATCTGTTTGCGGCCATGCCCGGTGACCCAGCAGGGGGAGCAGTTTCTGGTTGCCGGATTATCTGAAACGGCGACGCTTGCGATTGACGGCACCAGCAAAAATGCCCGCGCCCTTGTATTTACGCCAATCAAGAACCCCAAGGGCGCGGCCGGTGAACCAGGCAGTTTGCTATCCATTGCCAGCGAAAAGGCTCTCTTGCGAACCCATATTGGGGCCTGCACGGCAAGCGGTGCACCGGCAACCTGCCTCGATCTTGAGTTTTCGCGAAAGCCCTATGCGCGCGATAACACGGTTTCGCGAGCGGTGCGCCAAACGACGAAACCAATCGGCCCGACTCCAAGCGATGATAAAATCAACCAGGCGTCCGCCGTTGCGTTGGCAACAGGATCGGGCCAGCGCGTGTCAGCACCTGGGATCGCGAGCCCGTCTGAAGCAGGATCGTCCCGCTCTTTGGCGTCTTCACCAACTGCGCCCCCACCGACTGCGCCCCCACCGACTGCGCCCTTGCCAGCTGCGCCCTCATTGGCACCGCGATCATCACCGCAGCGGATCGCCCTCGCCGCAACTTTACGAAATCCGGCATCACCCCTGCGGCTAACGCCTCTGCGCCCCACCTCGCAAGCCGCCAAGCCACAAGCGAGCGGTAACACACCGGTAGTGACCACCGCTGCACCCACATCTCCGGGAACGGTTTTGCGGCCGGTGGAAACGGACAGGGTGCTCGCCCGCGTTGACTTCCGTGCCTTTGCCGAAACCGTCCTCAATACGCAATTTGACCGTGATCGGTGTGATGGTGCCCAAAAAACCTTGGACGCTGACGCTTGGGCGCTTGGCTCCATGGGGGTTGTGGGGTTTTGCCAGGCTGCCGCCGGACAGTTCTCTGAGGCGGAAGATATTTTCAAACGGCTGCTAACCCTTCAGCCAGAGAATTATGAGGCGCTCGTGGGGCGCGCCTTGATTGCCGGTGTGGCGGGTGAAACCGGTGTTGCGCTCAAATTTCTTAATGAGGCGCTGGCCCTTAATCCGCCCAATGCCCTGGCGAAAAGAATTGAGGGTGTGGTGGCCGCCCTGTAAGGGAAGGTGAAGCAACCGCGCGCATCCGATCGGTCGCTCCGAAATTCAGTCTCAAAAAAGACCTGGCCATGATCTCTTCAAAAACCTCCCCATCATCATTGACGCCCTCATCGTCAGCACTATCAGCCGCGGCATCGGACCCCACAAAGTCTTTTCAAGGGTTGATCCTGACGCTGCAAAATTATTGGGCGGCGCAAGGGTGTGTTCTCCTACAGCCCTATGACATGGAAATGGGCGCGGGCACGTTTCACCCTGCGACGACCTTACGTTCCCTGGGCCCCAACCCGTGGAAGGCGGCCTATGTGCAACCCTGTCGGCGTCCCACCGATGGGCGCTTTGGTGCGAACCCCAATCGATTCCAGCATTATTATCAGTTCCAGGTGGCCCTGAAGCCGAGCCCGGAAAACATTCAGGAGCTTTATCTTGCCTCCCTCGATGCCATCGGCATTGACCAGCAAAAACATGACATCCGGTTTGTGGAAGACGACTGGGAAAGCCCAACGCTCGGTGCCTGGGGGCTTGGCTGGGAGGTGTGGTGCGACGGGATGGAAGTCACCCAGTTTACCTATTTTCAGCAGGTTGGCGGCATTGACTGCAAACCGGTCACCGGCGAAATCACCTATGGATTGGAACGCCTGGCTATGTATGTGCAAGGCGTAGACAACGGCTTTGACCTAGACTTCAACGGCGAGGGCGTCACCTATGGTGATGTGTTTCATCAGCAAGAGGTTGAGTTTTCCACCTATAATTTTGACCTTGCGAATACGGATGATCTGTTTGACCAGTTCAAAGAGGCGGAGGGTGCCTGTCTGGCGATTATTGACGCAGGACGCGCACGCGGGCAGTCTTTCGCTTTGCCTGCCTATGATCAATGTATCAAGGCAAGCCACTTGTTTAATCTTCTTGATGCGCGCGGGGTGATTTCGGTCAGTGAGCGCCAGTCTTACATCTTGCGGATCCGGCAATTGGCAAAAGCCTGTTGCGCCCAATGGCTGGAGAGCCCGCAAGGGCGCGGGCCAGGTGCCGGTATCGTTGATTTTTCTGTTTAACTGACCTTTTAGCGTTTTGTGGCAGCCAGTTACCATGAACGCCACGGATCCCAGCGCCCAGAAAAAACGACGCCTTCGACAATATTTTGGCGCGGTCAGTAAACGTTTGCGCGAAAATCCCCACGGTCAGGGCCAAATGCCCATATCGAGCCGCCTTGCCACTTGGGTAGGTATTTTGAGTGCGATGGTTGGTGGTTTTTTGGGGCTTGATACCTATAGAACCGATGTGGCCAAGCAAGTGGACCAAAGCGTTGAGAAGACGTTTGATCTGGTCCACCGGTTTAACGCGCCGGAAATGGATGGGGCGCGTACCCGGGTTTTGTCCTACGTTTATGCACGGCGCTATTGCGATGCCCGTTTCTTTTCGCGGGAGTTGACCGACGAGGACTATGCTGACGTGATCGATTTTTTTGATCTGGTCGACACGTGCGTCGATGCCAAGCTTTGCGACCGCGCAACCGCTGAACGGTTTTTTACGCCCTATGCGAATTATCAGTGGCCGATCCTTCAAACGGTTGTGGCGCGCATGCGCGGTGCTGAACAATCCTTGCGGGCCGATAGTGCCTTTGGTTCGGGTATGGAGCGGCTTGCCGTTACCCCACTAGCTGCGCCGCCTTGTGATGGGAACTTTTGACGGTCATCAGCCGGTGAAACACATCGCTAGCGATCCATGCCTGTCTATTTTAACCTATGTCGTGCCTTTGTTTGCCCAATTCTGATAGATAGGCCGCGCAGCTCTATTGAGAAACGACATGACAAAAAAGCGCTCAACCAAAAAGAAAAAATCCGTCCGACGGAAAAAGCAGTCTCTCATGCAATCTGTTGCGGCGCGGCTCGCAGGCGTCCGTTGGGGGCAAGCTTTTACCAGGGGAGCTATCGCTGCATTCGCGTTTTCGCTGCTGTGGGTTTGCACCTATCGGTTTATCAACCCACCCGGCACGCTGACCATGGTCTCACGATCACTTCAAGGTGAGACCGTTAATCATCCGTGGGCGCCTTATAACGATATCTCTGGCCATCTCGCGCTCGCGGTGATTGCTGCCGAAGACACAAAATTTTGCCGCCACTGGGGGTTTGATTTCGGCGAGATGAAAGCTGCCCTTGCCGATGCCCGGTTGGGTAAGGGGATGCGCGGCGCATCAACACTGTCCCAGCAAACGGCGAAAAATGCATTTTTGTGGCAAGGCGGCGGATTTCTTCGCAAAGGGTTGGAGGCCTATTATACGCTTGGCATTGAAGGGTTCTGGTCAAAACGCCGGACGTTGGAGGTTTATCTTAATATCGCAGAATGGGGCGATGGACTTTTTGGTGCCGAAGCGGCAGCCCGCGGACGATTTGGCAAAAGCGCAGCGGCGCTGACACGGGGTGAGGCAGCGCTGCTGGCGGCTGTTTTGCCCAGTCCCAACAAGTGGCGTGTTGATCCGCCCGGTCCTTATGTGCGCCAGCGTGCGGCAACCATTCGCCGGCGGATGGCCACTGTGAAAAATGCTGGCGGTCATTTGTGTGCGTGGTAGGCCCATAATAGAGCCAAAGGAAAAGAGCGCATGCCGCCAGAAAAACGCACAACCTCCGCGCGCCATACCGCGATATTGAACAGCTATCGTGATGGTGAGAGCGCTTTCGGTGACTGGGTAAAAGAAAATCTCGGCGATATTACGCTGACCCGCTGGTCTTGGGGCGAGGTTCATTTACGCTGGATACTGACAAAAAATTTTATTATGCCAGATGGCGTGATGTTTGGTGGGCATATCGCGGCCGTTGCTGATCATTTTGTGGCACTCGGCGCCATGTCGGTCCTGACCCACGACAATGAACGATTTCGAACCTCGCGGCTAGAAACTAATTTTTTCCGTCCACTGAAAGAACCATATGCGGATATTGCCGTACGCGTGACGAATGCGTCAAAAACGCTGATCCATCTTGAAGCACAGTTCATCAATGAAGCGGGGCAACTGGCGGCAATGGCACAAGCCGTCCAGGTGCGCAGGTGAACACCTGGCGATACCGCAAAAACGGGTTAATGCGCGAAAGCCATGGCGCTGCGATGTCATTCTGACAAAAGACTATTTTAGCGGCGTGCGGACGTAGCCCTGCCGGTGAAGTCGAACGCATCGCCTTGCCACGGGGTCAAGGCAGGCGTCGCGTTAAAATAGACCACATAGTCCACGGCGCTAGATATATTCCCGTCGATATTGAACTTCCAAATCAAGCTAGAAAGACCAAAATTATTGACGAGGCGCTTGCCGTTCATATACGGCGACCCGGCCCGATCCATGTGAAAGATGGAAACTGTATCATCGCCGTTGGCGAGCTCCAGGTCACGAATACCGTGCATATAGCCCATATACGGATTATCATTGCCCATCGGTAACAGCGTATAGGCCTCGCCATTTTTCCCGTGCAGGGGTCCCGGCAGCATCCTTGCGGGCCACATCATAAATGACCCTGGGCCAAAACCGGCCAACAGTGTTGCAATCCGGTCGCCAAACGCCGGGTTGTCCTTCAGGCGCAAGGCGAGCGGGCGTGCCGTCCCGTTGACTGTCACTTCAAGAACATGAAACAGGCCCCAGAACCCATAAAAAGGCTCATCAATAAGATCAGGATCCTGAAGAACGAGATCGATATTCACGAGGATGTGGCCGTACCGCTGTGCGTCTCTTTGCTTGGTGGCTGCTAACAACGCCTCATTGGTGCGCCGTGCTATCAGGGCTTGCGGGCCAATCGGCGCTGGCAATGCCGAGGGGAGGTTTGCGGCAAGGGTCTCATTTTGGATTTGGTCGACGCCCAAAAAGTACACCCGGTTTTCCGGCGGTCTTGCCGCGTTGGCGGCACGAATGTTCTCTAGCTTGGCAAAGAAATCCTTATTACCCCATTGCGCACCCATTTCCGCCCAGCCATCAAACGCGGTCCGGGCCCATTGGTCATCGCCGGTGGAAAGATAGGTGTTGAACGCCATGGCTGTTTCAGGCCCCAACTCGGCAAGGAGCCAACGCACGCCAATTTTTTTATTGAGATGGTTCATCAGGGCAAGGTCAACGGTTTGCGGGCCCGCAACACCGTGCATCTCCCCAAAGAGGAAAAGGCGGTTTGTATAAAATGCCGGAGGGAATGTTGCGCTGGAAAGATCGGCCCCGCTGCCCCCATAAACCTTTGCTTCTTGCAAATACGCTGCGCGTTCTTTTTTGCCCAATTGATCAAGAAACGCCAAGCCCTGCGGCAAGACGAGCCCGGCAGCCAGCAATAAGGCGAAGCCAGCAAACACCCATTTGATGATCGACAGTAAAATGCGCACGATTACCCTCAGCCGTCTACTAAGCGAAAGCAAAATCATAAACGATGAAGCGGGCGGGGTTCAAGGCGCGGTGCGGCATCCTCTTTCATTGAAAATCAAATCTTTCCCTGACACACTCCGCGGTGATGAATACGAAACGCTTGATCCGTGATGTGCACCATTGGGGCTCCATCACTGTTGCCCTGCCGCTGATTGTGATGATCGGCGCCGGTCTGTTGCTTATGGTCAAAAAACAGATCGACTGGATACAGCCCCCCACGATAAAAGGCACGGCCATTTTGACACAGGGCGCAGACGGGGCTGGGGTGCCGGTGCAATCCATCGAAGCTTTGGTCGGTGCTGCGCGGGCCGCGCGCCCGACTTCTTTTGCAGATTGGAATGATCTTGCGCGGATTGACATAAAACCTAGCAAAGGCGTTGCCAAAGTCATTAGCAATGACCGCTGGGAGGTTCAGGTTGATCTTGTGAGCGGAACCGTCCTCCAAACCGCTTATCGCCGGTCTGATCTGATTGAATCGATCCATGATGGATCATTCTTCGCCAAAGGCGCGAAGCTATGGGTATTTTTACCCGCTGGAATTGTTTTGTTCGGTCTATGGCTTACCGGCCTCTATCTTTTCGCGTTACCCCACTACAAGCTCTGGCAAAAACGCCGACTGAGCACTTCGCAGGCCCGCAGCGTTCCTGATTGAACTGCTCGGCGCAACTACAAAGGGTTCTCATGCCTCGTTTCCTTATAACCGTCCTTTCTCTTATTATCCTCAGTACCGTGACGACCCAATCTGTGGCGAGTGATCATGGTGGGAGGGATAGCGCGCAGCCGCACAGCAGTCTGTTCGCCGGTTTAAAAGCGCGTCTTGTGGGTCCTGCCGGGATGAGCGGGCGCATCGCAGCGGTGGATGCGGTGGCATCTGACCCCAACACGATTGTGGTTGGTGCCTCCACGGGCGGTTTGTGGATGTCCCATAATGGCGGGTTGAACTGGACACCGGTTTTTGATGATCAACCGGTGGCGTCCATTGGCGCGGTGGCGATCAATCAGGGCAATCCAGATATTATTTGGGTAGGAACCGGCGAGGGAAATGTTCGAAACTCAACTTCCGTCGGCGGCGGTGTCTATAAATCGGTCGATGGCGGTAAATCCTTCACATATATGGGCCTTGGCCGGACGGAGCGGATCCACCGCATTGCGCTGCACCCGGACAATCCCAACGTCGCTTACGTGGCGGCTTTAGGCCAGTTATGGGGTGAAAATCCTGAGCGCGGGATTTTCAAGACACATGACGGCGGTAAAACCTGGTCAAAGGTTCTGTATGTTGACGAAAAAACCGGCGCCACAGACATTCAGATGGTGCCCGGTAATTCAAACAAGCTGTTTGCGGGCATGTGGCAGTTTCGTCGCTGGCCCTATTTTTTCAAATCTGGCGGGGAGGGTTCCGGTCTCTATGTGTCCCATGACGGCGGCGAGAGCTGGGACAAGCTGACAGAAGACGATGGTCTGCCAGCCGGCGAGATTGGCCGTTCTGCATTTGCCATATCCAAAAGCAATCCCTCACGGGTCTATGCGTTGATTGAAGCGGAGAAAAGCGCGCTCGCCCGGTCTGATGATGGCGGCAAAAACTGGATGTTGGTTAACCAAGATACGGACATTAATGACCGTCCGTTCTATTACAATGATCTTGCCGTTGATCCCAAAGATCCAAACCGGGTCTACCGGGTGGGCAGCCGCGTGAAGCTTTCCATTGATGGCGGCAAGACCTTTGAGTACATGCCAGCCATTGATTGCTGTGCCTCGTCAAACAGTGTGCATATCGATACCCATGCCTGGTGGATCAATCCAAGTGATCCGCGACATATGATTGATGGAAATGATGGGGGTATCGCGGTGACCCATGACCATGGGCAAACATGGCGGTTTGTCGAAAATCTGCCACTCGCCCAATTCTATCATATCGCGGTGGATAATGCGGTGCCGTACAATATCTATGGTGGCCTGCAGGATAATGGTTCCTGGAAGGGCCCCTCGGAAGTTTGGGAAAATGGCGGTATACGGAATTTCCACTGGCAGGAGGTTGCCTTCGGTGACGGTTTTGATACCCGCCCGGACCCGGAAAATCACCGCGAGGGCTATGCCATGAGCCAAGGCGGGGCGCTCTATCACTGGAACCAAGACACAGCCGAACTGCGCTTTATCAAACCGCCAGCCCATACCCATGATGACGGTACGCTCGCTGATATGCGGTATAATTGGAACGCTGGTCTTGCGATTGACCCGTTTGATCCGTCCACACTTTATTACGGCAGCCAGTTTGTGCACAAATCAACGGACCGGGGCGAAACCTGGGAAGTGATAAGTGCCGATCTGACCACAAATAATCCCGAGTTTCAGACCTTCCGTACCAGCGGCGGGCTTACCTCTGATGTGACGGCGGCGGAGAACTACACAACCATTACATCAATTGCGCCGAGCCCTGTCAAAAAGGGTGTCATTTGGGTGGGTACTGACGATGGCCGGGTCCATGTGACGCGCGATGGCGGCAATAGCTGGACTGCGGTCGAGGGCAACTTGCCCACCGGGCGCGGCCATGCGCCTGCCGGGGCGTGGGTGCCGATGATTGCCCCGTCCCCGCACGATGCAGCAGTCGCCATGATTACCATGGATGATCACCGACGGGGGCATATGAAACCCCACGCTTACAAACTGACCGACTACGGCCAGACCTGGACGTCTTTGATTACGGCAGATGTGAGCGGCTATGCTTTGTCCATCCTTCAGGACCCAGTTGATCCAGATCTCATTTTTCTGGGTACGGAGTTTGGGTTGCATGTGAGCCTTGATGGTGGTGCCCACTGGATGAAATGGACGCAAGGCCTGCCGACGGTTTCTATTGCCGACCTGGCAATCCAGGCCCGTGAGCATGATCTTGTGGTTGGCACCCATGGGCGTGCGGCGTTTGTGATTGACGATTACCGGGCGCTACGCGGGCTTACCTCGGCCGATTTTGACAAACGGTTTTCGCTATTATCGGTGAGCGACGGTCAACTCTACAGCACACAGCAAGCGGCGTCATCGCGCTTCACCGGGTCGGGTGAATTCCGGGCCGATAACCCTGCCTATGGTGCGCTCATTACCTTTATCGCCAGCGGGAATGATCTGACCCACCCGGATGAAGACGCCGAGCGCGCGCGCAAGATTACGATGCGGGATGCGAAAAAAGCTGAGGCGGCGAAGGCAGACGAAGCAGAAGCGGAAAAAAGCGACGCGGACACGAATTCGCAAGATGGTGAAGAGACCGAAAGCAAGACTTCTGACGATGATGCAGAAACGCCGGGCGATAAGCCCGTCAAGGCAACCATCACGGTGAAGGATAAAGACGGGACGATCATTCGTACCTTCAAACACGATGTGCATCAGGGGATAAACCGAGTGGCGTGGAACTTGCGCCGTGACGGCGTGATGCCTGCGCCGCCGGGCAAAGCACCGGAGGATGGTACATTACCGGCCGGGCCTGAAGTATTGCCGGGAGCGTACATGATCGAAATTGCCTTGGAAGAGGAGAACGCCAGTGCCAACATTCGCGTTCTTGCCGATCCGCGCAGCCCTTATGATGAAGAAGCCCGGGCGGCAAATTACGCCATGGTGATGAAGGCACAAACCATGGCCGGCACGGTCAATGACGCCCTGCGCCAATTGGTGGATATCAGAGATGATGTGTCGACGCTAACAGCGATCATCGACGATCATCGCGACCGCCACGATATTGACGAGGATGATGAAAGCCATCCAGTTAATGGCGTGGCCATGAAGGCGGATACCCTGAAGGAGGCGCTTACGTCGCTGGAAGAAACCTTCCGCGTGCCGCCCGATACCAAGGGGATTGTTTACGATGACGATAAAATCTCCAGCAAGCTTGGCACTGCGCAGTTCTATCTTTTCTCGGGGCCGGGCAAGCCAAGTCCTGCCGCAGAACAAGCCATGGGCGAAGCAGACAAGGCCCTTAAAGAGGGGCTCGCCACACTGAATACATTGGTCACCGAAGATATGGCGGTATTACGCGATGCAGCCCACGAGGCAAACCTAACGCTGTTTAGCCAGACGCCGTTGGTGGCTGAAACCCCGGGGGGAACGACCAAAAACTAGCACGAGTTCTGGGCCGCACCCCTCGCGCTTGCACGCGGCCCGAACGCTATCTAAAAGCGGAGCTTGTCCTGAAGGAGGGCGCCGCGAACGATGGCCGAATTTTTGCTCGAGCTTTTTTCTGAAGAGATCCCGGCACGGATGCAACGGCGGGCCGCTAATGATCTTGAGCGCCTCGTCAATCAACATTTGCTCGATGCTGGCTTTATGCCCGAAGGGGTCAAGGCCTTTGCCACACCGCGTCGGCTCACCGTGGTGGCAACGGGCTTGCCCGCAGCGCAAGCGGATGTGCGCGAGGAGCGAAAAGGTCCGCGGGTGGGTGCACCAGAAAAGGCCGTACAGGGATTTTTGCGCGGTGCTGGTCTCGATAGCCTTGATGCCTGCGAGACGCGGACTGATAAAAAAGGCGATTTTTATGTTGCGGTTGTTGAGAAAAAAGGACAGCCCACGGTCGATATTCTAGCCCAAATGGTCACCGCAATCGTCTCGGATTTTCCTTGGCAAAAGTCCATGCGGTGGGGATCTGGAACCTTGAAATGGGTGCGCCCATTACGCTCAATATTGTGCACGTTCGATCATGAGATTGTGCCTTTAAGCGTTCATAGATTTACCGCGGGCGACACAACATTTGGCCATCGCATGATGGCCCCCGATGCAATCATTGTTCGCGACTTTGAAAATTATGCCGGGAAACTGAAATCAGCCAAAGTTATTCTTAATACGGAGGAGCGGATAGCGCTCATTGAGAATGAGGCACGAACGCTTTGTGCAGCCCAAGGTTTGGAGTTGGTTGAGGACCAGGCGCTTCTGGAGGAAGTTGCCGGTCTTGCCGAATGGCCCGTGGTCATGATTGGTCAGTTTGACGAGAAATTCTTGAGCTTGCCCGACGAGGTTTTAACCGCGTCCATGCGGGGGCATCAAAAGTATTTCTCCGTTCACGATCCAAAAACCGGTCGTCTTGCCAATCGGTTTATCGTTGTGGCCAACATCGAGGCGAGCGACGGCGGGTCGGCCATGAGGGCCGGATATGAGCGTGTGCTCACGGCGCGGCTTTCCGATGGCTGGTACTTATATCATCAGGACCTCAAATCGCCCCTTGCAACCCATGCCAATGGGCTTGATGACGTGACCTTTTTTGAGGGTTTAGGGTCTATCGGTGATAAGGTTCAGCGCGTTACCGCATTGGCCCAGGAAATTGCCCCGCTGGTGGGCGCGGATGCAGCCGCAACGCAAAAAGCCGCAACGCTCGCCAAGGCTGATCTGGTGACCGGTATGGTCTACGAGTTTCCCGAACTCCAAGGTGTAATGGGCCGCTATTATGCGCTTGCCCAGGGGGAGGAGCCCCGGGTCGCGGACGCCATTCGCGATCACTACAAACCTTTAGGTCCAAAAGATAGGGTGCCCACTGCACCGGAAAGTGTTGCCCTCGCACTGGCGGATAAAATCGATACGCTCACGGCTTTCTGGAGTATTGATAAACGACCGACAGGCTCAAGTGACCCCTTTGCGTTGCGCCGCGCTGCGCTTGGTGTGATTGATCTTATCCTGACCAATAGTTGTCGCTATGCGTTGCCCAATTCGCCGGAGACGTTGCTGGCGTTTTTCCATGATCGGCTCACGGTTTATTTTAAGGAAAAAGGCTTTCGTCACGATCATGTGGCAGCTGTTCGCGATGGATCTGACGGTGAACCCGAACGCGACCTTGTACGGTTGCACGAGCGCCTGACGGCGTTGGCGGCTTTTCTTGGTACGGACAATAGTAAAAACCTTGTTGCTGGGTACAAGCGCGCGGCCAATATTCTCAAAGCGGAAGAAAAGAACGATGCCAGTTTAGCCAGCAGCACTGTTAATGCAACGGTGTTGGTAGAGACCGCTGAGACCGATCTCTATGGCAGCCTCCAAAAAGCAGAAGCTGCGGCGGCGGACGCTGTTCAACGTGAAGCCTTTACCGAGGCGATGGACGCCCTGGCAACACTGCGCGCGCCGGTTGATGCGTTTTTTGACGCTGTCACGGTGAATGCGGATGATCCGACGCTTCGTAAAAACCGCCTTGCGCTTCTGGCGCGCTTGCGCCGGGCGGTTCTGACCATTGCCGATTTCGAACAGCTCGAAGGATAATGCGGTTCACTTGCCTTAAAATATAGGCTTTGAGTTTCCGTATACCCCTTAAAACAGAAACCCTTGTTTGAAGGTCAATCCATCGGCATCGCTGAACGCTGCAGGCCCAGCGCGGCGGCTGATGGTGAAGGCTGCCTGATCAAAGGCATTATACGCCGTCGTCTGAGTATTATCGACACTGACAAAACGAGCCCGCGCCGCCTCTGGTGTCACGGTCAAATCGATATAGCCGTGGCTGGTACCGTTTAGATAACGGACATCCTTATTGTGTCGATTGGTCAGAAGGGCATAGTCCGCACCCTTGCCGCCCAGAAATTCTTCGCGGTAGGGCGAGGGAGACGTCACCGACGCAACACCTAACTCAACGCCAACGGGGACGCCAGCCGCGTCGGTCAGATCATTGGCCCACCAGGTATGGGTGTCACCGGTGAGCACGATAAGACCTTCAGCGTTGGTAGTGGATTTGACCATGTCAAAAAACCGTTCGCGGGCGGCGGGATACCCATCCCACGCGTCGAAATTGGTCGGCAGCCCTAATGTAGACGCCTGAATAAAGGCGCGGGCCTGGTCCCACTCCTGTTCGAGTGCAACGATCTCTTCTTCGGTCACATAAGGGGTAAGGTCTGGGGCGTTGACCTTGGCCATGATGATCTGGTTTGCCACCACACGCCATGGTTGGCCCTCTTGTTTTGATCCGCCTAGAACCTTTTCAAGATAGTCAAGTTGTGCGGTGCCCAGCATTTGCCGATTAGGATTGTTCAAGACCTCGCGCCGATAGCGGGCGACATCGTCGGGGGTTTTCAATCCGGCCACTGCCTCACGGTAGCTTAGCTCCTGATCACGCGCCATCAGCCGTGTTTCGATTGCCGCAAGGCTCATCAGGTCCCCATAGGAAAAGCTTCGGAAAAAAGCCTCACGCGCCATACCCGGGACGGGATCGCGCACGGGCATCCACTCGTAATAGGCTTGCAGTGCGGCCGTCCGCCGGCGCGTCCAATCACCCTCTGTTTTTGGATCATGGTTTTGTGCGCCGTCCTTCCATGAGTTGTTCGCCGTTTCATGGTCATCCCAAATCGGGATCAGGGGATGGCGCGCATGCATTGCCTGGGAGGAGGGATCAGACTTGTACTGACGATGACGGCGGCGATAGTCTGCGAGGGTCAGAATCTCTGTTGGCGGCATATGGCCTCGCCCGATCGCCTCACCGATATCACCCCCATATCCATCGCGCCCATATTCATAGATGTAATCACCAAGATGTAAGACGGCGTCGAGGTCATCATCGCGCGCAATCTGATCATACACATTAAAATGCCCAAAGGGGTAATTTGAACAGGAGATAACAGCAAAACGCGCCTGGCTTGTTTCCCCAACGGGTAATGTTCGTGTACGGCCAACCGGTGAGCGTTCACCCTCATAATCGAACCGATAATGGTAGGACGTGCCGGGTGCCAGTCCCTGTACATCAACTTTCACCGTGCCGTCGCGCGCGGGCCCTGTCGTCTCGGTGCCTTCTGCGACGATATCGGTGAACGCCGCGTCCCGTGCCACTGCCCAGGTGACGGTCTGGTTGCCGGGCAAGGCTGTCCCGCCTACAGACCCGGCGGGACTGTCAACAATGGGCGAGCCGATCCGTGTCCAGATGATCACCGCGTCGGCACGCGGATCACCGCTCGCCACGCCGGACGAGAACTGACCCGATGCCTGAACATTATCGGCAACAAAGGGTGTGCGTTTTGGGACCGATGAGCACGAGGCGGCACCGCCCGCGAGCAGGGTGGCAAGGGCCGTGCGGCGGGTGATCGTCATGCTGTTTCTCCATCAATATTTAGGGTCCTGAGGCGATAGCATATTCTGGGTGCCGCTGGTGGCAAATTTTCATGACAGCCCGCCAGAAGCGAACCTCGCTATTTGTTGCGCTGCAAAAAAGCGCTTAACCTGCTCTGAAAACCGCGATAGGCTTGTTATCCGGAAATACTGCGGAGCGGAAAATGGTAGAAATAGCAAAGGTTGGCGTGATTGGCGCAGGGCAAATGGGCAGCGGCATTGCCCATGTGTTTTCTTTGGCCGGTTATGACGTCGTACTCACCGACATTGCAGATACTGCCCTCGCAAAGGCGCGCTCGGCCATTGAGAAAAATATGGGCCGCCAGGTGGCGAAAAACATCATTGAGCCTGCTGCGATGGAGGCGAGCCTTGCACGTATTGTACAGCACGCGGACCAAAAAGCGCTTAGCGACTGCGACCTCGTTATTGAAGCCGCAACGGAAAATGCTGATCTGAAGAAAAAGATTTTCGAAGGGCTCAACGGCGTTTTGAGTGATCGAGCAATTCTGGCGTCAAATACCTCGTCTATTTCGATTACTGGGCTTGCTTCGTCCTCAGATCGGCCGGAACAGTTTATTGGCTTGCATTTTATGAACCCCGTGCCGGTGATGCAGCTTGTTGAAGTAATCCGCGGGATCGCCACCAGCCGGGAGACATTTGTGGCCGCTAAAACAGTCATTGAGCGTCTTGGGAAGACAATGGCGGTGTCGGAGGATTTTCCTGCCTTTATCGTCAATCGAATTTTGATGCCGATGATCAATGAGGCAATTTATACCCTCTATGAAGGTGTTGGTACGGTGGAAGCCATCGATACCGGTATGAAGCTCGGCACCAATCATCCCATGGGGCCATTAGAGCTGGCGGACTTTATCGGGCTTGATACCTGCCTCGCGATTATGCAGGTCCTGTATGAAGGGCTGGCGGATTCAAAATATCGTCCGTGTCCCTTGTTGGTAAAATATGTTGAGGCTGGCTGGCTTGGCCGCAAGACGGGCCGTGGATTTTATGATTATTCGGGCGACATTCCGAACCCCACCCGCTAGCGCGTTTACTGACGAAGTGGGTGCGGTGCCCCGTCCGGAAATGGGACGATGTTCGCCCCATAGTTGAATTCCTCTCAAAAGTCTGGTGTTCTACAGCAAGGTGTTTCCGGCAAACACTGCTAACCCATAAATGGAGGAAAACCATGGCCGTAGCACGCGTTACAGAAATTATCTCAGGTTCATCAAAAAGCTTTCAAGACGCTGTTGAGACCGGCATTGAACGGGCGAACAAGACGCTCAAAAATGTTGAAGGCGCCTGGGTCAAGGATCAGTCGCTGATCCTCGATAATGGCAAAATCAGAGAATACCGTGTGGTGATGAAGGTGACCTTCGTCCTGAAAGACTAATTGCCCTTGCATTAGCGGCACGCTTTCGGGCGTATAAAAAAGCCCCGATGGCCTTGAGCCATCGGGGCTTTTTTGTCCGGCAAGGAGCGTTATTCCTTGTGTGTCACCGAAAGGTTCAACACATCGGGGAGGGTTGTTGGTGCGGTCTGGCTCACAATGCCGAGTTGGGCAAAGGGAACAGCCGCATCGGGTTCTGCCGAAATTTCCAAGGTGCCGCCATTACCGAGGAAGGCCGCCACGGCGTCAAGATAGCCCCCAAAACGCGGGTTGATCGCGGTAAATTGGCTGCCGGAGACCCGCAATAATGCGGGTGCTGATTGACGCAAATCCTCGCCGGTGCCCGCACCCATTTGACCCGCTGCCACATCATAGATGACCGCTAGCAGGTTTTTATCGGTAAAGGTGAGTTTGGCCTTATCAAAACTGCCCAGACCAATCATGCCTGCCTGGTCTTGCGTGTCGATCAGCGTTGCAATCTCATCGAATTTGAGATTTCCAAGCGCCATGGACAGGTCAAAATCGGCCAATTTGTCAGTTGTTCCACCGTAGCGCAGGCTACTCTCACCGGATTTATCGTTCCAGTTCCAGGTAAAAAAACCATCGCCTTTAACGTTGTCCAGACCGCGGCTGGTTAAAGCAGTCAGCGTTGCCGTGTCCTCATCTTCCACATACGCGGTTAAATCGTATACGGCGTTTTTAACGTCGTTGGTGATTTCGTTGGGAATGAGCCACGTAAATTTGTCCATGGCAAAAGTTGATTTTTCCGCAACCATAAGCCGCTTGTCACCGATGAATTGCTGGTAACTGGAAATCTCACCGGCACCAAGGCTCACCAGGTTCGTGGCGCTGGTGGGCGGCATTTCACCTTTGAGGCCCCAATCCATGAGACCCGAGAAATCAATCCCGCGCCATGTCATCGTCTCGGCCTTCACACGCTGACCATTAAGGCCAAGCGCGTTGCCGAGTGGCCCGGTTAAAAGCGCCTCGGCCTGCGGGCCCATGGATGAAAGGGCCAGTGCCATGGCTTGGGGGGATTGGCGGAAGCTATATTCAAAGTCATTGGCGATGATGGCGCCCAGTTTCCCACCGGCAATGTCCACAAAGCGGAAATCAGGGGCAATCCAAGAAAAGGCGCCGGTCTGTTCGCCGCTGAAAGCGAATGTCGCATCTTTGAAATAGATACCGGCCAGATCAAAGCTGTTAAAAAACACAGCGGGTGCCGACGCGTCAGGTAAATCATCAGGGATGCCGCCTTGGCGAACTTTCAGCGTATCAATTTCGATACCGCCAACGGTGATCGTCGCTTCATCGAGATCATTGGCACCCGGGCCTGACGGATCAATATCGCTGCCCTCAACGGTCAGGTCGACCTCGTCTTCATCGGTATCAATATCAACATCGACGCCGTATAACCTGACCTTTTGGAAGAGCGTTTCAAATGGCGCGTCGATGGCCGCTGCCCCCATGCGCACCGCCTCAATGGCGTCTTCACTGACCCCAAAAAGCTCAGCTTTTTCGATCGTAATGGCCGACCCGTCGCCATCGTCAAAGCGCAGATCGGTGAGAACAGTTGCACCCAGCTTGTCATCGAATTGAACGGCGCCATACGGCTTTGGCCCCTCATAGCCCATGGCGGCGAGGAGCGCGTCAACATCAAAGGCCGCACCAGATTTCAATGTAAAGGGCTTGTCAAAGGGCGAGCCTTGGCCCGCTGAAAGGGCAGAAGCGCCAGCCGCGCTATCCGCTGAGCCGGTGGTTGTGCCACCATCGTCGCTATTCCCGCAGGCAGACAAGGCGAGCGAGGCAACACCGATTAGCCAGAGATTCCGTTTCATTGTTTTTCATCCCCTTCTTTTTGATGAAATTGGTCAGGTCAACCCTTGGCCTCATGGGCCTAAGGCGCAGCTCTTTATATTCGCTGAACACAAGCGTTCAGTTAAGGGAGGGGTAAGCGGTTCGCCAACAAAAGGCAAAACTTCTCGATAAAGGGAGATTACGCTTCGGTAAGCCGTGTTGATCCTGCGATTTTGTAGTTGATGCTAACGATTGGGGCTAGGCGGGCCAAGCCCCTGTCGGCATACTTCACCAAATGCATTGGAGGGACCCCATGAAAATTGCTCAAGGCAAAACCATTTTGGCGCTCAGCGCTTTATTTTTCGGGATTGCAGGATGCGCCACCGGTGCAAAATCCAGCATTGCGTCGGATCTTTCCCGTTTGGGTTTGTCGCAAGATCGCGCCAAGTGCGTCGCCCGCGAAATGAATGATCGGCTGGAGAGGTCGGACCTGCAGGATGTGGCGCGGTTTCTTGGCGACGTCACCGCGTCGCGCTCGCCGGGTGGTGTGCTCGACTCGCTTTTGACCATTGATAATCCGCGTGCGGCCGCGGCGTTTGCCCGAGCCGGGATCGCCTGTGCCTTTTAGCTGTGGAAAATACCCTTCCCGTTACCGCTGAACTTGACGCCCGATTTGAGGACGTTCGCGTCGCTTTTGAGGCAGTGCTGGCGGCGGATGCCCGATCAACGCGCCAGGGTGCCGGCGCAAGTTTCGCTGTGTGGCATCAAGGCACGCGCGTGGTGCATCTATATGGGGGGTATCAAGATAAAGCGGCTCAAATACCGTGGGCGGATGATACACTTGCGTGCGTTTATTCCTCAGGCAAGGCCGTCGTCGCAATGCTGATTGCGCAAGCTGTCCAGGCGGGCACCGTTAATTATGAAACACCGGTTGCAGAGATGTGGCCTGCTTTTGCCAGCGGCGGCAAAAGTATCGTCACCCTCGGTCAGGTCTTGTCCCACCAAGCGGGCTTGCCGGGCTTTGTGAAACCTGTTGACCCTGCAATATGGCTTGATTGGGATGCAACTTGTGCTGCGCTCGCGGCCGCCGCACCCTTGTGGACGCCCGGTGAGGCGCAAGGGTATCATCCTCAGACCTTTGGCTTCCTAGCTGGCGAACCCTTGCGCCGCAAAACCGGACAATCCGTCGGCGCATTAATTCGGAAAAAATCGTTAGACGTTTACTGCGGCATGGATAACACGATCGACGCGCGCACGGCGACAATGGTCAAACCCCCGAAGGCCCCTGATTTAGGGGAGATCAACCCCGCCACAAAAGCGGCGTTTCTCGAACGTTGGTCGGCCCCAACGTCGGTTGCGCGGGCCGACTGGCTGGCGGCCGAAATTCCTGCGTCCAATATGCACGCCACGGCCGATGGTCTCGCGGCATTTGTGCATCCCCTTGCCAATAGCGGAAAGGATGTAAACGGAAAAATTCTTCTTGAAAACGACGTTTTAAAAGAGTTTTACCGCACGCGCTCCCATCGCGCAGATCAGGTATTGCCCTACACGCTTTCCTGGGGAGCGGGGATGATGCACAATGTGAATAAGCACTTTGGGCCGAATGACGGCGCTATGGGCCATGCGGGTTTCGGGGGATCTATGGTCGTGGTCGATCCTGACCATCAAATTAGTGCCAGTTTCGTCATGAACCGCATGTCCCCTCATTTGGTGGGTGACCCACGGACACTGACCCTCCTTGAGGCCCTATATGACGCTCTGAAATGAGGATGTTAATCCCCGACGGCGGTCAGGCGCTTTTCGCGGCTTTGGTTTCTTCTTGCGCGGAACTTGTGGTGGATTTCCGCGTACTCTTTTCGGCGTTGATTTCGAGGGCGTGAACATTTTCACCAGAAGCACCGTTATCGTCATCGCCCGCGCTGGCGATATCTGCTTTTCCGTTCGTGCCCTGATCTTTCGCTGTTTCGCTAATTTCAGTTGTCGATGACGTGGATTGTTGATCGGGCGAGGGCATTGATGATTTACCGTTAAAGACCGCCCCTTCTTCAATGACAACGGAGGGAGAATGCAGATCACCCTCCACGATGGCTGTTTCATTTAGGATTACCCGTTGCGTGGCGGTAATGGTCCCGGTCACGCGCCCGTCAATTTCAATTTCCAGGGCAGCAACCTCCCCGTGCACATGGGCATCTTTGCCAATCACCAGTCGGTCATCGCCCAACAGTTCGCCTTCAACCACACCCGCAATGCGGCTAGGCCCTTTGCAAGCGATTTCGCCTTTGAGCCGACTACCGGCGCCGACGAGTGTTTCGCATCCGTCTGTACTCTGAACGGTGCCACCACGGCGTTTACCATTATCGAACATCATCGCTCCCATATGTGCCAAAATGAACTCAATATCTACGGCGTTGCGCCATCGTTTTTGCAGTATTCCATGGAAGTCTTGAGGAAGACTGAAAAAGCGTTGGCATTTTGGCGCTTTACTGGCAAGCGTGTCTTCAGCCTAATGCGCGTCGACAAAGCGCCGGGTCAGCCAACTTGCCATAAGATGATCTAATTCATCGGCCGCCTGCCAGGTGATCCAATGCCCACAATCGGCCAGGATGTGGCGTTCTAAATCACTGCAAAGATCAATCATTTTCACCGCTGCCTCGGGGGGGAGAAAGAGATCAAGGTCTGCACCAATCCATAATGCTGGACGCTCTAAAATTAAACTCCTTGTGCGCATTGTTTCCCAATTGCGATTGATATTGCGATAAAGATTGATACCGCCGGTGAACCCAGATCGCCGATAGGCGTGCGCATAAACTTCCAAATCGCCTGGCGTCATCACGAGGTCAGCGTCAGGGATGTCTTTGCGGTTGGCAAACCGGGTCTGCAAATCATAGATGTCGGGCACAAGTCGCGGCCATAGGGCGCGCGGCACCGGCTTTCGAAACATAAACCGAAAAAACGCGTCTTCTTTGCCTTCAAAACTGGCCTCGGGCGTGCCGGGTTCTTGAAACCGCACAATATAATGATTTGGACCAAACCGTTTTTTCAGGATGGTTAAGGGCTCAACGGGCGGTGTCGGTAAGTGCGGTGTGCACAGACCAATGATACCAGCAACCTTTTCCGGTTGTAGTACGCCCATGCCCCAGGCGATTGGCCCACCCCAATCATGTCCACAAAATATCGCCTTGCGGATATTGCATTGATTGCAAAGCGCGGCAAGACGCGAGGTCAGGCCCACAAGATCGTAATCTGTCACCGTGGCCAGGGCGCCTGAATTGCCAAAGCCGGGCAAATCAATGGCGAAGCCATGAAACCCCGCCTTGGATAAATGCGCGCATTGCTTGCGCCAGCTATAGGCAATCTCCGGCCAGCCATGGATGAGAATGACGGGCGGTGTCTTTGCGTCGGCTGCGCCGAATGGATAGAGCGCGAGGGGCACGCCAAGCACAGTCTCGAAAATCGGGGCAGCCATACCGGGATAGGTGACGGGCGGTGGATTTGTTGTCATTGATAAATTGTGCCCGGGCGGCGCCAAAGAGGGCAAGGCGCCATGACACATATGACCAGCAGGGATCGCCTGCGCCCGAAAAACCAGCCCCGTGGCGGTTGAAATCGCCCAGCTTTTACTGTTGCGTTATTGTGTCAATGAGAGCGAATTGAACACAAGCTGGCGGCAGCGAGCATGGGATGGTATTGAAGTCCAGATATTGCCCAAAAATCAACACCATCGCCCTCTAGTGGCTAGGGGTATGAAAGCGCTGGGGAAGGCGGGGGCCGTCCATTCAGATGCGGGCAGTCATCAGGGAACAAGGCATGGTCCGGAAGGGCATTCATTTTTCTGCAAAGAAGAAGCGGCGCAGTAGTCGGCGACGGATCTGTTCGCCGCGACCATCGACAGCGCGGCTAGGCATGATTATGGCCATGGTCGTCGCCGACGTAGCAGTTGCGCAGTCTCCCTTTGAGCCGCCTTCCGCCGCTATTTCAGCGGTCTTTGCCGATGATCATGCTTACCCCCAAACTGGAAACGTGACCCGGGTAGCAAGCCTGGACCAAGATAATCCCTTTAACTCTTTAGTGGGCAAAAAGCGTGTGCGTGTGCGCCGTGATCAAAGCACCGGCGGCGTACAGCGCTTTGTTCTTTCTGGCGGTACTCAGGCGTTTTTGTTCCAGATTGTGGGCGACAGGGCCTATATCCAGTTTCAGTGCGGTGCGAAGGATCCGCGGATAGATTGCCAAATTGATCCCAGTTCGAACGCACCGGAAATCCACGTGCTTGTGCCGGTTCGCGCGGCACGCGGCGACATAATCTACAAAAATCGTCAGGGCGAAACCGTGTTGCGTATGGCTTCTTATGGCGGCGCAACAGTCTGGTGGCCGCACGCAAAAACGGCGCAGGCGGCGTCGCGTTCTTATTCAGATCTAAACCGGTTAGATCACGGGCCTGCCTCGACACCTATGGTGATCAACCGCGCGAAGCGCGCATCAGCGATCTTAAGTGCCATGATAGGCGAACCCATAATTTTTGATTCTGGACTTGCCGAGGTCAATGAGACAATCCAACCGGCCCCCGCACTAAATGGCCCACCAAATAGCGCACAGACTGAAAACCCTGACCGTGAAGCAATTCAGCCTGCCGTGGTACGCGAAACCGACCGCCGCTCGGCCGGCCGTTCGTCCGGTCGGCAAAAACGCCGTGAGGCCCGCCGCACCCGGGATGCTGTAAAGAAAAATGCCGGCAACGGTGCAATCGTGGATGGTCATCTGGATGCTGCTGGGATTGCGATTTTGCCCGATCGTCGCCGACATCTTGATGGGCTCGCCGATGCGATTGTTGTCACCGCCGTCGGGATTGGGCAGGTGGCGGCCGACGCCACCGGTGCGCGGGTCATTGCCAATCGCATTAGCCTGGTGACTTTTGAGGCAATGCCCGTCGCCAAATCGAAAACCGGCGACAAGACAACCAGGAAAGCTGCAGTCTCGCTCGATAAGACGGTCCTGACTGTTCGGTACTGGCCGGGCATGCCCCCTGATCGGCGCTTAAGTTCTGCTGATGTGGCGCGCTTTCTCGAAGACAATCTTTAACGCCCGGCCCTGCACGGCAAGTGGATCCGGAGTAAAGGCACCGTCTCCAGCCCAATCATATTGTTATATCGGCATAAAGGTTGCTTCGCCCGAAATGTGGTGAATTGCGGCCCTGCTTGACTTGGGGGCTTTTAAGGTCGCGAATTCCCTCAAACAGGGGGGCCCTAAAAGGGCCGTATTGGCGTATTACATCTTCGTTATGGTTTGGACTGCTTCTTCCCGTCGTGCGTTTGCGACCGTTGGCATTGGAACCCTCGCACTGGTGGGGGCCATGACGGCGGCGAGCGTGCCGGTCTTTGCCGCGATCTCCATGCAGCCGCTGAAAACCCTGCGTGCGCGTGAAGCGGAAGAACGGGAATTGGCGGAAGAGGTTGCCTTTACCAATGAGGTCTGCGGCACATCAATCCGCGCAAGCATCGACTGGTCGACCGCAGAAAGCTGGCCAGAACAAGACAGTATCGCCATGGTCTGCGACGGGGCGCTGAGCGCCCTTGAATCCATTTGTCGCGGCGATGCCTCACGCGCCCGGTCAATTTCTAGCTTTGAATGCGCGGGCGACGGTACCGGGCCCAGTCTTGGCGGCGGCTCCCTGCGGTATGGAGCCAGTCCCGGCGGCGCGAGCAGTGCCTTTTCTGAAACAAAAGCGTATCTTGAGCGGACCCTTTAGAGCAAAAGACGTACATATTGGGGCATGGAAGTATCAGGAAATGCCCGGTCTTGGGGCAATTCCTGAATCAAGTTGAACGTCCTTTGCTAAAATCGCCAAAGCGCTTCTTGGTACATGCACTGTTGAATTGGCGCGGCCATGGTCTCAATCTCCATGCTGATGGAAGCCTTCGACAGGCGGTAATTGCTTTTACGGCCAGCTTTGCCCTTCCGGCATTCGCCAACCAAAATGGCAAGGCGCGCGCTTTGCTTCCCGCTTGTCTTGCAGCAACACTTAGCGTATCAGCACGCGTCGACAGGCTCATTGCCGCCCGGACCCGTAGCTCAGCTGGATAGAGCGCTGCCCTCCGAAGGCAGAGGCCAGAGGTTCGAATCCTCTCGGGTCCGCCAGTAATTACCTTCAAGGTATTGATTCTATTGGCATTTTATTTTGGCCTGCGATTTTTCATACCATCTAGGATACCATAAGAGTTTAGATCAGACGCACGATGTGACCAACTCCGCGTGTGCGACGATTGAATGGTCATCACACTAAGGGATAGTCACAAGGTCGCAGCTGCAAGTCGACGGAATTGCCCTCCGAACTGAGCTTACTTGTGGCCGCTTTTTCTGCGTCGCGAATAAGTTTCTCCCAAAAGCGGCATTGCCCGATATTGCGTTCGCCTTTGCCTGGATTAGCGTTGCGAGGCAATATTTTCGAAATCGTGATTTTAAGAGCCGCCAGCAGGTCGCGTAATCATCGTGACCTGCTCCCCGAGGGCCCTGCGTTTAATTTGAGAGTCCTGCTGCCAATTTACTCATAGTTTGCGTGTTGTCGAGCGCGCCTGCCGCGGAGCCCTCACATTGCTCAAGCTGGCGGCGCGCGGTTGCGGGTGCCATTCCGCCGTGGGCGG
>JBCBBJ010000017.1:0-52603 GCA_038531745.1 Pseudomonadota bacterium
ACTGGCGGCATGATGCACCCCGCCTCCCTTTGGGGGTATGGGGGGAGGTATGGGGGCTAGGTAAGATCATTTCAGGCCGGAGGTATGATGCCTACGGAGGAATAGTGATCGTTCGCCCTATCCGTAACGTCCTCTTTAGCCAAATAGTTTTTGCCCGTGCCAGACGCGGCCCAGGACCACGGCAAGGCCCAGCGCCGTAAAGCCAAGGATGGCCATCAGGCCGTAGGCCGCCGCGGGACCAGCACCCTCAAATACAAAACCGGCAATGATCGTGGCGACACCAGTGAGCGCGCCCACCCCGGTGGTGGAGAAAATGACCATGCCCGTGTTGACAAGCCGCATGGGAACTGCGCGGTCAACAAATTCCACCGCGCCAAGATAGGCCGCCCCAAAGGTCAGCGCGTGGAGCGTCTGTAGACAGAATAATACGGACAGGGTTGGTTCTGTTGCGGTAATGGCCCAGCGCACCCCCGCCGCCAGCGCCCCGATGGCCAGAAGCCGCGCCACACCCAAACGCCTGGCCAGGGGACGCGCCAATGACAGCAAGACAATTTCTGCCATCACCCCCACCGACCAGAGCCAGCCAATGGTCAGCGACGAATAACCCAATGTGGGCCAATGAAGCACCGAATAGGCGTAGTAAACAGCATGGGCCGCCTGGGTCAGGCCGGCGGCGAATAGCGCAAGCAAAAATATCGGGTTAGAGACAAGCCGCCAGGCATCGGCCCAAAATGCACGCCTATGCGGATGATCGCCATCAGGGGGCTGCGCCGTATCGGTAAAGGACGGCAGGATCAGCGTGACGCCAACCCCGGCAAGGGCCGCAAAAAAAAGCACGAGGGCCACGGGCCCAAACCCGGCCTGGCGAAAATAAAACCCCAGTGCCACATTGGCCGTGAGAAAAGCGAACGTGCCCACCGCGCGGATCGGCCCATAGGTCACAAGACCATTGCGATCGGCCCGCAACACAAGACTGTCCATGAGCGGCACCATCAGACCAAAGGCAAAGATCATCCCCGCTGCGCCCACGGCGATGATCGCAACGTGACCACCCACCAGCGTAAGCCCGGCAGCGGTGACCAATATGAGCGTCATCCACAAAAGGGGTTTGCGTTTATCGGTGTGCTGATCAGCAATCTGGGCAATCGCGGGCGCAAAAATCAGCCGCAGGGCGAGGGCAATGCCATTGATCAGGCCAATGGCCGACGGCGAAAAGCCGGCAAGCGCCAGCCAGCCGGAAAAAAACGGCAATAACACCCCGAGAAAGACAAAATGCGCCGCATAGATGGCGGAGAAATGGGCCGCCAATCGCCCACTAAGCCGCTCGCCAAGTGGATTGGTCGTTTGGGTCACTGTGGTGCGGTTCAACACCTTTAGCGCCCCGATGCTTTATGCACAGTGTGTTGCATCACCTTATCCGTAGGCACCATAAGCATGGGAAATACCAACGCCAATTTCACGCAACATCTGATGGATGCGCGCCAGCGGTTCGCGCACCTCATGCTGAATTTCGGGATAGCCACTCTCCCCGCCAAGATCGACACTGGTTGGCTCATCAATACCGGACAGCGCCTGGACACCGCTGCGACTGACCGGAAAGATGCGATCGAGAAGCCCCAAAAGCTCCTCAAAATTGAGGGCAAGGGTCAGATCAATCAGGTCAACAAGCCGAACCTCATGGCGACCGGAAAAACCGGGTAAGCCCGCAACCATGCCCAGGGCATGCATGATCAAGGCCTGGCGGATCGCGTGAAGAATATGCAAATCCACGCGGTCTTCCCGGCGCACGCTGGTGCGTTCAACGCCGTCAATCGCCTCCAATACATTATCGAAGTGTGAAAGGTCTGTGGAAAGATGATTACTTAACCGCGACAGGGCGGTAAAAACATCCTGGTCGGCCATCCGGCTGGCCAAACGTTCAAAAACGATCTTTTTGTGCTCGTCAGTCTCGCGGGCCGCCCGCCGGGTCCAATAGGTTGCGTTATAAATATTTGCATAGGCGGTAAAGGCAGGCAGGCTGGTCAGGTCCCGCGCGCGGGCCGCATAGGCCATGAGCGCGCGCATCCGGTTCGATCCCTCAATGTGGGTCACCAGGCGATCCGCTTCCTGACGAACGGCGGAGCCAATGCCGCACGCCACATTGGCGGGGATCGCCAATTGCTGGAGGATCGCATTATGGGGAATGGCACGCAGGGCCCGCGGGGACATATCGGCGGTGCCTTTTTTCTGGCGCCGGGTTTTGCGCGAACCGGTGGTGAACAAAAACCGATGGGCAAATGTGGCAATGGCACTGGTATAATCAGGATTGGAAAACAGGCTTTCCTGCCACGCTTTCAAGGCGCGATAAAAGTCCCAGGAAAAATTGATATCATCGTAAAACGCATCACCCGGCTCCTGAGTATAGGGTTGATAGGTCACGCGCACAATTTCGCGAACGGTGCGCAAGGCAATGGCCGGGCTATGAAAGTGCAGAAAACCCTCGCCCCCTTGAAAGCTGCTCTCCACATTGGTGGGAATGTTATGGCGGGCAAAACGACCCCGCGCCCACGGCGTCATCAGATGATGCAGCCGCGCCTCCAGATCAAAGGGCGGGGTCCCGCGCCCCATACTTTCCCCATTGGTATTGAAGATCAGCGCCTCAACCCCGTCGATCTTGGCCTCACACAGGCCGCGCGCCAGCAAGATATGGAGCCGCTCAATGGCGAGGTCGGCGGCGATCTGGCCCATAAACCGGCCACTATCGGAAAAGCCCAACTGGATAGAGAGGCGCCCCCTTTGGCGAATATAGTCTTGATACGGTTTTTCGCGCAGCAATTGCTCCAGAAATCTGCCGCCGCGTTCCATGGCCGATGGGGTTTCAAACAATGGAGAGATATCGAGCTTTTCGGCAACGCCGTAGGCCCGGGCAAGATAAACCGCTCCCATAATGGTCGCGGGCGCTTCACTCTCCGCAATCAGGAACCGGATCGGTGTGTCCGCATCGATATGTTTCAGGATTTGGGCACACAGCATAAATTGGCGCCGGGCCGTCATCTGCTCCAGAAAAACAGCGGCGAAGTTAACGCTATGCTGGCCCGTATCGCCCGCCTGACGCGCGGCAAGTTCAAGCGTGGAACGTCCCATAAAATCAGCATCATCATGGATACCAAACTCAACCCGCAGGGCGGAGCGCACCTGCGCCGCATTCACACGCAGATGGATGCGCGCCAAGCCGAGGCCACACAGGGTCATCCGCGCGCGCAACAAACATAAAGCGCGCACCGACGGGTCATGCGGTTGGGCAGCAATATGATCACTGATGGCGGCGATAAAAGGCTGTAGACTGATAATCTTATCGGGATTGTCAGCGGTCAGCTGATTGGCGGCGCGGGTTGCGGTATCGGGATCGGTAAGATCTTGCGCAAAGACAAGGACCTGGTCCTCAGTCAATTGCGCGGCACGGGTAAAATGATCGCGCATACTGGCAAGCGGATGCGCGTCATCATTGCCCACAATGACCGCCAAATCCGCCGCATAGGCCCGCAATTGGGCCGCCTTTTCCCGTAGGCGGATGGTGAGCGTTTGCGACCAGTGGATATCGGTGCGCCCATCAAGGTCATACCCGACCCACGTGGCAAGGCTTACCGGTTGCGGATTAAGCAACCACCATTGATCAGGAAACCGCGCGCGCGCATGGTCGAGAATATCACCCACAACGGTGTCGATGGCCAGCCGCGCATGGGCCATGGCGTCGGTCACATCTTCATGTTCTGCCGCCAGGGACAGGTCATCATCGGGCCGGTGGGGTAACCCGGTAAGGGTGCGCTCTTGGGCGACGTCGCTATCATCCTTATGGCGATCATCTATATACTGATTGATCTTTTGGCGGAGCGCGCGGGATAGCGCGAAAGTGGGATGACCGGTAAAAACAATCCCCGCGCCGGTGCGTTCAACCTGCGCGGCAAACGCCTCGAATGTTGACGCGTCGGCGGCGATCGCGGGCACGCTGGGCGCGCTTACCGGGGGATGGGCGGTCACAAAACGATCCACCCGCTGACGCAAGGCTTGATCGCTTAAAAGCCGTGCCAACCCCTCCAGATCATCAAGGCTATCCGTGCCCTCCTCCAGTCGAACAGCAAGCAGGTGTGATAATCGCTGCACCGAATTGATCATCGGGTCGTCGTCAATCTCCCCGGCAATGGCATTCAGTCGGTCGCGGCACCAGGTCAGGAGGGTTGTGGTATCCGCGCTGTGCGTGGCAGGGGCCATGGGCATTTCTCCAGCATTATTGGCAGGGATAGGCCCATGCCAGCACCATGGTGATGGGCATAAAGGATCAATCGCGAGGGCACAATGCAGCCCGCGCGGCGCACAAAAAATACCGCTGATGATCATCATCAGCGGTACCGGTGTTTTGTCGTGGATCAAAAGACGATGAGGTCTTCATCGCTTTTGTAAAAGATAGGCGCGTGCCCCTGAACACCCCGTGGAGCCGATGAGGCAGCCGCGCGATATTTACACGATTTTCAGATCGGACGCGGCGGTTTTGCCCCGGTCGGTCGCAAGCTCGTAGCTCACGCGTTGCCCATCATCGAGCCCGCGCAATCCCGCAGTTTGAACAGCGGTGATATGTACAAACACATCATTGCCGCCTTCATCGGGTGCGATAAATCCATAACCTTTGGTGGCGTTAAACCACTTCACGGTACCTGTAGCCATTTATAGAGTCTCCTCAGTTCAGTTCCACCATCGCCCACCGCTACGCGGACAAAGGCATAAGGCAACCTGTCTTGGGATCTCCATTAAGCTGGCCGTAGCTCTTCAGAAAGGGGGCTCTTCAGAATTGGGCTCTTCAAAAAAGGGCCCTCTAAAAAGGGGATCGTCAGAAGGCGAAGTCTAAGGGGTGGTCAAAACAAAGTCGCGCTCGCAATAAACGTACTCGGCGCGAAAACGTCAAGATAATTCGCCTCCATGGCGGAAAAGAAAGGGCGAAATCCCGCAATTTACATTTTTTTCAGGCGGAGAGCCGGTGCTGGCGGATGATGTAACAGGCCCGATAGCGATAATGACAGTTTTATTATGGCCGCCGTGAAAGGCGGCCACGCCCTTCATTGGTGATCTGATTATCTGATAGCGACGCCTTAACCGGCGTCGGATTGCGGATCAGTCTGGCGCTCGGATGGTGATTGACAAAATGATTACCAACAATCCGCACCTCATCGGCCGTGCCCCCGCGTGATGCATCATAATTGATAAGGGTCGCGTTCTCCGCCGTTGCCCGTTGCCTCACAAAATTACCTGTGAACGACAGCAAACCACCACGTGTCACATCAAGCGTGTAACTTGACCGCCCCATCACATCATCAAAATACGACCCCGTAACCGCTGTCACCTGGGCAAGGCTTTTGATGTGATGGCCAATTTTTGTGCCAAGAAAGCGCGAGTCATAGACAAGCATTTGCGCGCCGGAGGAAAGATAAATCCCGTGGGAGAAACCGTCGCCATGGCCATTATTCACAAATGTTGAGTTGCGAATTTCAAGTCGTCCGTCCTCTGACCCTGTGGCGAGGATACCGTCTTCATTGCTATCGAACACGCAATTGATCACCCACAAATCTTTACCATCATGGCGGATACCGGCGCCATTGCGGTCGCGTGCCCGCGCCCCGCGAAAGGTGATGTTCTCCACGTGGAGGGAGACACCAAGGTCAGGCACCAACAAGCCCTTTGACACCGGGTTCAGCGATTGCAGCACAACCTCCCCCTGCCCCACAAGCTTGATGGTCTTAAAGATTTTTAAGTCCTGCACATTGTAGGTGCCAGCGGGGATTGAAACCACATCACCGCGTTTTGCTTTGGCGATTTGTTTTTGAAGCCAACGGCCATTGCGGGCCTGTTGCACCATGGCATCTTCGAGCGAAAGGGCTTGCTCTTGGTTTGTATACGCATAGGCGGTAAGTGCGCCGGGTACGATTAGGATTGAAATGACCAGCCCGAGACCAGCAACGGCGCGCGCAAGAGCACCAAGGCGCTTAACCCTTCTGTATACCCCCGATTGGCTTGAAAATTTGCAGATACCCATGGTTAGCCTCACGCACGGGGATACATTCCCCTTTGTGAAAGCCTATCATGGACGGCGGGGCGCATCCTAGGGTGCACCGCTCAACTATACCGCGAACCGGCAAGCAAGAGGGTGGTGCGGGTGGCGTTTTAGCTGCCCGCCGCGATGGACATGGCCGCCGGGCCCATAATAACCGCAAAAAGAACCGGCAGGAAAAAGACAATCATCGGCACGGTCAGTTTTGGCGGCAAGGCGGCAGCTTTTTTCTCGGCTTCCTGCATGCGCAATTCACGGTTTTCGTTGGCCATCACGCGCAACGCTTGGCCCAGCGGCGTCCCGTATTTTTCCGATTGGATGAGTGCGGTGGTCACCGCCTTTACGCCATCAAGGCCAGTTCGCTCAGCAAGATTCATGTAAGCAATTTTGCGATCCTGGAGATAAGAAAGTTCAGCCGTTGTCAGGCCCAATTCCTCGGCAAGTTCGGGACTGGAGGTGCCAACCTCATGGCCAACCTTTTGCAAAGCGGCCTCAATCGACATGCCCGATTCCACACAGATAAGAAGAAGGTCCAGAGCATCGGGCCAGGCAAGTTGAACCTTTTGCTGACGCTTCGTGATAGTGTTCGAGACATAGATATTTGGCAGGTAAAAGCCCACAACAAAGCCGCCAACGGTGGACAGTAGTTTTTCAAGATTACCGAGTTCCCCAACGCCAAGCACATACACATAAAACCCGGTAAAACCCGCCAGGATAAAAGGCAGACCAAGACGGGCCGCCATAAACGCAAAAACCGGTGCCTCCCCGCGCATCCCCGCCATGGTCAGTTTCTTGCGCGCCGCATCGGCATCAAGAATTTCGAGCAGCTTGAGGCTTTCCACTAATTTTTTGACGGCGCCTTTTGCCTCAACCCGGCGGATGGATCCTGATTGCTTTTTGGCCAGTAGGTCGCGTTGCTCCTGACGCAGACGATCTTTATATTCGCCCACCCGTTTCATCCGGGCACCAACGGTATCGGTCTTTAGAAGGGGGCTGACAAACGTGAAGATTGACGCCATCGTGGCAACCGCTACCAGAAAGGCGATTTGGTACGATGTGTTTGTCGCCAGGGCAATAAATTCGTCCATAAGTCTCTCTCTGGCCCATTGGGGCGCTCGGCGTTTATACCTTGATGGAAATCATGTTTTTCATGATGAAGATACCGATCGCCATCCAGGTTCCGGCACCCAGCAAAATGAAGTTGCCATTGGTAGTGGTGAAAAGCGGTGCCAGATAATCTGGCGCGGAAAGATGCACCATCACCGCAACAATAAAGGGTAGTGCACCGATAATCATAGCTGAGGCTTTCGCTTCGGCAGAAAGGGCCTTGATCTTGCCTTCCATCATTTTGCGACCCCGCAAAACATTAGCCAGATTGCCCAACGCTTCGGCGAGGTTACCACCGGTTTTTTGCTGGATCATCAAAACGATCGCAAAGAAATTTACTTCCTGCACGGGCATGCGCACATACATCCGCTCAAGGGCCTGATCCAAAGATAGACCAACGCGCACACTCTCCGTCAGCAGATGAAATTCCTCATTGACCGGCGCCGGGCTCTCGCGCGCAATGATCTTTAGACACTCATTCACCGGCAAACCGGATTTTACACCGCGCACAATCACATCAATGGCGTTGGAGAATTCCCTGATGAATTTTTTCTGCCGGCGGGATTTTGCCATGCCCACAAACCAGCGGGGCAAGCCGAGGCCGCCCACAACAAACATACCCACCGAAACCTTAGGATCCTGGCCGGACACAACCCCAACCACACCCATGACGATGGCGCACACAACACTTCCAATATAAAATTGTTGCGGGGTGATCGTCATGCCCGCCTGCTCCAGGCGCTCGGCCATGGAGACTTTGGCTTTTTTCTTATTTTCTTTTTGGCGCTCATCAAGCTTGGAGAGCGATTCCTCCAGTTTTTTGCGTCGATCTTTACCGCTGGTATCTTCGCCGCCTTTACCGCCGCGCGCTTTGCCAGGGCCAGACATGGTGGCCACACGTTTTTTGGCGCGCGCGCTATCGTCAGAGGACAGTGTCAAAAAGAGCACGGCAATCACGGCCAATGCGATCAGTCCCCCAATGATGAGTGTATTCATGTCCATGGGTCGACCTCTTAATCTGCCGCTGAATCAAGCGCTTCGGCCAATTCAGCTTCCTTGCCGTAATACCGCGCACGATCCCAAAAGGCGGGCCGCGCAATACCGGTTGATTGGTGACGACCAACAATATTGCCGTCATTATCCTCACCATTCATATCGAAGACAAAAAGGTCCTGGGTAATGATCGTATCACCCTCTGTACCCAGAACTTCGGTAATATGGGTAATCCGCCGCGACCCATCACGCAGACGCGCCGCCTGAATGATGATATCAATTGAACCAACAATCATCTCACGGATGGTTTTTGACGGCAGGTTATAACCGCCCATGGTGATCATGGATTCAAGACGCTGCAGGGCTTCTCGCGGGGAGTTGGCGTGGAGCGTACCCATGGAGCCGTCATGGCCCGTGTTCATGGCCTGGAGAAGGTCAAACGCCTCCGGACCCCGAACCTCCCCCACGATAATCCGTTCAGGACGCATCCGTAGACAGTTCTTCACAAGATCGCGCATAGAGACCTCGCCCTGACCTTCAAGGTTGGGGGGACGTGTCTCCAGCCGGACCACATGGGGCTGTTGTAATTGAAGTTCGGCGGCGTCTTCGCACGTGATGACCCGCTCATCAAGCTCGATAAAACCGGTCATGCAATTGAGCAAAGTGGTCTTACCTGAACCCGTACCGCCGGAGATCAGCGTATTGATCCGGCAAGCACCAACAATTTCAAGTACCTTGGCGCCCTCAGCCGAGATTGACCCAAAGTCTACAAGATCGGAAATCCGAAGCTTGTCTTTCTTGAACTTACGAATGGTGAGGGCAGCGCCATCAATGGATAGAGGCGGCGCGATCACATTGACCCGGGAGCCATCCAGAAGACGGGCGTCACAAATGGGGCTGGCTTCATCAACCCGGCGGCCCACCTGGCTCACAATCCGCTGACAGATATTCATCAGCTGGGCATTGTCCCGGAACCGAATGTTTGTGAGCTGAATCTTACCCCCAACCTCGATAAAGACGCGGTTTGCGCCATTAACCATGATATCAGCAATGTCATCGCGGGCGAGCAACGGCTCTAGCGGACCATAACCCAGAACATCGTTACAGATATCCTGGAGCAGGGCTTCCTGCTCCGAAATCGACATCTGAACATTTTTAATCGAGATAATCTCATTGACAATATCGCGAATTTCTTCGGCTGCCGCTTCGGTATCGAGCTGCGCCAATTGCGACAGATCAATTGTATCGATCAGGGCATTGAAAATCGTTGTCTTGGTTTGAAAGTACGATTCGTTGCGCCCCGACACCTCAACGATGGCACCTTCCGTGGCGGGCGCTTGTTTTGGCGATGGCGTCACCACACGCGGCGGCATCTTCTCGTCTTTCGACGCGTCGCCGGCGGCCTCTTTTGGTTTTGGCGCTGGTTTTGGCTTGGCTTCGGGCTTAGGCGGGCTCTTAGGTGCACGCGGGGCCTCGGCAGCAGCGGCGCTCGCTTTCTTTCCAAACATGACTTGACTACTTCCGCTTGAACAGGCTGGTGAGGCTAAAGCGACTTGGCAGCGCTAAGGTCTGTGTACGCCCTAAAATCTTGCCGGAAAGCTCGTTCAAACCCTGGGCAACTTTCGACTTCGGACTTGTTTCCATGATCGGGGAAGCATTGGTCGCCGCCTGATTGAACAATTGCGGCTCCCAACCCAGCACCAATGACGGTTCCAGATCAATGTTCTCCACGAAATACTCTACCGGTACGGCAGAAGTTTTCGGGTCGAACTGGTTATAGATAAAATATGGCTTGGAATCATTGGGCCGAGACGATCCAATAACCTCCATCAGATATTTCATATTGCGGAAGGACGCGAAGTCCGGCGTTGCCGTGATCACAATCTCATCCGCTGTTTGAAGGATCTTCTTTGACCAGCCGGTCCAATTATGGGGAACGTCAATCACAACCGTGGGCGCGGTACCCCGGACAATGTCGATCACCGTATCATAGGCATCATCATCAATATCATAATCGCGGTCCAGCATGTTGGGCGCGGTAAAGAGGCTCAAATGATCGGTATGTTTTTGCAGCAAACGCTCCAACAACACATCGTCAAGACGTTCGGGAGAGGTCAATGCCTCCATCAGACCGGATGTTGGCTCATGGTCAAAGTCGAGCGCAGCGGTACCGAATGGCAGATCCAGGTCAAGAATGACCGTGTCGCTCTCAAAGTCCTCCGCAAAGGAATAGCCGACATTGTGCGCCAGGGTTGATGACCCGACACCACCGCGTGCACCCACAAACGCAACCGTCTTGCCAATGGGCGGCGCGGACGGGTCAACATAAAGCTCGGAAATTGCCTTGATAATCTGCAAGGGCGATTTTGGGCGAACAATATATTCGCTGATGCCCTGGCGAATAAGCTCCCGGTAAAGACGAATATCATTAACCCTACCGATCACAACAACTTTGGTTGAAGGATCACATACCTCCGCCAAATGACCCAATTGCTGGATCAGTTGCATGCCGCCATTGACGGTTTCGAGAATAATCAGGTTTGGTGTTGAACCGGACTGGTAAAGATCTACGGCCTTTTCGATGCCGCCCATATGCATTGTGAAATGCGCTTTGGCCAAACGCCGGTCAACGGCCGCGCGCTCCAGAATGGTGCTGTTACGCGAGGTTTCACAAAAGGCATGGATTGAAATGCGGGGCACCGGGCGGTGATGGTTGCCGTCGTCCTCGTCCTCAAACTCGGAGAAACTATCATCCGGCTCATCGGCCAGTTCGGGTTCAACCTTGCCGGTCTTCGCGTCGGGGTCCAATTCTTCCGGGGCAGCCACATCGCCTTTGTCACGCGACTTTACTTCCGATGATCTGCCCTTGACGATCACGGCGCCGAGGGAAACCTCATCACCTGACGCCGTACTCAGATCATCATCAATGGAAAAATCGGGGTCGGCGTTAAAATCATTATCTGATGAATAGTCATCGGCTGGCTCATACCCGCCTGCGGACGCATCGGCAAAAAGGTCGTCATCAATTGATGCATCGCTCGTGGACGCAGCCTCCGACCGGTCACCCGCCATTGGCGGCATTTCATCATCAAGGTTAGCTGACCCATTGACCACTTCGCCGTCGGCCTCGCCAATATCAAAGATATCATCGCCAAAATCGCCATCATTGGTATCGGCCACTGGCGGCATTTCCGGGCGGGCCGGGCGTGATGCTGATGGCGTCTCAGCTTTCCGGGCGGCGGGTTCAACGCTTTCTACATCAGCACCTTCCGTACCCGGTGCTTCAAGGAGCTCGAATTCATCAAGCTCATCATAATCGTCAAGATCACCGGAAACAAAGTCGTCATCTTCGTCCCCGTCTTCCTCGTTAAGCTCATAGTCGTCGGAGAAAGCCGCCTCGAAATCTTCTTCACCCAGAACCGCAAGTTCCTCGTCGGAAAGTTCCTCGTCCAACCAGTCATCGTCGAGGTCATCTTCCAACAAGGCAAGGTCGGTACTGGTTACCGTCTGGGCCGGTCCACCATCGGCACCGAGAACAGCGGCCTCATCGGCTTTACCCTGATCATCATCGAGATCGAGCGATTGGTTCAAAGCGTTCTTCATGTTCTTTTCCTTACCCCTAAGGGATTAGATCATCGTCTCTGATTTCGATTAGTTAGAGATATTCGTTTCGATTTGCGCGTCGCGTTCTGTGGCGGTCAGTTCACCATTGCGGAATGCATCAATGGTGCGCACACGCGATGTTGCATCTGCCGGTGCCTCATCAGCCGGTGTCACCAAATCGCGAGGATCGGCCACGAGTGCGGCAAGATTGTTTTGGTCGGCACAGCCGAAATTCGGGTGGGCAATATTTTTCCGGCGATTGCGGAATTCATCTTTCCAGATGCCACAAGCGCTCGGCGTTGCCACATAGTGCGTATAGGAAAGAACAAGTTCGCGTTCACCGGGCGCACTATTATTGCGATAGCTCGCCCCGGTCATTGCCGCATAGGATACACCCGCATCATGGAGATATTGGCGCACATCGGCGGCCATCTCCTGCGCGATCAGATCGTTCTTTGCCCCGCTTGGCGCGGTTACCGTCACCGGCCCATGGCCGTTGCGCAGATACGCCCCGGCAAAAGCCCGCAACCGCGCCTGGTCAAGCCCTGACAAAGCATCCGTCGCCGGATCAATAGCCAAGGTCATGGTGACGGTTTGGGTATCAACCGCAATCGGATGACGCTGGGCCACGGTTGGATTATCGTTGGGGCCGTTAAAGGCACTGGCGCACGCAGAAAGAAGAGCAGTCGCGCTTAAGGCCAGAATGGGTTTCATGGGTTTCATGGTCATGACTGATCTCTTTCTTAATCGAGGATAAAACCGAGAGGACCTTGCAGGGACTTGTCCCCGGTGTCGGTATTGGCAAGGCCATAGGTACTGGCCACCTTGCCAAACAGGATATTCTGGAGGTCACTGGTGGGTACAAAACCTTCCGATGGATCGGTCAGATTGGCCAATTGCGTGCCCTTGACGATGAAGGGGGTCACAATGATCACAAGCTCGGTTTGGCTATTTTCAAAATCACGGCTACGGAAGAGTTGCCCTAGCACAGCCACGTCTTTCAAGCCTGGCACCCCTTGCATGGTTGACCGCAAGTCCTCCTGCAGCAAACCCGCCATGACAAGACTGCCACCACTGGCAAGTTCAACTGTTGTATTTGCGCGGCGTACGGACAGGCCGGGAATTTGAAGCGAGGGACCGGCAATCAACTGCCCATCAGCATCCACGGTTGTGGCACCGGGAACAATAATCGCGTTATCTGTGGTGATATCACTGACCTCAGTGGAAACCTTGAGGTTGATCCGGCCCTTATCGAGAACCACCGGTGTAAAGCCGAGCCCCACACCAAACTCGCGAAACTCGACACTCAAGATACCGTTGCGTTGACCAACCGGCACCGGAAACTCACCACCGGCAAGGAAGTTCGCTGACTCCCCGGAAATTGCTGTCAAGTTAGGCTCGGCAAGGATACGCACAAGACCCGTTGTCTCCAGCGCCTCAAAAGCAACATCGAGATTGGTCAAATCACCAATGGGACCATTGATCCCGCCTGTACCACTAAACCCGCCCGTGGCGCCTACGGCATTGGACGCAGCGAAACCAAGCTGAATATCATCAAGCGTAACGGTACCGTTGGTGTTGACCCCCAGCTGCTTCATCAACTGGTGCTGCATCTCTACAACCCGGACACGGAGCATGACCTGATCACGCTGGCGCACCGATAGCATATTGATTACATTGTCCGGGTTGCCCACAAAACGGGAGACAACAGTCTGCGCGTTTGCCGCTTCACTATTGGAATTCACACTACCGCGGATCACAACATTATCGTTGATCGCATCAAGGGTAATGCGGCTATCGGGCATGAGACGGCGCAACAGGTCAGTAATCGCATCCATGTCGCGTTCAACACGAATTTCAAGATTCAAGATCTGGCGACCCTGATTGTCAAAGAAAAACGCGTTGGTTTCGCCCACCGAAAGACCAAGCAGATAAACCCGGCGCGATGACCGCACGACCGCATCCACGATGGAAGGTTGCGAGACCAAAACATCAGCCGCAGAACTGGGCAGATTGACGATGGCCGCTTTGTTGAGGGGTAGAATAATCGATTTCGAGTACTCGCTTTCACCCCCCATATCAATCTTGACCTGATTTATGCCGCGCTGGGCGGAGGCCGGCTGGACCAGCGCCATCAGGGCTGCCGTGGCAACAACCAGACCCTTCGCCGCGGAAAGAATGTGGGACATTGGTTTACGGATGCTCATGTTTTCAAACCCCTTTGGCCGAACCGGTTAACTACGACCGATGCGGATAACATTGACCTTTTTGGTCGCTCGATCATTTGACTTCTTTTTCTTGCGCCGATTAGCACCATCAGTGTCTTCATCATCCTCATCGCGGATACTGCGCAGAGACAGGCTCAACTTGCCGGCTGATCGCGCGGCGATGAAGGCTTCTGCCTGTGAGGGCTCGAATTCCATGGTGATATTGACGCCGTCGATTACCGCCGTCTCCGGATTTTCCGTGTAGACCTCATTGACAGCAAGAACGCGGATATCGCGGAATATCGTTGTGGCAATTGTTGGCGCACCGCGTCCGGCACTAACTGCATTGATTATATCAACGCGGTCACCGGGCAGAATAAAGCCGCCCGATGCTGTTTCCGGTGTCACGCGCAAGGCAAGCGCCCGCATACCCGGCGTCATAACCGCAGCAAGGATACCGTTGGTACCCGCACGGACGATCTTACTTTCGATTAGGGGCTCACCGGGCACAAACGAGGTCTTTGCCACGGCGCCTTCTAAGTTATCAATCGCATCGGCCTGGTCGCTGGTGATAAACAGACTCTCTTCACCCACGATCTTTTCTGGCCAATCCTTCCACTCCACCGAATCAACTGTCAGCTTGGCACCGCGATCAAGCGCGACACTTGCGACAAGAACACCAACGGTTTTCTCTTTTGTTGCCTGAATGATTGGCGCAGGTGCCGGCTCATCATTATTTTGGTTGGTTAGGGTGAGATAAAATGCACCGCCGCCCGCAACCAGGGCAATCAGAACAACAACGATTTTTTTGATATCCATGACAACTCTACCTTCTGCTCTCCCCAGGGAGGGGGTCCCTTCGCAGGACTATCTCCAAAAGTTCATAAAACTCGGTTAACCGTGTTGGCTCAGCCGCCGAATGCAGCGGAGAAAAGTGCTGTTTCGGAAAAAGTGGTCAAACCACCCACGGCAATCGCAACACCGTATGGAATGCCAGACTTGCTTTGGTGGATTTCCATCAGCCAGGGAACGCGTCCGTAAAACGGCATGATCGGTGACTGCCGAAACATCAAAATGGCAATGGCCATGGCCCCGCCAGCAAGGGCCGTGACCATCAAAAACGGCATCAAAAACTCAAAACCAACCCACGGTGCGACCGCCGCCAAGAGCTTTCCATCGCCGCCACCGGCAATTTTGAAGGCAAAAAGCGCAAACCCAACGATCAGCATACCAACGGCAAGAAGCGCTCCCTGCCATAAAAAGGAAAAATCAGTGCCTGTTGCCACAGCCGCCACAGGAAAGGCGCTGATCAGCAGAACAGAGATCCAATTGGGAATTTTGAAGGAGGTGATATCATTAATTGCCGCAGCAATAAGGGCGGCGGGAAAAACAGCAAGAATAAGATAGGCCATGGGCAACCTCCGTGATGGAGAGACGCTATCAGTGCCAATTTAAGACATCGTTATGACGGCAATAAAAAAGGGAGGCAAACTGCCTCCCTTTCTTAGATCGTGAAATCTGACTTACGCCAAATTCGAACCAATCGCGTTGAATGTGTTGTCAAGATTGTTACCAACCGTGGTAACGGTACCAATAACAACAACTGAAATCAGGGCAGCAATCAGACCATATTCGATCGCCGTTGCACCATCTTCATTCGCGACAAACGCTTTGAAAAGTTTAGACATGTGAAGTACTCCTACTGACTTTTTGTTTTGATCCTTCGTTGGGATCGCATGCAAATTGCCATTGATGCGTAAAATTATTCTGAAAGAAGGTGGTTAATAATAAAAATATATCTTTTTCTCAAACCTGGTTAAAAAACTATTGATCAGTTTACGCCTAATTGATTGGCTCAGAGTCTAACCGAAAAATCGGTTTCGTCTGTTGAATAACGTATTTTTTGAAAACCGGAGCGCAGCGTACATTGGTACGTGAGCACCGGAAGCGCAGAAAAACGCGTTCGCAGACGACGAAAATAGACTTTTCGGTTGGGCTCTCAACGGGCTGCGTAATCCTCTAGCATCTGCATATTATCAATCACAAGACCCGGATAGTGCCGCGTTACGGTCTTATTGCGGATCAGGGAGGCGACCGTCTCGGCCACTTCGTTTTCCTCCGCCCCAACGGCGTCGGCGATCTCACGGTGCCGCGGTAAAACTGCAATTGACCAGATGCCATTAAGATCATTGCGCTGAACAAGCGACAATAGGTGTGCACATACGCGCGCCTGCGCTGATCGATTGTCGCCGTCGGTTCCATATTTCGCCCGCACAATTTCGCCGGCCATATGGGGAAGAAGTGCTTTTGCCAGCGACGGGCGGGCCTGAATAAGACCTGAGAAAGCCATCGCGTCGATAACCCATACCGCAACCTCATCACTCGCTGTGACGGTTATGGGGTGTGGCGGCCCATCGGTTTCCGGCGCCAGCGCGAGCGCCATACCAAAGGTGCTGCCGGACGCTGCCGTTTCCACCACAATCTCCCCTGATGCAGGATTTGTCCGGGTGATGGTCAGCGTGCCCGCTGCAACAATAAAGATCTCCGCGCCCGCCAGGTCAGCCGTGGACAATAGGGTTTCCGCAGCCGAATAGGACCGGAAATCCGCAATCTTGCCAATGGCGGCAACAACTTTTTGCGGCAAATCGGAAAAAGGCCCAAACCGCCGCAGGCCTGTCTGCATATCAGCAAGGTCAGTTTGCCCATCAAAATCGGATGCAGGCAAGGCGGCAGGTTGGGCATGTGCGGACATGGGGTTGGCTCCTCTTTACCCAACGCCATAACCGGGCAGCCTTTAATCTTGCGTAAAGTGCACCGGAAAATTCCTCCCCGTGATCACCGATGCGCATGATGAGCGAAAAGATCGGATTGCACCGATCTAACGGGGGGGCGTTAAATCTTCTTTGACCTCTTTTCTCTAGGTTCAATGGACATTCAGAGGGAAGACCAACCATGAAAACTGCACTTTTTGCTGCGCTAGCCAGCCTCTTGATCGCCCCCGCCGCTTTTGCCCAACAGCTTTGGGTGACGATGGATCAAGTTCGTTCCTACACGGTTGATCGCCCCGCCGATTCGATCATTGTGGGTAATCCCGGTATTGCCGATGTCTCGGTTCAGAATAGCACCCAGTTTTTGTTGTTCGGTAAAGCCCCCGGCCTGACAAATATTATTGTGCTCGACGAAGACGGTGAGACCATTAAAAATCTTCAGGTACGGGTAAACCCGCCAAGCTCGAATATGCTTGTTTACCATCGCGGATCGTCCCGCACGACCTACAACTGCACCCGGCATTGCGACGTGACGCTGACAGTCGGGGACAATCCGGACGCATTTGGCTTGGTCAACGCCCAGGTTCAAACAAAGCTCGGCCAGGCCGCAAATGGCGAAGATGCCCGCGACCTGCAAGAAGGCGAAGGGCCTCAATAAAGCTCGCTTTTTCTCAAGAACGATCGAAGACCCGCCGCGTGCGGGTCTTTTTTTGATCATCTATTCCGTATAAAAATGATAAATTTGCGGACGCTCCGGTACCGCGAGCTTACCGCGTGTGTGGCGATCAATCTCCCGCGCGATGGCCTCATTGGGGGCAATACCCGGTTTGAGATGAATATCGGCCACCAGGCGGTTTGCCCCATTGCGGGTTGCTGCCACATGCACGGCGCACCGCTCAACCCGGTCGTGGTCAGTGATCACCGCGGCGATCCAGTCGGGGAAAACATTGACCGCGCCGATTTGCACAGCCCCATCGCGGCGCCCGCCCAGGGTAAAGCCGCGCTCGCCCTCCCAGGCCAGATGATCCATAACCTCAACGCTCACGGAATGGCCATTGGGTAAATGGCGGCTAAGCCCTGTTTCGCTTGGGTCGAAATGATCAAAAAGAGCAAATCGGTCAGTGGAAGAATCGCGCCAACCCACAATGCCAGTTTCAGTGGAGCCATAAAACTCCCGCAAAACACCAATGCCTTTGCGCCGCATATCGGCGCCCAATTCACGCGACATAACCTCACCAAAGGTCACGCCCATTGTATTGTCCGGTGCACTAATCCCCTCACGGATCATATAGGACCAGACCGACGGGGTCCCCACAACCACATCGCCAAACGCCAGCGCTTGCGTCAAATCTTCCGGCACCATGGTGCGCCCGTCAATCACATCAATACCTTGAAGTTTCGGCACCAATATTGTTACGCAAAACCCCATCAGGCTATGGGGCGACACTAAGGAGATCATCCGCCGGCGCCCCTGCAGGAGGCTTGCCACGGCAGCAGCATCCTGAAATAGGGTATCGGCCCGGTGGGCATAGGTGATGCTTGCCTTACCGCGGCCCGCTGGCCTGAAAACCAGGTGCAATAAAGACTGCATCAGGTGGCGGGTGACCGTCTGGGCCCAGTCGCTTACTCGTGCATGGGGATCAAACTGTACAGCACCCTCGCCGTCCATGGCGAAAAAGGCGCCGATCGCTTGCGTACACTGAGCAATCAGGGCTGGGTCAAGGTCGGCCCCGTCCGGACCAAGGGAAAAACCCGCCGCCCAGTCTTGATCCTGAATACGGGTGCGACTGGACGGGTCAGAGCGCATCAGTTCATCGAAGACGAGGCCTTCAATAACACGGATCACATCCGCATCGGTCAGGGCATAGGCGCGCATCACTCGTCTCTTTTCTCTTCGTCGTCGCAGGTCCGGTCATAAGCAACCTTCAAGGTCCTAAACATGTCTGATTCAGGATAAGGCTGGCCGCCGCGGGTTCCAGCAACCAATCCATGCAGGCTGTTGGTAAAAAAGACAAACCCTGCCTCCAGCATGGCCGGGGTTAGGCTTGCCTCGCGCACAGCGATCCCGGCCTTGGCGGCGAGCGACATAGCCGTGGCGCGGGTGATACCGGGCAAGGCGCCATCGGCAATCGGGGGCGTCAGGAGCGCCTCTTTTCCTTTCTCATCAGCCATGATCAAAAACAGATTGGCGCGGCACCCGCAGGCCGCATTGCCCCGCTCATTTAACATCACGGCCTCATCGCAACCAGCGCTTGCCGCCTCGTTTGCGGCCAGAATATTTTCCATGTAGCCGAGGGTTTTCATCGCTGAGGTGAGTGCAAAGCTTGGCCTGACAATTGATGAAATTTGCCATTGCCAATGCGGTTTAAGGGGCGGCAGCGGCGCAAGCGACACCACCACCGTGGGCGTGGCCGACGGATCAAACAATAATCCGCGTGCGCCGTGGCCACGCGTGATCGTTATCCGGCCCGCCGCATCAACGCCGCGCAAATCATTCTGTCCGGCGAGCCTATCAAAGATGTTAGCAAATATTGCTGGCTCAGCTGAAAAGTCCAACGAAAGCGCCGTACACGCCTGATTGAGGCGACCGAGATGGGCCTCCAAAAAAAATGCGTGGCCCGACCGAACCAGCAGCGTCTCGAATACGCCATCTGCCAGAAGAAACCCCCGGTCCCGGCTATCGATCAATGGCCCGTGCGGATGATAGTCACCGTTCACATAGACAATCATGGCACAAGCCTTTCAATATGGCGCGCACGTTCACCCGTACCCTGATGACCAATACATTGGTGAGTAAACCAGCGGACCATGGCAAAGCCGTCGGGAGTTAAAATCGATTCTGGATGGAACTGGACCCCATACCACGGTCGAATGTTATGGCGTACGGCCATCAACTCCCTTTCAACGGAATGGGCAAGGGGTATAAGCGGTGAATATTCCGACTGTATACTGATTAATGAATGATACCGCCCTACCTGCAGTGGTGAGGGAAGACCGCTAAAAAATGCCTCGCCGGTATGGGTGATCGCGCTAGACTGACCGTGGAGCGGGCGTATGGCTCGGACGGTTTGCCCACCAAAATGCTCCACCAAGCATTGATGCCCAAGGCAAACACCCAGCACCGGCAGGCTTGCCGGTAACGCCGCCAAAAGTGGCAGACACAGGCCTGCCTGCGCTGGTGTTTTTGGCCCCGGCGACAGGATTACCCCGGTGGGCGACAAAGCAAGACACTCCTGAACCGATAATGCGTCATTGCGCATAACCATCGGCGCTCCACCAGCCAACGCCACATAGCGCGATAGATTGTATACAAATGAATCATAGTTATCGATGATCAGGATCATACCGAACCCCCCGGCTGGCGCTCTGGCGGATGAACATTTCCCCCATTGTACGGGCTATTGGTCTGATCGTACAAAAGTCCGCCTGAAAGCCCTAACGCCTTGAGTACCGTTTCCTCATATTCCGCCGCGGGATCGGAATTCAGCGTGATGCCCCCACCCACTGGTATGGTTAGTCGGCAAGGGCGATTACTCTCTATCTGATCAATCATCATTGTACGGATGGATACAGAGAAATCACTGGCGCCGTCATGGTTCACATAGCCGATGGCGCCGCAATAGGGCCCGCGGCCCACCTGTTCCTGGGCTGCAATCACACCCATAGCCTCAACCTTCGGGGCCCCGGTAATGGAGCCACAAGGAAAGAGCGCACCCAGCGCATCCAGACTATCGAGCTCCGGCCGCAAGGTACCTGATATGCGCGAGACCAGATGATGCACATAGGTCAGGGAAAGAATTGCGCAGATTTCATCCTCTCGCACAGACGCGGGCGTACATACCCGCGAAAGATCATTACGAAGAAGATCAGCAATCATGATATTCTCTGCTCGGTCTTTCTGGCTTGCCTGTAACTGGTCGGCCAGCGCACGATCTTCCCCTGGCGTTTTCCCACGAGCGATTGTGCCTTTAATGGGTTCGACCAAGACGTGAAGCTGGCCATCTTGACGAGGCTGTATACGCAAAAACCGTTCCGGTGAATTTGATAGGATGACGCCCGTAGCAAACTGTAAAAAGGCCGCATGGGCTGCGTCGGTGTTGGCTACGGTTCGGCAATAGACCTCAAATGCGGCCTGATAAGCATCATCGCTCGCTGCGCGCGCCTGCATCGCAATTTGACGCGTGATGTTGGCTTGAAAGATATCCCCGCGCACTATTGCCTCTTTTGTGGCATCGACAATCGCCATAAACGCGGATCGCGAAAAATTGCATTGGTCATTGGTGAGGGCGAACGGACCATCCGGCGAAGACGTACGGGGTGCAAGATCTCTGTACCCCCATTGCAGTTCATCTGTCCCCAGATTAAGTCTTTCGGCAAGCTTGTCGATTGCCAATCTTGATACTCCATTGATGAGGAGACGTTTTTCCCGGCGATCAAACGCAGCAACAGCCTCATACCGGCCAAAGCACCCGTCGGGCAGATCAAACGGTGATGACGGCAAGGTCAGGCTCGGCTCAAACAGGGTAGCCGCCTCATAGCCAAGATAGCCCGCCAGACCATGGGTAAAAGGCGGCAGATCATAGGGCGACTTCACGTTTGAAATCATCTTGCCGGTGACCTCGCCACTGGCCTTATGCGTCTCTTGAAAGGCGCGTAAAACCTCGACGAATGATTTCGAGGTTTTGGTGTCGTCAATAAAAACCTGGCCCCCTTCCAGCGTCACCGCCTGCGCCGGTGCGGCGACGATAAATGACCAACGCGCGGCCGGTTGCCCCTCCCCGCCATGGAACAGGTGCGCGCCCGGTGTGCCCACAAGCGGGCCAAAGGCGTGTGTCGGATGACACCAGTCAAGGATCAGCGTTTCAGTCACGGTTTGACTCACTATTGCGTTGGCGCGATAGAAGACATCTCGGCGGTTCGCCACGATAGCCAGCTGGCACGAACACTTTTATAAGCTCTTGTGCATGAATAGGCATCGATAATCGGTCCCAAGCGCCATGTAGAACATGCCTCGAGCCACCAGAACGCCGGGCGATCAGACAGGATTTTTACCGTACCATGACGACGTCCAAACCGACCACAGCAACCATGACAGTGAGCGGCCCCGCGCAGATCTTTTTTAGCCTGGCGTTGGCTGTTCTGATTGGATTTATCATCCATGTGGGGCGCGGTGTCCTGATCCCTTTTGTGATCGCCGCGTTTTTGTGTTTTCTAATTTATACGTTGCGCCAGCAAATGTCGCGCTTGCCTGTACTGGGCCGCTATTTGCCTAACTGGTTTTGCTATCTCATGGCCTTTGCGGTCATCGTCGCGGCATTCATGTTTTTCATCGCCATCATTCGTGACAATATTGGCGATGTCTTACGCAAATGGCCCGCCTATGAGGACCAGTTTTCGGGATTTGCGGCGAACGCGATCACTTGGATAAAAGCGCAGGATTTTATTCCCACGGAATTTGCCGGCGGTGTCCAAGAGTTGAAAAATACCGCCTTTGGCATGGTCACGCCCATCTTACGTCAGGCGCTTGGCTCCGTGGGCGGCATTACGGCAAATCTTCTTACTCTTGGTACGGTATTGTTCTACACCGCGTTCATGCTCTTGGAACGTGGGCGTATCTTCAATAAGATCAGTTTACTGAGTGGTAATGATCGCCAGCGGGTTGCGGTAAATGAAACGATCGCCGATATTGGCGGGCTTGTACGCCAGTATATCACTGTGAAAACACTGACCAATCTGGTTACGGCGATTGTCAGCTATTTAATTATGCGCGCCTTTGGCCTTGATTTTCCGGAATTCTGGGCTCTCCTCATCTTTGTATTCAACTATATCCCGATCTTCGGGGCCGCGCTTGCCATCACGATGCCCGTTCTTTTGATGGTGGTGCAAACCGGTGGCGGGCCTGTCCGCGCACTATTTATGTTGGGTGCCATGGTTGGCGCCGAGCAGGTGATGAGTTCGATTATTGAGCCGCGGCTTATCGGCAAGACCCTAAACCTGTCGCCACTGGTCATTTTGTTTTCCCTGGCGGTCTGGGGCTCGCTTTGGGGGTTTACTGGCGTTCTCCTCAGTATACCGATGACGATTACCCTCATGCTGATCCTGACGCAGTTTAATGCGACCCGGCCCATTGCAATCATGATGTCAGAAAGCGGTGGGATTGCAGCCCTTAAGCATGGTATTGAGGATGCACGAGCCGACCCCGCTTGATGTAGAGCAGAGAGTGTTCGCTTCTGCGGAAAAAGGATGCGTAAATTTCGGGCGCAATAGGTTTGCTCAAGTGAAACAAACACACCATGCCCCCGACGAAGACCCAAGACCTTTCTCCGCACACGCCAGGTGAACCGAAACTGATCCCAGATCAGCACTGCACTTACCTCGGAATACTAGCTTTGACCTATCCGGGTCCCTAAAGCGTTGTCGTTTCACTTGGAGGCAAGACGATGCTCTACGCCGTTGTTTTTATGCGGTTGCAGACGGCGAACCGCACCCGCTTCGCCTGGAGACGGTTTAGTCCAATACCAGAAGGCTAATCCGTACACCCGCAGAATGGTTTCGTCCCGGCAGCGCATCCTCGTCCATGATGGTGTCGAAAAGGATATTGGCGCAACGAAGCATAAACCCTGAACGCTCGGGCGGGATTTGTGGGCTTTGGCGATCAATGGCGCAGCGCATGACCGAAGTGCCGGTGCGTCCATCGCCCTCTACCATGGCGTCATAAACGGCGTTGACCGTGCCGCGCGGCGTTGTGCTGAGATCAACCGGAGCCGGCGCGGCGACGCGCACACGCACGGGTAAGGCGCCATCTGCTGGTGTCGCATCTTGGGTTGTTGTGACGTTGATTTTGCGGTCGCACACTGCTTTACCGGCCCATGATATCTCAAAAGAAATCGCCGACGGTGCGGCGTCATCACCACCGACGCCCAAGGATAAATTATCAACCGTGTAAAGATCATCCGTACAGATAATTGCCATATTGGTTTGGTCTTCACGCCAGTGGTGGGCAACGTTTACGCTCTCCTGGCTGACCTCAAGCCCGGATGGCAGGATACGTGTGGTTACCGGGTCCGTGGCCGCGCGCGTCAATGCCGCAAGCTCTTGCGATGCACGGGCTAGCTCTGCATTTGCGTCATCGATGGTGCGCGGTGCTGCGGGTTCCGTGTGCTCTATATCGGGAGAAGGTGCCGGGTCAGAACCAGCGTCCGGCGGTGGCTCCCCGCATGCCGCCACCATGAGAGAGCTAGAGCAAACTTGGCCAGATGCTGTGTCATGTTCATCCCTGTAAGAGTAATGAGAAGATGAGTATGGACACAGTCCCAACAATGCCCATCCCCCAAAAACTGGGATGGAGCCCGCCGGACAAATCAGACCTCCGACATAACCTGAAACAAAAAAACGGCCCCCGAAGGGGCCGTTTTTCCAATCATAAATGACTGTAAAAGCTTATGCTTTTTTGCGACGACGCATGGCTGCGGCGCCACCGATCAGCGCTGAAGCCATCAGAGGCAGAGCGGCTGGTACGGGAATGACGGGGCCTGGGCCTGTGACGTTCAATGTGATGAAGTCAATTTCGCGGTCATCACCAACGAGAACGTCGAGCATGCCGGACTGAATTACGGACAGCAGGCCAGCAGCGACGAGATCGATTGTGATCGTGTTACCTGACATCACACCAAAGCTTGTAATGTTAGCTAGTGAGTTGCCCACATTGGTCCCTGAGCTGGCGTCACCAGCACGGATCACATCATTGGCTGAACCACCAAATGACTGTGTGATGCCGACCACCAACGTAGCTGCTGTGGCGTTTGTCATTAGACCGGTAAAGCGGTGGGCAACAAAATTGTTGGCCATGGCAACATCCGTGCCACCTACTGTACCACCGAAAAAGCCCGGTGTTGAGAATTCGGGTGCTGGGTTGGAGGCGATACCGCCATCGTCACCACCATCGTCCACTGTAATTGATTCTGCGTTGGCAGCACCCATCAGCAAGAAAGATGATGCGACGCCAAGAAGAAGTTTCTTCATCATGTTTTGTCTCCGACGTTCATTTAACTGTAAACCGCGCGCCAGAGGTGTCCCCGAACAACGCGCATTCCCCTTACTTCGATAAGGTGAGCAAGCGGTATCATCTTGAAACAGGGCTCGCAACCGCGAGATGACCCAAAACAGGGTTTTTTTGGTAAATTCTCGGTTAAGCCGCGATTTCATGCCAGAAATGGGTCTTTTTTGTATCAGGGTAAAAATTTACGTTTATTAACGGAACCTTACCAGGCTTTTCGCAGGCGTCCGGCTTGTTAATCCTTAGGCAACAATGCGCGCAAAATTGGGTTCGTGTCGCGACTCGCACCGATCGCGAAGCAATGCCCGGAAGGCGTGAGCAAAACCGTCGACGACCATGCGAGGGGCGGTTAAGGTTACCCTTAAGGTGCCAAACGCATCCTGCATTTTACAGGGGACAAAGGATAATTCATGACCCGTTCAGCCCGATTTCGCCGCGCCGCCTCGCCATGCTCGACCTGGGCCATTAAGACCACAAATTCGCCTTTAGTAGCAGCAATTGCCCTCGCGGTTTTCGCCGTTCCGGCGAGCCCCGGCGCGATGGCCCAGCCCGCCGGCGCCGCAACCGACCTCGCCTTGACGATTTATAATGACAATCTGGCGCTCATCCACGATGAGCGGACATTATCTTATGGCAAGGGTCGATCCGTGGTGACATTGCCCGGCGTCTCGTCGCAAATTCAGGCCCCCACGGTGACGTTCTCCGCCCCCGGGGTCAGCATTATTGAGCAGAACTTTGACTATGACCTTTTGACACCGTCAAAGCTCATGGAAAAAGCAGTGGGCAAAACGGTCAAAATTGTCAGGACCAATCCGGCCACGGGAAAAGAAACCACGCAAACCGCCACGGTTTTGTCCGTCAATAGGGGCGTTGTTCTGAAAATTGGCGACCGGATTGAGGTGTTGCGCGACGATAATCTGCCGACCCGGGTGATCTTTGACCGGGTACCGGAGAACCTGCGCGCTGACCCCACCCTGTCGGTCATGGTTGAGGCGGATAGGACAGAGCGCAAACCCACATCGCTCACCTATCTGACCTCTGGCCTTAGCTGGCAGGCAGATTATGTGGCCGCATTTGATGAGACCGCTGGCGCCATGGATTTCCAAGGCTGGGTAACCCTTTCCAACAGCACGGAAACAACATTTTCAAACGCACGCGTGCAAATGGTGGCCGGTGATGTTGCCCAAAGCGATGGGCGCGGATCAAACCGGCCACGGTCATCGGTACGCAGGAGATCGTCTTCCACCCGCGCTGGCGGTACGCAGGCCACAGGTGAAGCGCGCCTTGGGGATAATTATCTTTACCCCCTACCGGGGCGCACCACAGTCGCCAGCCAGCAAACGAAACAGGTTGGCTTCGTCGCCGCCGATGGCGCCAAGGCAGCCAAGAATTATGAATATTGGGCGTACGGCTTTAATACGATCAACGAGCCGCAAAATGTTGATGTACGGATTGCTTTTTCCAACAGCAAAGCCGCCGGTCTTGGTGCGGCCCTGCCCAAAGGGATTGTTCGGGTTTACACAAAAGATGCGCAAGGTCGGTCGCAGTTTATTGGCGAAGATCGGATAGAGCATACGGCCGGCGGCGCTGAGCTTGCTATCAAGATTGGCGAGGCTTTTGACGTGACCGTACAACCGACCGTGCGCGCAAACAAAATTGTTACCAGACGCGTCACGGAAACAACCATGGCCTACACGCTGCGCAATGCAAAGACAGAGCCGGTGACCGTCACCGTGCGACAGCAAGCCGGCTGGTCCGGTGTGGAAACAGAAATTACATCGCAATCGGCTGAGAGCCGAAACCCGGCGGCCAATCAATATGTTTGGTCCGTACCTGTACCAGCGCAAGGCGAGACCGAATTGTCGTTCACGATCAAGACAAAAACGCGCTGACAGTATGGAAAGACGCCTTTTTTACACCTGGCGTACCCTTTGCGTGCGCATGTGCATCGTGTGTTTGATGGTGATGCCAGGGGCCGCACCAGCGGCGCAAATGCCGGGAGCGCCCGGTGAACCCATTCCCATTGTCTCTCCGGGTCCGGAGGATATGGCACTCACCATTTATCGCGACAGTCTTGCGTTCGTGACAGAAACCCGGACGGTGACGTTGCCCGCCGGTCGGTCCACGGTGTCTTTTGAAGGGGTGAGCGATTTGATGATCCCGCAAACGGCCCTGTTGCGGGAGTTTGGCGCAGTGACCATCGAGCGGAATTTTGATTTCGATCTTTTGTCCCAGGGCTCATTGATGCAGGCCTATGTGGGCAAGGAGATTTCCCTTGTGCGCACAAACCCGGTCAGCGGCAAAAGCGAAACCGTGATTGGCACGCTTATCTCGGCACGGCGCGGTGCGGTGATCAATATTGATGGCGAGATCGAGGTTTTTGATTGCTCTGGCCTACCCGAAAAAATCGTCTTTGATCAGGTACCTGAGAATTTGATTGATCAGCCAACCCTGTCTCTCACGGTAACCAGTGAAACAGCGGGTCCACAAACCTTTACCATCAGCTATCTTGCCAGTGGCTTTGATTGGCAGGCTGATTATTTGCTCACCTTGGGCGAGGATGAAGGCAAAGCAACGCTGGCGGGATGGCTAACCGTCACCAATGGCACCAACCAGACCGTGCGCAAGGCGCCCACGGCGATCATCGCCGGTGACCTCCAACGGCTTTATGAAACGCGGGCCGATCGGAAAAATGCATCAGCTTTTTTTGCCGCTTGCTGGCCCCAGGGGTCAACAAGTACGGGCACTGAGCGAACGGTCCGGCGGTCGAAAGAACGGCGTGGCGACCGGCGGGCGGGGCCCAGTTTATTGGCTGCTCGCGCATTTTCTCCGAATGAGGGTGCAGAAGACGAAATTACCGTCACAGGCGCACGTCAGGCAACCCGCGAGGATCTCGGCGATTACAAACTGTTTCGCACCCCTGAACCCACCACTGTTGCCGCTTACCAAACCAAGCAGGTCGCCTTTCTTGATAAAGATAAAATCGGAATTGAGCGGTTCCATGTGTTTGATTTTGACCTCGATAACCTGACCGATACGTACGAGCGCGCAGCCCGGACCCAGCCTGCATATTTGCGCTATGACATTGATAATAGCGCCACGGGCGATCTTGCCCAACCGCTGCCGGCGGGTATTGTTCGCGTGTTTGTGCCCGGCGAGGATGGTCAATCCTTATTTCTGGGTGAGGATACTGTGCGCGATCTTGCGGTTGATCTTCCCGTGGAGATTACCATTGCCCAAAGCCCGTCCGTCAGTGGCCAAACAATCGTCAGTACATTGACGAAAAAGGATCTGAAAGAGGGCCGCACGCAGTACCGTGCACGGGTTGCTCACCAACTTTTCAATAGTCTCGGTGAAACCATCCGCGCAGAGCTCACCTTGAACCGGAACGGCTATGTGGATGCCCCAACGGTTTCCCGCGCCTCGCGGCGTCAGGTGAGAAACAGCCCCTATCCGAAATGGCGGTTCGACGTTGCCCCAGGGTCAACGGCGAGCCTCGCCTATACCGTCAGCTGGGTGGATTAGCCGTTTTCAGGGACGAAATGCTCCGGGGTCTCGCCCGGTCTCCTCTTAATAAAAATTCGTACACTGAACTGGTTGCCAGTGCCTTGGGGCCGAAGACATGGCGGTTGCCCACAGTCCTTTCCTCAAGCGTTTCCAAACGCAAGGTGCGGTTCATCGTTCGGAGACGCCAAAAAACACAGAAGTAAAGCGTCGTCCTGACTCCAATTGAAGCGGCAACGCTTTAATTATCCAAGAATGACCGCAATTTGCGGCTGCGGCTGGGGTGTTTCAATTTCCGCAGGGCTTTTGCCTCAATCTGGCGAATGCGTTCGCGGGTGACGGAGAATTGCTGGCCCACTTCTTCCAGCGTATGGTCCGTGTTCATCCCAATACCAAAGCGCATGCGCAGGACGCGTTCTTCGCGCGGCGTGAGCGAGGCCAGGACCCGGGTCGTTGTCTCGCGCAGATTTGACTGGATCGCCGCATCGATGGGCAGAACCGTATTTTTATCCTCGATAAAGTCACCCAGATGGGAATCCTCTTCGTCCCCGATGGGCGTTTCAAGGGAAATCGGCTCCTTGGCGATTTTCATCACTTTACGGACTTTTTCCAGCGGCATGGAAAGCTTGTCAGCTAGTTCTTCGGGCGTCGGCTCCCGGCCGATTTCGTGCAGCATCTGGCGGGAGGTTCGCACGATCTTGTTGATGGTCTCGATCATATGGACCGGGATACGGATGGTCCGCGCCTGGTCGGCGATTGACCGGGTAATCGCCTGGCGAATCCACCATGTGGCGTAGGTGGAAAACTTGTATCCGCGGCGATATTCAAACTTATCAACCGCCTTCATCAGGCCAATATTGCCTTCTTGAATGAGGTCAAGAAATTGCAACCCGCGATTGGTATATTTCTTCGCAATGGAGATCACGAGACGCAAATTGGCCTCGACCATTTCCTTCTTGGCAATGCGCGCTTCGCGCTCGCCTTTCTGGACGGTTTGCACAATTCGGCGAAAGTCCGCCACCGTCAGGCCCGTCTCCTGGGAGAGATAGCCAATTTCATCACGCAGCGCCTGGACCTGATCGCCGGAGCCTTTGACAAGCGCCTGCCAGCCGCGGCCATCTTTTGCGCTAATCCGCGCAAACCATTCCGGGTCCAACTCAAACCCCAGATAGTTGCTCAAAAATTCCTGACGGTTGACGCCATTGGCATCGGCAAGCCGTACAAGCTTGCCCTCCAAACCGATCAGCCTACGGTTGATATCATAAAGCTGTTCCACCAGCGCTTCGATCCGCTGATTGTTCAAACGCACACCGCGCACCCGCTCGGTGATATCTTTTTGCAGCTTTTTGAACCGGCGCGCCTGGGAGGTCGACAGGTCATCACCCTTCAACTGCTCCTCAATCATAATATCCTGTAAGCGACGCAGTTTTTTATAGTCGCCGGAAATCTCGTCAAAGGTGCCCATGACACCATCGCGCAATTCCGCTTCCATGGCCGATAGGGATAGGGCGCCCTCGTCAAAGTCCTCGTCATCGTCTTCGCCAGCTTCGGCCTTTTCGGCCTCTTCCTTGTTGACGCGTTCGGCAACCTCCGGCTGGGTCATGTCGGGGCGCGCCTCGGGCCCGCCGCCATAGGTGGCATCAAGATCAATGATATCACGCAGGAGGACACGGCCTTCGTTAAGTTCATCGCGCCAGACAGTAATCGCCTCAAAGGTCAGTGATGATTCGCATAAGGAGCGGATCATGGTCTCGCGGCCCGCCTCAATACGTTTGGCGATGGCAATCTCGCCTTCACGCGAGAGCAATTCAACGGTCCCCATCTCGCGCAGATACATGCGCACCGGGTCATCGGTCCGATCATTGCCTGAGGAGGTATTGGTGGTGACAACGGCGTTGGATTTGGCGCCTTCCTTGACCGCAACGGCCTTGGTGTTTGTCTCTTCTTCTTCCTCTTCCTCGTTTTCGGTGACATTGATGCCCATCTCAGAGAGCTTGGCCATAATGTCTTCGATCTGTTCAGAGGTGAACTGTTCCGAAGGCAGAACTTCGTTCAATTCATCATAGGTGATATAGCCGCGCGCCTTGGCGGCTTTGATCATCTTTTTAACCGCCGCATCATTCAGATCGAGAATGGGCGCATCCGCACCATCCGCCGCTGCTTTGTCTTTTTTGTCTGCCGTCTTTTTGGTCGCCGTTTTCGTCGCCATTCACTTAAATCCTGTTTGCGTGCCCTGGTTGCGGGTGCCGGTTTGCGTCTGCCATGCGCGTGGGCACCGCTGCTTAAATCTTGCGGTCACTGAGATAGTGCTATCGGGGTGCTGGTTAGCCTTGTCCTGACGTCTTCCTGACACTTTCCTTCATCCGGTGGAGCGCTTTTTCCAACTGTGCGTCGCCGTCCTGGTCGTTTGAGGTACGCGACGAGGCCCGGTGCCGGTTTAACAAATCCTCACGCGCCGCCGCCGTTTGCCGCCATTGCTCATAGGACGGGTCATGGTCTGACCCTTCCAGTGGTTCTGACGGCTGTTCAGGTGCTGCACCATCCTCGTCTGTCGATAAGGTTTGGGACCCGTTTTCTTCTGGAAACAGGTGCGAGGCCGAGCGGGAAAGCTCCTCTTTCAGGTTTGTTTCAAACACATGGTGACTGAGCGCGGTATCAAACCCCCAGTCAACTTCATCCGATAATGTGTCAGCAGCAAGAAAAGCCTGACTGTTGAGCGCCCTGTCATTGAGGAGCTGCTCCAAAAGAATTCCCGATGCCTTGTTTTGCAAATGGCTTTTCAACCCAGCCGAGTCAAGGGACGGCTCTGTGGAAAACGCGCCCAGAATGTCACTGAGAAGGCGATTGAGGCCTAAATCCGCGAGGGTGAGGCCAAAAAGCTGGGATTCCCGGCGGTCCAGGAGATCGGGATGGTTGACTAGCGCCAGACACAATGTCGCCTCCCGTTGCCAGGCAACCCGCTTTGCGCCGCTATTTTGGTGCCGCGGGGCGGCCTGGTGGGCCCGCAATTCAGCGCTCATCATGGCTGGGGGGGGCTGGCGCACCAGCCTGCCGGTTTTGCGATCCTCGATCCAACGGCCCCGGGCCGCGCCGCGCCCATTTGCCCTGCCGGTGCCACCAGTCGCCATCGCCCCGCCGCCGCTGCCGCCACCAAAGGCTGCATCGAGGCGGGCCGCCAATTCATTGGCATAAAACTGGCGCACATCGGGGTCGGCGATGGATTTGGTGAGGCGGCGCAAATTGGCCTTGAACGAGGCACGCCGTTCCGGTGTGGTCAAATCGTGCGCCTCTTGCTCGCGCAACCACAAAACATCCACAAACGGCTTGGCATCGGCAAGGACAACATCCATGGCGCTGCGCCCCTCGGCTTTGATCAGATCGTCTGGGTCTTTGCCGTCGGGCAAAAAAGCAAAGCGCAGGGATTTGCCGGGTTTCAGCACCGGCAAGGCCCGCTCCACCGCCCGAAATGCGGCCTTGCGCCCGGCCCGGTCGCCGTCAAAACACAGGATTGGCTCGTCATTGACCCGCCACAGAAGCGCGATCTGCTCTTCGGTTAGCGCGGTGCCAAGGGGCGCCACGCCGGTTTTGAACCCGGCGCCCCAGAGCGCCACCACATCCATATAGCCCTCACACACCAGCAAGCTTGCCTTGGCCGAGCCACTGACGGTGCGCGCCTCCCCATATCGGTAGAGGACGGCGCCTTTGTGAAAGAGCGGGGTCTCGCTGGAATTCATATATTTGGCGCGGGCATCGGGGTTCATGGCCCGCCCACCAAACGCGATCACCTGCCCGCGCGGGTTTTTGATCGGGAACATCACCCGGTCGCGAAACTTGTCGTAGGTTGCGGTGCCCCGCCCATCAGCCGGGTCAGGCCTAATCAACAAGCCCGCCTCCACCAGCACGTCCTCGGCAAAACCTTTATTAATCAGGGCATCTTTCAGGGCCGTGCGCGCGCCCGGCGCAAACCCGATGCCGAATTCTGCGATCTGTGCATCGGTAATCGCGCGCCCGCGCACATAGGACAGCGCGGCCCGGCCCGGCGCCCGGGTGAGCGTGGCCGCAAAAAAGGCTTGGGCTGCGGCGCACGCCTCAATCAGCCCCTTGCGTTCCTCGGCGCGACGCGCCTCCGCCGGGTTATCCTTGGGTACTTCCAGTCCCGCATCCTGGGCGAGGGTTTGCACCGCCTCAAAAAAAGACAGGTTTTGCGTTTCCTGCAGAAACTTGATGATGTCGCCATGCCGACCAGAGGAAAAGCAATGGTAAAACCCCTTTTGGTCATTGACGAAAAAGGATGGGGTTTTTTCTTTGGTAAAAGGCGACAAGCCTGCAAACTCATTGCCCTGCTTTTTCAACGAAACCGTGCGCCCGATCACATCGGAGGGCCGCAAACGGGACTTTAACTCGTCAAGAAATTCAGGGGTAAAACGCGGCATCGCGCCATCATAAAGAAAAGCCTTAGCGCGTGAAGGGCCAGCGGGACACGCGGCCCCATTAACCCTCGCCGTCGCCCGATCCCTCCCGTTGCGCCTGCAACCGGTCGGCCAGCATAAAGGCAAGTTCAAGGGACTGACTGGCGTTAAGGCGGGGGTCGCAATGGGTGTGATAGCGCGAGGAGAGATCGCCTTCAGAAATCTCATGGGCCCCGCCCAGGCATTCGGTCACGTTCTGACCGGTCATTTCAAAATGCACCCCGCCCGGATAGGCCCCCTCTGCCCGGCACACATCAAAAAATGATTGGACTTCGGATGATATGGAATCAAACGGCCGGGTCTTCAGGCCGTTATCAGCCTTGATTGTGTTGCCATGCATCGGATCGCACGACCAGACAACCGCGCGGCCCGCCTCAGTTACCGCGCGCACCAATGGCGGTAAACCCTTCTCAACTTTGCCAGCGCCGAACCGCGCGATCAGCACAATGCGCCCGGCCACATTGCCCGGGTTCAACCGGTCAAGCAGGGTCAACAGATCATCCTGCGACAGGGTTGGGCCGCATTTGATACCGATGGGATTTTCGATACCGCTGCAAAATTCCACATGGGCGCCATCGGGCTGGCGGGTGCGATCGCCAATCCAGACCATATGGGCGGAGGTATCGTACCATTGATCCGTGGTCGAATCGATGCGGGTCATGGCCTGCTCATAGCCAAGCAACAACGCCTCGTGGGAGGTGAAGAAGTTAACCTCTTGTACCGCGCGGGCCTCACTGACCCCGCACGCCTCCATAAAGCGCAAGGCCTCGGAAATACGGTCGGCCAGATCGCGGTACCGGTCTTTTTGTGTGCCGTCTGCCACGAACTCAAGGTTCCAGCGATGCACATTTTCCAGCGACGCATAGCCCCCGCCCGCAAAGGCCCGCAACAGGTTCAACGTCGAGGCAGCTTGACCATAAGCCCGCAACAAGCGCTCCGGATCGGGGACCCGGGCGGCCTCGGTAAACTCCATGCCGTTGATATTGTCCCCGCGATAGCTTGGCAGAGTGACCCCATCGATGGTTTCGGTGGGCGCCGAACGCGGCTTGGCAAACTGCCCGGCGATCCGGCCAACTTTTACGACCGGCATGGCGGCACCAAACGTCAGCGCCACAGACATTTGCAACAGGACCCGGAACGTATCGCGGATGGTGTTGGGGGCAAATTCCTTAAAGCTCTCCGCGCAATCGCCGCCCTGGAGCAGAAAGGCCTTACCATGGGCAACCTGCGCCAAACCTTCGCGCAAACGGCGCACCTCCCCGGCAAAAACCAGCGGCGGATAGCCCATAAGCTCCGCCTCCACCGCCTGTAACTTCGACGGGTCCGGATAATCATCGGGCATGTGCCGAGCGGGCTTCGCGCGCCAGCTTTCCGGGGACCAGGCCATACCAACTCCTCTTTTCGTTGGTCCAACGGGACCAAACACTCTGCGCTTGCTCTATCGCCCTTAACGGGGCCAAGCAAGCCAACGTCTTTTGACGAGGCAACGCAAGAGTTGGGCCGTAGGCGCTGGTGGCCATCAGATAGCTCCGGCGTGCTCGTACAAATGTGAGTGGGCTTTTTAGCTCGCTCTGCTACATCCACACCTTAACCCCGAGAGCTTAACCAGGGGATCAATGAACAAGGGGCCTGCATGATGCTTTTACGCCAGACAGCCAATCGATCGTTTCCTTCAGCACTTTTCATTTGCCACACCCTGGTACTTGGGGCCCTGTTGCTTGGCGCTGGTTGCGCGGCGGTCCCGGCCCCTGAGGACGCCAAAGCAGCAACACCAATTGCGGCGCAGGACCGGTTTGCCGATGTGACGATCAAAACCACCGAAATTGTCCCCGGCATTTATATGCTGGAGGGCGCGGGCGGGAATATCGGGCTCTCCACCGGCAGCGATGGCGCGTTTATTATCGATGATCAGTTTGCGCCCTTGTCGGCGCGCATCCTCACCGCCATTGGTGCGGTCACCGACGCACCGCTGAGCTTTCTGCTCAACACCCACTGGCATGGCGACCATGCGGGCGGCAATGAGAATTTCGCGAACGCAGGCGCCATGATCGTCGCCCATGATAATGTGCGCAAACGCCTCAAAGAAGGCCGGCCGGAGGGTAACCGGCCTATCCCGCCCGCACCAGCGGCGGCTTTGCCAGTGGTCACCTTCTCTGACACGATCAGTTTTTACTGGAACGATCACGACATTCACATCATCCATCCTGAAACGGCGCATACGGATGGTGATGCTATCGTCTTTTTCAAGGATGCCAATGTTGTGCATATGGGCGATGTATTTTTTAATGGCGGCTACCCATTTATCGACCTGGCGAGTGGTGGTGATTTGAACGGCTATATTGCCGCCCACAACAAGGTTCTGGCGATCATTGATGACAGTATAAAAATCATCCCGGGTCATGGGCCTTTGGCCAGTCGTGATGATTTGATCCGTACCCGCGATATGTTGGTGATGGTGCGCGAGCGGATCCAGGCATCCATCGACGCCGGGTTAGACGAAGAGGCCGTATTGGCGGCAGCGCCCCTAAAAGACCTCAGCGCGGTCTGGGGTCAAGGCTTTATCAAGGATGCGTTTATGACCCGCACGGCCTATCGCTCTCTCACGCGCGAACAATAGTCCCTACAACTTTCATTGAGTTTTTGGCCTATGGCGCTGGCTTATCCAGCAGCGGCGTAAGCACGGCCTCGACAAGCACCTCCAACGCCGAAATACCGGGGAAATCCTCCGCAATCCAGCGTTCTTCAATCGTCGTGAGCGCCCAGGACACCAACGGCCCCGGCTTCAGGCCCCGTTTGATTAAATCGCCGCCCTTTATGGGGAATTTTGGCGCAGTCCAGTGCGCGGCAAAATCGCGTAACGGTGCAATCGCTGACGCGCCCTGCCCCGTTAACGCCGCATAGAGGGCGAGCGCATCGGGCCACACATCGGGTCCGTGGTGATAAATCACCTGCCGGGCGCGCCGCTCATCAACCAATGCGGGGGCGGCGGTGTCGGTGAGCGCTTTTGCCGCCGTCACCATCGCCAGCATTTTTGCCTGTTCCTTTTTCGACAATCGTAATCGCCGGGCCAGGGGTCTATAATCATCAGGGTAGAGAGCAGTAAGCCACGCAAGGTTCGTGGCAGCGGGCGCAACCGCATCAAGACGGCGCGCCAGATCGAGACGCGCCGGTGTTGGCCAAATGGCGTTAAGGATGCCAGCCTCCGCCATGGTCTCGGTCGCCATTAGGGCACGCGGCAGGGCAAGGATCTTCATCAATTCAGCGGCAACGCGTTCCGCCGATAAGGTTTTCAGTCCGGCAACCATGGCCGTGATGGCGAGGAGCCCTGTGCCATCAAACGTGCCGGCAAACGTGCCGGCAAAGCGGGCCGAAAACCGGATAAACCGCAAAATCCGCAGATAATCCTCCGCAATCCGAGTTTTCGCGTCGCCGATAAAAACGACCCTACCGGCGCGCAGATCATCAAGCCCGCCCGCTTCATCATGGAGCACCCCCGCCGGGGTCACATAGAGTGCATTGATCGTAAAATCGCGCCGTGCGGCGTCGGCGTGCCAGTCATCCGTATACGCAATCGTCGCCCGGCGCCCGTCGGTTGCCACGTCGCGGCGCAAGGTGGTGATTTCCACAACACGGCCCTGATGCACCGCGGTGACTGTGCCATGGTCGAGCCCCGTGGGGATGGTTTTGATGCCAGCCTTGCCTAAAAGATCCATGACCTGATCAGGTGTCAGGGTTGTTGCCGCATCAATATCGGTCTTGCTGGTGAGGCCCGTAGGCTGCGATTTGTCAGCCCACGCACCAAGCAAGCTATCGCGCACGCACCCGCCCACAAACCGCACTGCATCGGGACGGGCACCCTCCAGCGCATCAATGATGGCTGAGAGACGGGGCTCGTCCATCCACGAGAAAAACGGTTTTTCAGAAGCCGTCAGGGGGCGGGCAGGTTCTGTCATCTCAGCACGTCTCGCACTTCAAGTGCTCTCAATAGCTTGGAATCGCTCCGCCAGTGACCGTAAGATACCAGCTGTCAGCCCCCAGATATTATAGTCCTTATAGGGAACATAAAACATCTTATAGGCCGTCCCCTTATAGTTTTTCTCGGTATAGGAATGGTTTTTCATATCAGCGAAAAAACTGAGCGGTACCTCAAAAATTTCCTGCACTTCGCGCGGGCAGGCGCGCTGGGAGGCGGCCTCCCGCACCAGACCCACATAGGGGCTAACACGGTAGCCAAGCCCGCCCACATGCTCGCCCAGATCACCGATCAGGGTCACCTCCTCGGGCGCAATCCCCACCTCTTCATGGGTTTCGCGCAAGGCGGTAAAGGCGTGGTCAGGATCATCAGCATGCACACGGCCCCCGGGAAAACTCACTTGGCCAGCATGAGACGGCATATCTGGGGACCGCACGGTGAGCAGCACTGTGGGGTCGGCGCGCAACAGAACAGGGATCAGCACCGCGGCGTCTTTGCGCGCCTTATACCGGTCTGTGAAGCTTGGGTCCTCGGCCAAATGGGGGTTCAGATCAAGAAACAGCGTCCGCGGATTTTTCAAGGCCGGTCCGGTCACGGCACGGTGGAGCGTGGTGACCAACGGATGGGCATTCGCGAGGATCGTCTCCAACACGGCTGGTGCGGGTAATTTTGCGGGCATTTTGGCGGTCATCGGGCATCACGCCACAGAGCGCGATCAAGCCCGTCATCAAAATCGAAGAAATGGCCCTTAGACCAAAAGCCAAACCGCTCCTGCCCCGCCACATTTATGGGGGCGGCTGTTTGTGCCAGCTCATAATAGACCGGGCGCGCCAGCCGCCCTTCCAGGTTTCGGCGCACCGTCACGTAAGGGGCCCGGTCGTCGGCACCCGGAATCTGACGAAAGGTCAGCGGCGTTTCGCCGTTAAGCACCAGCTGATCGCCCATGTTGCTGATCAGTGTTACGATTTGTTCTGTCCCCGGATCATCAATCGTTAACCCGGTCATCAAAAACGGCACATCTTCCACATGGATGGAAAGCTTTTCCACCGGCGTGACAAGGTAATGTGTGTCATCTTCTTTTTTGAGAACGGTGGAAAATAGCCGCACAAGACGCGGGCGGGAAATGGGTGTGCCCTCATGGACCCACACACCATCGCGCCGGATGGTCAGATCGAGCCGCCCACAATAATCGGGTGTCCACTGATCAACCGGCGGCAAGCGGTTCCCCTTGCCGTTGCCATTCGGATCGCTATCCCGATCCACATGCCCATTAAGCGTTTGCGCCAGATGCGCCGCATAACCAATCAAATCACTCATGGAGTGAGTATAGGCATGATTGGATCGTCTTGCGAGTGGGCCAGCTAGGAGCCCGCCAAAAGGCAGACCGAGGCGATGCCTACCGGGGCGCGGCCACCGCCTCGCAGGCTAGGCAGCGCATATAGAGGTGATTGGGGTCATCAAACGTCTGCAAAAAGACATCGCTCTCATTGATGACCTTCATCAGGGCGCCAACGCCGGAGCGATGGTGCCGGGCGAGGGCTTCATGGGCGCCGGTGGCACGAACAACGCTTGCCGAGGCGCCGCTGAACAGTTTTTCGAACGCGGTTCGCCGGTCCTCATACCGCACAACATCATAGTCGGTGAGGCCGGCAAGGCTGGCCGCCGATTTAACGGCGTCATCAAGACTGCCAAGCTTATCCACAAGTTTGAGATCGAGGGCCGTATCGCCGGCCCAAACCCGGCCCTGACCCACACTATCCACATAGTCGCGGGTGAGATCACGCCCCTCGGCGACAATGTTCAAAAACCGCTCATACCCATTTTCTGTCCCTAATTGCAGCGCTTCGGCGGTGACAGCCGGTAGGGGGCCTAGCCCCGTGGCCAGCAAACCGGACTGTGCCGTCGTGCCAATGCCATCTGTATAGACACCAATTTCGGCAAGTGAGTTTTCAAAGGTTTCAAACGCCGCAAAGATGCCGATGGAGCCGGTGATGGTTGTGGGCGCCGCCCAGATTTCATCAGCAGGCGCAGCAATCAGATAGCCACCGGACGCGGCAAGCGAGCCCATGGACACAATAACCGGCTTGCCCTTTTCTTTAATGGCGAGGATAGCGTCGTGAATTTTCTCCGACGCAAAGGCCGACCCGCCGGGGCTATCGACCCGTAGGACAATCGCTTTCACGTCATCGTCTTTGCGGGCCTTTTCCAGATATTCAACAAGGGTTGTGCTGCCCGCTGTTTGGCCGGGACGGCTGCGGCCCGGCATGATGATGCCCGCCGCAGTAATGATCGCGATATCATTGGACGACGCATCATTTTTTTCCGCGGCTAGTGTTTTCAGATAGCTGCGGAAACCAACGCTCTTAAAGCCCTTGTCATCACGGCCTTTGCCGAAGGTTTCAACGAGGAAAGCGCGCATCTTTGACGATTTGAAGGTTTTATCTACCAAGCCGGTGCCCAGCGCCGCCGCCGCTGCGTCGCCTTTATACTCAGCCATCACCACATTATACGCATCGGCATACTGATGCACCGCTTCTGGCGCCAGGCCGCGCGTGGTGGCGATGTCATTCTTGTACCGGCCCCAGAAGCTGTTGATCAAAACGCCATTGGCCTCTTTTGCGGCCTCTGACATTTCATCGCCCAGACGCGGTTCAACCGCCGCCTTGAACGTCCCTACACGGAAAACATGGCTTGTGATCTTTAGCTTATCGAGCAGTGACTTATAATAGTTGCGGAAGATACCATAGCCATAAAGCGCAACGGCACCGCCATCGTTCAAATGTACTTCATCCGCATGGGACGCAATGAGATATTGGGTCTGGCCGTAAAAATCACCGATGGCGTAGACCTTTTTTTCGCTTTCCTTAAAGGCCTCAATCTCGTCAATGATGGTGTAGGCTTTGCTGGTACCGCCAATGGCGACGCTATCGAGATCAAGGATCATGGCCTTGATCCGGTCATCGTCTTTCGCCGCGCGGATGGTGCGCACCACATCGGTCAGGCTGATGGGGGAGGGCTCTTGGATGCCGTAAGCTTCTTCAATGATCTCCTCGAAAGGGTCATCTTCCGGCGCCTGCTCAACAATCACGCCCGCTGGGTTCAACACAAAGGCTGAGCCACTTTCGATCTGCAAATTCGCCGGGTCATTTTCTCCGGAGAAAACGCCGCTGACGCTGGTCAACACGCCAATCACGGCCAAAAGGACAATGAGACCAACAATCCCTTGCAGTAAAAGAAGGAAGCCGAGGACAAGTTTGCCAAACCCCTTGATAAAACCCCACACGCTAAAATCCTGTCGGCTACTGTTATCCATGCTCACCTAAAATACCCCTCGGCAAAACGCCGGTCGCGATAACCGACAAAACGCAATTCCTAATGCTAGCCCATGCTACCATACCCTGACCGGCAATCCTCAGATCAGAACGCGGCGCATACGTCCTCTTTGGCCACGCGTGTGCGATGACCGTAGCGGCAACCCTTTAGCAAGATATCAACAGTTGGGGGCGGGTCGAGGGATTTCACGGCCACAAACGTCAAAATGCCTTTTTTCTGCGGCAGGGTGTTTCCTTAATGCCTCGCCGCCATGATATGCATATCGAACGAGGATCGCAGGACCAACATGACATCATCGGACATTCTCTCGCAGTTTGATCAGCTCTCCGCGCAGCTCAACCACGCGCGGGACGCCCTGTCGCAGGTTATTTTTGGCCAGGACCAGGTGCTGACCCTGTCGATGGCAACCCTGGTGGCGGGTGGTCATGGTTTGCTGGTGGGCGCACCGGGTGTTGCCAAGACGCTCCTGGTGAACACCGTCGCCCACACGTTGGGGCTGTCGGCCAAGCGCGTTCAATTTACACCGGACCTGATGCCCGGCGATATCTTGGGTTCTGAGGTGCTGGAGGAGGGCAGCGACGGCGCCCGCGCTTTCCGCTTTATTGCGGGGCCGATTTTTTGCCAGTTGCTGATGGCCGATGAGATCAACCGCGCCAGCCCGCGCACCCAATCGGCACTCCTGCAAGCTATGCAGGAACGCTTTGTCACCGTAGCCGGGGCGCGCCATGACCTGCCCCAACCCTTCCATGTGCTCGCGACCCAAAACCCCATTGAGCAAGAGGGTACCTATCCCTTGCCTGAGGCGCAGCTCGACCGGTTCCTGATGCAAATTGATGTGCCCTTCCCAGACCTTGAGGCCGAGCGCCGGATGCTGGCCGAAACCACGGGTACGGCACAGTCGGCGCCGGAACCAGCGCTAAGCCCGGCGCAATTGCAGGACGCCCAAAGCCTTGTGCGCGCGATGCCCATCGGGGCGTCGATTGCCGAAATGATTTTGACCCTGGTGCGCGCCGCGCGCCCGGGCCCGGATGCGAGCGACAGGGTCAATGCCCTTGTCGCCTGGGGCCCCGGCCCCCGCGCCAGCCAGGCCTTGTCTTTATGCGCGCGCGCGCTTGCCCTTCTGGATGGACGCCCGGCCCCCTCCCCCGATGATGTGCGCACCCTCGCCGGGCCGGTTCTTAAACACCGCATGGCCCTGACCTTTGCGGCCCGCGCAGAAAATGTCAGCGTTGACGGCTTTATCGAAGATTTATGCGACACCCATCTTTAGGCGTTCTCGTCAGGGTGCTCCGGCCCGTGCGCGCCGCAGGGCGCGGCCCGTTTATGAAGGCACCGCCCCATGGCTGACCGCGCCAACACCTCGAAAGAAGCCAACCCGGCCCAAGGCACCGCAAGCGTGCGCCATGAGGCGGAGGCGAGCGCCAGCCGGTTTCCCGCAATCATGGTTGAGGCCGAGCGCATCGCCGCGACCCTGATGAGCGGTATCCATGGGCGCCGCCAAGCGGGCCCGGGCGAGACCTTTTGGCAGCATCGGCCATACGCTTTCGGCGACAGCATCACCCGCATCGACTGGCGCCAATCAGCGCGCAGCGCCGACCGGCTTTATGTGCGCCAGAATGAGTGGGAGGCCGCGGCCTCGGTCTGGCTCTGGCGTGATCCCTCGCGGTCGATGATTTACCAGTCCACCGTTACCGCGCCGGAAAAACGCCACCGCGCCAATGTGCTCGCCATCGCCTTGTCGATCCTGCTGGCCCAAGGCGGCGAACGGTTGGGCGTGTTGGCCGGTGATGACACGGCCGTTTCGCGCGCGCGCCATGGTGCCACGCGGCTGTTCCATGGTCGGCGTGCCCCGGCCACAATCTTGGAACATCTTGATCATCGCGAAACCGATGACACCCCGGCCCTGCCCTTCAGCGCACGGGTACGGCCCGGCAACACCATTGTGTTGTTCAGTGATTTCCTCATGGACCTTGAGGCAATCGACGCCGGTGTGGACCGCCTGATGCGCCTTGGCGCCCGGGGCGTCTTCTGCCAGGTGATTGATGAAGCCGAGGCCGGGTTTCCTTTTCGGGGGCGTAAGGAATTTCAGGATACGGAGACAAATGACCGGCTTTTGTTCGGCAATGCGCAAACCCTGCAGGCGGCCTATCGTACGACGTTTGATGCTCACCAGGCGGCGCTGGCCGCCATGGCAGCACGGGCAGGGTGGCCGCTGATTACCCATAAGACCAACGATCGCGCACACACGGCCCTCCTTGCGCTGATCAATGCCGTCACGCCGCAAGGGAGGTCATGATGCCAGCTCTTGGTGCTTTGAGTTTTCTTGCGCCGCTTTTGCTATTGGGCCTGCTGGCCTTGCCGCTTCTATGGTGGCTGTTGCGCACCACGCCGCCGCAGCCGGACCGGGTGCGTTTCCCCGCCTTTGTGATTTTACGGCGTCTGACCCGGGTTGAAGAAACACCCGATAAAACACCCTGGTGGTTGATCGCGTTACGATTGTTCCTGAGTGCCTGTGTCATCATCGGGCTCGCCGGGCCAATTCTCAACGCGCCAACCATTGAGGACAATACCGGGCCACTCGTGCTCGTGATTGATGACAGCTTTGCCGCCGCGCCCGCATGGCCCCGGCGCGAGGCAATCTTGGCCGAAGCCGCCGTCCAGAACCGGCAAACCGGGCGACCGATTTTTGTAATTACCACCGCGCCCAGCCTGTTGCCACCGGGGGAGCAGGTGCGCGGGCCCCTGGATCAATCGGGGCTCAAAGCGCTCACCGGTACCTTGTTGCCCACACCTTTTCGCGCTGACCGAACATCCATCAGTAGCCTGACCACAGTATTGGAGGCAATGCCAGCGTTTCAGGCTGCGCAAGGCACCCCCACTTTTTGGTGGCTGGCCGACGGGTTGGCAAGCGAACAAGGTGGCGAGCAAGAGGACGCGCAAGAAAGCGGGCAAGACGCCACGGTCGATGATCGCTTTATTGCCGCGCTGCGCGCCCGAGGGCAGCTGACGATCTTTAATGATCCGCAAACATCGCTGCTCGCTGTGGCCCCTGATATTACGGGGAATGGCGATGCGCAGACGCAAAATCTATCTAGTCTCTCCTACCGGGTGCACCGGCGTAACCCGCGTGGAACAATCACGCCAACGCTGATCGCAACGGCGCGGGACGGGCGCGAATTGAGCCGTATCCAGGTGACATTGCCCGACGGTGAAAAATCCGTTCCCATAGAGATCAATCTGCCGCTCGCCCTGCAAAATCAACTCGCCACCGTCCGTCTTGATGCGGCCCGCGCCGCCTCGGCGGTGTGGCTTGCCGATGCCCGCGACCGCCGCGCATTGATCGGCCTAAATGCCAATAGCCGCGAGCAGAGTGCTGCTCTTTTGAGCGGCAACCATTATGTGCGCCAGGCCATGAGCCCGTTTGCAGCTTTTCAAACCGGTGACCTTCTGAGCCTTATTGCGGCGCAAGTTTCCGCCATCGTGCTTGATGATATTGGCCGGTTGCGCCCTGAAGAAGAGGAGGCCTTGGGTAACTGGGTCGAGGATGGCGGCGTGCTGATCCGCTTTGCCGGCCCACGTCTTGCCGATGCGGCGTTAGACGGGCGCCCGGCCCTGTTGCCGGTGCAGTTGCGCCGCGGTGAACGCGCCCTGGGCGGGACCCTGACCTGGGGAACGCCGCAACCGCTGGGGCCGTTTACCGCCACGGGACCGTTTGACGGCCTGGAGCCGCCCGATGATGTTGTGGTGCGCCAACAGATTTTAGCCGAGCCCGGCGGCGAGACAAGCGCCCGCACCTGGGCCAGCCTTGCCGACGGCACCCCGCTTGTCACCGGAACACAGCAAGGCAAAGGCGTCATCGTTCTGTTTCATATAACGGCCACACCGCTTTGGTCCGACCTGCCCCTGGCGGAGATATTTATCCAGATGCTGAAAAAACTCACCTTTTTATCCGCCCTGAGCCCCGATACTCTTGATGATCAATTGAGCACGCAAGAGGCTGTGCGCTATCCCCCCTCGCGTATCCTTGACGGGTACGGACAATTTATTCGCGCAGGCGGGGCGGTCAGTGCCCTGACCATTACACCTGATAATAATGAGAGCGCCGCGCCGCGCGTCTTTAAACCCACACCGCAAACGCCGCCCGGTCTTTATGGCAGTGCCGAGGCACCGCTGGCCATTAATGTTCTTGCCGCGGCACAAAGCCTTGATCCTCTTCGGGTGCCAGCGGGTGTGACGCGGCCCTACACACAAAGCCCGCCCTTCTCCCTGGCGCCGTTCCTGTTTGTGTTGGCGTTGATCGCGTTGCTACTTGATCTTGCCGCCACCCTATTCTTGAAAGGCACACTGTTTAATCGGCCCACCAACAATACGGCGTCTGCGGGCCTCATCGGTATAATTGCGCTGGCTGGTTTGGGCCTGGCCTTTGTCGCCGTGCCCGGCCCGGCCAATGCGCAGACACCCGCCGCCACTGATCGCCTAAAGCCCATTGACCGGCCCATTGATCCGCAAACGGCTGAAGCCACCCTGACCACCCGGTTTGCCTATGTGCGCACCGGTAATGGGACCACTGACCGGTTGGCGGAGGCGGGGTTGCGCGCCCTTAGCCAGGAGCTATCGCGGCGTACCACCGTTTCCCCGGCCCTACCGGTGGGGATTGATCTGTCCCGGGATGATTTTTCCGTTTACCCGGTTTTATATTGGCCGGTGGAGCCCGGCATGGAAACCATCAGCGATACCACCCTTGCAAGTGTCGAAAACTTCATGCGCCTTGGCGGACTGATTATTTTTGACACCCGCGATGATGAGGCCGCGGTGGCGGGTATTGAGACAGCGGCGGCGGCAACCTTGCGCCAAATCCTGACCCGGATTGATGTACCGCCGCTCACGCCCTTGCCCCGCGATCATGTGCTCACCCGGTCCTATTATCTTCTATCGGACCTGCGGGGGCGATCGGCCGAAAATCCCGTTTGGGTTGCCGCCGGGTCAGCTATCAATGATGGGGTTACCCCGCTAATCATTGGGGGGCGCGATTGGATTGGTGCCTGGGCCCGCGACACCAACGGGCAACCTTTGCGCCCCGTTGCACCGGACCAGCGCTTTTCCGGCCCGCGCGCGCGCGAAATGGCCTTCCGTGCCGGGATCAATATGATGATGGTCGCCTTTACCGGCAATTACAAAACTGACCAGGTCCACACCGGCATTCTGTTGCGCAGATTGGGGGAATAACAAGGCGATGGCTCGTACCCTGATCTTTGATCCTGTTATCCCCGGCATCGCCCTAATTATCCTGGGCGTGGTCGCGCTTTTCCTTGGGCTCTTTTATTGCTGGCGTCAGGGCGCAAGCGGGCTTTTTCGCCTCGGTGCCCTCGCCGGTCTGATCGCGCTATTGGCCAATCCGCAACTCCAGAACGAAGACCGCGCGCCCCTCGACGATATTGTCCTGGTGATGCACGATGTGTCCGCAAGCCAGAGCCTTGACGGGCGCGACGCCCTGACCGCGCGCGCGCGGGTGCAACTCGCCGCCGCCCTTGACCAGGCCGGCAATGTGAGCATGCGTGAAATTGCGCTTAGCGGCAGTCAGGAAACCCGCCTCGCCGAACAATTGGGCAATGCCCTTGCCGATATTCCCCGGGCCCAATTAAGCGCGGTTTTTCTGATCACTGACGGTCAGATGGCTGATCTTCAATTACGCGATGATGGTTCCGTCGTCGGCGGCGAGGCGATAACCCGGCTCCTGCCTGGTAATGTGCCGTTTCATGTGCTCCTCACTGGACGCGAGGATGAGGTTGATCGCAAGATCATCCTGAAAAACGCCCCCCGCTATGGCATTGTGCGCGAAAGCGTACGGGTTTCCTTTCGTGTTGAAGATGTGGGCCCGGACGGGAAAAGCCAAAACAACGGACAGGACGTTTCGGTCACCCTTCGCCTTGATGGGGAGACGATCATCCAGCAGGATGTGCCCGTGGGTCAGGATGTGGGTTTTGATGTCCCCCTTGACCGGCCTGGTGATGTGATCATCGAACTTGTTGCTGCCGATCTTGCCGGGGAACTCACCACACGGAATAATATTGAGGTTCTCCCGATCACAGCGGTGCGCGACCGCTTACGGGTCCTTCTGATTTCCGGCGAACCCAACCCCGGGGAGCGGGTCTGGCGCAATCTTCTGAAGTCAGACCCGTCCATCGATGTGGTGCATTTCACAATTTTGCGGACCGCCGAAAAACTTGACGCCGCCCCGCCCAGCGAGCTTGCCCTAATCCCGTTTCCCACCGATCGGCTCTTTATCGAAAAGCTCAAGGAATTCGATCTTGTTATTTTTGATCGGTACACGTGGCGTAACGTTCTAAAATCCTATCATTTCGACAATATTGCCCGCTTTGTGGAAGAAGGCGGCGCCATGCTGGTGGCGTCGGGCCCGGAATATAATGGCGTTCTTAGCCTCGCGCGGCGGCGCACGATTTCCTACCTGCTGCCGAGCCTGCCCCTTGACGGTACCGTGGAAAAACCCTTTCGCCCCGTGGTGACCGAGGCGGGGCAACGCCATCCCGTAACCGCCGATTTGCCCGATCAGGGCTATTGGGGGCGCTGGCTGCGCGCAATTCCCACACGCCCGCGGGCGGGTACAACCCTGATCAGCGGTCCCGATAACGTGCCCATTCTGATTCTTGACCGGATCGGGGAAGGCCGTGTGGGGATGATCCAGTCGGATCATATCTGGCTATGGGCACGCGGGTTCGATGGCGGTGGTCCCCATGCAGAGATGTTACGGCGCACCGCCCACTGGCTCATGAAAGAACCCCAGCTTGAAGAAGAAAACCTGTTGCTCACCAGTGATGAGGCAACGTTGCGGGTCACCCGTCAGACCATGGTTGCCGACCCCGCACCAGTGACACTGACCACACCGGCGGGCGAAACCCAGACCGTCACGCTAACCCCATCGGGCAGTGGTCAATATGAGGCTATACTGACGGATATGACGCCAGGGCTTTACCGGGCGCAGGCCGATGATCTGTTTGCCATCGGCGCCGTGGGCCTTGCCGCTGCGCCGGAGTTTGAAGATGTTGTCATGGACCGGCGCCCGCTTTCCAGCGTCACCGATCAAACCGGCGGCGGGCTTTATACCACGCGCCGCGACAATGACACACCAAAGATACCGGCCATCCGCCGATTGCCACAAAAAGCGGCACCGGGTGTTTCCGCCGCGGCGCCGCGCGCCGGTTCGACATCACGGCAAAGCGCCGGGCCGGGCTGGGCAGGCATTTTATCAAACCGGGCCAGCGAAGTGCGCGGCCGCCAATCGGGCCCGTTGATCCCGCCCTTTGCGTGGCTTGGTCTGATCGGTTTGTGTCTGATCCTTGCCTGGGCTTTGGAAAGCCGTTCGCCTACGGATCAGTCCTGAATATACCCCAGAAAAAGCCGTACAGCATCGCTCGCTTTTTACGAAAATTCACACCGGTAAAATGCGGCTTTGTTAACCAATTGCATTAACGTCGATGCAAATTTCCTGCCCTAGAACGAAGGTGTTGAGACCCCTTGCGGAGTATTTTATGGTTTTTCCAAAGCGAAAACCTTCCACGAAAAAACCGGCAGCCACTAGCGCACATGCCCAGGCAAAGACAACGGCAAAGGCCCCGGAAAAGCGCGGGTCTTTTTTCAAACGCAAGACCGTAGATGAGCCCGTTGTGGCGCCGGAAACCCTGGCCGTGGGGTTAAGCCGGGCGCTTCGGACCGCCAACATGCCGCGCAAGGCCCAGGAGGATGCCGTTCAAGATACTGAACATGTGCGTCATGCCCTTATTGTGATTGAGGCGATCCTTTACGCGATGGATCAGGCCCGCGAGACCATTACTCAATGCTCGGAAATTATTGAATCGGCCAAACTGACCGAGGATCTGGGCGGGCGCGCAATGCTGGCGGAAAATTATGACGATTTGCGCTTATCCCTTGATAAGCTTGCAGAGACAGATGACGAGGTGGTGGCCGAATTAATCAGTGCCCCCGGCGCAACGCTCGATCTGGCGCTCACCGGGCGGGCACGATATTCCATTGCCGGTTTTTGTCTGGGTACCGACGACCACGCCCTTAACCTGCCGCCGCCGCTAACCGCGTTTGCTGCCGATGATGAGATCGAGCATACGCAATTGGCACTGGACCATGCGGCAGGCCGGGTCACCCGCGCCACGGCCTCCTATTGCCGGGACGCAAAATTCCTGATGGCGTGCATTGGTGATCTCAACAAGAAACTTGCCGAATTCGGGATGGACGCCCTCGCCCCCGTAGCTCAGACCCGGCAAACAGCGGCGGAGTAGACGGTTCGCACGCGTGCACCGGAATTGACGGTCAAAATCACCACAACTTGATTGGCGCGCTGTGCCAGTTCGGGATATTCTTCTATTCAGATATAGGAGGATATTATGGCTTATCTATCTGGATTTCAGTGGTTGAGGGTTCAGCGTTTGGCCGTTGGGGCGCTTCTCGTGACCGGTTTTTTCCTGCTGGCGCTACAGGCCCCCGCTGCACAGGCGCAACGCTTTGATTCTATTGAGGAAAGTGGTGCAAAAACCCAACCCTTTGCCGACTATGAGGCCGTTTATGTTGCCCCTGTGGAGGTGATGATCCCGGAGGGGCGTCGCCAGTTGATCCGGTCGCGAACGCGCGGCGATCGCGGCGTTTCAGACCGCGACCAGGCGTTGAAAGCCGACGATCTTTATCAGGACCTTGTGTCACGGCTGCAGCGCGATTTCGATATCGTCGATACGCCCGGGCCCGGCGTGCTGACCGTTGCGGCGACGGTGACGGAAATGCAATCCTCCCGCCCCACGCAGGAAGACCTTGGCCGTTTGGTGGGTCTTAGCCCCAATAGTTTGTATGCGGGCAGTGCGGCGGCAGTCTTTGTTCTATCGGAAAATGATACCATCCTTGCCACTTTGTCGGACCGATATAGCGGCAATCTCAATGATGGATTTCCCCGGGTGGGGATATGGTCCGATGTTGACCGCGCGTTTACCCGCTGGGCCCGGAATTTGAACCGCTATCTCACCCGAAATTAGGCGAGGCGTCTCTAGAGGTTGAGGATGCAGCTTTCCCCGTTGGATGGGCGGGCGATCTCAACTTCGGCCAAACCGGGCAAACGGGGGGCCAGCGCCCCCGCGACCCACTGGCAGATATTCTCCAGCGTGGGCACGGCAAGGCCCTCGACCTCATTGAGGAAATGGTGATCAAGCTGCGCGTGCACATCCATGAGCGCGGCGGTCACCTCCTCAAAATCCTGAACCCAGCCGGTATCGGGATCACGCTCCCCATCAATGGTGATGGTGAGGGTAAAGGAATGGCCGTGGATGCGCTTGTACCGGTGGTCATCCGGCCCATCGGGAAGCGCATCGGGCAGATAGTGCGCCGCATCAAAATTGACGGATTTCCTGATCCGCATGACCAACTCCTCAGAGCGGCGGAAACGCCGCCGCCGCCATGGCATTACAAAGCGCGGGTTGTGACGGAAAGCCCCCCCAATTGCAACATCGCCGCACGCGGCATCATCCGTAATCGCGTCACGCGGGGAAGACGGTGCAGGGGTGGCAAGAGCGGTTAATCGATCCCCAAAGTCTTATGGGTTTGCAGGCTGAGCCGCCATTGCGGGTGCACCCGGCAATAGTCAATACACGCTGCAATATTGGCTTCAGTCTCCAGGCCATCGAGGGCCTGTAGAAAAAAATGGTCGAAATGAAGCGCCGCAAAATTCTCCGGCGGGGCCAACGCCTGCGGATAGACAAGTTTTAGTTCGTGTCCAGTTGTTTGCTGTAAAGGCGCATTAGCCTTGGGGCTCACGCAAATCCAGTCGAGCCCCGCCGGTAGCACTTTGGTGCCATTGGTCTCAATACCAATCTCAAACCCCGCCCCATGAAGTGCCCCAATAAGACCATCGTCAAGCTGCAATGCCGGCTCCCCGCCGGTACAAACAATATAAGGCGTACCCTGATCACCGGCAACCGCCGTCCACAATGCCCGCACATGGGCCACAAGATCGTCGCGGGAAAACCGCCCGCCGCCGGGCCCATCGGTGCCAACAAAATCAGTATCGCAAAACGAGCACACCGCCGCTGACCGGTCGCGTTCCAGTCCGCTCCACAAATTGCACCCGGCAAAACGCAGGAACACCGCGGCGCGCCCCGTTTGCGCCCCTTCGCCTTGTAACGTGTAATAGGCCTCCTTCACCGCATAGGTTTTCATGCCTGATCTCGCTCTTGATCCCGGCCCTCGCTCGGCCCCATGGCGCGTCTCGCAGCATACGCCTCCCACCCCGCACGGCGCAACGCACAGGCCGGGCAGTGACCACAGCCATAGCCCCAATCATGCTCAATGCCACGTTCCCCCAAATAGCACGTATGGGTCTTGGTACGGATGATCTCAACCAGGGTTGCCCCGCCTAAATCCTCCGCCAGGTGCCAGCTTTGCGCTTTGGTGAGCAGCATCAGCGGTGTCTCAAGGTCAAGATCAATGGCCATCCCAAGACGGATTGCCTCCATCTGCCGGTCAAGTGTTTCCTGGCGACAATCAGGATAGCCGGAAAAATCGGTCTCACACATTCCGCCCACCAGCACCGCGGCACCCCGCCGGTGGGCGAGCGCAGCGGCCATCACCAGAAAGACAAGATTGCGGCCGGGTACGAAGGTATTAGGCAAGCCGTTCTCGTTCATCTCAATTGCGCGTGGGTGGGTCATGGCCGTTTCACTAATCGTGCCGAGGGCACCAAGGTCCAACAGATGATCCTGCCCAAGACGATCACCATACCCATCAGGCACCGCCAAAATCGCCTCGCGCACCGCCTCGCGCGCCGTCAGCTCCACCGCGTGGCGCTGACCATAATCAAAACCCACCGTTTCAACCCGGTCATACCGCGCCAGTGCCCAGGCGAGGCACGTTGCGGAATCCTGCCCGCCAGAAAACAAAACCAAAGCTGATTGAGGGTGCGTGCTCATGGCCTATTCCTACGCCAACCGGCCCCCGACGCAAACAGGTGCCAAGCTTTCCCGGTTTGTGCCACGGTTTCGCCTCAGAATGGCTGCGCGCGCAGGGTCATTTCCCCTTATGTCATCACACCCGTTCCAATTGACCGCCAAGAAAGAGACCCGCCCATGACCCTGATCCGCAATAGCGTCCTCGTTTACGGGCTTGGCTTTCTGATTATCTTCGGCTTGCGTTTTGGGGTGTGGGAACAAAACCAGGCGGCACAGCCCACCGTGCAAGCCCTGGCCCCGATCTATGCGAATACGGATTTTTCCAGTGGCAAACGCAATATCATTTCCGGCAAAAAGGGGAGCGGTGCCCTCGGTAATGGCGCGGTAACCGTCGATCAGAAATTTGAGCAAGTGGCTAATCTGGCGGCCGCGAGCCGTACCTTTGAAGACGATGAGTTGCGCGTGCGCGGGGCAGTGACAACCTATGAGGGCTTGATCCAGTTTGAACAACGCGCCGGCCTCCGCGGTCGGCGCACCTTGCAACTGGCCATCGGGATCGCGCCGGCGCGGTTCGACACCCTGGTTGATGATCTGAAAGCCATTGCGATCCTGACCCGGTTTCAAATCGACAAGACCGACAAGACCAATGAATATCGCGACCTGCAGGCGAAAAAAGTCAGCCTTGAAAAATCCCGAGATAGCCTCCTGGCGCTCAAGGCGCGCGACGGAAAGATTGACGAGATGATCAATCTGGAAAATCAGATCCTCAATCTCGAACGGCAGATACAGGATTTGGGCGTAAGCCTTGGCGATTTCGATACGGAAAATGAATTTTCCACGGTCAAGATATCCCTGGTGGAAGCGCCCAAAGCAAGCGCTGCAAAATCCCTCAGCACAAAGATTTTTGATGCCGCCTTGTGGACCCTGAAATGGTACACTGTCTTGTGGATCGGCCTCGCTGCGGCAATGTTGAGTATTTTCGTTGCGCTCCGCCTGCTTGCCTTTGTGGTCGGCGCCGCCCGCCAGTTGGAGCGATAGTTGAGCGCTCACCAATGCGCGCCATAAAGGAGGCGAATAAGAGTAGCCTGCCCCTCCAGAGTTCGGTAGATAAACCTTTCACCAACCGGAATTTGCGTGCCCATGACCGACCTCAACGCCCTTGAAACCGACCTCACCCAACAGATCGACACCGCCACCGATGAAAAGGCGCTGGACGCCATTCGCGTGGCTGCCCTCGGCAAAAAAGGCACGATCTCCGATTTGATGAAGACGCTGGGCAAGGTGCCGCCGGAGGAGCGCAAGACGCTTGGCCCCGCCTTAAACGGATTGAAAACCCGCATCGCCGCCGCGCTCGACACCAAGAAATCCACGCTGGAGGAGGCTGCCCTCGATGCGCGCCTTGCCACCGAAAAAGTTGACGTAACCTTGCCGGTGGCGCCAGCGCGCGCGGGCAAGTTGCACCCGGTCACCCAGGTGATGGAGGAGATGGCGGCGATCTTTTCCGCCATGGGATTTGACGTGGCCGAGGGCCCGGACATTGAAGACGACTTCCATAATTT
>JBCBBJ010000018.1:0-14183 GCA_038531745.1 Pseudomonadota bacterium
CCCGGTGACGAAAGCGCGGAAAGAAAAGTGCTTCGCACCCACACTTCCCCAGTACAAATCCGTACCATGATGAACCAAAAACCCCCGATCCGGATTATCATCCCCGGGCGGACATTTCGCTGTGACAGTGACCAGACCCACACGCCGATGTTCCATCAGGTTGAAGGCCTTGTCATCGATAAAGAGGCGCATATGGGCCATTTGAAAGGCACGCTGGAGGCCTTCGTCAAAGCCTTTTTCGAAGTGGATAGCGTAGAGACCCGGTTTCGCCCGCATTTCTTTCCGTTTACGGAGCCTTCGGCCGAGTTGGATGTGAAATATGAACGGGTTGGCAATGAGGTGCGCATTGGCCAAGGCGAGGCATGGATGGAAATCCTCGGCTGCGGCATGGTGCACCCTAACGTCCTGCGAAATTGTGGTCTGGACCCGGATGAATATCAGGGTTTTGCCTGGGGCATGGGCGTCGACCGCCTCGCCATGCTGAAATACGGCATCCCCGATTTGCGCGATTTCTTCGCCGCCGATTTCCGCTGGCTGGAGCATTACGGGTTTGACGCGTTTGACGCGCCGAATCTGGCCACCGGGTTAAGCCGGGGGTAGGCCCGTTTTCCTTGCTCTCCTTCGAGACGCAGTCCTCACGGACTGCTCCTCAGGGTGAGGCTCCTACTTTTGCCGTATCTCGCCAATACCCCAACCCTCATCCTGAGGAGCGATCCTTTACGATCGCGTCTCGAAGGATGATGAATGCGAACAACGAAACCCGCACGCAGCACCAAGCGCGCCGCGTATAAAATGAGGCGACTTATGCAGGACCCCCAACCACCCCTTGAGCCTTTAACCACCCAAAGCCAGGCGCTTTACCTGCGCCGGGCCGATGCGTACCACACTGCAATATTCGTCATTGGCGTTTTGCTGGTAGTGCAGGTGACGGCGTTTGCCAACTTGGTGGGCGCGTCTTCCGGTGATACCGGGGGATTGGTATGCGCCACGCAAACCACCGCGGCGCGCATTGCGGTCTTTATCAGCCTAATGATTTTCCTGGCAGCCTATCACGTTGCCATTGTGTGGACCGCGCGGATGGAAGGCCGCTGGCGCGCCCTCGCCGGGGTGGCCGATGGGGGGCTAACGGCGCGCTTTGCCCGTGCCGTTATGGCCGTCAACTTCGTAACCACCGCCATCGCCGCGGCCCTTTACGGGGCGGGGCTGGCGCTACACTCTTGCTGACCACCACTTCTGACTGGGCCTCGTGACCGGGAAGCCTTGTCCCGGCGCTCGTCGGTGCTATACCCGGAAATCCGCACTCAACCGGGCATTTGATTATGAAATTCACCCTTTCCTGGCTGAAACGCCATCTCGATACCACCGCCACGCTCGACGAGATTGTCGACACCATGGTCAAGGTTGGCCTGGAAGTGGAGAGTGTTGATAACCCGGCGGACCGGCTCGCCGCGTTTTCCATCGGGGAAGTGCTGACCGCCGAAAAGCACCCCGATGCGGACAAGCTGAAAGTGTGCACTGTCGCCACCAAAGATGGCGACAAGCAGATCGTCTGCGGCGCGCCCAATGCGCGGGCCGGGATCAAGGTTGCCTATGCCCCGGTGGGTGCCTATGTGCCCGGTATTGACGTGACACTCTCCAAAGCAAAAATCCGCGGGGTTGAGAGTTTTGGTATGATGTGTTCCGTACGCGAATTGGAAATGGGTGATGACCATGACGGCATCATTGAGGTCCCGCGCGATGCCGCCGTCGGCGCGCCGGTTGCCGACATCATGGGCGTCAATGATCCGGTCATCGATTTTGAGGTGACGCCCAATCGCCCCGATACGAATGGGGTGAACGGTGTGGCGCGCGATCTGGCTGCCGCCGGGCTGGGTACGCTGATCACGCCTGACCCGGCACCGGTCGACGGCAAGTTTGATAGCCCCGTTACGGTCGATCTTCAGTTTACCGATGATACCGCAAACGCCTGCCCGATCTTTGTGGGCCGGTATATTCGCGGCGTAAAAAACGGCCCATCGCCGAAATGGCTGCAGGATCAATTGCGTGCCGTGGGTCTGCGCCCCATCAATGCGCTGGTGGATATGACGAATTTCATCTCGCTGGACCGCGCGCGGCCCTTGCATGTTTTTGACGCGGATAAACTCAACGGCGCGGTTCATGCGCGGCTTGGCCGGGCGGGGGAGAAATTTCTCGCCCTCGACGGCAAAGACTATACCGTTGACGAAACCATGACCGTTATCGCCGATGACAACGGCGTTCTGGGTCTTGGTGCGATCATGGGCGGCGAGAATACCGGGTGCACGGAGGAAACCACAAACGCCTTTATTGAATGCGCCTATTTTGATCCCCTACGCACGGCAAAAACGGGCCGCAAGACGGGCATTAATTCTGATGCCCGCTATCGGTTTGAACGCGGTGTTGACCCCAGTTTTGTCCAGCCCGGTATGGAACAGGCAACGCAAATGGTGCTGGATTTATGCGGCGGGGAGGCCAGTACGCCAGTCATTACGGGGAGCATTCCGGGAACAGAGAAAACGATTGACTTCCCCCCTGACGAGGTTGTGCGCCTAACCGGCGTTGAGGTGCCCGAAGATCGGATGATGACGATCCTCACCCATCTTGGCTTTCTGATTGAAGATGCGAGCCCCCACTGGCGGGTCACCGCCCCCACCTGGCGGCCCGATATTGATGGCAAGGCTGACATTGTGGAGGAGATCATCCGCATTGTGGGTTTTGCCGCCCTACCCACGGCAACCCTGCCCACGCGCGGGGCGGTTGAAATGCCAAAAATTACGCTGGCACAAAACCGGCGACGGCTCGCCCGCCGGGCGCTGGCCGCACGCGGATTGGATGAGGCGGTCACCTGGTCCTTTACCGAAGAAAACAATGCAGCGCTTTTTTCCCAAGGGGCCGATTGGTTATCCGCACAAGGACTAAAGCTTGCTAATCCTATTTCCAGCGATCTGGGGGTCATGCGCCCCTCCATCTTGCCCAACCTGTTGGGGGCCATGGCCCGTAACAAGGATCGCGGGGTGTTTGTGGGCGCGGATCAGGCCCCGGGCCTGTTTGAGGTGGCGCCGATTTACTTTGGCGATACGCCCGAGGGGCAGATGGTTGTGGCCAGCGGGGTGCGGCTTGCCATCCCCACGCGCCATTGGTCCGGGCCGAGTTCGGCACCTGATCTTTACGCGGTAAAAGCCGATTGTGTGGCAGCGCTGGCGGCGGCGGGTGCCCCGGTGGCCAGTCTGCAAACCACGGCAGATGCCCCCAAATGGTTCCACCCCGGACGATCGGGCGTCTTACGCCTCGGCCCCAAGACAATTCTTGCCGAATTCGGGGAGATTCACCCCCGCATCCTGAAAGCCATGGATATTGAGGGGCCCGTCTATGGATTTGAGATTGCCATCGACATGATCCCCGGCGGCAAAGGCAAAGCCACCAAGACCCGGCCCGCCCTGGGCCTATCGGATTTACTACCGCTCACCCGCGATTTTGCGTTTATCCTTGATGAGGGTGTGGCGGCGGAGACCTTGTTAAAGGCCGTACGCGGCGCCGATAAAAAACTGATCGACGCGGTGCATCTGTTTGATGTCTATCAAGGTAAGGGCGTGCCCGACGGCAAAAAGTCCCTCGCCATTGAGGTGAAAATTACCCCGCAAAATCAGACCCTCACCGATGAAGAGATTGAGGCGCTGTCTGCCAAGATTGTTGCCCAGGTGGAAAAAGCAGCAGGTGCGGCCCTGCGCGGCTAGGGCAACAGACATTCACATTGGCGCATGGATTTATCAGGAAATGCCCGGCCTTGGCGCAATTCCTGATTCAAGTTGAACGTCTTTTTTTTAGGGTTGCGAACGGATCCGGATTCGGTCCTTGTGATTATCATTATACAGATTTTACGGAGCCTATGGCCACTGGTCATGAGGTCTGGACCAGGGTTTTGTAAAGCTTCTTCCAAGCGTTTTTCAATACCCTCAGTATGCCGAAAAATAGCTCAGGTCAGCGCGGTGCGTGCCAGAGAAAAGGCATCATCGCAAGGATTGGCACGTCGGTTGGCGCTTGACCGTTCCAAACAAAAACGGTGTACGACCCATCCCTAACCCCCGGGCCGTACACCGTTATTCTTTTGTAGTACAACGTCCGGCTCTCCCTCCAGATGTTGCGCTCTCCCCCACTGGCTGTCCCCCCGACAACCAATAATTGAGAAATAAGCGATTGCGTCCCCAACCGCCTTCCCCCAAAAGGGGGAGTAATCCCTTTTTTGCGATTTTTTTGAAGAAAATGCAGCCGCACCGGCGTCAACGCCAACCGCTTTGCGGGATGGACCATCACCACCATGACGATTTTTATTCATGAGACCCTGAGCCTTGATGAAAGCAGCTTTACGGAGCGGTTTACCCGCGCTTCCGGCCCGGGCGGGCAGAATGTGAACAAGGTTTCCACCGCGGTGCAATTGCGTTTTCCGGTGGGGCCGTGTGCCGCGCTGTCCCCCGCCGTAAAGACCCGGTTGCGTGCGCTGGCGGGTGGGCGCCTGACCGGGGAGGATGAAATCCTGATCCAGGCGGAGACCCATCGTACCCAAAAAGCCAATCGGGAGGCGGCGCGCCACCGTCTTGCTCAACTGATCCGCGAGGCGCTGGTTCCCCCGGTGGCGCGCAAACGCACCCGGCCAAGCCGCGGGGTTTTGACGCGCCGGGCCCAAAGCAAAAAACACCGCAGCGCCGCCAAGGCCATGCGTAAAAAGCCGGGCCCGGTGGATACATAACTGCATTACACTCGGCGCCCAATTGGCAGCGATTACGGCTTTTCACGCCCGGCGAGGTGGATCAGACTGCGTAAATTTGGCGGGGAGTCGTTTAACAAACCGCGCCGGAAAATACGGCCCATAATCCGCACAAAGAAAACCGCAAAAATTAGCATCACGATGGTGGCGCCAATAATTTCCCACAAGGGCGGATCCGCCGCCGCGCGCAGCATGACAGCATAGGGCGTATAAATGGGAATCCAGGTCATGATCTTTGCGATCAGGCCGTTCGGATCCTGAAATACAAAAGCCATGAGCGGAAACGGTGCCATGACAACCAAGGTCACCGGCCCAATAAAAGTCTGCGCATCCTGCAGCGAATTGGAAATCGCCCCGATCGCTAGATAGATCATGGCAAAAATCACATAGCCGCAGATGAAATAGAACAGATAGACCCACACAAGCGGTGAGAAAATCAGTGCCAAGACAATTTCGCGCAATATCGCATTGTCAGCCATCACCGTAAACGCAGCAAGCGTTGCGATGAGGGTTCCAATGGCCGGGATGGTGAGGCCAACCGCGCCAATGCCCACCAGTTTGCCGACCATCAATTCACCAGCCGTCACCGACGACAAAAGCGATTCGACGATCTTGTTTGAGCGTTCTTCAATGGTGTTGGTGAGAAGGAGACTACCTACCGAAAAGATCAGGATAAAGAGGACATAGGTCATAATCGCGGGTAAGCCGGACTTAACCCGGTCACCAAGATCAAGGGCCGCCTCCCCCACCGCCCGGTCGGGCCGAAAGTCGTCAATATCCGCGCGGGCATTCACCACGGCCGAAAACCCGCTGTCCGATAGACCAGCATCGAGCGCCGCCTCGCGTTGCAAAGCCCGTGTCAGCGCCCGTTGCAAGAGGGAACGCAGCTCTGCATCCACGAGATTTGTTGACCAATATTGTGCGCGGACCGTTGGGGCATCCGCCGCGCCGGGGGCACCGCCCGTGCCAAAACCGGCTGGCAATACCAGCGCCGCAAAAAGCGGCTCGTCACCGCCCCCTGTGACAGCCCCTGTTGCACCTGTTGCGCCAGCCATATAGGCGCGCAATCGCGACACAAAGTCAGGCGCCGACGCATCGCGCACGTCGCGCGGCGTTGCCACCCGTTGAAACCGCCGCCGGGGGGCAACAAAGTTGGGTGCACCCTCCGCCCGGTAAGGCGCTAACGCCGCATTGGCCGCCGCAACACCGCCAGCCGCGACAAAAGCATCAACCCGGGCATCAAGCGTAGCAAAATCCGTATCGGGATCAAAAGCAGGGTCTATCTTGCCCCCATAGGGTGCGCCAGCCCCAAACCGGGCATATTGCAGCCAGGCCGTGACCGTGGCGCGTGAGGCCTCCCGATTGAGATAGGCATCAATCTGCGTGGTATAGCGATCCCCCGTTTCAATCACCATAAAAGGACGCACGGGTACCGTGTTCGAGGCAACCTGAAAGAGCGAGCCAACAACAACCAAACCCACCGGCACCACCAGCAGCAGCAACAAAAACCCCCGGGAAAAAACATATTGACGATATTCACGCCAAGCGATGAGTAACGCACCGCGCATCAGACGCTCTCCCGTTTGCCAGGCTCTGTCACGCCATGATCCCCGTTTGCATTGGTGTGCCCAGCAATTTTCACAAATATGTCGTGTAGGGACGTGTTGGCCTGTTCAAAACGTTCCAACCGTAAGCCATGGTCAAACGCGGCCCGCAAAATTGTTTGAATATCGGTATTTCTCTCCAGCACCACTTCATATTCGGGTGTGGCGCCATCAACGGTGCCCGCGTCCCGTGGCGCAATCGAAACAACACCCGGTACCTGTCGTATGGGATCAACCGGGTCCGCGGTCCGGATGATCAAACGCGGCGGAAAGAGGTCACGCGCCTCAGCCAACGTACCCTCAAACCGTTTTTTGCCCTGTGCCAGGATCAAAAACCGGTCACACAACCGCTCCGCATGCTCCATCACATGGGTGGAAAAGATGATCGTCCGGCCCTGGTCGCGTAACGACCGGATCAATACTTCCAACGTCTGCTGATTGATGGGATCAAGCCCGGAAAACGGCTCATCAAGGATCAGCAAGTCAGGTTCATGGACAAGCGTGGCCAGCAATTGCACCTTTTGGGCCATGCCTTTGGACAGGGCCTCATTGCGTGAGCGGGCAAAGGGGGCAAGCCCGAATTCTTCGAGGAGCGCATGGGCCCGGCGCCGTGCCTCACGCCCCGACAGACCCCGCAATTGACCAAAATAGGCGATGGTTTCCGCCGCGCGCATCTTGCGGTATAACCCGCGTTCTTCAGGCAGATAGCCGATGCGGCGGCGTACGGGGATCACGCCGTGCGCCCCCAGAATAGTCAACCGACCACTGGTAGGCTGGATTATATCGAGCAGCATACGCAGCGTTGTGGTTTTGCCCGCACCATTGGGGCCAAGGAACCCGAAAATCTCCCGCGGATAAACATCAAAGCTAAGATCATCAACCGCGCGGAACCCGCCAAAAGACTTGCGCAAACCGTCAAGGGCAACCACGGGCGCGGGGGAGGAGGCAGGCAGTTTGGGGGCGTGGGTCATGGGCGCACTCTATCGCCAGCGTATTAGTAAATCCCTAGCGCTGGATGCCGGGTTAGCAATAATGCGAAGGAAAAATGCGGGAGAAAATTCTTGCCTTACCAGTTTCCCGTGTTTTCCATACTCGCCCAGGGCTCTTGCGGGGCAAGCGCGTCACCCGCCTGCAAAAGCTCGATGGAGATATTATCGGGAGAGCGCACAAACGCCATAAGCCCGTCGCGCGGCGGCCGGTTGATGGTTACACCGGCGTCAGCCAGACGCCGACACACCGCGTAGATATCATCGACCCGGTAGGCAAGGTGACCAAAATTGCGCCCGCCCTCATAATCCTCCGGGTCCCAATTATACGTCAGTTCGACCATGGGTGCTTTATTCGCCTTTGCGGCCCCCGCATCCCCCGGCGCAGCCAGAAAAACCAGGGTAAAGCGTCCCTTCTCCACATCCATGCGGGAGATTTCCTCCAGGCCAAGGGCCCCACAATAAAAAGAAAGCGACGCGTCAAGGTCGGCCACGCGGACCATGGTGTGTAGATAGTGCATCCTCTCCTCCTTATTTACCGGGTACGGATGATCTCATCACGCAAATAACCCGGTCGATGTTTGTGATAGTGCCGGGTAAAAGCAAAAACGATCAGCAGCCACATCAACAGGACACCAAAAAAGTAATAGAACCCACCAAGTGCGCCCACATAGTGCATCATGCCCTGATAAAGATCGACTTCAGACACCGATTTGGTGATGAGTGACAGACTATCGGGATCAAGCCGCAATTGTGAGGTCACATCACCCGGCTCAACAATCAATCCCGCGCGGCCCAGGGTCCACATGCCCAACGCCAACAGGCCAAGCGTGAGCGGCAAGGATACTAGAAACGTTGCCACACAAGCAAAGGCATAAAGCGGAAAGCGCGGATAGTGGGTACGGAAGAAAATCTTCTCAAAAGCTGGCGGATCAAGATGGTCGATAAGCGCCGGATCATTTTTCTGCAGGAACACCCACTCATAGGTCGCCGCATCACGCATCTGGCGATTGGTCCGGAAAGCCCAATACGCAAAAGCGCCGCCAGCCAAAGCAATCAGGCCAAGAATTTTGAGGAAAAAAGCGAGCATTGGTAAAACTTAAGCCTGTCGCTGACTGAAAAGTCCGGCGGTATTGGCCGAGTTGGTGTGCCCTGGGCCTAACGTTAGTATAAGCACAAGGACGGGCATCGCCACGTTTTTTAACCGGGCTTTTCAGGTGCAGCACGGTTTGGGATCCTTTTTTGCGGCGACGGTATCTAGATAAGCGGGGCCACTAGCCTACGAGGAAAACCTCGGGTGTCTCAGGGGACAAAGCTGGCGTGGAGCCTTGGATGCTCCGCCCCTCCTACCCACGACTTGATCGCGCGATAAGCGGTATTCCGCCCACCGAGAATGACAAACAAATCGCCCTGAGCGCACCCGTAATGGCGTATATTTTACCTCTCAATAAACCCGCTTTTTCGGCTCCACATAATCCATTTCATCCGTGAGCGTATAATCATGGACTGGACGATAATCGATGGTCACTTTTCCGTTGGAGAACCAGGCGGCGGTGTGTTTCATCCATTCGGCATCGTCGCGATCGGGGAAATCTTCGCGTGCGTGGGCGCCGCGGCTTTCGGTGCGGTTCGCCGCTGAATCCATAGTCACCAGCGATTGGGCAATAAGATTGTCGAACTCCAGCGTTTCCACGAGATCTGTATTCCAGATCAGACTGCGATCGCTGACGCTGATGTCCTCAAGGCCTTTATAGACATCGCGAATACGCCCGCGTCCCTCTTCCAGGCTATCGCCAGTGCGGAAAACGGCGCAGTCTTCCTGCATCACCCGTTGCATCTGGCCCCGCAATTTTGCCGTCGGCGTACCGCCATCGGCATAGCGGAACCGGTCGAGCCGGGCGAGCGCATCCTGACCAGCATTTTCGGGCAGGGCCGGATTTGGCGCATCGGGGTCCAGCACCTCACCGCAGCGCATGCCAGCAGCACGGCCAAACACCACAAGATCAATCAGCGAGTTGGAGCCAAGCCGATTTGCACCGTGTACGGAAACACAGCCCGCTTCCCCGATCGCCATCAGGCCCGGGACCACAGCGTCGGTTTCCTCGCCTTTTTTGGTCAGCACCTCACCATGATAATTGGTGGGGATACCACCCATGTTATAATGCACGGTGGGGATCACGGGGATGGGGTCTTTTGTGACGTCAACACCGGCAAAGACTTTTGCCGATTCTGAAATACCGGGCAGGCGTTCGGCCAAAACCGCCGGGTCAAGATGGTTCAGGTTCAGATGGATATGATCCTTGTTCGGACCAACACCGCGCCCTTCACGAATCTCGATGGTCATGGAGCGCGAGACAACATCGCGCGAGGCAAGGTCTTTGGCTGATGGGGCATAGCGCTCCATAAATCGTTCGCCCTCGGAATTGGTCAGATAGCCGCCTTCGCCGCGGGCGCCCTCGGTAATCAACACACCGGCGCCGTAAATTCCGGTGGGGTGGAATTGGATAAATTCCATATCCTGGAGCGGTAAGCCGGCGCGCAGGACCATGGCATTGCCATCGCCGGTGCAGGTGTGGGCCGAGGTGCACGAGAAATAGGCGCGCCCATACCCGCCCGTGGCAAGGACCACCGTTTTGGCGGAAAACCGGTGGATCGTGCCATCGTCGAGCTTCCACGCCATGAGCCCCACACAGGCGCCGTCATCATCCATAATCAGATCGAGGGCGAAATATTCAATAAAGAATTTCGCGTTCTGCTTAACCGATTGTCCGTATAAGGTGTGGAGGATCGCGTGACCGGTGCGGTCGGCGGCGGCACAGGTGCGTTGCACTTGACCCTCGCCGAAATTCTTGGTCATTCCGCCAAACGCGCGCTGGTAAATCTTGCCCTCATCGGTGCGCGAAAAGGGTACGCCCCAATGTTCCAGTTCGTACACGGCCTTTGGCGCATTCTTGCACAGATACTCAATCGCATCCTGATCACCGAGCCAGTCGGACCCCTTAACGGTGTCATACATATGCCAGCGCCAGTCATCCTCCCCCATATTGCCAAGGGCGGCGGAGATACCGCCCTGGGCCGCAACGGTATGGGACCGGGTGGGGAAAACCTTGGTCACGCATGCGGTCTTTAGCCCGGCTTGCGCCGCGCCAAGCGTCGCCCGAAGGCCAGCGCCGCCCGCCCCCACGACAACCACGTCATAGCTATGATCAATAATTTCGTAAGCCGTTGTCATATCGAATTCCTAAAACAGACGATGGCCGGGCGCGCCGACCGGTCAGGGTTCATGATCCAAAAACAAGCGCGAGGACGCTCAACGCCGCCGCAGCGGCAACACCGACCGCCACAACCCAATTGATCCCCATAAGAATGGAGCGCACACCGCCATGGATGTAGTCCTCCACCACCTCAGAAACACCAATGCGCATATGCATGGCGCCCACAATGACGAGCAAGGCCATGGGGATGCCGTTCCACGGTTTGGCGAGCCAGGTTTGCATTTGGGTCTGGTCATTGCCGAGCTGACCGATGAGGCTGATGAGAAACCAGATCATCAGGGGCAGGAGGATGACAGCCGAGCCGCGCTGGGCAATGAATTTCGATGTGCCTTTTGACGCCATAATTCTCACACGCCCCCGTTTGTGAGACCAGCCAGGGTTACGACAATGGCCAACACCGTGGCAAAGCCATAGGCGAAACAGGCGGTGCGTTTGGCTGTGGAGAGCTCAAACCCAAAGCCCAAATCCCAGAAGAGATGGCGGATGCCGTTGGCCATATGAAAAAACAGCGCCCAGCTGTACCCGGCCAGCGCAATGATGCCGAGGGGTGACGATAATATCGCCGACAACAGTCCATAGAGCGGCGCGTGGAATGCTGCAGCCACCAGCCACGCTGCCAACAGGAACGAGCCCGTGTAAAGCGCAATACCCGTTGCGCGGTGGGTGATGGATGCTGCCATCGTCACGGTGAAACGCCAGATTTGAAGATGCGGTGACAAGACCGGCGGCGCTGATGTGGGACGCGCGGACGACACTGGGGCGGCGGTGGTGCCATCACCAGCGGGCGCGGACGGTATAGTGGACATAAACCCTTCCAAATCCTTTTGTTATTTGTATGACTTAATTGATCGCGGACAATAAATTTGCCGTGCGGCAAGTCAACGCGTGTTCGGGTGGATGAAGGTTTCGAGGCTTGTATGTTTGGGCACGCTTAACGCAAATCCGGTTGGGTTTTTTTGAATTCCCCGCCGCCTCACCGCGTTTTGATCGCAGGATCCAGAATGTGACGCCGACGCGGGATGAGTGACATGGCACCTCGGCAGCGACGCCATGGGCCCCGGGGTTGGTGCCCTGGGATTTGCAAATGGAGACTACACATCCCCCAATCAGAGTATATTTTGTCCCCCAAAGCGGGTGATGCCCCCCTTTCCGCGCACCCTCTAAGATGGCCCGCAGTGCTGAGGTGAAAGCCAATTGCTCCAAAAGAGATGCGTTTTCAGTGGTTTGAGCACGCAATGCACACGGGTATAGTGGTAAAAATACACAAGCTCCTTAGAAAAATACCGTTGGTTTTATTTTACACTTGAAAAAATACCAACGGTAGGTATGTTTCCGACCACCCGGGAACCCAAAGGGGCACCATAAGCTCCAGAAGACAGGCAAGGGTGTTCCGGCAGGAAAGGAAAAACCATGACAGAGCCCCTTTTCACGCGCCAAAGCACCGCCATGCCCAGTCCGGTACCGACCGAACATCCGGGCCCGGTTGCTGTGCCCGTAAAACCTGCCCGGGGTGCCGCCGGGCGTAAATCGAGCCGCAGCGTCGCCGCCGATCTCTTACGGCCAGGCGATATTCTGCGCGAAACGCCAAAGGGGAGTGTTGCCGAAGGATGGGCTTGGTTTTCCAAACGCCTGGCGCGCGCCGGCTTTGAAAGCTGCGGATTTCTTGTCTCCAGCAATAGCGCCGAAAGCCCGCTTGGCGATCCACGGAGCCATCTGTTTGGCGATGTTGTGTCGCCGGCCTATCTCGATTTCGTGCTGGAGAACCCGGAAAAGCAGGCGCAAGCCCGGCCCTACCGTAAACTGCGCACCTCCCGGCGGCCCGTCACCTATCTGAGCGCCCAGGATATGAAAGAGGCAACACCCAGCGAGCGGGCGCTAGCCGATGAGGTGAATGCAAGCTTTGGGATTAAGGCGTGGGCGCTGTTCCCGGTCCATGTGCCGGAAAAAGATCAAGTGGCAACCATTGGCTGGTGGAACCTGAAAAGTCAGGCCGAGGCCCGTGCCTTATGGGCGGCCGAGGAAAGCACCTTTACCCTTGCTACGACCTATTTTTACGAATCCCTGCGCGCGGCCATTGATGCGAAAACAGAAGGCGAGGCACCCCTGTTGTCAAACCGCGAGGTTGAATGCCTGCTCTGGGCGGGGGCAGGTAAAACCACCGGTGAGATTGCGGCGATCCTGAGCGTTGCCGATGGCACGGTTGAGGAATATTTCAAACGCGCTGCCAAAAAACTGGGCGCGAGCACCCGCGCGCAAGCCTGTGTGCGGGCAATCCTTGCGGGCATCATCACGCCGTAAGGCGGCGCATCATCGCCTGGCGCGCGATGCGAATGGTAACCGCCTTGCGCCGGGCCGCGTTCAACCGGTCTTCCCCCGCGGCGCGGGCGATGGCCGCCCCATAATCATCCCCGACGATCAACCCGGCATGGTCAGGCAGAATGTCCCGGGGGAAATTCATATCGACTGCAAAGAAAAACCGGTCACAAAAGCCTAAATAGTCAGTCCATTTCGTGTCGCCCAAAAAATCTGCCGCGCAGGATTTGACCTCAACCATCACAATGTCACCCTGGGCGCCCACGGCAACAATGTCCGCCCGCCGGCCATTGGCCAGGGTGAATTCAGTGAGGGGGGCAAAACCCGTCTCAATCAAGTGGCGGCAAACACCGCGCGTGATCGACTGGGTGACCAGCGGGCGCACCGTCTGGGCCGATATGCCGGGCACAACGGCAAAAGGGTCGTTCTGCATTTGTTCAATGCAGCACAAACCCAAAAGGCTCGCAACCGGGTTGTTCGGAAAAAGTCCTATGGGCACAGAGCAAGTGCGGTGGTTGGGGCAATGATTAGGCCGCCGGCCCGGTGTCTATGCACCGACACACAGGGGCTTGCGGCTGGCTGATCAGCCCTGAAATTCGGGCAGGTGGACAACAAGACCATCAAGCTCGTCGCGCACGGTAATTTGGCAGGACAAGCGCGAGTTTTCTTTTTGCTCCGACGCAAAATCGAGCATGGATTCTTCCATGGCCTCGGCCTTACCGGTTTTTTCCAGCCAAGCGGGATCAACATATACATGGCAGGTGGCGCACGCGCATGCGCCGCCGCAATCGGCATCAATACCGGGCACCATATTTTTGATGGCCACTTCCATCACGGACAGGCCAGCCTCGCCGTCGACCTCATGTTTTTGGCCGCTATGTTCCACATAATTGATCTTCGGCATGACACTCTCGCTTTTGCGGCCAGCCCAGGGCGGCCGTTAGGGTGTGGGGCTACCACAATGCTGGGCGTTGATTTAAGGAAACCAGCGCAGAGTTCAACCCCGCCAATCCGCCCATAGGCCCACCCCGCCGAAAGGCCAATCATACCCATGGAAACCCGGTCCTATCGCATTGCCAGTGAAGCCGCGATGACAGCATTCGGTCAGGCGGTTGCCCAGACACTTGGCGGGCGCGATGTGATTGGCCTGATCGGCCCGTTGGGCGCGGGGAAATCTGTATTTGCCAGAGGTCTGATCAGATGTCTTATCACCGATCACATCACA
>JBCBBJ010000018.1:14280-43405 GCA_038531745.1 Pseudomonadota bacterium
CAGGGACAAAAAGCCGATCCGTGCACCGAACTTATCGGCTGGCGAGGCCACACCCGCGCTAGCCGCGCCAGACTCCCCCACCCCCGTACCGGTGCCAAGCCCGACCTTTACCCTGCTTGAAACCTACGACACCGCCATTGGCCAGCTATCGCATCTTGACCTTTATCGGTTGCCCTTGACGGATGGTCAGATTGCCCCCGGCGATGCCCATCAGCTGGGATTGGATGATGCCATGGCGGGTGGCCCTGTATTGATCGAATGGGCTGACCGGGCCCTCGACCTTTTGCCGCCGGAAACGATTTTGATGGCCATTGCCCCGCCAAATGCAACCGAGACGCACGACGATACCGAACGGCACATTACCACTGCCGCCCCGCACGCCTGGTTCGCGCGCCCGCAAACCGCCGCGCTTTTACCCTATCAAGCCCCCTGAATGCGGGTATGATTGCCGGGCAATCAACTGCCGGAATCCCGATGACCAATGACGACCGCGCGGCCGACCGCGAGACCTTTGTGGCCGCTACACCATGGGCCGAGGCGGCCCGCACCGCCCTGAAACAGGATGCATCAACACGGCGCTATTGGCGCCTGACCCGCCATGATGGCACCGATGCCAGCACAGCAATTTTGATGGATGCCCCGCCGGGCAGCGAGCCCGAAGGCTGCCCGCCCGACGCCACACCAGCGGCCCGTGAAGCGATTGGGTATAATGCCGCCGCCCGGTTGGCGGGCGGGCGCATGGCACCGTTTGTCGATATCGCCAGGGGCCTAAGCGATGCCGGTCTGTCCGCGCCGCGCATTTTTGCCGTCGATGCTGACCGCGGCTTTGCCCTGATCGAAGACCTTGGCGATGATCTTTTTGCCCGACTGCTGGAGGGCGACAGTCCGCAGACAGACGAAATGACCCTCTATGAAGCCGCAGTTGATGTGTTGATCGATCTTGCCCGGCGCAAAACCGGGCCCCGCCACCCGGCGGCAACAGAAAACGACGGCGCCATAGCACCACCCCCGGCCTATGACGAAACCGCGATGCTGGCGGAAACGCAGCTCTTAACGCAATGGTATTTACCCCACCGATTGGATGGCCCGATTGAGGCCGATTTTGCCGAGGCAATGCGCGCCGCCTGGCAGGGTTTAATCCAGACCCTGCCCGCGCCATCGACCCTTGTTTTACGTGATTACCACGCTGAAAACCTATTGTGGTTGCCCGAGCGTCGCGGGATCGCGCGCACGGGGCTGATCGATTTTCAGGACGGGTTATGGGGCCATGCGGGCTATGATCTCGTCTCTCTGTTGGAGGACGCCCGCCGCGATGTGACCCCGCGGATCATCCCCCCCCTGATCAATCGATATATGGTGGGACTTGGGCTCGATGAAGCCGAGCGCGACGCCTTTGCCGGACACTATGCGATCCTTGGCGCCCAGCGGAACGCCAAAATTCTTGGAATTTTCGCCCGCCTGGCCAACCGCGATGGCAAGACGCGGTATCTTGACCTGCTCCCCCGGGTTGAGGGGCATTTTATGCGTAATCTTACCCACCCACACCTACATACAATCCGTACCCTGATGACACCTTTTCTTCCCAACCCCTAGAGGGCGCTGCCCCATGACCCCGACCCCAACCCCGACCCCGTTGTCTCGCGCCATGGTGATGGCCGCCGGTCTTGGCACACGGATGCAGCCCCTGACCCGCGACAGGCCAAAGCCGTTGATCGCAGTCAATTCAAAATCGCTGATCGACTACACCCTTGATGAGCTCACGGCCGGCGGCGTCACCACCATCATTGCCAATGTGCACTATCTTGCTGACCAGATTGAGGCGCATATGCGCGACAATCGGCGCGAAGAAATCCTAATCTCCGATGAGCGGGACGCCTTGCTGGAAACAGGCGGCGGTCTCGTCAAAGCGCGCGCCCTCATAGGGCCACAGCCATTTTTTTGTTGCAATACCGATGCGATTTTCACCGGCACACAAACCGGCACGGCCGTCCGTACGCTGCGCACGGCATGGAAAAATCACATGAAAGCGCTTCTCCTCCTGGTACCGATCAATCGGGCGCGCGGCTTTGACGGCAATGGTGATTTTCATCTGGACCCTGACGGGCGCATCACCAAGGCGGGGGAGGAGGCGGCGACCTTTGCCTTTACCGGCTTGCAAATCCTCGATCCCGTTTTGCTTGACGATTTGCCGGCGGGGGCTTTTTCCACGCGGGTGATCTGGCGCAAAGCAGCGGCGATGAAGCAGATTTTTGGGGTGATTTATCCTGGCACTTGGCTCCATGTGGGCACACCCGCGGCCATTACGGACGCCGAAGCCATGCTGAACCGGTTGGATGCCATGGCAACAGCGCCGGGCACGCCCTGATGGTTACCGTGGACGGCAAATCGATCCTTCACGCGACGGACCAACGCTATTTTTCCATTGGGCCCGGTCAGCCGTTTCTTGACGCCCTCGCCCACCATCTTATTGTCTATCAGGGCAAAGACCCGCTGGCGCTTGCCGATGTGCAGGTTTATCTGCCCACCCGGCGTGCCATCCGCACCCTGAGTGATCGCCTAACGCTCCTTGCTGACCACAAAGTCTCAATCCTGCCGCAGATCCGCGCCATCGGGTCCATGGAGGCGGACGATGATTTTGATGATCTCGCCATGGAGGTTGATGGTGATCTGTTGGCGCTCTCCCCAGCCATGTCATCCATGGAACGTGTCCTGTTGCTGGCGCAGTTTGTGGCCCGTAAAAACAAGGCCTTTGCGGGGGAGGTAAACTGGCCGGCCGCCCTTATGGCCGCCCGGGAATTGGCGAAACTCCTTGATTCTCTTTATACAGAGGAGATCGATCTTTCAACGCTCGAAGATCGTCTCCAGATTGATCAGACACTTGCTGATCATTGGCAGGTGTCACGCGAGTTTCTGACCATCATTACCGAGGCCTGGCCAAAGCTGTTGGCCGAAAAGGACATGATGGACCCGGCGGCGCGGCGCATCGCGCTCATCCGCCAAACCATCAAGCGCTGGCGAAAGAAACCGCCCACAGAGCCGATCATCCTGGCCGGGACAACCGGTAGCACGCCAGCCGTGGCCGACCTGATGGAAACAATCACCAGCTTGCCCCGCGGCTATGTGATCTTTCCGGGTACCGATCTTACGCTAGACGAGGCGGCCTGGCAGGCAATTGATGATCCCCATCCCCAATCGGGGCTGAAGGCGCTTTTTGCCCGTCTCGGCCTGCCGCGCTGCGGCATTGGTAGCCTGCCAAAATTGCCATCTACCGCGAAGCAAATCGCGTCAAACAGTAAAGACGCACGGCAACATCTTTTGTCGCTGGCCTTGCGCCCGGCGGAAAGGACCGATGACTGGCTCGATCAAGTGGCCGGGATCAGCACCGATGATGCGAAAAATGCCGTACACGGCCTAACCCTGGTCGAGGCAGCGGATGAAGAGAATGAGGCCGATATTATCGCCCTGATGATCCGCCAGACCCTTGATGAGGCAGCTGCCGGGTCGGCGGCAACCGCCACAGCAACGGTCATGCTGGTGACACCGGATCGTACCCTTGCCCGGCGGGTCAGCATGAAATTGCGCCGCTGGTCGATCCGCGCTGACGATTCCGGCGGGGTGCCGCTCTCCAATACGCCGGCCGGCACCTTTTTGCGGCTGGTTGCGCGCTGGCTTACCGCGCCCAGCGATCCCCTGGCCCTCATGGCCGTGCTTCAACATCCCCTCTGTGCGCCGCGCGGGGGGCGCGCCGCCATGGCGCGGCTTGACCGGTGTTTGCGTGGTCTTGCCCCCACCGGCGGGTTTGACGATTTGCGCACGCGCGTTCTTGCCGATGCCGGTGCCAATGGGGAAATGATTGCCCCCCTTCTCGACTGGCTAGGGGCGGCATTGGCGGATTGGTATCCGGGCCGCGATGGTCTGTGTGCGGCGGATATGATTGACCAGCACCTTGCCACCGCCAGTGTTCTGACGACCGGACAAAGCGGGGACACGCCCCTTTGGACCCGGGAGGATGGCCGCGCCGCCGCCGACTGCGCTGACCAAATTCGGACCATGGCCCCCTATCTGCGCGCGGCGGGTATTGCTGATTATCCAGGGCTGTTTACCCAATTGATGGCGGGCATTGCGGTGCGCCCGGCCTATCAAACCCATCCGCGCATTGCCATCCTTGGCCCCCTTGAGGCACGGCTCCATAGCGCCGACCATGTGATCCTTGCCGGGCTCAATGAAGGGGTCTGGCCCGGTGAGGCGACCACGGATGGTTTTTTATCACGGACGATGCGCGCTACTGCCGGATTACCGGCACCGGAGCGTCGCACCGGGCTTGCCGCCCATGATTTTGCACAATTGGCCGCGCACCCCCGCGTCACCCTTACCCGGGCAAAACGCGGCAATAATGCACCCACCACCATGTCACGCTGGCTCGTCCGCTTACGGAATTTAGTGGGGGCATTAACACGAGAGGAACCCGGTGCACCGCTTCCCATCGACCGGAGCACGCATTGGCGCAATTTGAGTGCGCAGCTGCACACCGCGCAAAGCGCGGCGCACATGCCCCCTATCGCCCCGCCGCAACCGCGCCCTCCCGTTGCTGCCCGGCCAACCGAATTTTTCGTCACCCGTATCGAGGACTGGCTGCGTGATCCGTATGGGTTCTATGCGCGGGCCATCCTGAATTTGCGCCCGCTTGATCCCCTGAATGATCCATTTAGTGCGCGCCATCTTGGCATCATCATGCATGATGCCTTTGAGGCCTACGCAAAAAAATTGCCGCGCGAGGTCAACAGCGACCGGGCCCTATTACACCGTTTGTTCATGGCAGCGTTTGAGAAAAAACGTCTGCCCGCTCGCACGCAAGCCCTGTGGCTCCCGGCGTTTCGGCGCAGCCTTGATTGGTTTGCGGCATGGCACGGGGCGCGTCTTGACGAGGGAACGCCGGTTGTTTTGGAAGGGGAAGGCACCTGGCCGTTTGAGATTGGTGATAAGCGTTTTGAGGTGCACGCACGCGCCGACCGGATTGATCTTTATACTAGCCCTTATACTGATGACTGTAAGGCCCTGGCCATCTATGACTATAAAACTGGTATCTTAAAAACCTTGAATCAGGATGCAAAGTTTAGCCCGCAATTGGCGCTCACCGCTCTGATTGCCCAGCATGGCGGCTTTGGCGCGCTGGGCACGAACACCATCGACCGCCTCGCCAATATCAAGACCTTTAATCGGTCTAAAGATGATATCGGGTTTGGCCCCAAAGATACCACGATCCTTGAAGGCGGCGACGCGTATGCAGCCATGGTGGAGGCCGAGGAACAATTGCGCGCGCTGATCACGATTTTTGAGGAAGAAACAACCCCCTATTTGTCCCAACCGAGACCGGAATATGCAAACCGGTTTGGTACCTTTGATCATCTGGCGCGAAGGCGTGAATGGATGAGTGATGATGACCAAACGAATGGGGAGGGATAGCGATGACTGACGATATTGATCGCTCCCTCAATAACCAATTGATTGCGGCCCGGCCCGACCTGTCGGCGTGGGTTGGCGCCAATGCGGGGTCGGGAAAAACCCGTGTCCTGACAAACCGTGTGGCGCGGCTGTTGCTGGCGGGGGCCGACCCGGCGACAATACTCTGCATCACCTATACCAAGGCCGCCGCGGCGGAAATGTCTACCCGCCTTTCAACCCTGTTGGGGGGCTGGGCCCTGGCCGAAAACGCCAAGCTGGAAGAGGCGTTGCGCGCACTTGAAGGCACCAACGAGACCGGCCAGGATCATCAGCCCTACACGGAAGATCAACTCTCCCACGCGCGGCGTCTGTTTGCGCGGGCACTGGAAACACCGGGCGGGCTAAAAATCCAGACTATCCATGCATTTTGCGAAAAAGTGCTCCAACGCTTTCCCCTGGAGGCAGGTGTGGCACCAGGGTTTGAGGTGCTTGACGAGACGGCAACACAAACGCTGATTGAGGATGTGCTCGATCGTCTCGCGCGCCAGCGCCATGGCAAGACCGATGAGGCAAAGACCATCGCCTCGGCGTTTGACCATTTGGGCCAGCACTATAATCCGGCCACGCTAACCGAGTGCCTGCACGCAAGCCTTGGTAAATTGAGCCTCTATGAGGCGGCGGTGCATGATTATGGAAGCGCGGCGGCGATGCTGAACGCTTTTGCCACGACAACGGGCATTGACCCGGCAAAAAGCCCAACCGATATTGAGCATGCCATGGCTGGGCTCATCAGTGTACCGATGGCCATAGGGTGGGCGGAACAACTGGCCGATGGCGCAAAAACGACTGCCGAACGGGGGAAGAACCTCAGCACTGTTGCCGACGCCAAGACGGCGGCGGAACGCGCGAGCATCCTGATTGCGGTATTGCTCAAGGCCGATGGTGAGCCCGCAAAGGTCGTGGATAGGCAAGCCGAAAAGGCTCACCCCGCCCTAAAAGATGAAATCGAGCCATACCAGCAAACACTTGCAGCACAATTCAACCAGTATAAAGCGCTTATAAATTACCACGACACAAGGCATTTTCTGGTCCTCGCAAGGGCCCTGGCTGATCTTTACACGAACCGCAAACGGGCACGGGGCGTTTTAGACTTTGACGACCTGGTAACCCGCACGCGCGATCTGTTCTCGCGCGGTGCGACGGGCACACGGTGGATCATGTATAAACTTGATCAGGGTCTGGATCATATCCTGGTTGATGAGACCCAGGACACAAGCCCCAATCAGTGGAAGGTTATCGAAGGTCCCTTGGCAGAATTTTTCACGGGCCTGGAGCAGGCGCGCGCGCCACGTACATTTTTTGCGGTGGGTGATCAAAAGCAATCCATCTATTCGTTCCAGGGGGCCGATGCGAGCCTGTTTTCAGAAAAGCAAGCCACCATTGGCAAAGCCATCACGGCGAGTGGTACGCCCTACCGTGATGTCCCCTTGACGCTTTCTTTCCGCAGTACCGCGCCGGTGCTCAATTTTGTCGATGCGGTCTTTTCCTCCGCACACACCACCGAAGGTCTTGGCGACCAACAAAGCCTGCACCATGGGGTATACCGGGTGGGCAGCGCGGGGCGCGTAACGCTGTTGCCCTTCACGCCAAAACCCGCGCGCAGCAAACCAAAACCCTGGGATGCACCCCTGGACAGTGCGCCGCAGGAAAACCCGGTGGCCAGCCTGTGCGCGCATATTGCTGACATGATTGCGGAATGGTTGGCCGACCCGGCGCCCCGTTTAACGCCGCGCGGTCGGCGCATTTTGCCAGAGGATATCGTCATTCTGGTGCAATCGCGCGGCGCGCCATTTCATCAGATGATTAAGGCGCTAAACGCAAAAAATATCCCCGTGGCGGGGACGGATCGATTGCGCCTTCTCGATGATATTGCCGTCCTGGACCTGTTGGCGTTCGCCCGCACTGCCCTTTTGCTGCAGGATGATCTATCCTTGGCCGAGGCATTAAAAAGCCCATTATTAGGTATTGATGAAGACGCCTTGTTCGATCTTGCCCATGGACGCAACGGGACAGTGTGGTCAGCCCTCAAAGCTGGTGCAGCAAAAAATACTCTTTATCAAGAGTGTATGGAGAAGGTTTTGGCGGCGCAGGCCATTGGCTTGCGCGAGGGGCCATACGCGTTTTTCTCTCACCTGCTGGAAACCGGCGAGCCGTCAGGTCGGCAACGCTTTTATGATCGGCTCGGCACAAGTTGCGCTGATAGTCTTAACGCCTTTATCGGCGCATGCCTCGACTATGAACAAGCCCATAGCCGGTCTTTGCAAGGCTTTGTAACCTCTTTTGCCCAGGAAAATACCGAAGTCAAACGTGACCTTGATCAGGTGAGCGATGCGGTGCGAATTATGACCGTACACGGTGCAAAAGGCCTGGAAGGCAATATCGTCTTTCTGTTGGATGCCAGCCGCAAGCCAGCAACCGGCAAGGGCGGACCGGTAAAATGGGTTGTTCCGGCAGAACCCAAATACGGGGAAACCCCAAACCGGCCAACACCCATGCCCGTGATGTTGCGGGAATCGACCCTAGCGAGTGGGCCGGTGACACGGGCAAAAGACACCGCAAAACGCCGTCAATATGAGGAGAACCGCCGTCTTTTCTATGTGGCAGCAACGCGAGCGCGCGATTGGCTATTTATTTGCGGTTATGAGGGGCAGGGAAAACCAAATCACGAGAAGAAAAAATTCAACCCCCAGGAAGCCTCCTGGTACGAACTCTCGCAAATGGCGTTTGATAAGCTGCGCGGTGATGGCCATGACGTTGTGAGAGAAGATACATGCCCCTGGGATGGCGAGAGCCAAACCCTAACGTCAACCCAAACCGCCGCAATTGACGTGGAGGGGCCATCCCCGGATGATCATTCTACGGATTTATTATCCCAGAGTGCATCCGCCCCGGTTTGGATGCGTACGCCCGCCCCGGTGGAGCGCGCCCGCGTGCGTCTTGCCCCCTCCCACGCGGCCGATGCCTTGGAGACAGCGGCGAATGCGCTGCCGCAGGAAATCGATGGTAACCCGGCCCCCACACCGGCAGAAGGATCAGCCTATGATCCGCTGGCGGCGGCGGATCGTTATGCACGCGGTCGTCTGCTTCATCGTTTGCTGGAACGGTTGCCCGCCTATGCACCGGATAGGCGCGGTGATCTCGCCGACCGCTGGCTTACCCGGCACGCGGGCGACGTGCCCGCCAATATCCGGGCCCAATGGCGTGATGAGGTTTTAACTGTGCTTGCCCTGCCCGCGATGGTTGCCGCCTTTGGCGCCGGGTCGAGGGCAGAGGTTAGCGTGGCGGGCACATTGGATATGCTGCCCGGCAACACCCTTGTGGCGGGTCAGATTGATCGGCTTGCCGTCCATGACGGCAAGGTGCTGATCATTGATTACAAGACCAATCAACCACCCCCGCAAACCGAGGCCGCTGTGGCCCCTGCCTATCTGGCGCAGATGGCACTTTACCGGGCGTTGGTCACTCAGCTTTATCCCGGGCACGAAGTCGAGGCCGGATTGCTGTGGACCTGGGACGCCCGATACATGCCCCTGTCACCCGAACGCCTCGATCACGCTTTCGCGCGCCTCACGGCGGGCCCTTGAGTTTGGCAGGACGGTTCTTATTTCCTACAATCACGCGGGGTAAAACCCGCCCATCAACCCGAGGAGGCCATCCATGGCAACCAAAGCAATTACCGATAGCTCGTTCAGCGAGGATGTCCTGAACGCCGACCACCCCGTTGTTGTGGACTTCTGGGCAGAGTGGTGTGGCCCGTGTAAGCAAATCGGCCCGGCGCTGGAAGAAATCGCCACAGAGCGCGAAGGCACCGTGACAATCGCCAAAATGAATATCGACGAAAACCCGGATACGCCCGGCCAATTCGGTGTGCGCGGTATCCCCACCCTGATGATTTTCAAAGGCGGTGAATTGGTATCAACCAAAGTGGGCGCGGCACCAAAATCACAAATCGATGGCTGGATTGGCGAGGTACTGGACCAAGCGGGCGCCGCTGCAGGCGCTTAAGCCCTCTCTGGCCTAGCCATGGTCGGTGAGGATTTCACCGGCAAGGTATAAAGAGCCGGCAATGACGACCCGCGGGGTCGTCTTGTCGGCTTTAATCCGTTCAAGGATCTGTTCCAAAGCGGTGGAAGCGGTTTGCGCGGTGTGCACCACATGACCGTGGGCCTCAGCCGCCTTTTCAATCTGTTTGATGGATGCCGCATTCTCCTGCGCGGACCGAACCGAATAAACACACGCCACAAGACCGGTGAGGGCTTCAAAAAAGCCCTCAAGGTCTTTTTGTTTTTGCAGGCCGGCGATCAGATAAACGGGGCGCGGCAAACGCTCCTCCAGATCGGCGATAACGGCGGCGAGGGCGCGGGCGGCATGGGGGTTATGCCCGCCATCAAGCCAAAGATCAGCCGCCTCCCCGGTGGCGGCAGCCAACCGGTCCACAAACGGGCCAAACCGCAATTGCTGCATCCGCCCCGGCCACACTGCATTCACAAGCCCCTGGGAAACCGTCTGATCATCCGGACACAGATGAGCAGCGCGTAGCGCCGCAATGGCAAGCCCCGCATTGTTCACCTGATGGGCACCGGTTAGCCGTGGCAATACAAGGTCTGACAGCCCCTCATCATCCTGAAAGACAAGCCGGCCCTGTTCCTCAAAGACATGCCAGTCCTCACCATATTTGAATGGCATGGCGCCAGTTTTCATGGCGTATTCTTCTAGTACCGCCATGGCTGTCGCCGATTGCTGGCCAATCACCGCGCGCGCACCCGCTTTGAAAATACCCGCTTTTTCCCCGGCGATGCTGGCCACGTCATCACCCAGAAAGTGCTGATGATCGAGGGCAACGGGCGTGACAACACTGGCCAATGGCTCGCCGATCACATTGGTGGCATCAAGCCGCCCGCCAAGCCCAACCTCCAGCAAAACCACATCCGCCGGCGTTTCGGAAAAAGCGAGGAACGCAGCGCACGTGACGGCCTCAAAATAGGTGAGTTCCTGGTCAAGCACCGCCTCATCACACCGGGTGATCACATCGATCAGCGCCTCATCGGTAATCTCCTCACCCGCCACGACGATCCGTTCATTAAACCGCACCAGATGCGGGGAGGTATAGACGTGGACCGTTTTGCCCGCCGCTTCCAAAATGGCGCGCATATAGGCAATGGTGGAACCTTTTCCATTGGTCCCCGCCACATGGATTGTGGGCGGAAGGTTTTTGTGCGGATTACCCAGGGCCTGAAGCGCGCCGATCATCCGTTCCAGGCCTAAATCAATCAACGCCGGGCGGCGGTCGGCAAGTGCAGCCAACAGAACAGACGCGCGGCCATGGCTCCGACCGTCGGGACCGGTCTTGGACCCATCGATGCGCGGCACGTCAGAAGACATATTATCGCCATTGTCTTTAATCATGGTAAGGATCAATCCGCTGACAGAGCAGCCCTATTCAGCGGCCCTATTCCGCAGCCCTATTCAGCCGCTTTGTCGGTAACCGCCGGGCTCGCCCCCGGGCCTGCGGAACCCGTATCCACCGCTCCCTTAGCCATTGCTGATGGATCATTGGCCGCGCTGCCTTGGGCGCAAATCGTTCCGTCGTCAATCTCCACGGGGATTGCAACATCATCATCATCATCAGCGGCGGTGCGCACGCCTGCCTCCTCATCGTCGGCACCGATGGTGGCCTCTGCTGTTGTGGGTATGTCGGTTTGACCCTGGACCCGGGGTTGTATCAGGAGGACACGGACAAGTTTTGCGATGGTCTCGCGCAGGTCTTTGCGGTGGGCAACAATATCAACCATGCCTTTTTCCAGCAGAAACTCCGACCGCTGAAATTCTTCGGGCAGTTGCTCGCGGATGGTCTGCTCAATCACCCGGCGACCGGCAAATCCGATCAATGCCCCTGGCTCGGCAATATGAATGTCCCCCAACATCGCAAAGGAGGCGGTGACCCCGCCAGTGGTGGGATTGGTGAGGATGACTATGAACGGCAAACCCGCCTCCCGCAGCATCTCCACCGCAATCGTTGTGCGCGGCATTTGCATCAGCGAAAGAATGCTCTCCTGCATTCGTGCACCGCCCGAGGCAGAGAACATCACCAGGGGTGCCTTCAATTCAATGGCTTTGCTGGCGGCGGTCACAAATCCTTCCCCCACGGCCATGCCCATGGAGCCGCCCATAAAGGAAAAATTCTGGATACTGATCACCGTGGGCATCGCCTCAATCGTGCCCTCGGCCACGATAATGGCGTCTTTTTCACCGGTGCGCCGGCGATGATCACGCAACCGGTCAGCATATTTTTTCGTATCGCGAAACTTTAATGGGTCCGTTGGCGTGTCTGGCACACTCACGCGGGTATAGGCGCCCTCGTCAAACATCATGGCCAGCCGGTCTTCGGACCCTATGGCCATATGGTGACCGCAGGACGGGCACACATAGAGCGCGGCCTCCAGATCACGCTGAAAAATCATTTCGCCGCAGCCTTTGCACTTTACCCACAATGTGTCGGCATTGTCCTCCGGACGCTTAAAGATGTTTTTGATCCCTGGCGGGGTCAGATTAGAAAGCCAATTCATGCCAGCGTCTCCAGCTGAGGGGGCGGTGCGGATCACCGGGTGATGCGAGGGGCCGGTTGGGCCGGGCGTCAGGATCGACGCGCCGTTCGCACTGCCGCCGATAATGCCCGCGCGAAGTTTAATACTTCTTCACTATGTAGGCGGTCTGCCGGGGCGTTCTCAAGACCTTGCGGATAGGCAAGGGCCAGTTTTTCGACAATCGCGGAGCCAACGACAACCGCATCGGCAACCCTGGCCATATCGGCGGCCTGTTCGGGGGTTTTGATGCCAAACCCTACCGCCACGGGCAGGCTTGCGGCGGCCCTAATGCTGCCTATGGCATCGCCCACGGCGGCGGCTTTGGCACTCCCTGCGCCGGTCACCCCGGCGACAGCAACATAATAGACAAATCCCGACACATTACGGGTCACGTCCGGTAAGCGGTTGGCATCGGTGGTTGGCGTCGTCAGGCGAATAAAATCGAGCCCCGCCGCCCGCGCGGGCAGGCACATTTCGGTATCTTCCTCCGGCGGCAAATCCACAATGATCAATCCGTCCACCCCGGCGGCAACGGCCCGTTCCAAAAAAACATCAATTCCCATGGCAAAAAACGGGTTGTAATACCCCATTAAAACCAGGGGTGTTGTCTGATCTTCGTCGCGAAAACGCGCCACCATTTGCAGGGTCCGATCAAGGGTTTGCCCCGCCGCCAACGCGCGCAGGCCCGCCGCCTGAATGGCCGGCCCATCGGCCATAGGGTCGGTGAAGCACACACCCAGTTCAATGATATCTGCCCCTGCCGCCGGTAACGCCTTCAACAAATCAAGCGACACCGCAAAAGACGGATCACCGCCCATGATGAACGGAATAAAGGCTGCGCGATCTTCGGCAGCGCACCGGGCAAAAGCTTGACCGATGCGCGAGAGATGATTTTGTGCGGTCATGGCGGCGGGTGTACCGGCTCACCACCCGCTTGAAAAGAGTGCGGGACTGATATGTCGGAAGCCTCAGCCGGGAAACCGGGATTTCCATCTTAAGCCCGCGCCTTTGCGCGCTCGGACACTGGGGCAGGTATCACGTCGCTCGTAAAGCGATCTGTTGAAGGTCCTCAGTAGGCGGCGCATCCCAATCTACCACAGCCCTGTCTCCTCCTTAGATCTAAGGCTTTGAGATCGGTTGCGGGCCGAGGGTGATATGTGCTTCCGGATCTGCATATTCACCATCGATAAGCAATTCCAGGTGCAGATGCGGGCCCGTGGCCCGGCCCGTGGCGCCAACCCGGGCGATCAGCGTGCCCGCTGCAACGCGCGCGCCCGGTTGCACCGCAAAGCTGTTGAGCTGGCCATAGCGCGTCACAAACCCATTGCCATGGTCTAGCGTCAGAAGATTACCATAGCCGGGTTTGAAGGTGGCGGAAACAACCCGCCCTGCGGCGGGGGCGTAAATCGGATCATCGGTTTCGCCGCGAATATCTGTACCCCGATGATGTTTCTTCTCTGCCGAAAAGGGATCGTGGCGCAGCCCAAACCGGCTCGTGATCTTACCCACCAACGGGGAGACGGTGAAGGTGGGACCGCTCGCATCTTGGCGCGCATCGGCAAGGGTGATCTGCGCACTGGCGCCGAGTCCGGCACTGCCAACCATAAGCGTACCGCACACGACAGCGAGAACCCGGCGTGATGGTCCGGTCTTTTGCCCATTAGGGCGCATTAGGGTGTTCAAGCGCATTTCAATGTCTCCTTTAGCTGATCGAGGGATAAAACAGGGCACCGTTTCCAGGGGAACGGATTGCCGCGATGGCACGGTGTGCAGAAGGCGCGCGGCGTGTATCAGCGTGCGGGCATAGGCTTTGCGCGCAGACCGGGGCGTCCGGGCAAGGACATCGGCATCGCAAGCGAGTTCCGCTGCCAAACGGCACCGGGCAATTTGATGGTGTACGAACGGATTAAACCAGCAAAGCCGCGCCACCAACGCCAGGGCTAAAAACCCATGGGGATCACCGCGCCGCCAATGGCACCGCTCATGGTCGATAATTTGCGTTATTGCAGACGGCTCCAGAGCTGCGAGCAGCGCCCGCGGGATCAGGATTGCGCCCCCGCGTGTCACCAGCGGCGGTACAGTTGCCGCAGTGATCCGAACAACGCACTCATCCGGATACGGCGTTCCCTTCATCGTATGAAAATCTGTTCCCTTACGGATAAGTCCGCGCAAATAAAAATGCGATAACACCAGACCCAAAAGGCCGCGCAACACCCCGATGGCATAAACAATCCACAGTAGGCAAATGATCAAGGTGCCATCGAGGCGGACTGGTTGCGGGATCATCATTGCCGCCTCCGCAGCGGCGCGGGGCATTTCTACCGTCAACAACGCTGGCACCAGATCATCGGGCAGGATGGCGACATCGGACAGCGGGATAAAACAAATCAGGGTACCAACGACCATAGGCATAACCATGGCCGCCAGGACCAGCCCCTCCGCCGTTGGGGTGAGAACCACGCGTTTTTGGCTGTCTTTCCCGTTGATCATCAGGGTACAGGCAAGATGCCACACGGCCCCCAAAACGGCACTCAGCGTGAGCGGCAAGAACAAAACGATAAGAGCAGCGGTCATCAACATTGGCTCACGCGGAAAAAGTGTTAGGAACTATCTCGGATGGACAAAACGGGATTAGGCATCTTCGCGCCGATCTTGGGCTTCGCGAGTATGATCCTCTTCATCCTCCCGGCTCAACGTTTCCAAAAGATGCTCCAACTCCGCCAGCTCGCTTTCGTTGATCAGTGGGGAATTCACAAAAGTTGCCATCGGCAGCGGTTTGTCCGTCCCCAGAACGGTACGGGAAAAATTGCGGATAAGCCCGGCAAGGGTCACGACTTTCTTCCGGGTGGGGATGAACGTTTTCATGCCGTGAACCGGTTCAGTCCGGAGCAGGCCTTTGTCCACCATCCGGTCGAGGGTCTTGCGCGTTGTTGAATAGGTCCAGCCGGTTTGCGCCGCTGTCGCGTCATGGACCTCCCGCGCACTGAGCCGCCCGTCGCGCCACAGGGGCCGCAGCACAACCAATTCGGTGGGGGACGGATTACCGGGTGATCGCTTGAGGTTTGACATGTTCTGCCTGGTGCCGGTTGTGCGCGCTTGGCTATTGGCCTTTTATCGCGACACTTGTCGCATTTTCGGCGTTACTGTCAAGGCCCTATGTGCCGAATCGGGACATCGATGGCAAACTGGATGAATTATCGCAACTTGGTCTGGATCGTGAGATTTGGGCGAAACCCTGCGGCAGAGGCCTAGCGTTAAACCCGAAATTTAATGCCGCTCAAGCGGAATTCCTGCTGCTGCTGGCTCTCATCCAGACGCCGTGCCGCTTCCAGCCATTCGCGCGATTCGCGGAAGGCTTTGACCGATCGGTCTTCCGCCTCGGCAAGGCGCGACATGGAATCCTCGACAATTTTGCGGCTCAGATTCGCATAGTGCTCGGCCTCTTCGGCTTTTTTCACCGCCTGTTCGAGAAGCAGCTCGACCTCTTTGCCGATTTTCGCTTTTCGCGTGAACATGCACGAACCCCTTAACCACCAAATTCACGGGTACACACGCGAATTCTGCAAAGATAATGCAATCTGCGTGCCGGGGAGAAACAATGCCTGTGAAGGCTGGGGGACACGGGCCCCAAAGCAAAAAAGGCACCGGGACGATCCATCCAGGTGCCTTTTAAGGTCGTTTTGTCGGTGTAACGCGGTGTCTACCAATCCATGGTGGAGCGTGAACCGCCGCGCAGAAGGTTGCCGATGCCAACCAGCGCGGTGCCGCCGCTGAACACACCCAAAATAATCGACAAAATCAAAAATCCAGACATTTCTCTCTCCCATATGTCCCTGGCAAGTGGTCCCCCCATTAGTCCCGGTTGCGATGACATACCGACAGTATGGCGATAAATGTGGTTCCTTTTTATCCCCAATAGGGTAGGAATTTGTTAAATTTCCTTACAAAATCGCAATGTACGCCCAAAAAATTGCAGATTTTGTCTCATTTACTCGGGAACCGGCTGTTTTTGCAGGGTGAGGACGGCCGCCTTCACCATCTCTGCGAGGGCCTGGACCTCTTCGGCGCGGCCTGATCCCTTGCGCCATACGATCCCCACATCACGTCCGGGTACTGGGTTTGCCAATTTTTTCGCCAGCAAGCCCGACCCTTGTGCCATGCCCTGGCGCACCGCCATATCCGGCAGGAGCGTTGCCCCCAAACCAGCGCGGGCCATTTCCGCCAGGGTCATCAAGCTGGTGCCGCCAAAACCCGCCACCTGATCAGACCGGCGCAATTGGCACGCATCAAGCGCATGTTCACGCAGGCAATGGCCATCCTCCAGCAATAAAAGCGGCGTTTCACGCAGATGATCCGCCGAGATCGCTTTGCGGTCGGCCAGCGGATGATCGGGCCCGCAGGTGAACCAGAAGGGATCATGCCCCACGGCAATCACCTCCATGCCGGGCATGTCATACGGCAACGCCAGGATCGCTGCATCGAGGAAACCGGACGCCAATTGCGACACCAGCGCCGCCGACAAATCCTCCCGCAAATAGAGCTGCAGATCCGGATAGGCCTTGGCGAGGCCAGGCGAGAGGGTTGGCAACAAAAATGGCGCAATTGTCGGGATAATACCCAATTGAAACGGCCCCGTTAGAAGCGGCTGATCCCTCACCGTCAGCACCATGTCTTCAGCCCGCGCGAGGAGGCTTGCCGCCTGCTCCGCCACTGTCTGACCGGCCGGGGTGAGCGAGAACACCCGCGTCGACCGGTCAACCAGTTGGCAGTCCAGTAACGCCTCCAACTCCTTGATTGCCGATGACAGGGTTGATTGTGAAACAAGGCTATCCTCCGCCGCGCGCGAAAAAGACTCGCGCCGGGCCAGTGCCACAAAAAACTGCAATTGCCGTAAGGTTGGCAGGATCACCATTGTGGGTTTCCCTTCTGAATAGGACGACCGAGCATGATCGATATTTTCGATATTAGAATTAGTTATTATCCGTTTGCCCAATTTGCAAGCGTGACCTATATCCCCCTTGATCACGTATTCGAGTGATCTGAAAAACAAGATTTCATCCGATTTGAAAGGAACCAGCATGCTTGGTGTAGGCGATAAGCTCCCCGATTTTTCCGTCACTGGCGTAAAGCCCGGCTTTAACAATCACGAAGAAGGCGGCGCGTCCGCGTTTGAAGAGATCACCCAGGAAAGCTTTTCCGGCAAATGGAAGGTAATCTATTTTTATCCGAAGGATTTCACCTTTGTGTGCCCCACGGAGATTGCAGAATTTGGGCGCCTTGCGTCAGAGTTTGCTGACCGTGATGCAATCGTCATGGGCGGCTCATCCGACAACGAATTTGTGAAACTTGCCTGGCGCCGGGATCACCCCGATCTCAACAAACACGACGCGTGGCAATTTGCGGACACCACCGGCGCGTTGATTGACGGCCTTGGCATCCGCTCGCCTGAAGGCGTTGCCCTTCGCGCAACGTTCGTTGTGGACCCCCATAATGTGATCCAGCATGTTTACGTGAATAATCTGAATGTGGGCCGTAACCCGCAGGATACGCTGCGTGTTCTCGATGGTCTGCAGACGGACGAACTATGCCCCTGTAACCGACCCGTGGGCGGCGATACGCTCTAACGGACGCGCCACCCCTCTTACTAGTAGAGAGTGTTAAAGCGTGCCTATCCGGGCTGGCATCGCCGATGCGAGCCGGCATCCGGGGGTGCGCTTTTTCATGACTGAAAGGATCTCCCCCATGACAATCGAAACCCTGCGCGCAGAAATACCCGATTATGCAAAAGACATCCGCCTCAATCTTGGCAGCTTACTCAATGAAACCGTGCTGAGTGAGGACCAGAAACTCGGCACCTTTCTCGCCTCAGCGCTGGCCACCGGTAATGCTACCGTCATCAAAGCCGTAACAGCCGAAACCAACGGCAAACTTCCCGATGAAGCCGCCAATGGCGCCAAAGCGGCAGCTGCCATAATGGGCATGAACAATGTCTATTACCGCGCAATCCACCTGATGAGTGAAAAAACCTATGGCACACTGCCCGCCAAGCTGCGCATGAACGTGATCGGTAATCCGGGTGTGGACAAAGCAGATTTCGAGCTTTGGTCACTGGCCGTTTCAGCCATTAATGGCTGCGGCATGTGCCTTGATGCTCACGAAAAAGAATTGCGCAAACATGGTCTGACAACGGAACAAATCCAGGCGGCGTTGCGGATCGGTGCAGTGGTGAATGCCGCTGCTGCGGTTCTCGACGGCGAGGCCGCACTGTCTTAGGGCCCGCTTTATACCAACTAAAATCCCCGGCAGCGTGCCGGGGGGCTTTTCATAAGGTTTTAGAGCTCTTCCGATTTAATTTGAGTTGAAAAACCTCATCCTTCGAGACGCTCTCCGGGCTCCTCAGCATGAGGTTTTTCCGGTGAAGACGACATGTTCCTCATCCCGAGGAGAGCGCGTCAGCGGTCGTCTCGAAGGATGGAGGTCGACTGCGATTAAACGACCATGCTCTAGCCAAAAAAGCTTTGGCGCAAACAGGTGAAACCCGCCTGACCCACCGCCGTTACGGCGCGGGGGTTTTCAATCTCCATCAGAGAGCGGACAATTTCAACAGCGCTATTGGCCGTGGTCAGTGAATAGGTATAGCGCGTCAAATCAATCAAATCGTCTTGAGACAGATTTTCTCCAAGATCGTTGGCCATACAGGTTGCTGTGCCAGCCGGCAGGCCAAGGGTTTGCAGCCGGTTCTCGAGGGTTTGCGTTGCCACCGTGGCGCACCCGGCTACCCCCAATATCATACCACCAATGGCAGTCAGTACGTAGAAGCGGTTTGTAATGATCATGGGGCCCTCCAAGTAATGAATTCGTACGAAGCTTGGCAGGACTTTTTGGGGTCCGCAATTGGAAATTATGTTTGGCGAGGGCAAACCTTCCCAAGACGCGTGCTAGCGTTGGGGTGCAAGACGCGGCTTCGTTTTTGTCGTCTCGGCAGCCTCACGGTGTTGAGGTCGCCCTTTGCCAAACCTGTCATAGAGTCTTGCTAGACGGGCCGGCGTGACGCCAAGCCAATAGGCTATGATCAATGCAAGATTGACGATCTGTGTACGAATAGGCCCAACGGCCAGAAAACGCCGCGCCGATGTCTGCAACGCGATGGGCGCTTTTTCGACGCGCCCGAGTCTGCGCAAAGACTGGCGCATGGCAACATCCTCAAATAACGGCCAGCGTGGACAATACCCCACCTGCGCAAAAACATCGCGGCGTACGAAAAAACCCTGATCGCCAAAAGTTGTCAGTATACTGTCGAAACGGGAGAAAAAGCTGTAGAGTCTGAGGATGCGGTGGGGGTGATCAAAATTTAATCGAAAACACCCCATGGCAATCATTGGATCGGCCATCAGCCTACGGATATGCTGGGGCGCATCGTTGGGTACGGTGCTATCGGCATGGACAATCCAGATGATATCACTGGTTGCCGCCGCCGCCGCATGGGCAATCTGAATGCCCCGCCCCTTTTGGCTTTGGAGCCAGCGCAGGGTGGGCCCATCGATATGAGGAGGGTGCTGGCAAAGCGGGGCTTGTGCGGTTGGCACTGCTGTTGACGCCGCATCAGGGGCCTGCGCTTTGGCAACGATAATCTCATCAACAGACATTGCGCACAACATGGTCAGTAACTGGCGTAACGGCGCCTCATCACCATAAACCGGAATGATGACGGTGATCGTTGCCGGGTCCACCGCTTTGGTCACCGGGGGGTGGTACCGGCTTGTGATTGACGTGCCGTGGCCAATTGATCTTGATACTGACGGGCAGAAAGATCGCGCAGATTACGCAGTATTTTCTTGGTATCGCCGTGGGTAATCCGTTTGAGTAAAAAAACTGGCACCGGCTGGCCGATGGCGAGCGAGGCCTGATAGTGCACACGGGTTGCTTTGCCATCGTCGCGCGGTTCCAAACGCCAGGACCCGACCAAGACTTTCAAATCGCCGCCGGATTTTTCAAACGTGATAGACAAATCGCGCTGATAGTCCGAGCGAAACTCATTGACCGTTAAGGGCAACAACCGCGAATAGCGCACCACATGGCGGCGCACATCGGACATGCGGTCCGGCGCTTGCGCCCCGGCCATGAAGGACCCTTTTTCCAGGACGGTACAGCTTTGCAAATGGGGCACGATGGAAAGCGCCGCATCGCAATCGGTCATCACGGCCCAAACCGTGGCGGGCGGGGCCGCAATATCGATACTGGCCGTAATTTCCGTGGTTTTTATCCCGGCAATCCGGCCCCGGTCGAGCGTCACGAAGGGCTCCCCCGCGGCCAAGGCTTGCGCCTGGGCCCGCGCCTCCCTCGGTGAAAGACTTGCGGTTGGACGCGTATCGAGACCCGCCTGGACAGGGGGCGCCGTGAACATTACCGCCAGCATCAACAGCGCCGGGAGGGCGATGCGTGCCGCAGCCCTAAACGCCTTTATCGGAGGATTGGTCACCATGGGGCCAAGAAAGCAAGGACCGGCGAAAATTACCACTCCTATTCGCCCGACGCCCTGTCACGATTGCGTTGGCGGCCCAGACCGTTCGGCACGCGCTTAGGTCCGGCGTGCGCCCAATTTCAGGCGCAAGGCATTGAGCCGGATAAAGCCCGCCGCATCTTCCTGGTCATAGACGCTGTCTTCCTCGAACGTCACATGGGCCATGGAGTAGAGCGATTTTGGCGAGGTACGGGCAATTACCTGGACGTTGCCCTTATAAAGCTGGAGCCTGACATCACCCTCCACGGGCCCCTGGCTTTGGTCAATCGCTGCCTGGAGCATGTCCCGCTCGGGCGCGAACCAGAACCCATTGTAAATGAGGTTGGCGTAACGCGGCATCAAAGCGTCTTTCAGATGCGCCGCTTCCCGGTCGAGCGTGATTTGCTCAATCCCCCGGTGCGCGGCGAGCAAAATGGTGCCGCCCGGCGTTTCATAAATGCCGCGCGATTTCATCCCTACAAACCGGTTTTCCACCAGATCAAGCCGCCCGATCCCATGCTTACCACCATATTCATTCAGCGCGGTGAGCAGGACCGCCGGGCTAAGGGCCTTGCCATTGATCGCGATGGGATCGCCATTCTTGAACGAAACCTCAATCTCCTCCGGCGTGTTGGGCGCGGCCACGGGGTCAACCGTACGCTGATAAACATAATCCGGCGCGGGCACCCCCGGGTCCTCCAGCACTTTGCCCTCGGATGAGGTATGGAGGAGATTGGCATCAACAGAAAACGGCGCTTCGCCGCGTTTATCCTTGGCGATCTCGATCTGATGGTTTTCAGCAAACGCGATCAGTTTTTCGCGGCTGTTCAGGTCCCATTCGCGCCAGGGCGCAATCACCTTGATATCGGGGTTTAGCGCATACGCGTTCAATTCAAACCGCACCTGATCATTGCCCTTACCGGTGGCCCCATGGGCAATGGCATCGGCGCCCGTTTCGCGCGCTATTTCCACCAGACGTTTGGCAATCAAGGGCCGGGCAATAGAGGTACCAAGCAGATATTGCCCCTCATAAACCGTATTGGCACGGAACATCGGAAAGACGTAATCGCGAACAAACGCCTCGCGCAGATCCTCAATATAGATTTCCTTCACGCCCGCGCGTTCGGCTTTGCGGCGGGCAGGCTCCAACTCCTCGCCCTGACCCAGGTCAGCGGTGAAGGTCACAACCTCACAATCATACGCCGTTTGCAGCCATTTCAGGATCACCGATGTATCGAGACCGCCAGAGTAGGCGAGAACAACTTTGTTGATTTTTTCTGGGGAGGCGGAAGACATGGGGCAGAGCAATCCTTCTGACGGGGAACAGCACCAAAGCGGCACCGGCGACAAAAGGTTCGCTTAAGCCAAAATCATCACACTGGCCAGTGGCAACCCGATTTAGCGACGCTCCGGGTCGGCGCGCCAGGCAAAATAAGACACCACCACACCCACAATACAGCTGATTGCGGCGCCGGCTCCGAGAACAAACAGTGCCGCGAACGGTTCTTTGAAAAATCCAACGACCAAAGCCACCACACCGGTCAGTACCAGAAGCCAACCGGTGATGCGGTTCGCCACGCTCCACGCATGTTCACTGGAAAGCGTCCACGGTGTGCGTAAGCCCATAAACCAGGTGGATCGACTTTTTCCCATGAAATTACCCACTGCAATCAATAAGACCGAACTGGAAGCCAGTACCCAACGAATATCCGGCGCGGTCTGATGAGCCGCAGAGATCACAATCATCGCGTGACTGACCAACAGGGTCAAAAGCGCCCCGAACCACCCCGCAAAGAATAAACCCCGGGATGATTTAAAATTTTCCCCACGCGGATCAATGGTTGGTAATATCGCAAAGATGATGATGACCGCCACTGCCGACAACGGCATCAAAAGAAATAGCCCTGTACTACTCTGTGTACCGATTATATTACCATTGCGATCAAAGGTGCTCGGCACCTCGGCATCAAATCCCACCTGCCAAAAGCCATAAGCCGTGAGGGCGACCATCGCGAGTAGAAACGGTATTGAATACTTCAAGCCTCTGATGACCATCGGACAGCCTCCCTTGCCTCAAACCCTGTTTTTGTGTTTAGCGATTGCCCCCTTGCCCAAGGGCGCAGGAGCGGCCTCGCCAATCCGGAAGAGCGCCATTAGGCCAGCCATCGCATCCTCCGCCACTGACATGTTTATGCGGTAAATCAGGGTCGTCCCTGACCGCTCCACGGTGACCAGATCGGCATCCTTTAACACCGAAAAATGTCCGGACAGGCTCGGCTTGGTCATGGAAAACATCTCCGCAATCTCACCCGCCGTATGGGCGCGGGTGCGAAGCATCATCAGAATTTCCCGGCGCACAGGGTGAGCCAGCGCTTTGTAGATATCAGTCATATCTTATTAATTAGGAATATACCTAATTATGTCAAGGTCTTTGATATAAGGGTCAATCGTCATCGCGGTCCAGCACATAGACCGCTTGCTGAAAAATGGCGGCCACCGGGTAAATGGCATGGTGACGCAAGGTCAGATTCATCTCTTCAAAGGTTTGCCGCCAGGCCACATCAGTACGGTTTGTATGCGGATGACCGATAAATTCGAGGTTGGTGAGACTATCGGTGATTTTAGTGACCGTCTCCTGCCAGCGGGTTTCATAAACATCCTCAACGATGATCAGTCGCCGGGCAACCCGCATCGCTTCGCGAAGAATTTGGTCGGGGTGGGGCGTGTGATGGAGCATGGTCAGCAAGAGGGCGGTGTGAAACCAGTCATCCGTAAACGGAAAGGCCCCGCCATCATAAAGGACCGGCGCCAGGGACGGCTCATAGCTGCTGTCGGTAATATCGAGCCCGGTGATATCATGACCGCACTGGCGAAATTCCTTCAGTACACTGCCGGGTCCCGAACCAATTTCCACCACTGGGCCAGCGGCGGGCAGCCAAGACGCAACCCACCGATATTTGCGGCGCGCATCAAGACACCAGGCCTGGAATGCGAGCGGCCCGGCGAGGGGCGTACGCCAAAGCCCCCTCATCGGCCCACCGCCGCGCCCATGATGGCGACGCCTAGATGATTGAAGTGCAACAGATTTTCGATAATAGTGGTCCCCTGGGAACGTCGTCAGTGTATGACGGAGGTGAGGGATATGCGCCAAGCAATTGTCGATGGCATTGATCATGATCCAGATTTTGAGTGGCGCGGGCGCCGCGTCACGCGGATCGAAAATCTGTCGGATATTATTTTCGCCCTTGCCCTTGGCATGCTCGTCTCCTCCTCACAGCCGCCGACCACATTTGGCGAGCTATTCGACTTTGTGCTGAATATCATTCCGGTCTCCGTGGCCTTTGCCATTTTGCTGACGATCTGGAATGACCATTTTGTCTATTTCCGCCGCTATGGTCTTGCCGATGGCTATATCATTTTTCTAAATGCGATGCTGCTGCTGCTGATTTTGTTCACGGCCTATCCGCTCCGTTTTTGTTTTGATTCGCTATTTGGGTTCGTTCTGTTCCAATTCGGCTATCCGGATCGATTGACCGCCATGACCGGCGGATATCGCGAAGCCGCCTATGTGATTGCGCTCTACAATGTGGGCATGAGCATCGTCTATTTCATCATGGCACAGATGTTTGGCCATGCCTTGCGGCGCAAAAAACTGGTGGGTTTGTCGGACCGCGAAATCACCATGACGCGGCGATCAGTCTTCTGCAAATGCGCCCAGATCTTTACCTGCTTTCTGGCATTAGGCTTTGCGCTATTTTCGCCGCTGGGCCCGTTTGCGGGCTTTCTCACCGCCTTGAATATTCCCTTAAAGGCAATCAGCCGGTTAATTTTTCCGAAGGATAAAAAAGCAAGCGACAAGACCAAAGGAAAGAAACCGGTAGCAGCGGACAGCTAAAGCGCAGCCTGCAACCGCGCGCTGGCGCGTTGTTTAACGCTGTCGCTTTTCAATTGGCCGCAGGCGGCGGCGATATCGCGTCCGCGCGGGGTACGAATCGGGGAGGCATAGCCCGCCCGGTTCACCACATCGGCAAAAGCCTCAATCCGTTCCCAGGAGGAGCATTTGTAAGGCGCGTCCGGCCACGGATTAAACGGGATGAGATTGATTTTCGCAGGGATCCCTTTGAGCAAGCGCACCAGCTCGCGCGCTTCGGCAAGGCTATCATTGACCTGATCCAGCATCACATATTCGAACGTAATGCGCCGCGCATTGGAAAGACCCGGGTAATCGCGGCAAGCCTGTAACAAGTCCGCCAACGGATATTTCCGGTTGATCGGCACCAGCACGTCCCGCAAGTCATCACGCACCGCATGGAGCGAAATCGCCAACATCGCTTGGGTGCGTTCGCCCAAAGCTGCCATTTCCGGCACGATGCCCGAGGTTGATACCGTAATCCGCCGCCGCGAGAGGGAGATACCGTCGCTATCGCTAATTACCGCCATGGCGTCGGCCACGTTGCTCAGATTATAAAGCGGCTCCCCCATCCCCATAAAGACGATGTTGGAAAGCTGCCGGGTCTCGCTGGCCGAGGGCCATTCGCCAAGATCATCCTTGGCCATCATCACCTGGCCCACAATTTCCGCCGCGGTGAGATTGCGCACCAGCCGCTGGGTGCCCGTGTGGCAGAACGTACAATTAAGGGTGCAGCCCACCTGCGACGACACACACAACGCTCCGGCGCGACCCACACCCGGAATAAAAACGGCCTCAACCTCAATTCCCGGGCCAAACCGCAACAGATATTTGCGCGTGCCATCCTTGGAGACTTGCCGTTCGACAAGGTCGGGCCGCGCCAGCGTAAAGTGCACCGGCAACTGCGCGCGCATGTCCTTGGCGATATCGGTCATTGCCGCAAAGTCAGTGACCCCGAAATGATAAACCCAGCGCCAAATCTGCGACGCGCGCATCTTGGCTTTTTTCGGTTCCAAACCAAACGCCACCGCCAACGCATCGGCAAGCGCCGGGCGTGGCAAGCCAATAATATTTATCTTGGCGGGGGTGGCTGCGGAGGAAAGAAGTGTGGTCATGGAAGGGTCTTAGCAGGAAGGGCGCATTAAGCGAAGGGCAATGCAACGGGTGGTTTCTCGCCATGGGGTAGACATTGACGGTGCCTCGCGCCTTCGGCTTGATACTTTTTTCTTGTTTTCGAAAAGGTGCCGTGTGCGCACGAAATTCTTCCCATTGATGCTGATCATTCTGCCAGTGCTCGCCTTCGGGCTCTGGAAGTCTGATGATGTGGCGCATGTGCCCGCGGGCTATGTGACGAAAGTCACCTGCTCCGAAGTCTTTGTGGCGGGGCGTGCGCCCGCTGATGTGGCGACAGCAAATTTTCAAAACATCAGTCCCACATTTGATTGGGTCAGTATTGATGTGGATGACGCGGCGAAAACTGTCCGTGGTCATTTTGTCAAACCAATTTAGAAACGTCCCATGCTGAGCAAAATAGAAATGCCTCATTTGGTGTTTGGGTGTGATTTTTGTAGAGTAAAGGCAGTGTATTGCCAAGAGCGATTAGGTTGAGATTTAGCCATACAAAAGCTGGCTTGTTCGCGGGCGCGGGCAGGCCTTTCGGCTAGCCAGGCCCTCGACCGCCAAGACAGCGGGCAAAGCAGCCTACGGCCCGACAGGGCCGCTTTCTTGAGTGTCTGATATTCTAGTGTCTCAGTGTTGGTTAAATGGGTGTTGGAGGACCTGTTTTTCCGTTGTCGATGCCTGTATCAGCAAACACTTTTAAGAATTTCAGAGCATATTCAAAATTATTCTGATCGCACCAATAATCATCGATTGTGCCAAAATTTGAATATTTTGAATGATTAAAGCCTTCTTCAATATCATTATACCATAGCACAGTTTGGCCAATTATTCCCACAACCCAAAAACCATCTCCTTGTTTTCCCCAGGGGTCTAACTGCCATTTATGCGGTAAAACGCGAATAGCTTCAAAGAAGCGTGCTTCGGGTGTAGATAATTTGACTGAGCCCTCGTTCAATAAATCCCACAACTGCTCTTCGCTGATAGGCTTCCATGAACTCATTTTATGGAATTCCCTTACTGTATATCAAACATATGGTTCTTCTGCCCCCGTCGTACAGGGGCTTTTTTGCTACCTTCTAGCTCTCGACCTCTCTGCTACTCAGCGATGAACTTTAAGGCATGATCAATGTTCTTATTGGCAACAATATCAGCTCGCTTGACTGATTGTAGCTTATCAAAAGTCTTATAGGGGGGGCGAACGCCTTCATGCTGGATTTCCAACCTGCCATCAAGATAATCGCAGACTGTCACATACTTCCCAGCGGCATCTTGTCATATCTGAGGATGAGCGTGTTGGTCAAACGGCGCTTCTCTTTGTGGCAGAGCGACGCGTTCAAGCTTTCATGGGCGGCGAGGGGGCGGTGCATGTCTTTCGGGTTGCGCGGTTCTTTGCCAAAACGCTTGTTGTAATCGGCCATGAACTCTTCAACATACTCATTGGCGGCCTCAATCGTGCTGATCTTCCGTAAGCGCATCTCCTTGATAAGACGATCCTGAAGCGTTCTATTGGCTCGTCCAACGCGGCCTTTGGCTTGGGGACTATTGGCGCAGATAACATCGATGTTCAGCTCATCCAGAGCACGGCCGAACTGGGTCATGCCCTTCGTGGTGTCTTTCTTCGAGGCATGTGTCGTTCTAAAAACCGAACGCTTTTCCGTATACCGAACTCTTTTGGCCAATCGGGATGCAATCGGCCGTTTTTGAACTTGATCCATCGCGCAGCTTTGTTGGCTCGTCTTATATCTATGCCACGCCTCGCGATTTTGCCCGGTTTGGCGCGCTTCACTTACAGGGCGGCATCGTGAATGGCACCCAAATCCTGCCCGGCAACTGGGTCGACTATACAACAACGCCCGCGGCCGGGATTACCAAACACTATGGTGCCCACTGGTCATTGAACCGGGACGGCATCGGCTTGCCGGACTTACCCAAAGACATCTTTTATTTAGGCGGCAATGACGGCCAATATATTTTTGCGATCCCTTCAAAAAACGCCGTCATCGTGCGCCTCGGCGTCATGCGGTTCCCCGCCACCTTCGAACAGGACGTCTTCCCGCGGATCGCTGCGATTCATAATGCGCTTTAGCGGATGATGAGTGCGTTGAGCTCATATTGACGGTGCAGTGCGCCTTCGGCTTAATATACCGCCCTAGCCCTTTTTCTTGTCAGGCCGCTTATGCCCATCAGCTCTTCTCCTCTTGCGCCTTATCTTGAGGCGGGTCGTCTTGTTATCGCCAGCAAGAATACCGGGAAGATCCGCGAGATTGGGGCGCTGCTTGAACCGTTCGCGATGACCGTGACCTCCGCCTATGATTTGGGACTGGAGGATGTGGAAGAGACCGGAACGACTTTTGCGGAAAATGCCCGGCTAAAAGCCCATGCCAGCGCGGCAGCCACAGGGCTGCCCGCCCTTTCCGATGATAGTGGTCTTTGCGTGGCTGCGTTAGAAGATGCCCCGGGTGTTTATTCTGCAGACTGGGCGGAACGCAAAGATGCCAATGGCGCGGTGAGCCGCGATTTTGCCTGGGCCATGGAAAAAGTCGGAAAAGCCGTCCGTGAACAGATGGCTGGCGGCGATGGGCGCAATGACTGGTCGGCCTATTTCGTCTGTATGCTGTGCCTCGCCCTGCCCGATGGGACAGATCATCTTTTTGAAGGGCGGGTCAATGGCAAGATCGACTTTCCCCCGCGCGGACAAAACGGTTTTGGCTATGACCCGATCTTTGTGGCCGATGGGCATACGCAAACCTTTGGCGAAATGGACCCGGATGCAAAGCACGCCATCTCCCACCGCGCGGATGCGTTTGCGAAATTTGTGACCACATGCTTTCCCCAACCCTAACGCCCACCGGCGCACCGGTCTCTGATCCGGCCACGAATGATCTGGGCGTTTATGTGCACTGGCCATATTGCCTGCGCATTTGTCCCTATTGCGATTTTAATGTGTACAAAAATCGCGACGTTGATGCATCGGCGTGGCAGGGTGCTTTTGCTCGCCAGTTGACGCAGACCGCCGCTATGGTCACGCCGCGTCCGCTGCATAGTCTTTATTTTGGCGGGGGAACGCCATCGCTTGCGCCTTTGCCTATCCTGCGGTCAGTGATTGATCAGTGCGAAACCCTGTTCGGCTTTCATCCGGGAGCTGAGATTACGCTGGAGGCGAACCCCGCGAACCTGACCCGAGACCAGATGCAAGATGTGGCTGCACTTGGAATCACAAGGCTATCGCTTGGTGTACAGAGTTTCGATGATCGCCTGCTCAAGGTTCTGGGCCGGGACCATAACGGCCAACAAGCCAGCGCAGCCATTGATGCGGCGCAGTCTATTTTTGGGAATGTGACTTTTGATGTGATCTATGGCCACCCGGACCAGACGCTCCAGCAATGGGAACGGGAACTGACGCGGGCCACCCAGTTCAATACCGGGCATTTATCCGTCTACCAACTGACCATTGAACCGCACACCGCCTATGGCCGCGCCGTAGAGCGAGGACGCATGATCCCGAAG
>JBCBBJ010000019.1:0-38175 GCA_038531745.1 Pseudomonadota bacterium
GTGACGACGCCGGGTTGGCGCACGTCGGATTTTTCATTTCCTCGCTAACGCGAGGGGGTGGCTCAGGCATGAGCGCAGCAAACCGAACGAGCCGGTGCCCCGGAATGCTTATTTTTACCGCCGGGTCGCCAGATATACGCGGGTATCTGCGACACACAAGCTAAAATTCTTCGGAAATTCACCGAAACTGATTTATTCAGCCGCCATGAGTGATGGTGCCAGCGCACAGAATTGGCTAGCCTTCTCGCATGTGAAGGGACACATGTCCCGCGGTCGCCAGGGGTCATCAATGACAGTGTTTCGGTTTATCGCTTGGGTATTTGTGGGGATCGCCATTGCGCTTCTCGGCGCGGATGGTATCAGCTCGCTTGAGCAGAAGGAGCCCGTGATCCGCTCAACGGCGGAAGTGCTCGCCCTTTTTGGTTTGGATGGCTATGCCGTCGCCGAGGCGTCCCCTGGGGGCATCAAGCAAGCCCTCACCACGGTCATGGGCGTGCCCCTGTGGTCGATAATCGGGTTGATTGGGATCGTCCTGACCCTGATTTTCCGCCCTATCGACTGATGGCTTTTGCGGGTTCAAACCGTCAAATCGAGAACTTATCGCGATAATGACACCGCTTGCGGTATTGGCTCCCCCACTGGCCCCGCCCCAATGGGCCGGTCATTTTCAATACTCTGTTTTTGCCAGAGGCCGGCATAGAGACCGCCCTGGGCAATGAGCGCTGCGTGGGTTCCGGTTTCGGCGATGCGGCCCTTATCCAGCACCAGGATATGATCGGCTCCCGCAACGGTGGACAAACGGTGCGCAATGGAAATTGTTGTGCGCCCGCGCGCAGCGGCCATCAAGGCATGTTGCACGTCTTCTTCCGTGGCGGAATCGAGTGACGATGTTGCCTCGTCCAGCACGAGAATACACGGATCATTCAAAATTGCCCGCGCCAGGCCAACGCGTTGACGCTCCCCACCGGAGAGCTTCAGGCCACGCTCGCCCACCACTGTTTCTAAGCCCTTGGGAAGGGTTTCCACAAAGCTCGCCAATTGCGCCCGTTCAAGCGCCGCGTGGATCGCCGCGTCGCTGGCATCTGGGCAGCCATAGGCAATATTCACCCGCAAACTATCATTGAAGAGCGACACATCTTGCGGCACCAGGCTCAGCGCCGTGCGCAGGCTTGCCTGGGTCACGGTGCGGATATCAGTTCCGTCAATGATAATGCGCCCGGCAGTGGGGTCATAAAAACGAAATAGGAGTTTGACCAGCGTTGACTTGCCAGCTCCCGATGGCCCGACCACGCCGACAAATTGGCCAGGCTCAATCGCAAAGGACACCTTATCAACGCTTTGCGCACGGCCCTCATAGGCGAATGAGACGTCTTCAAAAGCAATCGCCCCGTCTTTACTGATGAGGGACCCTGCCCCCGGCACATCAGCAACCGAGGGGGCTTCATCCAGCAAGTCATAGAGTTTTTCCACGTCAACGCTGGATTGTTTAATCTCCCGCCATGCAAAGCCGAGAATATTCAGGGGACGGTAGATATTCGTCATCATCAAGATAACCGCCATGATATCGCCAACCCGCATGGCAGATTGCTGTACGGCAAACCCCGCCGCCACGGCAACACCCACGAGCCCGGCGGTCATAATGAATTCCTGACCCATATTCATCAGGTTCATGGATTTCATGGAGCGGATAAAATGATGGATAGACTGGCGCATGGCCCCGTCAAACCGGGCCGCCTCGCGTTCTTCCGCCGCGAAGGCCTTTACCGTCTCAAAATTAGTGAACGTGTCCATGGTCACTGCTTTGAGTTCGGTATCAGCCTCATTCATGGCCCGGCGCAGGCGGTTTCGCCATTCGGTAATCAGTACAGTGAAGACCGTATAAGCAACGACCGTAAGCACCGCAACAACAGACAGCCACGGGCCATACAGAACACCGATCACACCCGCCGCCATCGCCAATTCAACAAAGGTGGGGCCAATATTAAAGACAAGAAAGCGCAGGAGAAATTCCATGGCACCGCTGCCCCGCTCAATGATGCGGTTCAGGGCACCCGCCCGGCGCGACAAGTGAAAATGCAGCGATTGCTTTTGCGCATGCAAAAAAGCTTCCTGCGCCACAACCCTGTTCATGTTTTGCGTCACCCGCACAAAAAACGAATCGCGCACTTGCGGCAGCGCATTGGATAAAAACCGCGCACCCCCGTAAATCAGTACACAGCCCATAAAGCCAAGACCGGCCAATTTCAGCGCACCACCATCACCCGTCGCGTCACCGCTAAGGAGGTTAATCCCCTCCCCCAGGAATACTGGCGCCGCCACCGCAAGGGCCTTGGCCATCAGTGTCAGGACAAACGCGGCGACCATCCGCGCGCGCCAGCGTTTTAGCTCCGGGCGCCACAATGTCTTGACCATCCGCAGCAGCGTCACCGAGAAAATGGCCGGCGGAGTGGCGTTTTCTTCAGGGGAGTCAGGTTTGCGGGCGAAGTCTCTCATCCGACCAAGTCATCAAGACGTTTACGCGCGCCGGTGAGCTTTTCGCGTTGCGCCTCAAACCCCTCCCGGCGGGTACGCGTCTCGGTCACAACGGCTTCGGGCGCCTTGGCCACAAAGGCCTCGTTGCCCAACCGTTTGTCAATTGCCTGAATTTCCGATGTCACTTTACCAAGCTCCTTGTCGAGCCGCGCCGTCTCCGCCGCGATGTCGATGACCCCGACAAGGGGCAACGCAAAAACCGAGCCGGAATGGACAATTTGCGCTGCCCCGGCGGGCACACTTTCGGCCGTTTCAACGCTCTTTAGCCGGGCCAATTTGGAAATGCGATCGCCATGACTGTCAAAAAAACGCATTGCAGTGGGGTTGTCGCCAATAATGATCATGGGAATTTTCGCCCCAGCGGGCACATTGATTTCGGCGCGCGCCGTCCGCACCGCAGAAATCAGACCGATCACCCAATCAAGTTCCGCGGCCGCGCTCGCATTTTTATGCGATGGCGCGGGTGTCGGCCATTGGGCGGTAATCAGATGACCATCGCGCGGCGCAAGATTGGCCCACAATTCCTCTGTCATAAAGGGCATGAAGGGATGCAAGATTCTGAGAATATGGTCGAGCACCCAAGCCGTCGTCTGCCGCGTTTCGGTCTTCCGGTTTTCATCGTCTCCCATGAAAAGGGGCTTGGCGAATTCCAGATACCAATCGCAAAAAACATTCCACACAAATCGATAGGCGGCACCGGCCGCATCATTAAACCGGTAAGCCTCCAGCGCCTCGGTGACTGTGTCCACGCAGCTTGCGGTTTCGTGGACAATCCATTGATTAATCACATCATGCAGCGCGGTTGGATCATAGTCCGGCGTATACTGACATTCGTTCATTTGCGCAAAGCGCGAGGCATTCCATAATTTGGTGCCGAAATTCCGATAGCCTTCTACCCGGCTTTCAGACATGCGGATATTGCGCCCCTGGGCGGCCAATGCGGCCAGAGTAAAGCGTAAAGCATCGGCCCCGTACTGATCAACAAGGGTCAATGGATCAATCGCATTACCTTTTGACTTGGACATTTTCTGACCCTCTTCATCAAGGATCAGCGCATGAATATAGACGTCACGAAACGGCACCTCGTCCATAAAGTGCAAGCCCTGCATCATCATGCGTGCAACCCAGAAAAAGATGATATCGAACGCCGTCACGAGCGTTGAGGTGGGATAATGCGCGGCAAGCGCATCGGTTTTTTCCGGCCATCCGAGGGTGGAAAAGGGCCATAAGGCTGATGAAAACCACGTATCAAGAACATCTTCCTCCCGGTAAAGCACCGGCTCGCGCTTACCATTGGCCTTGAGGGCGAGGAAAGCCTCCCGTGTTTCGGCGATCTTGGGTTTTTCATGGTAGTACGCCGCGGCAATCTCCATCGCTTCGGCTTCGGTTTCCGCCACGAAAATCTCGTGCGCCTCAGGATCATAAGCATCGCCATTGAGCTTTGGTCCGTACCAGGCGGGTATCCGGTGTCCCCACCAGAGTTGGCGTGAAATGCACCAGGGCTCAATATTGTCCATCCATTGGAAATATGTCTTGGACCAGTTTTCGGGGATAAACCGTGTACGGCCATCTTTCACCGCGGCAATGGCGGGTTTGGCCAATTCCTCGGCATTCACATACCATTGATCGGTGAGCATCGGTTCGATAACCACACCGGAGCGGTCGCCAATGGGCTGGTTTACTTTTTTGTCTTCAACCTTTTCCAACAGGCCCGCCGCATCAATATCGGCAATAACTTGTTTGCGGGCCTCAAACCGGTCGAGACCCACATATTTTTCCGGCATGATATCGCTGGCCAACATCCGCGCTTGCGCGTCGAGGATCACATGCATCGGCAGGTGATGGCGCCGCGCAACCTGGTAGTCATTGAAATCGTGAGCGCCGGTAATCTTTACCGCACCAGAGCCAAAGTCAGGGTCCGGATGATCATCTTCAATAATAGGAATGTAGCGATCAGCGAGCGGCAGCAGAACGCGTTTGCCAACAATCGGCTTATAACGCGCATCGGACGGGTGAACAGCAACCGCGCCGTCCCCCAGCATGGTCTCAGGCCGGGTGGTGGCGATGGAAATGTAATTACGGGTCTCTTTTAGGGTAACGGTGCCGTCTTCATCTTTTTCCACATATTCATAGGTCTCGCCGTTCTCCAGCGGATATTTGAAATGCCAGAAATGGCCGTCACGTTCTTCATTGACAACTTCAAGGTCGGAAATGGCGGTTTGAAATTTAGGGTCCCAATTGACAAGACGTTTATCGCGGTAAATCAGCTGATCGCGATAAAGCTGTACAAAGACTTTCCGTACCGCCTTTGAAAGCCCCTCATCCATGGTAAAGCGTTCACGTGACCAGTCGCACGATGCGCCCAACCGTTTGAGCTGGTTAATGATCGTGCCGCCCGATTGCTCTTTCCAGTTCCAGACTTTTTCGACAAACGCCTCACGCCCCATATCGGTGCGTTTTGGGGCGCCTTCTTCCTTCATCTGGCGTTCAACAACCATCTGGGTTGCGATGCCGGCATGGTCCATACCGGGCTGCCATAAAACGGATTTGCCCCGCATCCGCTCAAACCGGATCAGGATATCCTGTAGCGTATTATTGAGGGCATGGCCCATATGCAGGGAGCCGGTCACGTTTGGTGGCGGGATCACAACCGTATAGGGGTTCCCCTGTCCCGACGGCTTAAACGCACCAGATTGTTCCCATAAGGAATAAACCCGGCTTTCGGCCTGGGCGAAATCAAAGGTTTTTTGAAGCGTCGGCTCGGCCATGATCATGATCTTTCAGAACGCGCCGTGATATTGCGCGTGTTGTGGTGGTTGGCGGGGGAAGACCCCTGTTGATCTAGACTAAAGCGTCGTCGCTTCAATTGGAAATATGACGACGCTCAAGTCATCTTTTTTAAGCGTTTCCGGACGAAACGCTTTTGAGGGGGGCGCAAGGCAGAATTTCGCCCCGCAACGGCAGATGTTGGGGCAGCTAATGGGGCGGGCACCAGACACAAAAAAAGCCGACCTCACGGCCGGCTCTTTTAGGAATATCGATCCGAGCCTTAGCCGCGGCGTGCAAGCCGCTGCACTTCATACTCAACTTTTTCTTCCACAATGCGCGACAGATTGGTGTCCAGCCATTCTTTGACCATGGGCCGCATCATTTCTGTGACAACTGCCTCCAGGGTTTGGCCATCGCCATCGGCCATCCGCACCGACCGGGTCAAACTCCCGAACGCAGCGCTTGCGGCTTTCGCCGTGGTGCTATCGACGATGTCGTCGCTCGTGTCTTGGACGGCGGCGGCTTGTTGTTTTACCATTTTCACATCCTCTGTTGAAAGCTCGTCATGGGCCTGATCGTGATCCGCACTAGGATCCGCCGGTTCGGCTACAGCGATAATCTCGTCATCCTGGTTGTCGCCGTCGTGTGTCTCTTCCCCTTCATCCGGGGGTGAAAAATCAACGAGGCTTGGCCCGTTTTGGGTCGCGTTTTGCTCGCCGTGGTCCGCGCTGCCAGACCGGCGTGCTTCGGCCATGTCGAGCATGCGTGTCAGCGCGGCGTCCTGTTCGCTCACTTCCGGGGCGTCATCTTCGGCATTTTGGTCCGCGGCACCTTGGTCATCGGCCTGATGCCCAACGCTAGGAGAGCTAACCGATTGCGGGGTGTCGAGACCGGAGCGGTCAACGCCCGGGTGTTCTTCTTCGTCTTCTGAAATAATCCGCCGGATGGAAGCCAGAATCTCTTCCATGCTCGGTTCGGGCTGCGCATTTGTCATTGCCTAAAATCCCTTGTGAGAAGCGGGATGGTCCCCTGTCACACCGCACCACTATTTTAGTGCTTCGGGTCTTCTAGCAAGCCCTCGGTTGCTGCAAGGTTAAGGATTGCACCAAAATCGCGCGACTTTCCCGTGGAAAGCATGCCAGGCCTCACACCGAAACCGCACTATCGCCGCGCTAAAACGGAAGGAAACCGCCTTTTTTGGGCGCGTCATAGGCGCTGAGCCCCATGGCCTCGGGGGTAAGCACGCCCATGGCCGCCAATAGGGCGTAAGAAGCAACCCGCGAATCGCGCTGTGCGGTGGCAAGGGCAACCTCCGAATTGAGAAGTTCAAGCTCTGCGTTCAGCACATCAAGTGTTGAGCGCGAGCCCACAAGGGCCTCTTTGCGCACACCTTCAAGCGCGAGCGTATTGGCGGACACTTGCGCTTGCGCCGATGTGATTGTTGCGTTGGCGGCGTTCAATTGTTCCCACGCGGCAACCACTTGCGCCGTTGTCAGGCGTTCGGCTTCATAAATCCGTTGACGATCACTCTCATTGGTTGCCTTGGCCTGGCGCACTTGAGAAAACCGGGCACCGCCCTGAAAGATCGGCAAATTTGCCCGCACGCCATAGGTATAACTGTCGGTCTCGGTGATAAAGGTGCTCGGCTCCTCCGCAAACTGATAGTCAGCATTTGCTGTAATCCGAGGCGCAAAATTGCCTTTAGCGATTTTGACAGCGCGGCTTGAGGCGCGTTCGGTTGCCTTAGCAGTGAGAACTGCTGGCGCTACCTGCAAGGCCATGGCTTTGGCATCCTCAAGGGAGGCCGGTAAGGCTGGCGCCCGCGTCTCCGCCTCAAGCGAGGCTGGCGATTGACCCACAAGCTGCACATAGCGAGCCCGGCTAACGGCCAATTGTGCTGACGCATTGGTCAGATTGGCCCGAGCACCGGCAAGACGGGCATCGGCCTGCGCCACATCGGTGCGGGTAATTTCGCCAACGCGAAACCGCACCTGCGCCTGGTCGAGCTGTTGCAGCAGAACCTCAACATTGGTGCGGTTCAAATCATAAACGGCCATATCGCGGACAATATCAAAATACGCCGACGCCACATCAGAAAGCAGCTGTTGTTCGGTCCCGATCAATTGCGCCTCGGCGGCATCAATTTGGGCCGCGGCCTGTTTGACCGCCTGGATTGAGCGAAACCCGTCAAACAAAAGCTGCTCGCCCTGCGCAGCATAGCCGGCCTGGTCGAGCGGAACATTCTGTTGATCAAACGGCCCGCCGGCAGAGGAAGACTGGCTAACCACCGAGCGCCCGAGATTGCCCGAGGCAGAAATTTGCGGCAGGAGACCGGCCAGCGCCTGTGCTTTCAGCTCACCCGTCGCGCGTAATCGGGCGCGTTCGGACTGCACCGTCGGATTTGTCCGATAGGCAACGGCCATGGCATCCTGGAGACTTTCGGCGCTGGCGCCCGCGATGATTGCCATGGATCCTGCAAGCACCAGGGCCCCAAGGCCGCCCCGGGCGCTCCTGCATCGTTTCTTCACCCTCATGGTGTGGTCCTCTCTTCGGATCATCTGACTTTGCCCCAACTTCATATCAGGACCCCTTTGCCTTCGTCATGTGGGGTGCGGCACCGGGCTGTCAATCGCCTTCCCCTCGCTATCACGAAACGTCAATTGTCCCGCCATGGGGTCAACCGCGGCGCGGGGAGACGTGGACCCGGTCTTTCGGCCTCACCTCGACCCGTTGCGGAATTATGACGCCCAAAGATTACAACTTCTTTGCCCCAGCGTTCGCCCACACCGACCGACCGGGCAAATGAACAGATTGTCACCTTGATGACCGCACCGTTAAGGCGGCGATTGTCTAAAACTGAAATTCTTTTTCCGCCGCAAAGGGCGCGAGGACATGGCTTGCCCCGGCATCAAAATAGGGCACGCGGCTCAGGCTGTTTTCTGATCGGCGGAACATAACCCCTTTATCAGCCTTGCCCTGACGCCAGATGGTCACGAGACGACCGCCCAGTTTTAACTGCTCAAGCAGATTTGTCGGCTCGCGGGCAATGGCGGCTGCGATCACGATAAGATCGTAGGGTCCCTGAGCAGCGTCACCAGCCGTCACATCGCCATCAACGATGGCGGTGTTATCAATCGACAAATCGCTGAGGAGGCTTTGCGCTTTTGTGCGCATCTTCTCATCACTCTCCAGCCCGATGACCATTTCGCATAAATTGGCGAGAATTGCGGTTGAATAGCCGGTGCCGCAGGCAACATCGAGTACATGATCCACAGGCCGGGGCTTTGCCACCGCCAGCAGCTTGGCAAAATCGCGCGCCATTAAAAGGACCCGCTGCGCCCCCTCGGTCGCACCATAGACATGCTCGCGCTCCACATAGGCGATATCGCGCAGATGGGCAGGCAAAAACTTCTCGCGCGGTACCGCTTCCAGTGCCTTTTGCAGGGCAAGATCAGTCACATCATTGGGGCGCACCTGGCTTGCCACCATATATTTGCGCGCTGCCTGATAGTCCATATTTGCCTCGAAACCTGCCACTTACACGCCTGCTTTTAGCCGTCGACGGCCATGGAGACAATGGGCGAAGCCGGTGGGGGCGAAAGCCGGTGGGGGCTGTGCGTCTCTTATTGCGCCGTGGCTGTGGTTTCGGTGGCAACAGCGGCGGGGGCGTCAGCAACGGTGTGATCATGGACGATCCGCCAGGCACCCTCGAACTGCTTCATCACGAGCGTGAAAGTGCCGCTATCGATCATCCCGTTACGGTTAAGCGTGAACCGGCCAACAACAATCGCAATATCATTGGCGAGCATTTCAACATTGGCGATATCAAAGCCCAACTGGCCGAGTGCCGCGCCATTGCCATATCGATCTTTGTAACGGCGCAAGGTTGGGGCCCAGCCGTGTGTTACCGTCGTGCCGGACACAAAAGTAAGGGCCTTGTCGCGCCAATACCCCTCCATAAAGGCCTCAATGTCACCCTCGTTCCAGGCGGCGGTCTGGGCCATCAGGGTCGCTTTGATGATTTCAGGGCGCGAGCGCGGGCGGTTGGCCACCGCTGGGCTCAACGCCGACGCCACCCGCCGGAAACTGTCATTGACCGCGCGGATCGGCGCCGGTGACAGCGCCTGGTTTGAGGATGCGGTGTTCGTGGTTTGCGCCGCCTTTTGTGCCACAGGGATTTCAGCAACCGGCGAGACGGCAACGGGGGTTGCCCCCACGAGCTTTTGCCGCTCTTCCCGGCTCACCGCCGAACGCGCACCAGTGCCCGGCGCCCCCGCAGGATCAGTCACCGCGAGCGGGGCCGGATTGGTCAAGGTCACTGGGCCGGACCGTGCGATCCCCGTTTGCAGGGCAACAAGCTGTTCGGTTTTTTCCCCGGCGCCAGGGCCCCGCTGCGTCGCTATTGTGCTGGCCGAGGCCGGGTCAACGCCGGTGACGTCGCGCACCGCCGGAACAGATGGCACCGAAGGGACCGATGCAACACTTGCCTCATTGGGTAGACCGTCAATTGCGACCGGCGCTGACGGTTGCGCGGTCTTATCAGTCGCGATGGTGACAGCTGCCTGCCGGACACCTCGTGCTGCGTCCGTTGCAGTGCCAGTTGCAGCACTTGCCGCGCCACTTGCCTGCTGGGCCCGGTATTGGGCCAAGGCCTGGTCGCGGACCGCTTGCGATACGGTGGCGCTCTTTTCCAGCGCAGGCTCCGATGTTGTCTGGTCGCGCAGATTTTTCAAAAAAGCATCCCGCGCGCTGCTGGGTGTTCCGTCAGCCAGCTGACGATCGGCCGCGCCATCGCGCAGTTGGGCACTATTGATGGTCTTATCTGCGGGGGCCGGCTCCTGCGACGCAGATGCCGTAACGATCGTGGGGCGCAGATCACTGCCCGCCCCTGCACATTGATAGTTTGATGCCGTCAGCTTCGACTGGATCAAGGCCGCTTTTTCAAGACAATAGCCTTGATCGCTATTGGCGAAATAGGGGGTTGAAACGGTGCGCCCTCGATTTTTCGTATACTGAACATCGCACGCTTTTCCGGTTTGGCCCGGCGCAACAACAATAATTTGACGCACATCATCGGGGCTTGTGCATGTCACATCAAAACTCTGGGCCAGGGCTGGTCCGGCGCCCAAGCCCGTCGCGCACGCAAGCGCCAACCCGGTCCTCACAAAACGTCGCATGCGCACCAACGGCGCTGACTTCGCAAAAGGTAAAATCATTTGGCTTCCCCACATTCTAAGGCGAATCTCTACAGCCCGTTATATACGCGATTGAAACCGGTACCAAACGCAAGGGTGAACGCCGCGTTACCCGAATCGATTAAATTCAAGTCAGGTTGATGCCCGGCAAGGGCTGTTAGTGTTTCAAATATACACCGCCCCACATCGCAGTTGATTTCTGGAATCAGTGATGGAAATGCAACGCCCATTCGAGGCACTTTCGTCACTTGGTGGTCGCTGGGGGCTTTCTATCATAGACGAAAAAACTGCAGGCGTGGGTGTTGCGCGCATTTTGCTCAAGACTGCCCAAAAGGCGGATATCCCAATCGTCCGGGTACAGATCCGGAAAAAATGTGTCGCCCTCAGGTGCTCCGTATACCCGCGTAAGATAGAGCCGCGATGTGTGCGGCAAAAAATGGCGATAAATCTCCCCGCCGCCGATGATGGCAATCTCGCCCGGGTTTTGGATCCCATCGCTTTGGCCCTCTTCCCCCTGGTGTGCGCCCATGCCTTCGCGAAGCGCCAGATCAAAGGACGGTACAACCACGCAATCAAGAGCGGTAAAACCAGCGTTGCGCGTAATGATGATATTCGTCCGACCCGGTAGCGCCTTGCCAATAGAGGCGAACGTTTTGCGCCCCATAATCACCGGCTTGCCCAACGTCACTTTTTTGAACCAGGCAAGATCATCGCGCAATCGCCAGGGCATCTGGCCCCCCTGGCCAATGACACCATTTTCCGCCACCGCCGCGACCATGGATAGACGTGCCGTTGGGCTAAGCGCGCTCATATGGCCACAGCGGCCTTTATGTGGGCCTGCGGCGCATAGGCTTCAATCATAATATCATCAAACTGGAAATCATTGATGTTTTGAATGGTTGGGGTCAGGGCCAGGCGCGGCGGCGCCGATGGGGTACGGCGCAGTTGCTCCTTAGCCTGATCAATATGATTTAGATAAAGATGCGCATCGCCCAGCGTATGAACAAACTCACCCGGCTTAAGCCCCGCCACCTGCGCCACCATTGCCGTGAGCAACGCATAGGAGGCTATGTTAAAAGGCACGCCCAAAAAGATATCACCGGAGCGCTGATAAAGCTGGCAAGAGAGGCGGTCCCCCGCCACAAAGAACTGAAACAGACAATGGCAAGGGGCAAGGGCCATATCTCCAAGCTCAGCCGGGTTCCACGCACTGACCACCAGGCGACGCGATGCCGGGTTTTCTTTAATCTGGGTAATGACGGTTTCTATCTGATCGATCGTTTGTCCGCGGCGGCCAGACCAGGATCGCCATTGCTTGCCATATACCGGGCCCAGATCACCCTGAGGGTCAGCCCATTCATCCCAGATCGAAACGCCATTGGCTTTCAGATAGGCGATGTTTGTACTGCCCGACAGGAACCATAAAAGCTCATGGATAATTGACTTGGTGTGCAGTTTCTTGGTGGTGAGAAGCGGAAAACCGTGAGCCAGATCAAACCGCATCTGATGGCCGAATACCGCCAGTGTACCAGTCCCGGTGCGATCCATGCGTTTGTCACCGTCGGCCAGCACATGGGCGAGCAAATCAAGATAATGTTGTTCCATCAAAACCCCCGATGACCGCGGCGCCACCCGCCCCCTATTTCACTCCCCGCCCGCAGACGCGCCCGCTAGTTTGTTGTGGCAACCCAATCGGGGTCGTCCTGCACTTCCCGTTCGAACATCAGGAAGTCATAATACCCGCACCGGTTTTGCGTGGGGAACTCACGGCAGATTTTTGGGCGCGCCTCATAAATCGTGCAATTGCGCGTGTTCTTATCGAGAAACATGCAGGACGTCACAAAATGCTCGTCTTCGGTATGGCGTAAAACGCGGGGCGTGTCCTCGTCGCCTTTTTTGGTGTAGCGGCGCTTGGCCTGATCCTCGGTCAACTCAAAATGTTTTGCGAGGCGTTTGATATCTGTCTTGTTAGTAGGAATGTGCGTATACGAACAACAATAGGCAACGCATTTGAGACAATCATATTTGTTTTTGGGCATGGGGCCGCAACTATCCTCAAAAAAACAGGTGGCGCCAACGGGCGGCGCAGGTATGCCGAACGTGTAGCCCATCATTAGCGATTCGTCAGGGGCGATTGGTGCGTTAGAGTGTCTGCCGGTCCATGCTGCGCTGCTGGGTCCGCATTGAGAGGGTGCCGTGTTGACGCGATCCATCCCCCGCCGAGCACGCGGGTGTGGGCGTCATCCTGACTGTAAAAGACGCACGCCTGTCCGGGGGCAACACCCTCCTCCGCCGCACTCAGATGCACGCCGATCTGTCCGTCGTCATGAAACAGCGTGGCCGGTACCGGTGGCCGGGTTGATCGCACCTTTACGGCAATTTGTGCGCGCTGTTCTGCGGCCTCAACAAGCGGGATGTCGCCTAGCCAGCTCACCTCATTCAAATAAATATCGCAAATCGTCAGCGCCGCGCGCGGGCCCACAATGACCTGATGGCGCGCCGGATCGAGCCGCACCACATAAAGCGGATAGCCAATCGCAACCCCAAGCCCGCGTCGTTGGCCCACCGTGTAATGAATGACACCGGGGTGACGGCCCATGACCGTGCCATCCACATGCACAATCTCTCCCGGGGTGCTGGCCCCCGGGCGCAACCGCTCCACCACGGCGGCATATTTGCCCTCCGGCACAAAACAAATATCCTGGCTGTCGGGCTTATCGGCGACCGCAAGACCAAGCTGTTCCGCGATCTGACGCACGGCATCCTTGCGATACCCGCCCAGGGGAAACCGCAGAAAATCAAGCTGTGCCTGCGTCGTCGAAAACAGAAAATAGCTTTGATCCTTGCTCGCATCGGCAGCCCGGTGGAGCGTCGCTTTGTTGCCGGTCATCAGCCGCTGAATATAATGGCCGGTGACCATGGCCGCGCCGCCAAGATCGCGCGCCATATCCATCAGATCACGGAATTTCACCCGCTCATTGCAGCGCACGCACGGGATTGGTGTAGCGCCCGACAGGTAGGTATCGGCGAAATCTTCCATCACCTGATCGCTAAACCGGTCTTCATAATCAAGCACATAATGGGGAATGCTCAAACGGTCGGCGACCATGCGCGCATCATGGATATCCTGCCCGGCGCAGCAGGCGCCTTTTTTCTGGATCGCGGCGCCGTGGTCATAAAGCTGCAGGGTCACGCCCACGGTTTCATACCCCGATAGCGCACACAAGGCCGCCGCCACCGAAGAATCAACCCCGCCCGACATGGCCACCACAACCCGCGCACCCGCAGGCACACCAAGATCGATGCGCGGGATGGAGAGGGATTGCAGGTCTGACAACGCTTTCATACCGCGCGATATAAGCCCGCAACCGCACAAATGAAAGCCGCCCCCTACGGTGACTGCAGCAAGACAAGGCAGTGAGGAGCGATTGAATTTCTGGCTACGTGCCCGCAGCAGCGCTGCGCAAAGAGGATTGTCAGGGTGGCCAAGCAAGCTACGTTAAGGGGAGGGATTGGACCCACCAAACAAAGGATCACGCGTCATGGCTTTTTATTCCCGCCGTCAGGGCTTGAAAATCGGGTTAGCCGCAGGGGCCAGCGCCCTGATCCCGGCGGCATGTGAGGGAAAAAAAGCCGACACGGGCACCCCACCGCTCGCCAGCGGCGTGGCTGACGCCGGGGCGACATCCGATTATCCCGATGCCGTTCGGCTCGCACAGCAGATTGCTAAGGGCAGGATGAGCGCCAGCGAGGCCGTCAATGCCGCCATCGCCCGCGCAAAGGAGGTTAACCCGGTCATTAATGCCATCGTCACGCCAACCTTTGACGCGGCCCGGGCGGCCGCCGCGCGCGTTGATGACCGCAAGGCAAGCGATCGTTCGGGCCCCTTCGCCGGTGTGCCATGCTTCATCAAGGACTTGATGAATGTGCGCGGTGTGGAAACGCAGTTTGGCTCGCGCGCCTTCAAGGGCCACATGCCCGCATCCCAATTTCCGTTTATTGATGATCTGGAGGCAACGGGTCTGATCTCTCTTGGACGATCTGCCACGCCGGAATTCGGCCTCACCGCCACGACCGAACCTTTGAGTTCCGGGCCCGTACGAAACCCGTGGAACACCGACCATTCCGTTGGCGGATCATCCGGCGGGGCTGCCGCGCTGGTGGCGGCGGGGGTTGTACCCATGGCCCACGCCAGTGATGGCGGCGGGTCAATTCGCATCCCGGCCTCATGTTGCGGTCTCGTGGGCCTGAAGCCGAGCCGCGACCGGTTTGCCCCTGTGCGCGATGAGAGCAGCACACCGGTCAGGATTAGTGTTATGGGCGTCGTCTCCCGAACCGTCCGTGACACCGCGATGTTCCTTGAGGCCATGCAATTGCAAGGCGACCGAAAAATCCTCGACCCCATCGCGCCGCAAACCGCCCCGGCCACAGTTGGCGCACGGCTGAAAATTGGTGCGTTTACCGGTGCCCCCAGCGGTGGGGCGGTACATGCGGATGTGGTTCGGACCATTGAAACAACTGCAGAGCGCTGCGCGAGCCTTGGCCATGACGTCGAGATGATCGATTGTCCGTTGACCAATGAAATCGCTGACGACTTTTTGTTATATTGGGCCGCTTTTGCCGATAAATCGATCAATGACTGGCAATCAGCAACAGGTCAGCAGGCTGATGAAAGCATCTTTGAGCCCCTGACACTTGGCCTACAGGCGCATTTTCAGCGCAACAAAGCCGCGCTGCCCCAAGCGATCATCAAGCTCATCGGCTTTCGCGCAATCTATTTGAAGGCGTTTGGCGATTATGATCTTTTGCTGTCGCCAGTGCTTAACGCCCCGCCGCCGCCAATCGGGTTCCTGAGCACCACTATTGCCTATGACACCGCGATTGAACGGCTGATTGATTATGCAGGCTTCACCGCGCCGGCGAATATCGCGGGCACCCCTGCCCTCTCACTGCCCATGGGGATGTCGGCTAACGGGCTGCCCATTGGCGCGCAGTTCCACGGACGACCCGCCCGCGAAGATCAACTCCTTGCCGTCGCTGCGGCGTTAGAGACAAAGTTCCCGTGGTTCGATCAAAAACCACCACTATTCGCAGGTTAAGGTTGCCCATGCCGGGGGCGTGTTGAGGCAGCCGCCGGATCAGGAACAGCCGGTACTCGCACCGCAGCTTTCGCATTTTAGACAGGTGCCGCTGCGCACCAGGGTAAATTGCCCGCAATCGGGGCAGGCATCACCCTCATAGCCCTTTGCCCGGGCCTCGAAGATCGCGTTTTGCTTGCTGCCCGGCGTGGCGAGGCTGCCGCGGATGGCTTTACTTTTCAAACTGTCCGCGAGGGCACTGACGCGCGCCTCAATATCGGCGCTTTCAAGAGGCTGCTCAACCTCTTCGATATCATCTTCTATGTGGCGATCATCTGTATCGATATCATTATCGGGGTCAATGATATCATCGCCATCACCCTCGCGCATGCGATCAAAATCACCGCCGCGTAAGACCACAAGATTGTCCATAACCGTTGACCTGCTAAACCCCTTGGAGATCAGTTTGGTTGCCTCGGCCTGGACCTTTTCCTTTGACACGCCGTCACCGAGCGCATCAATACCGTCATCAAGGGGCTCCACATGGGCAAGATCGTTGCGGCCCAAATAAGAGATCGCCAATTCCCGGAAAATATAATCGAGAAGCGAGGTTGCGTTCTTGATCTGGTCATTGCCTTGCACGGGCCCCGCCGGTTCAAACCGGGTGAACAGATACGCATCAACAAATTCTTCGAGGGGCACCCCATATTGCAGACCAAGGGAGATTGCGATGGCAAAATTATTCATCAGGCTACGGAAGGCAGCGCCCTCTTTATGCATATCGATAAAGATTTCGCCCAACTCGCCATCATCGAACTCACCGGTATGCAAATAGACTTTGTGTCCGCCAACGATGGATTTTTGGATATAACCCTTGCGCCGATCCGGTAGACGTCGCCGCCCGGGGGAGCGTTCAATAATCCGCTCAATGATCTTTTCTGCCACAATCCGAGAGCGCTGGGCGCCCGGTGCTTGCGCCACCTGGTCGGCAAAGCTCTCCTCGTCCGCGTCGGCGTCTTCCTCTTCATTAAGCAGCGCGCTAATCAGGGGTTGCGATAGTTTTGAGCCATCGCGGTAAAGCGCAATGGATTTCAGGCCCATTTGCCAGGCGCGCATATAGGCGCGTGCACAATCCTCAACGCCTGCGCGGGCCGGCAGGTTAACAGTTTTTGAAATGGCACCGGAAACAAAAGGCTGTGCCGCCGCCATCATGGAAAGATGGGCGTCCACGGACAAAGCGCGCTCGCCAAACCGGCCACAGGGCGCGGCGCAGTCAAAGACGGGCAAATGCGTGTCTTTCAACCCAGGCGCGCCTTCCAGTGTCATAGCCCCGCAGCAATAAAGATTGGCGGCGTGAATTTCCTCGTCGGAAAAGCCAAGATCGCGCAGAACCTCATATCCGGTTTGGGTAAGCTGGGCGTCGGTAAATCCCAGCACATTGCGGCAAAAGTCTTCACCCAGCGCTTGCGGGGTAAAGGCAAAGGTCATGTCAAAGGCGGTTTTGAGCCGATCTTCCAGCGCGCGAATGTGGGTTTCACTAAACCCCTCCTCACGCAACACCTCAAAATCGATACCCGGCGCGCCGCTGAGCGTCGCATGGCCCGTGGCGTAGGTTACTATTGCCTCAATCTCACGGCGATCATAGCCGAGGGTCTTGAGTGCAGCAGGTACCGCCCGGTTGATAATTTTGAAGAGCCCGCCGCCGGCCAGTTTTTTGAATTTAACGAGGGCAAAGTCAGGCTCAATGCCCGTGGTGTCGCAATCCATCACAAGCCCGATGGTGCCCGTGGGCGCAATCGCTGTTACTTGCGCGTTACGAAACCCTTTTCGGGCACCAAATTCATAGGCCTCATCCCAGATTTCGCCCGCCCTTTGGGCCAGATAGGCTTGCGCACAGTCCGCACGATCGAGCATTGCCGGGCGGATCACCAAACCTTCAAAGCTGTCATTGTCCTCAAGCGTGCCCGAGGCCGCACGGCGATGATTGCGCAAGACCCGCATCATGCTGTCGCGGTTTGCCTTAAACCGCGCAAACGGGCCAACAGCTTCGGCCATCTCTGCGGAGGTTTTGTAGGCGACACCGCTCATCAAGGCACTGATCGCCCCGGCAAGGGCGCGCGCGCCATCGCTGTCATAACCCAAACCCATGGTCATGATCAGGCCACCAAGATTGGCAAACCCAAGACCGAGCGTGCGATAATCATGGGACCGCCGCGCAATCTCCGGCGACGGGTATTGCGCCATCGCCACGGATATTTCGAGGGTCAGTGTCCACAACCGGGCAGCCTGTTCAAACGCATCACTGTCAAACCGCTCCTCGCGATAAAATTTGAGGAGGTTTAATGACGCAAGATTACACGCCGTATCGTCAAGGAACATGTATTCAGAGCACGGATTAGATGCCCTGATCTCCCCATCCTCTCCGCATGTGTGCCAGGCATTGATTGTATCATGGAATTGCAAACCTGGGTCAGCGCAGGTCCACGCCGCCTCGCACAATTGATCCCACAAGCTCTTAGCTTTGACCTTTTTGGCGGGCGTGTCATCGACCCGGCGCCGCAGCAGCCAATCATCATCATCGGCAACCGCGCGTAAGAACCGATCTGTCACCCGCACGGAGTTATTGGCATTCTGTCCACTGACGGAACGATAGGCCTCTGAGTCCCAGTCGAGGGAATATTCATCGACCTCAAAGCGGGCAAAGCCCTGACGGGCAAAATCGATCACCCGGTTAATGACCGGATCCGGAATAAACGCCGCGCGCGCCGATTTAATGGCCGCCTTTAACGCCGCATTGCTTTTGGGGTCAAACCGCGCCTTGTCATTCGCATACGGCTCACCCGCATTGCTATCGCACGCGGCAAACACCACTGGCAAATGCCGGGCCATGGCGCGCGAGCCCGTCACCAGTGCGGCAACTTTTTGTTCTTCACGCACTTTCCAGGAAACGAAATCTTCAATATCGGGGTGATCGGCATCAACAACGACCATTTTAGCCGCGCGGCGGGTTGTACCACCGGATTTTACCGCACCGGCCGCCGCATCGCCCACCTTCAAAAAACTGATCAGGCCGGAGCTTTTACCACCGCCGGACAGCAATTCATCCTTACCGCGAATAGTTGAAAAGTTTGTGCCCGAGCCGGAGCCATATTTGAACAGCAAGGCCTCACGCTGCCACAAATCCATAATCCCGTTCTGGCCGACCAACGTGTCGTCTACAGATTGAATGAAGCAGGCATGGGGCTGCGGGCGGGCATAGGCACTGTCGGACGCTTTTAACCGACCCGTTGCCTCATCCACGTAAAAATGCCCCTGGGCCCGCGCGTCAATGCCATAGGCCCAATGCAAACCGGTGTTGAACCATTGGGGCGAGTTGGGCGCCGCGATCTGGCTCGCCAGCATATGGCGGATTTCATCATAATAGGCGCGCGCATCCTCCTCACCGGAGAAATAGCCGCCTTTCCAGCCCCAATAGGCCCACGCCCCTGCGAGCCGGTGAAAGACCTGTTTCGCCGAATGTTCAGCGCCGAACCGGTTGTGCAGGTCGAGCCGCTCCATGGCATCAGGATCAGGCTCAGAACGCTGCAGAAAAACCGGCACCCCCTCTTCGGGTACGCGCCGGGTAAGGGCCGGCACACCAGCCTTGCGAAAATATTTCTGGGCAAGGATGTCGATGGCGGTTTGGCTCCACGGGCGTGGCACCTCCACATCATCCATCTCAAAAACGGTGTCGCCGGTGATCGTCCGAATTTCGCTCGTCCGCTCGGCAAAGGCGATCCCCACATAGGCGGCATCGGGTCCATCATTGTCCGGGCCCGGCGCAGAAAATTCGGTGTAATGGCGGTCGATACGCATGGGCAGATCCGGGCAGTTTTGGGGTGATTCGCTGACGGTAAAGATAAACCTTGACGCCGCCGCGTGCAAACCGGCGAATCAACCCCTTAGAGCAGCAGATCCGCAGCAAAAAACGCGAAAAACCCGCCAATTGCGTAGGCGATTGCCGCCACGGTCAGGATCACCCCGCCCCAGCGACGCAACCGGCCACACGCCATTGCCTGCTGCGGATCGGCCGGGCACGGCGCATGGCGCGTGGCCCAACGGGCCGCAACCGCCGCCAACAGCATTGACCCACCAACCCCAAACAAAAGACCCTTATGGGCCGTCAGCCAGATATATCCCGGAATGCTTGAGGCAAGACCAGCCATCAGCGCCCCGGCGCCTACGGACACCAACAAGGCCGGCAACGCACAGCAAAGCAACGTTGAGGCACTGGTGAATAAGGCCAGAGCCGGGGCCAGGGTTTCACGCAGGATGACGCGCATGGTCTGCCTCCCCAATGGCCACGCCGCGATGGATTTTCGCGGCCTTATAGCCTGCGCGGGTCACAAGCTTTTTGATTTGCGTATCGGTCAAATCACGGCCTGGCTTAATCACCAGATTGAGAAGCTTTGTATCAAGATCAACATAAACAGCCGCAATTTCGGCGCGGCGTCCGAAGGTTTTGTCCATGGCCTTCGCGCAGAAATCGCAAACAACGCCGAGCACCTCTACAAGAACGGGCGAGCCGCCCTGCGCCAGCGCCGTTTCTATGGCTGGGGTGCGCGTCAGCGTCACCAGTTTTTCATCTGTAGAATGATCATTTTTCTGATGATGATCCCCATGGTTCCTATGATCAGTGTGGTTATGATGATCTTGATGGGCACCATCATGATGATGATGCTCCCCAGCCGCTGGGGATGGTAATTGTTGTGCACGCGCAGGTTCTGCGGACTGGCTCGCGCCGATATAAATCAGGCTAGCAATAGTGAGTAAGCGGATCATTGTTCTTTTCCTAAAAACGATATGTGAAGTTGACGAGGGGCTGACCGTCGGTAACAGACCAGCCAAGTTCCAAAAGGGCCGCGCCTTTGAAAAACCGGACCAATGGTGTGACCCCGACGGGCTCGCGATTATTGGGGCGATGGTCGACCTCAACCATCAGCCAGGTGTGCAGATCGCCCGTATCGCCCACATAAGGGGCAACACCCACCCGGGCAGCCTGAAAAAATTGTCGATTGGAAAAGTCGTCGCCAAGGGTTTCACTCGTCAACAACCGGTTTCGATAGGAGACGAAAAACCGACGGGTTTCCCAATCGGCGATCAGCCCGGCAAACGCCGCCGGCGCGGTGGAACGCCCCCGCGAGTCAATACGCGCACCGACCGGCGCGGTAACGCCAAGCCCGCCGGTGGCATAGACATTGGCCTGATAGTGTTCACCGAACCAGCGTTTGGCCAGCCATGTGGCTTGCACCCCACCAAAGACAAAATCCTGGCGCCGGTCCCATTCCACACGTCCCCCCACGGACCAATGGGGCGACAGCGTATGGTGCACCCAAAGCGACGTGGCCTGACGGTCTGTTTCCTCAATGAGCGTCCAGCCCCCTGTATAGGAAACAGGCCGTGCACCCGCAGGCAGGGGGAGTGGGAAGACGATCCCGGCAACCAGCAGGGTAATGGCGGCCACGCGCAATGACGATGGCTGTAGCAATGGCAATTGCATTGCTCTTTCCTTTCCATGACAACATCAATCGATCAGTCAGGGGAAAAGGCGTGGGGGCGGCGGATCAAGAATAAAAGTCGACGCTATCGGCATCGTATCCCGGGCGGTGCTGCACGCCTCGATAGGGAACAGGAATGCATCCCGCAAGCCGCCGGCCAAGAGGCCAAGAGTTACGGCGCACCGTGCACACCCCTCATCGCAGCCACATTGTTCCGGGCAGGGATGGCTGGAACCTGATTGATCCCTATCGTGATGGTCCGTAGCGGAATGGTTCACCGGGGGCGTTTCCGGCATCTTATGTGATGCGGTGGGCCCTGCCCCCATATTATCGTGGCAATCGGCATGATCGTCGCCCGGCCCCCGCGCGGGGTCCGCGGTGTGTCCCATCATTGCCCCGGCATTTGAACCATGTGCCTCAACGGCATGCGCAGCCATTTGGGGGGTGGGCGTTGTCGTCATTGCGGCGAGCAACCCCAAAACGGCCAGAACCAACGCAAGAGACTTCATTTCTTGCGCCCCCCGAGCACAGCCACAAGCTCCTCAACCTTGGCACGCCGCGCCGTCACATCCGCGCCGGTGAGCGCATCGGCAACACAAGTCTCTAGATGGTCGTCAAGGATGACCCCCTCAAGACCGGCGAGCGCCGCTTTAATGGCCTGGGCCTGCCGCACCACATCAATGCAATAGCGGTCGTCCTCAATCATCCGCGCGACGCCGCGCACCTGTCCCTCAATACGGGCAAGTCTTTTCAGGGCAGCGGTTCGGGTTTCCTCGCGCATATTGATACCCTAACCGGGTATAGGTATGGTTGCAAGGGCGTCTTGAACCGGGGCCAGCGTTCCCCTACGAGGACGGGGCGGGGTGCACGGGGCGCATGGCAAAACAGGCATATTTTATGATCTCGCGGATTTTTACCTGGTGGAACACAACAACTTTTGGCACCTCCCTTACCCTCTGGGCGAAGGGCGCAAAGCTGGTGGGCCGGGATGAGCAGGGCAATCGCTATTTTGAAGAGAAAAAAGCCACCGGCCCCAACGGTAAGACCCGGCGCTGGATAATTTACCACGGTATTGCCGAGGCCTCCCGCGTGCCGCCCGACTGGCATGGCTGGTTACACCACACCTACGATACCCCGCCCACCGAGGCCCCGTTTGCGCCCATGGACTGGGAGCGCCAGCACCTTCCCAATATGACCGGCACGCCCATGGCCTATCGCCCGAAAGGCAGCCTGGAGCTCAGCGGCAAAGGGGGCAGCGTCAATAGCGATTATGAGGCCTGGTCCCCGGATGGGGGCGAGCACCCCAAGTGATTGCCCTGGCTACCGTAAACCCTTGCCCTGACCCTCGCCTCGAGACTGGCCGTGACCTTGGCCGTGATCACACGCCACCGCATTGTCGTTTTTCTGACACGCGTTTTTTCTATGTCCACGGTAACGCCGCCGGTGTTCTCGCCTTGGTCGCGTAAGCACGGTAAGCTCACCCCTGACGAAAAGGATGCCTTATGGAACGCAATGGTCTTATTGAGAGCCTCGTGGGGTTGCTGGTGCTGGCGGCGGCTGGTGTCTTTTTATTCTATAGCTGGTCAGTGAGCGGCCAATCACTGGCCCGTGACACCTACACGCTGAACGCCGTGTTCGGACGTATTGACGGCATTAATGCGGGTGCCGATGTTAAAATTGCCGGTGTGAAAGTGGGAACCGTATCGGGCTTTTCCCTGAAAACCGATACTTATGAGGCCAAGTTGACCCTCGCCATTTCCGGCGCGACACCGGTGCCCGAAGACACCATTGCGAAAATCGTTTCCGACGGCCTCCTGGGGGGGGCCCATGTGGCGCTGGAGCCGGGTGCGTCCGATGTTTTTTTGATGGATGGTGAAAGCGTTGCGATCACCCAAGGCTCGGTGGACCTGTTAGGTCTCGCGGTCCAAGCCTTTACCAGCGGCGGCGGGACGAAGGCAGCACGGTCGCCAGTAAACGAGCCTGCCGATGAGCTCTCCCTTGACCCGTAAGGATATGATGATGGTTCGGTTTTCTTTCCTCGCAGCAATGGTCACCGGTCTTTGCCTCGCTGGCGGTCTAAGCATCGCCGCGGCGCAAGAGGCGGCTGCCCCCGCCCTGACGCCACCCGCTAAAGGGCCCGCCAATGAGCTTGATGCCCTGAACGAGCTTGATGCGCTGTCGCAAACCGATGAAACACCGTTCGGTACCCTGACGATTTCGAAACAGCGCACACCCGTCACGGTGACCTTACGCGCGCTCGATAAGATCATTGCCCGGACGGTTGATCTGGAGGTGGCCATGAACGAGGTCGCCAATTTTGGATCGCTCGAAATCGTGCCACGCACCTGCGACCAGCGTCCGCCGGAGGATTTTCCCGAAACCACAACCTTCCTGGAAATTTTTGACACCAGCCCACCACGCACAAGCGGGCGTAAACAGCGGGGCAAAACGTCAGCGCCAGCGGACGTCGTTCCCACACCAGCGTCGCAAACCGGCCCCGCGTCAACTGACATGACGCCGACGGATCTTTCGGGCGGGCTAACGCCGCCGAGCGTTGCTGGCGCTCGGATTTTTGCCGGTTGGATGTTTGGCAGCAGCCCCGGGCTCAACGGGCTTGAGCATCCGGTTTATGACGTTTGGGTGATTGATTGCAAAACCCGGCTGGTTGACCAGGATGCCTCTGACGACGAGCCCACCGGGAACTGACAGGTTTGGGTCAACCCATCCTGCAGCAATAGCTGGTAGAAGGTGTTTGGCAATTCCTGGACTCCAAACTGGCCCAAATGGTCCGTGTAGAACTGAGTATCCAACAGGGTATAATTATTCATCCGCATGCGCCCCACCAGATGGACAAACGCGATCTTGCTGGCGTTCGGTGCGCGTGAAAACATACTCTCGCCAAAGAAAACCCCGCCAAGGGCAAGGCCATAGAGCCCGCCCACCAAATCGCCATCGGCCCAGCATTCAACCGAATGGGCAAATCCCATGCGGTGAAGCTCCTGGTAGGCCTCAACAATCTGATCATTGATCCAGGTCTCACTGCGCTCCGCACGCACACTTGGCGTGGGCCCTTTACCGCGCGCGGCACATGCCGCCAGAACAGCATCAAAACACTGATTGGTTGTGACCTCAAATGGGTCAGTTTTGATAAACTTTTTGAGCTTTTTCGGCACATGGATATCGGCCATGGTCAGGACACCGCGCATTTGCGGTAACACCCACACCGCCGCCGGATCATCATGGGTACGCGCCATGGGAAAGTAGCCGAGCGTATAAGCCTTCAGAATTTCATCGGGGTGAATGTCATGAGCGCTGTCGCGGGCCATATCGTTAAAATGGCGTACGCCGACGCCATTTACAATGGCACGAGGACAATGGCACGCACACAAAGCCGCGATGAACCGTAGCACTGGGCGCTGTCACCCCATGGCTTGACAGGTCGGTCCGTTTTCGCTTCCTCGGCGAGTGATGGGATCGGTCGTTTTGGTCCCCGAGCGCAAAAAGGATCATATACCGTGGCAAGCCCCCGTCCTGTTCATATTATTGGCGCTGGTCTGGCCGGGTCGGAGGCTGCATGGCAGGTCGCCGCGCTTGGTGTGCCTGTGATCCTTCACGAAATGCGGCCCGAACGGGGGACCGACGCACACCAGACCGACGGTTTGGCAGAGCTCGTTTGCTCAAACTCGTTCCGCTCCGATGATGCGGAAAACAACGCGGTGGGCCTCCTCCATGAGGAGATGCGCCGCTGCGGCTCGCTTATCCTGCGCTGCGCCGATGACCATCAGGTGCCCGCCGGCGGGGCGCTTGCCGTAGACCGCGATGCGTTTTCAGGCGCCGTGACCCGCGCCATCAATGACCATCCACTAATCACCGTTGAGCGCGGGGAGATCACGGGTCTGCCAACCTCTGAATGGGGCGCCGACTGGGACAATGTAATCATCGCCACAGGGCCGCTCACCTCCACGGCCCTTGCCGAGGCGATCCACGCACTGACCGGAGAGGAAGCGCTGGCGTTTTTCGATGCCATCGCCCCCATCGTCCACCGCGACACGATCAATTTCGACAAAGCCTGGATGCAATCGCGTTACGATAAAAAAGGCCCCGGCGGTGACGGCGCGGACTATATCAATTGTGCCCTTGATGAAGATCAGTATACCGCTTTTATCACTGCGCTTATTGATGGCGCAAAAACCGAATTCAAGGAGTGGGAAAAATCAACGCCCTATTTTGAGGCGTGCTTGCCCATAGAAGTGATGGCCGAGCGCGGGGCCGAAACCCTGCGGTATGGACCCATGAAGCCGGTGGGTCTGACCAATCCGCACCATCCCGACAAACCCCATGCGGTTGTGCAATTGCGCCAGGATAACAAGCTCGGCACGCTTTATAATATGGTCGGGTTTCAGACCAAGTTGAAATATGGGGCGCAGGCGGAGATTTTCCGCATGATCCCCGGCTTGGAGGATGCCGAGTTTGCGCGCCTTGGCGGTATTCACCGCAACACCTTCCTCAACAGCCCGCGTCTGCTTGATGAGCGGTTACGCCTGAAAGCAAAGCCGGCCTTGCGCTTTGCCGGTCAGATCACCGGTGTTGAAGGCTATGTGGAAAGTGCAGCCATGGGGCTGCTTGCTGGGCGGTTTGCAGCCCATGATCGGCGCGGCACCCGGTTTTCACCGCCGCCGGTAACAACGGCGCTGGGCGCATTATTAACCCACATCACCGGCGGGCACCTTGCGGATCACGGACGCACGAGTTTTCAGCCCATGAATGTGAATTTTGGCCTATTCCCGCCGGTGGAGGCCCCAAGCCGGGACGCAGATGGTCGCCGGTTGCGCGGTAAGGAAAAAGGCCGGGCCAAGAAAAAAATCATGTGCGCGCGGGCACTGAACGAGCTTAGTGTCTGGCAAGACGGTGATCGTCAGGCTGCTGAATAGGCAACCCGATGCCAAGGATGTAGGATGGATCGGGAGCGTTTTATGGACCAGCGTGAGCAGCAGAAACGACCCGGAACTCATCAGTTTGGCAGGGTCATCACCACCGGCGTCATTGGCCTGTGGCTCCCGACGCTCCTTTCCTTTCTTCCCTATGATCTGTGGCCGCTGACCCTCTGGCCGCTGCCGCTCCTCGTGCATTTTTTGCCGCATGTTTTGTGGCTGGGCGCCGGGCTGGCCGTTCTGGCCCTCCTCTCAAAGCGTCCCGTCAATAGCGCCGTGGCTGTGGGCGCATGTCTCGTGTGCTTGGTACAGATCACAGCGGTGGGCGCCCGTCCGGCCTCGATTGTTTCTGTTACAATGCAAAATGTGCCCACCTTCCGCATTGCCCATGCCAATCTCCTTGGGCGGGAAGTGGCGCTACGCAGGTTTGCAGAACAGGTTAGCGACCAACGCCCGCACATCATTGCGCTTACAGAACTGCCGTATAGTGACGGCGCGCGGCTGGCAAAAAGCACTTTTGAAGATTATCCGTATACGCGACTATCTGAGGCTAATCGCGCCAGTCGCACCTTGTTGCTGTCAAAATACCCTTTTGCCGAGACGCGGGCCCCCCGGCGTTCCCACCCATACGCCGCAGAAGCCCTAGTCAACCTGCCCGTTACCGGAACCCGTTCGCCCCAGATAATCCGTGTCATCACCATTCACCCGGACGCCCCCTTAACACCGCAGCGAACACGAAACCGCAATCGCGTGATCAACGAAATATTTACTTCCATTGATGTGCGTGCGGAAAACGCTCTGCCGACCCTTATCATTGGCGACTTGAATGCGACGCCGTGGAGCAACGCTTTGCGACAAATGGCTCATCAATCAGGATTGGAGCGTTTGACAAGCTTAAACATCCTTGAACAGATGTCGGGAACATGGGTCAGTACCGTGCCAGGCATTGGCATTCCGATCGATCACGCCTACGCAACACCTAACCTTTCCGCAACGCGTTATCAGATTTCGTCCGCGACCGGGTCTGACCATTTTCCGATACTACTCGAAATCGCCTTTTATGGCGGCGAGCGCTAACCATCGAAAGACATCCCCCGCATGACAACCACCCAGCCCGATCTTGCCGGTAAAACCGCCCTTGTGACCGGGGCCTCGCGCGGTATTGGCGCAGCGCTTGCGCTCGGCTTGGCCAAAGCAGGCGCCCATGTGATAGCGCTGGCGCGCACCGTGGGCGGTTTGGAAACGCTTGATGATGCCATCAAGGAAGCGGGCGGCAATGCCTCGCTCATCACCGCTGACATCACCGACCGGGAAGCGATGACCGCCATCGGCCCAACGCTCAGTACACGGTTTCCGACCCTCGATATTCTAGTACTGAATGCGGGCACGTTGGGGGAGTTGGCGCCCTTGCACCATTGCGATGAAAAGATGTGGCAAAGCGTTATCGACACCAATCTATCGGCGAATTGGCGTCTTCTGGCTGGACTGCACCCGCTTCTGGAGGCCGCCCCGGCGGCGCGGATTGTGTGCCTCACCTCCCGCGTGGGCGGGGCCGAGGCGCGGGCCAATTGGGGCCCCTATGCAGTATCGAAAGCGGGGCTGGAAATGCTGGCCCAAACCTATGCGGCAGAAAACCGCCACGCGGGCACCCGCGTGGCCATTCTCGATCCGGGCGCCATGCGGACAAAAATGCGCGCCAAAGCAATGCCCGGCGAAGATCCACAAACGCTACCACCCCCGGATGATTTATTGCCGATTTTCTTTCAGGCGATCGCCAAGGATTATGATGGCGACGCCACGCGCTTCGCCATGCGCGACTGGCCAGGCAATTAGAGCACTTCCGATTGAATTCGGGTTGAAAACCCTCATCTTGAGGAGAGCGCGTCAGCGGTCGTCTCGAACGGTGAACGTCGACGGCGATTAAATGCGACATACTCCAGCACCAAGCCAGATTTATAACACGACCAAACTCACCTTCCCGCGACGGGAATGCAGGGAGGCGAAGATTTTGCCGATGGTTCTTATGATCAAAAACGACGTAAAGTCCGCCGCGAAGAAGTAAAAACACGCTCAAATGTGGAGTGCATGCCCAAGGGTGCGTAACGCCGCTTCCTGGAAGGCTTCGCTTTGGGTGGGGTGGGCATGGATTGTGCCCGCAATGTCTTCAAGGCAGGCGCCCATTTCAATGGCAAGGGCAAAACTGGCAGAGAGCTCGGCGACGCCGCCGCCAACCGCCTGGATACCAAGCACCAGATGATTATCCGCCCGCGCGGTAATCCGTACAAAGCCTTCTTCGGCTTCCATGGTCATGGCCCGGCCATTGGCCATAAAAGGAAAAACACTGGTGACGATGTCTGCGCCCTCTGCCGCTATGGCGGCGCGGGCTTCTTCGGGGGAGAGGCCTGCCGAAACCACTTCGGGATCAGTGAAACAAATGGCGGGGATGACGCGTTTGTCCCACGCGCGTGGCAAGCCCGCAATAATCTCGGCGGTCATTTCCCCTTGCGCAATGGCGCGATGGGCGAGCATTGGCTCGCCGGTCACATCACCAATTGCCCATACGCCGCGCATGGATGTCTTACACTGATCATCAATGGCGATGAACGAACCATCCATAGTAAGCTGCAGGCTTTCAAGGTTGAAGCCACTGGTGGCTGGCCGCCGCCCGACGGTAACCAGAATTTTTTCCGCGGCAATCTTAGCGGTTTCGCCAGCCTGATCTTCCACAACGAGTTTTTGCTTATGATCCGTCAAGCCTTTTGCTTTTGTCCGCAGCCGCACATCGACGCCAAGTGATTTCAACTTGGCAAGCACCGGCTTGGTCAGATCGCGGTCATAATGGGGCAGGATGCGGTCAGCCGCCTCGATCACGGTCACCTGCGCCCCCAATTTCGCATAGGCCGTCCCCAATTCCAGGCCAATATAACCGCCCCCAATGACAGCCATCGTGTCCGGCACCGAGGTCAAATCCAGCGCCTGCGTGGAGGAGATAATTTTCTCGCCGAAGGGTAAGAACGGCAATTCGATGGGCGACGACCCTGTTGCTAGCAAGAGGTGCTGTGTACGAATAACTTCGTCACCGTCAGCCGTTTTTACCCGGACGGTTTTGCCGTCAATGATCGTCGCCTCACCCACCATCAGGGTAGCCTTGGCTTTTCGGATCAGGCCATCAACGCCATTGTTCAGGCGCTTAACGATAGAATTCTTCCAGCCGATTGTCTTTTCCAGATCAATCACCAGGTTGCTGGCCGAAATGCCTGTTGGCGCGCCGCCCGCATACTGGGCGGCGGTGGCAAAGTCATTGGCCACATGGATCAGGGCCTTGGACGGGATACACCCCACATTGAGACACGTGCCGCCAGGTTTTTGACGGTCGACAATGATCGTCTCCACCCCCAGCTGGCCAGCGCGGATGGCAGCCGCATAGCCGCCGGGCCCCGCCCCGATAATCAACAGGCTACACAGACGTTCTTTCATAAGGATGCAGCCCTATTCATCGATAAAAATTTCTGCTGGCGATTCAAGCAAGCCTTTGATCCGCTGAATAAAGACCGCACAATCCCAGCCATCAATCACCCGGTGATCAAAACTTGACGACAAGTTCATCATTTTTCTGGGGACGAACTGTGTGCCATCCCACACCGGCTTTGTTTGCATCTTGTTGACCCCGACAATCGCCACCTCCGGGTGGTTAATCACGGGAGTTGTCACGATCCCGCCCATGGCACCTAAAGAGGTGATGGTGATTGTTGACCCGCTCAATTCTTCTCGCGTGGCGGTACCGGTTTTTGCGGCTTCCGCAAGCCGGGCAACCTCCCCCGCACATTCCCATAACGACAACACCTCCACATGGCGCACCACCGGCACCATCAGGCCGTTGGGGGTTTGGGCGGCAACGCCCATATGCAACCCCTCATGCTGACGCACAATACCCGCTTCGTCATCATAAAGACTATTGACTTGCGGTGTGTCAGCAATCGCTTTTTCCATCGCCTTCATCAGGAAAGGCAGTAAGGTGAGTTTAGGCTGATCTGAGCGGCGATTTGTGTTGAGCCGCGCACGCAAATCCTCCAGCGCGGTAAGGTCTATTTCATCAACATAGGTAATATGCGGTATACGACTTTTTGCCGTTGACATTTTGTCGGCAATCTTGCGTCGCAAGCCAACCATGGGGATTTCCTGCATACCAGTGCGGGGACCGCGCCCAGATCGGCCCATGCGGCCGGCGGCCCCATTCTGGCCAGGCGGGGCAGAATTTGCGAATATCGCATCAAGATCGCCATGGGTAATACGTCCAGCTGGCCCCGTACCCGCAACCGCGCGCAGATCAATGCCGCCGTCACGCGCCCGCTGGCGAACCGCCGGGGCGGCCAACGGCTTGTGCCCTTCCGGTCGGGGTGCACTCCTTAATGGAACGGGGGATACTGTCTCTTTGGGCGCGCTTTCCACAGGGGCCAAGGTTGCCGCCCCATTTGTACGTGTGACCGGGGCTTCATCCGGTGGTCTATGTGCACCACTGATTGGGCCACTAACCGCACCACTGACCGCACCGTTACTGGGCGTCTTCGCAGCCACCGTCGTCTTGGTCGCCTCTGTCGTCTCTATTTCATCAGTGGCAGGATCATCAGCCGTATCATTATTGCCGTCCCCTTCTACATCAAGGCGGATAAGGGCGGAGCCAACGGGCAACACGTCCCCAATCTTGCCGCCGCGCCAGATGATTTTTCCGTCAACCGGTGAGGGGATTTCAACCGTGGCTTTGTCGGTCATCACAGCAGCCAAAACCTCATCCTCGCGGACACTTTGGCCTTCATCGACCATCCATTCCACCAGTTCAGCCTCGGCGACGCCCTCCCCCACATCGGGCAATTTGATCGTGTACTGACCCATTATGCGGCCTCCATCACGGCGGTTAGCGCCTCACCGACCCGGTCGGGCCCGGGAAAATACGCCCATTCCTGCGCGTGCGGATAGGGCGTGTCCCAACCGGCAACCCGGGTAATGGGGGCCTCCAGATGGTAAAAGCACGCCTCTTGCACCTGCGCGGATAGCTCCGCGCCAAAACCCGAGGTTTTGGTGGCTTCGTGCACCACAACACAGCGGCCTGTCTTTTTCACAGACGCAACAATGGTTTCAAAGTCGAGCGGCAATAATGTGCGCAGGTCAATAATCTCCGCATCGACACCCGTTGCCGCCGCCGCATCCAAGGCCACATAAACCATGGTGCCATAGGTAAGCACCGTGACCGCAGAACCGGGCCGGCGAATCGCCGCTTTGCCGAGTGGTTCCGTATAATACCCCTCCGGCACCTCACCCAATTCATGCTTTGACCAGGGCGTTACTGGCCGGTCATGGTGACCATCAAACGGACCGTTATAGAGCCGTTTTGGCTCCAGGAAGATCACCGGATCATCATCTTCAATCGCGGCAATCAACAGGCCCTTTGCATCATAAGGGTTACACGGAATAACCGTTTTTATCCCCGTCACGTGGGTGAAGAGTGCTTCGGGGCTTTGACTGTGCGTTTGCCCGCCAAAAATACCGCCGCCTGTGGGCATACGGATGACCAGCGGTGCTGTAAAATCACCATTTGACCGATAGCGGATGCGGGAAGCTTCCTGGGTTATTTGATCGTAGGCCGGATACATATAGTCCGCAAACTGAATTTCAACACAGGGGCGTAACCCATTGGCGGCCATCCCCACCGCGGCACCAACAATCCCGCTTTCGCTGATCGGCGCATCGAAACAACGGGCCTTGCCATATTTTTTTTGTAAGCCAGCGGTGCAGCGAAAGACGCCGCCGAAATAGCCCACATCTTCGCCAAAGACGATCACCCGATCATCGCGGCCCATCATAACATCCATGGCGCTGCGCAGCGCCTCAATCATTGTCATGCGCGCCATGGGTTAAACTCCCGCTTCCTGCCGCTGACGGCGCAGATGCTCGGGCATGTCCTCAAACACGTCCTCAAAAATTGCCGCCGCCGACAGGCCATTGTCATTATGCAGCGTGCCATTTTTCTCCGCTGCTTTTTGGGTCAGGGCAATTTCGCTTTCAATTTCGCCCTGCGCCTGCGTGTGACGCGCCTCCGACCACAGGTCCCGCGTGATCAAATGCTGCTTTAACCGCTCAATGGGATCCCCCAGGGGCCAGGCAGAAAATTCCTCTTTTGGTCTGTAAGCGGATGGATCATCAGAGGTCGAGTGCCCGCCAGCACGATAGGTCACATGCTCGATCAGGGTTGGGCCAAGATTGCGCCGGGCACGCGCGGCCGCCCACCGGGACGCCGCAAAGACCGCAAGATAATCGTTCCCATCAACCCGTAAGGCCGGGATACCAAAGCCAAGCGCCCGCGCCGCCAAGGTGCCGCCCTTACCCACGGCTATCCCCTGAAAGGTTGAGATTGCCCACTGATTATTGACAACATTCAAGATCACCGGCGCCTGATAGGTTGATGCAAAAACAAGCGCCGAATGAAAATCAGATTCCGCCGTTGAGCCGTCACCGATCCAGCCCGCCGCGATTGCCGTGTCACCCTTAATCGCTGAAGCCATGGCCCAGCCTACGGCCTGAATAAACTGCGTTGCCAGATTGCCCGACACCGTGAAAAAACCATGCTCTTTTGACGAATAGAGAACCGGCAACTGACGCCCACGCAACGGGTCCTCCCGATTGGAGTAAATCTGGTTCATCATGGTTTCAAGGGGATAGTCAGAGGACAGAAGAAGCCCCTGTTGCCGATAGGTGGGAAAATTCATATCGCCTTTCTGCAAAGCCTTGGCAAAGGCACAGGCAATCGCCTCTTCGCCGAGGGCTTGCATATAAAAAGACGTTTTTCCCTGGCGTTGCGCGATCAGCATCCGCGCATCAAAGGCGCGTACCCGCATCATATCACGCAAACCCGTAATCAGCTCTTCATCATTGGGGGCATGATCGGCCCAATCGCCTACGGCTGCACCGTCGCGGTTCAGTACCCGGATGATTGAATAAGCATGGTCGCGAATGTCCGCAGGGTCCGCATCAACGGCCGGACGCGGGACACTACCCGCTTGGGGCACAACAAAATCGCTGAAATCGGGGGTATCGCCCGGTCGGCATTTCGGCTCGGGCACCCGCAGGCGCAACGGCGTTGGATCAGTCATGGTTTCCCTTTGGTCTTTATACGCCTGTTTTTTTGCGTCTGATGCGGCGTTTGAGTCTTTTCCGGCCAGGGGCCGGGCGGGCTGTCTTGATGGTTTTGTCTTCAGGCGAAAACGAAGTGTGGTGGTGATTGCCATATCCACATGGACGGGGGAGAAGGCGAGCGACGCCATGGTGATCCTTCCTCTCATGGCCGGGAATGATGGCTATGCGCTTACACTATCGCATTCTTCCCGCTTAGGTGCGGCGCAGCCACCGACCCGTCAAGGGGGAAGCCAGATCGGTCAAATTGCCGGATAAATATGCGGGCTGGGCCTTAAAATTTTGCTGTTTCCGGCGAAAAATAGCGCCCTGCCCTGTCGCTATCGTGCACCACTGGCGAGCCCCATCGCTGCTGCACCGCAATACCGGTTCGCCTATGGCGCGAACGGCGCCGATGCTTCGCAGTAACGGCGTGTAAAGATTTTTTAACCAGCGCTTACGCGGTCAGTGTTGCCGGGCACTAGATTGGCGGCGAAACGCCTGGAAAAACGGTGGCCCATTCCGTCCGCTCAAAGAGGAATTGGCCGGTGGCCCCGTCGCATCTGGCAGCCACTGTACCACAACACTTTCGGGCGGGCTCACCGGATCAAAACCCCATTGCTTTTCCCGCCAGGCCCGCGCAATGTGCATTGTAGACCTGTGCGGGTGTAGCTCAATGGTAGAGCAGCAGCTTCCCAAGCTAAAGACGAGGGTTCGATTCCCTTCACCCGCTCCACTACCGACCGTCAGGATTATCTGACGGAAAGACACTAAATTTCAAAAGAGCGCTAGGGTTTCCTGCCAAAAGACCTTGTTGCCAGATTTTTGCTAAAGCTGTCGCTGGGCGAGGACGATGGCAAAGCAAAGCCCGCCGAGGGGTTTTGCGTTTTTGCAGATTACGAAGGTTGCAAAAGGGTTCTGGGGCGCCAAGGCAACGGAACCTATCATAATACCTTTGCAAGGGAATTAGCGCACAAAAAGCAGGACGCTATCAGCCAAATCGTATTCCTTGTCCTACACCAATAGAAACGTCAGATGAACATCAAGACGTGATAATCGGCAGAAGGCGCAACTCGCTTAAGTGACTTTGCGGGCCGGGTGCCGTCGCGCGTCAGACGGCGGGCCGGCGCTCTTGTTTGCCGAACCGCGCGCCGCTATACGAAGGAGTGGATTTGAGGCGTGATCAAACGGAAAACTTATGACCTATAATTTAGTCGAGCTTGAGGCTCTCTATGGTAAGCATTGGCAGCCAAACTATGGGTCAATCGCCAAAGATGAAGTGCTTTTTGTGCAGGATCTCATCGAGACCCACAAACCGAAACACTTTCTTGAAATCGGCATGGCCTCCGGTCTGTCAGGCGGCATCCTCGCTAATATTCTCGAGGCCAATGGAGCGGAGAGTTTCACCACAATCGATCACGACAACACATTTTTCGGAGACACAACCAAGAAAAACGGATTTCTGATCGATCAGATCTTCAATGGCGGCGATCTCGCTGTGATCAAAAAGCCCTTTACAACATCTCTTGATCTCGCCGCCCTCGGCGTTCACTTCGACATGGCTTTCATTGATGCCAACCACCAGCAACCCTGGCCGATGATTGATACGCTGTGCCTGTACCCCTATCTCACCGGGCCAAAAATCATTGTCCATCATGATTACTGCCTGTTCAGAAATCAGGACATCGTTTATGGTATAGGACCAAAATATCTTTTCGACCAGTTCTCCGAAGCCGAACGCATCATCAGTACGGCGAATGAAGGCAACATTTTCGGCATTAGACTAGAAGATACGACGCGCGAGAGCCTGGAAGCCGCGGCGATTAATTGCTTTTACTTACCTTGGTCGCTTCGACATCCTCTGCAGCCGAACCTTGTCTCTCGGATTGTCGGTATTTTCAAAGAGCACTACTCGCCGGCGCTGTGTACAGCCTTTGAGAAAGGGATCGCAAAATTCAATAATCTCGGGCGGCTGCGTGTCGGTGTCTAAGAGCCCAACCGAAAATTCTATTTTCGTCCTCTGCAAACGCGTTTTTCTGCGCTTCTGGTACCCACGTACCAGTGTATGCTGCGCTCCGATTCTCAAAAAACACGTTTTCGGCAGACGAAACCAATTTTTCGGTTAGACTCTAATTCCCTTCTCCGGTTTTGTGTGTCCGGCGCTGCCGATTTTGTTCCATCAGAGATAAATGCTGGTAATCCGATTGCGCATGAAGCCAATCTCTATCCCACGCGCAACACTGTAAAACCCTTCTTCTGCACCATGAAGAAGATTTACCGTCTCAGTTCGCGTTTCGAAAAACCCTCTAAACACTTCAAATCGATGCAATCCTATCTCCTCGAAACGGTACTGGCTGAAATCGCCTTATCCCAGCAAAAGAATTGATAGTAATCTTGGAAAGGACCAAAAATTTTTAAGTAATGAATAAAATTTCATTGATGATCTATTATTATATCCAGAGATGAAATTTGTCATATATTTACAACGCTGACTTTATACGTAGGGGGAATTTTATAAAAGCCTAACCGAAAAATCGCTTTCGTCTGCCGAAAACGTGTTTTTTGAGAACCTAAGCGCAGCGTACATTGGTACCAGAGCACCGGAAGCTCGGAAAAACGCGTTTGCAGACGACGAAAATAAATTTTTCGGCTGGGCTCTAAGTTTCACATGCAGGCATTGTTCTTGTCGGGAGAGTATAGACGAGCACGGTCAAGCTTGTAAAAAAGAGATGTCATAAACGAAGGCTATCAATGCTAGGAACATTCAGAAAAATTGGTCCCGGTGCGCTGGTGGCTGCTGCCTTTGTGGGGCCGGGGACAGTCACGGCCTGTACGCTTGCTGGCGCGGGGTATGGCTATGCCCTCCTATGGGCGCTGGTGTTTGCAGCGATTGCGACCATGGTGTTGCAAGAGATGACAGCCCGCCTTGGCCTGGTGACCGGCCAAGGGCTGGGCGCGCTATTGCGTGCACGCGCCGACCATCCTGTTCTGAAAGTCATGATGATCAGCCTTGTGGGTACGGCGCTCTATGCCGGTAATGCAGCGTATGAGGCGGGTAATCTGGCCGGCGCGGCCCTTGGTATAGAGGCGATGTTTGGCAATGGCGCGAGCGGGCGGCTGGTGTTTTCTGTTGCCATTATCGGCGTTGCGTCTGTTGCTGCCGCCCTTTTAGTCAGCGGGCGATATCGGCTAATAGAACGCATACTGATTGGTTTGGTGATGGTTATGGGGCTTGCCTTTTTAGTGAGTTTTGTGGTGATCCGGCCAAACCTCGGCGGCGTTGTTCGGGGCCTCTTCACCCCGACTATCCCGACGGGCAGTTTGCTCACGGTGATCGCCCTGATCGGCACGACGATCGTCCCCTATAATCTTTTCCTCCATGCTGCTGCGGTGAAGGCACGGTTTGGCACGGCGGATCATCTTGGTGATGCGCGGGCTGACACCGTGCTCTCGGTTGGGTTTGGGGGGATCATCACCATCCTGATCCTCGCCACGGCAGCTGCCAGTTTTTTTAGTACCGCCGGCACAATCACCAACGCGGCTGATATGGCCACCGCGCTGGAACCGGCCCTTGGCCCTCTGGCAAAATATGTGTTGGGAATGGGTTTGCTGGCCGCTGGTCTTTCCAGCGCCATTACCGCGCCACTGGCCACCAGCTATGCGATCACCGAAACCCTTCGCCTACGGACGAGCCCAAACGGTTTGGCTTTTCGGTTGATCTTCCTCAGTGTTTTGATCGTGGGTGCGGGGCTTGCCCTCCTCAACATAAAACCGCTGACCATTATCCTTTTTGCGCAATTCGCTAACGGGCTTTTATTACCGCTTGTGGCCATCGCTCTACTCGTGGTGATGAATGACCGTAAAACGCTCGGCACCCACACAAATGGCCCGCTTGCCAATGTGGCGGGCTTGATTGTTGTCACCGTCAGCCTCGGCCTTGGTCTCAGACTAATCTTGAAGGCGTTGGGGGCACTGTGAGAGGCGCCTCGCTGCTTGCGATGCAAGAGTTGCTCAATCAAAAAATCTGTGGTTTCAGGCGCGCGATTAGCCCCCAGAGTGGGAGGATCACAGCCGTTCACGTTTGCATCAAACGGCCTGTGAGCCGTTGCTATTCGCGGCCTTACTGGCTTTATTAGGTCCGGTACGGAATTTTTTTAGCACAGCCGATTGCCTAGTTTTTCTGGCGCCCCAAAAGAGAAGAGAACAATGAGATATCAATCCAAAAAAAGCAACACGGTCGACGCTTGCACTGGCCGGCCTTGCGACAATGCTGGTTTTTCCATCAGCCATATCGGTCGCACAAAGCGTCGATGAAGGGGAGGAGATTAGTAATCGGTCGTTTGAGAACGCGGTGATCAACGATCTGGAGCAAGCGTTATTGGCGCTAAAAAGCGGTGATTATCAGAAGGCCAGTACCTATCTGCAATTCGCGTCGGCACAAACCGACCGACTGAAACTGCGGAAAATCGCAGCGAAATTCGCGAGCGCCGATGTTGGGGTCAATTTTGACGATATCAAATACGCAATTAATGACTCGGCTATCCTAAATCTGGAGAATTTTGCGTCGCTCGAGAATGCGTTTGAAACGAGCCACACTGACGAAAAAGGACGTGTGGTAACAATCAGGGTTTTGTCTAACGGAACGGCGTTAGACAGTTTCATGCGGCTTTCGGGTGATAAAGCACAGCTGGAGACAGTTAACCTTGAATCGGTCGTGATGGCCGGTGAACCAGCCATCAAAAAGCGCGGTGACGACGGCTCCCTTTCTGTTGTTATGATGTCTGAATCTGACCACGCCCTCATCGAAATCGAAGGGCAGGACCAGGACGCGGTCATGGTCTTGGTGGAAAAACAAGAGAAAGCGAAGAGTAAGGGCGGCGGCAAAAGCACCCTATAAAAACAAAGGGGCTGGCATAGGAGATTGAACGGATTATCGTTTCTCCATGCGGCTAAAGCATTCAAAACTCAC
>JBCBBJ010000020.1:0-37300 GCA_038531745.1 Pseudomonadota bacterium
ATGAGGTGAGCGGCACGACCCGGATTTTCCAGGTTAGTTTTGACACCGTTGAGGTTACACAAGACGGCTAAGAGCCCGACCTCTTGATCCGGAAAAAAAGTCAAAAGATGCAAGCCTATGGGGCGTGCGTCTTTTTTATGGAGTGCTCTCCTGATTGGTGGCATCCACTTCCCGGTTAATTGCCTTTAGCAGCATTGCCATGGCGGCAGGTGGCTCAGCTTGCGTCACGATAGGCAGTTTTTTTGGATATAACGGCACAATCAGTTGCCGGGCGTGCAACATAAGCGGCATGGCCCTATCCGTTTCAATCAGGTCGCCATATTTTGGGTCGCCAAGAATAGGCGCACCGATACTCGCCAAATGTACGCGCAATTGATGCGTACGCCCCGTTTTTGGTTTGCATTCAATCAGTGACAAACCATTAGCCGTGCCCAGTGTACGATAGGTTGTGACCGCCGATTTCGCCGTGGGGTAAGCCGGCGCCTCTTCCGCTGTCAGAGCAATTATCGACCAGCCTGCTTTGTTGGTGCGTTTTACAAGCGGGCGATCGATAGTCCCCGCCGGTTTTTCCGGCTTTCCTCGGCAAATTGCCCAATAGGTTTTCTCAACGCGCCCTTCCTGAAACAGTTTACCCAGTCGGCGCAGCGCCTTTGGATGGCGCCCGAGGATCAGACAGCCGGTGGTGTCGCGATCTAACCGATGGGCCAGCGCAGGCGAATGGGGAAACCCGAACCGTAAACCATCAAAGTAGTATTCAAGAACCGTGCGATCAGCCGACTGACCTGGCCTCGCATGCACGGCATAGCCGGCCGGTTTATCAACAATCAGCATCAAGCCATCACGATAAAGAACGCGTTGAACCAGAAACTCCGGATCAGCACTCATGACGACACCTATGGCGCCTACGTCGCTTGTACGCTGGCGCGTGATCAGGATACGAGGAAACAAACATTCGCTTCATAATTCTGACGTTGACGTGTTACCCCCTTTTGCATGGACATCCTATGGAGCATGAGTCGTGAAAAAAGTCCTTAGTCCGCCGTTGCGCGCCTTTTATGCTTGCCTCGCGCTTTTATCGGCCGGCCCGTTGGTGGGTATGGCGCCCGCCACGGCCGGTGATGTGAGCCTCTTCCTCGGCACCTCCCTCGACGATGCCCTCTTAACCCAAAAGCAGACATCTCTGGCTCTTAGCGCCGGGGTCGACATTCCCAAAACCGTTGGCTTTTTTTCGCCGTCGGAACTGCGTCTTGATCTAGGGGTTTTATTTGTAGATGCGCAATTTTTCGACAACCCTCTGGACGCCAATGCAGCGGCAGACTTTGATCTGAGCCGCACGGTCTTCACCGCCCATGCGGGGCCCACCTGGCGTGTGGGCGCGTTTAACCGGGCGTCGGTCTTTGCTGGTCTGCAGGCCGGCATTGCTTTTGCGCAAAATGAAAGCATCACAATCAGTGACGCCCTGGCCGGCGGACGGACCGCCATCGAGTTTTCCAGCACAGAATTTAGTTATCAGATCCCTGTGGGGTTTGAATATTCCTTTACCCGGCGGATTGGCGTGACAACCCGCTATCGGTTTCTGGGAATTCCGGGACTTTCCAACGATGTGAGCCATATTGTCGAGGGCGGCATCATTGTGAAGTTCTAGGACATTGTCACAGTTGCAATGAACCGGGTCCCGATCGCGGACGCGCTGAGCGTATTTGCAGCTGCCCCTGTTAAGGCCCCTGTTCAAGGTATCGACACGCCAATTGATAGTCCGTATTAGGACCACTTACCCAAGCGACTTTTCATTCCCGAACCGGCTCATGGTCAGCAACAGCAATACCCCCGCCACGCAAAGGGTTGTGACGATACCCCCGGCAAATTGCGCGAGCGGCGCCGCCCCTTCCAACAATAATTCGCGCAAGACAAAGGTCTGATTAAAGATCGGCACAAAGCTGAGAATACCGTCATATTCCACATCGGTAAAAAGCGGCACAAAGGTCACCGCAAAAGGCGCAAGCGCCGTCCACGGAAGATAGGTCATTGCCTCGCGATAGGTTTTTGCATTGGCCGCCAAGAACACCTGCAAGCTGGCGGCAAACATGGCGAGCGCGGCCAGTGAAACCGCCCCATAGGCAAGCGTCTTGATGTCGAGGTAAAAGGTGGCCCCCGCCGCCGCCAATGGCGCCTTTGAAATCACAAAGCCGCCAAAGATAAACGCGATGGCCGTAAAAAGCGCGCCAAGCGACGCAAGGGTCAACCACTTGCCCAGGACCAGCGCCGGCCGGGTGACAGGTTGTACAAGCAAGGGTTGCAAGGTCTGGCGTTCTTTTTCCCCGGCAATCAGGTCGGCGGCTGCCGCAATCGTGCCGGTGAAGGCCGTGGCAATAAACATATAAAGGATAAAGCCAGCAAGGAAGTTGCTGGCCCGCCCCGCTGTGGTCAGATCATATTCTTCAATATTGATTGCTTCGACGCGAGCCGGTGAGACCCCGCGCGCCACCAGCCGCGCATTTTTGACCTGGTCATTGTAAATATTTAACAGATAGCGCAGTTGGCTCGCATTGCCGGATGCCTTTTGGTCTTTTTGATTGACATACAGACTAACGTCAGCCGTTTGCGATTGCTCATATATGTTGGCAAAGTCGGGATCGAGTTCGACGATGACGATATTAGACTTTACCGTCTCACGCGCCGCGGCCAACGTGTCATATTCAGTAAATTCAACACCCTGTCGATCAAGGAAAGCTACCATGTTCGGCGCCTCGTCGGCATTAATCAGGGCTGCCGCTATTTCCAAATCACTTTCCGCCCGCTTAGAGGCCATATCGATCATGAAATAGATATAGAGCGGAAAGGCAAACGCCATGAACAACAGGGTGATCATGGAGCGGCGGTCACGGCTGATCTCCAGCCATTCCTTGCGAAATACGTTGAGAATTTGCCCAAGCATAGAAGGCCCCTACTGGATTAAGGAAACAAAAGCATCTTCCAAAGACGCCGCGCCGGTGGTGGCGATGAGGTCGGCTGGGGTGGCATCGGCAACCACACGGCCTTTATTGATCACAACAACACGATCCGATAGTTCATGCACCTCCGCCATCACATGGCTGGTGAGAAGGACACAGTGGCCGGCATCGCGGCGTTCCTGCAAAATTTTCCTCAGGAGGCGGATATTCATCACATCAAGACCACGGGTGGGCTCATCCATCATCAGGTTTTGCGGATTGTGAACAAGCGTGCGGGCGAGTGCCACTTTCATCCGCTGGCCTTGGGAAAAACCTGTTGTCCGGCGATCAATGATATCTTCCATGCCCAATAGCGGCACCAACACGTCCAACGCCTTCCGCAAACGGCGCCCACCAAGCCCGTGGAACCCGGCGAAATACCGAATCTCTTCACGCGCCGTCAGCCGCGGATACAAACCGAACTGATCCGGAAAGATACCGAGGCGTTTGCGCGCGGCAATCTTGTCACGGGCAACAACAATATCATCGACCCGCGCCTCACCACCATCGATCTCGATCAGTCCGGCAATGGCGCGCATGGTGGTGGATTTACCGGAGCCATTGGCCCCAAGAATAGTGGTGATCTGACCATCATGGGCGGTAAAGGTTGCGTCACTGACCGCTTGCACCTTTCCAAACGCCTTTTCAACGGCTTTGACTTCAATCATGGTTTTTCCTCCGTATAGGACGGTATCGATAACATTTTATCTGTATTCAAACCGGTTATGGCTTTGGTCCAAAGCGGCCAGACAAAAATGCCGGCGCTTTCACGTCATCCAGGCATTGGAGATCGAGGGCCTCAAGGTCAGCATCATCAAGAAAATTGGCCACCACCCGGTTGGTGCAGCCATAGACAACAACGCTGTGACCGGCGAACGGCACAACGACAGATTTAGCATTGGAAAGATACCTTGCCGTCGCTTCAGCCATTTGTGGTGGGGTAATGGGGTCAAGACCGCCCGATAATAGGAGGGTGGGCACATCAACGCTAACAGGTGCGTTAAAATCGGCGGGGACGGCTCCGCGAGGCCAGACGCTGCACGCGCCTTTCCAGAATTGCTGAAAACCACTGGGGAACAGCGATGCGGCTATTGAAACGCCGTCATCGCCAAGCAAGGGTATCTCCTCCGCACACTGAACAGAAAGCAACAGGCCGACGGAGATACCGCCATTAAGCGTCTGGTTGCCAAAATCAGCAAGCGCGAGCCAGGGGCCAAAGTCACCCTTGCTGGCCCGGTCAACCGTGTAAGGGATCAACCGCGCGCTTGGCGGCGCGTAGAGTGAGCCGCGAAAGCCCATGAGAAACATGTCGCGCGTGACCTCAAGGTTCAGATCGTCAACCTCAGGGATGTCGACACGCGCCGGTGCCGCCTCAAGCGATTGCAAAAGTCGGGAGAAATCAGCATCGAGCGTGGGAAAGGCCAATTGGCAGTCGGCGTCTTCACCGCACGCCGCAAGGGTTCGGGTCAGGACGTCGCTGGCAAAGCGAGCTTCATCACGGAATATCGGCACATGGGGCGGGGCTACACTGTCCAGCACCATGGCGCGCACCCGGCTTGCATACGCCTTCGCATAAAGAAGCGCTGCGCGGGTGCCGTAGGAAATGCCCATCAGGGAAATCTGCTCATGGCCGAGGGCCGCGCGCACGGCCTCAAGATCCCTGATAAACGCGTCAGAGGTATATTGCGCCGGGTCATGGATATCGGCGCTAAGGCACGCCCGAGCAATATCTTCGCCCGCCGCCAATGGATCGTCCGGGAGCTGACAGGTAAAAGGGTTGGACTTGCCGGTGCCGCGTTGGTCAACCAGCACCAGATCACGCCCCCGCCGCGCCCGGCGCAAGATCAGATCAAACAATTCACCCTGTTCGGTTGCTGCCTGCCCCGGGCCGCCCGCCAGAAAGTAAAGCGGCTCCTTTGTGGGCTGACCGCCGCTTGGGGGCAGGATGACAATATTGAGGTCAATCGTCCGCCCGAGCGGCTTGCTGCGATTTTCTGGGACCTGCAAGGTGCCACATTGGGCAAGGTCTTCGACGCCTTTGATATGGCAAGGGGTTAGCGTAAGGCCAGGGTCGGCTGTCTGTGCATTAACGGTGAGCGGATTGATCACCATGAACAGGGCAAGCCCAACCACGCCAATACACCGTATACAAATTAATCTTATCTTGGTCATATGATCAGTGCCCATCTTTTTATCCCTGTTACCCATTGGCCTCTTGGCCACTATCGTAAAAAATTTCTTCGATCTTCATCGCGAAAAGCTGCGCAATCTTGAAGGCGAGCGGCAGGGAAGGGTCGTACTTTCCCGTTTCAATGGCATTAACACTCTGGCGGGAGATTTTGAGTTGCCGCGCCAGGTCAGCCTGTGACCATCGACGCTCTGCCCGCAAAACCCTCAGTCTGTTTTCCATGGGCCTATCGCATCCGCAGCCAACAGATACCCCACACAATCGCGTAGATCACCGTCTGAGAGATTAAGAGTGTATACGCACCATTGGTAAACGCTTCGGAGGGTTCCTAGCCAAGAGTGCCCGCATTGGCCATAGCATCGATGAAGTTCAGACCCGACCGGTCCAAGAGCCAGGCGGCGATAACAAGCCCCACGCCGATACTGGAGCCCCAATACCAGGAAAATTTGTGGGCCTCGCGAGCAGTCTCATCCAAGCTTCGCCAGTAAAAAACCGATCCACCGGTAAGAAAAACCAGAAACACAGGCGCAAGCCAGGACGGAAAAGCCATAAGACTATCGCTGGCGAGACCTAAACCCAAACTCAACACAAAGCAGATAACCAAAAACGCGGTTTTCAATCGGCATATTCTCATCTGTCCCTCCAGCGTATGCCCCGTCGATCTCTCCCGATACACGTGGGTCTATTCGCATAACTGTCAAGGGTCCCTTCCAAAATAGAAAGGAATCTTGACGCTTTTCGCCTGTTGTCTGGCAAAATCGGGACGGTTGCTCACGACAACTCACGCAGATGCAACTGGATTTTGGGGTCGGTGTGTGGTTCCTCTTATCCGATCTTGTTGGAGGTTTGCCATGAACCCGTTCACGCCACACCCGATTGCACCTTGCCGGGCCACACCCGCGTCCACCAGACGGTCGGTGGTTTTTGGATTGCTCACCGCAGGCCTGTGCGCCGGTCTGTCGATGCCGGCTCATGCTGAAGATATCTTCATGAAGCGCAGCTGGTCCCATGCGGTTGGCGGCCTCGATGTCGTTGCCTATCATACCGAAGGCGCGGCGGTGCCCGGCGATGATGCCCACACCATGATGCTTTATGGGGTCAGCTGGCGGTTTTCCAGCGCGGAGAATATGGCAACATTTGCAGCCAATCCTGACGCCTATCGCCCGCAATATGGCGGCTATTGCGCGTGGGCCATGGCCAAGGGCAAAAAAGCCACGGGCGATCCGCAGGTTTGGCACATTCACGACGATAAGCTGTATCTGAATGTGAGCCAGGGCATCAAACGCAAATGGCTGCGGGATATTGAAGGCTTTATCGCCCGGGCCGACGCCGCCTGGGCTGCGCTGTAGCAGCGCGAATACGCCCTGAGCCCTGCACCGCCCACCGCACCGCCTTGTAAAACAGTCAAATAATCGCCATGTTTTGATCATGGCGGGAAGGGTGATCGTGTGATCGCCGGGGGCCCTACGGTCTCTATCCTGCCGGTTCGCGAGGGGCAGGGTACGCATGGCAACATCTTCCAAAACAAACGCTAATACGCTGAAATCGCACAAGGCATCAGCGCACCGATCATTCAGACGCGCCCTGTCTGGGCTATGTCTTCTGATAGGCACGCTGGCGATGGGTCTGTCCTTCACCAGTCTGGCGCAGGATGCCATCGACCCATCCACCCGGCCCGAAGGTGTTATCTTGACCCTAGAGGGTGCGGTCACCCCGACCATGGCCGATTACATTGAGCGGGAAATCACCGCCGCCTCAGATGCGGGCAAAGATCTTGTGGTGCTGGAAATCGACACGCCCGGCGGGCTTGTGGACAGCATGAAGACGATTATCAAATCGATCCTGGCGTCCGATACGCCGGTGGCGACTTTTGTCTCGCCGCAGGGCGCGCGCTCGGCCAGCGCGGGTGTTTATATTATGTATGCCGCCCACGTTTCCGCCATGGCCCCAGCTACGAATACCGGGTCAGCAACACCGGTGACCCTGGGCGGTAGCCCCAGCGATGGCGACGAGAACCCGTTTGACGAGGAGCCCACTGAGACGGACGCTCCGGCAACGGATGAAACCGATGTGGCGGCGCCCGATACCGACGTCGAAGACACGAGCGATGCGCTCGAAACCATTCGCGACGCAGCCGATGAGGTGCGCCCGCGCGCACGCGACAATAGTGAAAGCCGCCCCCTATCGAACGATGACGCCCTGCGCGCGAAATTGATCAATGATTCCGTTGCCTATATCCGCAGTCTTGCCGAATTGCGCGGACGCAATGCCGATTGGGCCGAAGACGCCGTGCGCAACGCGGCCAATGTGCCGGCGTCCGAAGCGCTGACCCTAAATGTAATCGATTTGATTGCCGATGATCTTGACGATTTGTTGGCGCAAATTGATGGCAAAACGGTTTCCGTGAAGAGTAAAGACCAAACCATCCGTACTGAGAATATCGTCCTGACCAGAATTGAACCGACTTTCGCCGAAAAAGTGCTGGGCTTTTTTGCCAATCCCAATGTGGCGGCGATTTTGATGTCGTTGGGCACAACCGGGCTGATCATTGAAATGTGGAACCCCGGCTCCATTCTGCCTGGCTCGGTGGGTCTCATTTCTCTCCTGCTTGGTCTCTACTCTTTTCAGGTATTGCCGTTTAGCTGGCTTGGTGTGGCGCTTATCATTGTGGGGGTGCTCTTCATGGTGTTGGAGGCCTTTACCCCCACCTTGGGGATCTTGGGATTCATAGGATTTCTCTGTTTTGGCGCCGGGCTTTACCTCTTGTTCCCCGATGAATTCCGAGTGTCGAGCGGTATCATTATCACCAGCATGGCCCTGACGGGGAGTTTACTGGCGCTTCTCCTCTTTGTGATTGCCGGCACGCGCGGCGGTGGACCCATGCTCGGCGGGGACGCCATTCGCCGACGCGAAGGCGTTGTCGATAGCTGGGACGGACTTGAGGGGCATGTGATTGTTGAGGGCGAACGCTGGCGCGCCCGATCAAACCAGCCCTTGACCGCCGGAGACCGGATCAAAGTCACAGAGGTTGACGGGCTGGTTCTTGTGGTCCGTAAGCTGAAGAATGAAAGCGGCGGCCTTTTACCAGGCGCGCGCGTCGCCGAAGCATAGTCGATGAGCCACAAGCGCACGTTTTAGACACAAGCCACAGGCAATAGACCGGTTATGATATCCACACAAACGGCATTCATGGCATTTGCGGGCGCGTTTACGGTGACAGCCGCAATCCTTTTTGCCGGGTGGATTGCATCCCTTGGCCAGCGATTGCGCCCCGGCCCCAAACGCCCACATATTATTCTTGGCAAAGACATGCGCGGGCGCACCGCAATCATCAGTGATATTGCTGGCACGACAGACCACGTCTTCGGGGTTTCACTTCACGGGGAACGCTGGCAGGCCAGACTGGCGCCGCGTCGCCTGGTGGCCCGCGAAAGCGCGGTCCGCGTGGGTGACAGGGTCGTCATCAAAAAGATTGAGGGGCTGACGGTTTTTGTCGAACCTAAGAAATAGGACGGATACCCCCTCCCCGGGATCCGGCATTACGAAAAAACTTCTGGAAGGAGTATTACATTATGGGTTTTGAACTGTTTATACCGGTCATCGTTGTTCTCGGCATTTTGGTCGTTAACTGCATTCAGATATTGAAGGAATATGAAAAGGGCGTTGTCTTCACCCTTGGCCTGGTGGGGCGCCACGCAGCAGGGCCCGGCATCGTCTTCTTGATCCCGTTTGTTCAGGTCTTGCGCAAAGTTGATATGCGCACGCTTGTCCATGATGTTCCGACCCAGGATGTTATTTCGCGGGATAATGTCTCGGTGAAGGTAAACGCCGTTATCTATTACCGCGTCATTGATGCCGTGCGGGCCGTCGTCCAGGTTGAAAATTATATGCAGGCCACCAGCCAATTGGCGCAAACCACCCTGCGGTCCGTTCTGGGTAAGCATGACCTCGACGAAATGCTGCAAGAGCGAGACAAGCTCAACAGTGATATCCAGGAAATTCTTGACCACCAGACCGAAGCCTGGGGCATCAAGGTTGGGAATGTGGAGATCAAACATGTTGATGTTGACCCCTCCATGATCCGCGCCATTGCCCGCCAGGCGGAAGCCGAGCGCGAACGGCGTTCAAAAATCATTCTGGCCGAAGGCGAGCAACAAGCCGCGGCAAAACTGGCCGAAGCCGCACATATTCTGTCTGCGCAACAAGGGTCGATGGAATTGCGCTATCTGAATTCCCTTCAGGAGATTGCCGGCGACAAGACCAACACAATCGTCTTCCCCTTCTCGCTCGACAAGATCCGCGACCAACTGTCTTAACGGGCCATTAACTATCCTTATCGGTCCCTTAACATATGGCCATTAGGGAAATTGTGCACCGCAAAACTCCGTTGCAGGATTATCATGCAACGGAGTTTTTTATGAAAATGTGCCGATTTTGTTTGCGCAGTCATCACCCCTGTGTACGCTGAAAGCAAGGGCGCGTCAGACGCACTTTTTTCAACTGTTCCAGGGAGTGAAGAATGCCGACAAAATCCACAAAACGAATCCGCCTTTCGGGCGCGAGCCTCACCGCCATGATGATTGGCGCCGCATCAATTTGTCTGCCCGCGACGCAGGCAATAGCACAGGAGGCTGACGACGAAATCGTTGTCACGGGCTCCTTCATCAAGCGGAAAAATCAGGCGGACTTGCCCTCTCCACTGCAAACTATCGGCGCAAATGATATTAACGATATCGGTGCACTGAATATTGGGGACATCACGCAGACCCTGACCATCAATACCGGCGCCCAGAACAATCCGGACGCCTTTACCCAGAACGCTACCACCGGGACCTCGAACATTAACTTGCGCGGTCTTGGTGTTGGGTCCACATTGGTGCTGCTCAATGGTCGCCGTCAGGTCCTTTCTGGTGCACCTACCAATGACGGCATCAACTTTGTCGATACCAATTCCCTGGTCCCGATGATTGCCATTGAGCAAGTTGATATCCTGAAGGATGGCGCGACCGCCCTTTACGGGTCAGACGCTGTTGCCGGTGTGGTCAATTTTATCACGCGCGAAAATTTCGACGGTATCCTTCTGTCGGGGAACTATCTGACCCACCAGAGTGAAGGCGACTATGATGAGTTCAATATTCAAGGATTGATCGGTAAGGACTTTGGCCGCGGCTCTATTCTTCTCGCGGCAAGCTATGTGGAACGCTCACCTCTCACGACGGCGGAGCGCCGCCTTTCGCAACCAGCCAACGATACATCGGCGCTTGGTAATCCGGGTGCGTTCTTTACAACGGCACCGGGCGCACCGGTACCAGGTCTCCCCCCCGGGACGCCGCTTGTTGATCCCGGCTGTGCTGCTGCTGGTGGATTTCCCTTACCGGCCAGCGCAACCGCGCCGCCGCCCTCTTCGGGTATCGGCTTTTGTGGTTTTGACTTCGGCAGTTTCTTTAATCTCGTCGCCCAGGAAGAACGCTTTACCGGCTTTGCCCGCGCGGAAGTCGATCTGACGGACACAATCAATTTCAGTGCCGAATTTGGCTATGCGAACAATGAAACCGTTCGCGGCAATTCGCCGAGCTTTCCCTTCCTGCAATTGGGGAGTGCAGTTGTCCCCGGTGCTGCCTTTGGGCCGCTGGCAAACCCGTTCAACATTTTTCCAGGCGATCCAACGCTGACTTTCTTTGGGCGCGCATTTGGTAATGGTGGCGAGGTGTCAGACAACCTGACCACGTCGGAAACATGGCGGTTTTCCACCGCGGTTGGCGGCGATATCGGGTCGGGCGCGTGGGAGATTTCCTTCACGCGGGCCAGCAACGATTTTACAAATAGTGCAGAAGACACCGTGCGTGATCGGTTTTCGTGCGCGTTGTCAGGGTTTCAGTCAACGCCCGCAGTGCCGGGTCTAACTGGGGGTACAGATTGTACCTCGGCAAACCCCTTCCTGACTGCTAACGGTGCGTCGATCCCCGCCGTTGGTACGTTCTTTAATCCGTTCTCGACCTCGTTCAACGTAGCGCCCAATGACCCGGCGTTGAGCTCGTTCCTGATTGAACGGCAGTTGCGAGAATATTTCTCTGATCTGACAGTGATTGAAGGCTTTATCTCGCAAGACCTGTTCGAACTGCCTGCTGGCCCGCTCTCAGTGGCGGTGGGTGCTCAATACCGGGATAATGATTTGCGCCAACAGGTTGACGGCATCTCTGCGAGCGATGGTTTCTCGTTCCTGGTGGGTGGCCGTGATTTTGAGGGCTCTCAGGACGTATTCGGTTTCTTTGCTGAGGCTGCTGTCCCCTTGACCGAATGGGCTGATTTACAGCTGGCTGTGCGTCATGAGCGTTATGGCGAAAGTGAAGGCGGATCAACCACAGACCCCAAAGTCGCCCTTCTAGTACGTCCGCTCGATACACTTTCCTTACGGGCGTCATATTCACAATCCTTCCGCGCCCCATCGGTGTTCCAGCAATTTGGCGAAAGCACGACCCTGCAACAAGTTGTTGATCCCTTAAATGGCGTTGCCTTTGTGGCAATCCGGACACTAGCCCCTGAGGTAAATGGCGAAGTGACCGCACGACCATTGGTACCTGAAGAATCGCAAATGCTGAATGTGGGCGGCACATGGCAGCCGGTTGAGGGCCTACAGATTGATCTCGACTATTTCAGCTTTGATTTTGAAAATGTGATCATCCAGACGGCACCGCAGGCAATTATCAATGCCAATCCGCTGGATCCCGCGATCATCCGTGCACCATCGGCCACGGGCATGGGGCCAATTCTGCAGGTGAATAACGACTTCGTAAACGCGTCGTCCGTTGCCACATCGGGCCTCGACTTCTCCCTGCGTTATGCCATTGAGATGGGATCGGGCACACTGACCCCAAGTCTTACTGGGACCTATGTGTTTAACTATCAGATCGATGACCCCCAGGCCGGGGAGGTTAGCGGCGAAGGTGTTCGGAACTTCACAAATTTCGGTTCACCCTCCCCAGAGTTGCGGTTTAATGCCGGTCTACAATATGAAAATGGCCCCCATGGTGTAAACATCTTTGTACGCCATATTGGTAGCTATCTGGACGACCAGAATGCACTTGCGGAAATTGGGTCCGATACGCGGCTCGATGTTCAGTACTCATTGGCGATCAATGAGTTTATGAACCGGGATAAACTGGCTGTTGCCACCGTCGGTGTACGGAACGCCACAGGCACCCGGGCACCATTCGTTGCCACGAATGGTGGATTTGACAGCCGTGTTGCCGACCCGCGGGGCGCGCTACTCTATTTCGGTCTTGATCTGCAATTCTAAAGCGTTTGCAGTCGAAGTGTTTACGGTTCGGCGTTAGCAAACGCGTAAAAACAAAGACTTAAAGCGGCCCGGCGATTCCTTCTGAAAGACCGCCGCTTTAAGGATCAGCAAAGTAAATCGATACGAAGAGGGGTCCCGCTGCGGGCCCCTTTTTTGTTGCTTGGCGGGGGGCTTGGTTGTCCCCTACGCCTTATGTCCTCCACCGCAAATCGCGCACCGCAACCGGGTTCTGAAAATCCGCCATATTACCCCCAGCCACCTGGTGGGCCCTCCACGCTTTTGCAAGCTGGCGCATCCATTTTGATGGCTCATCGGGATCACCAACAAACAAAGGGGCTGGGCAACCCGATTGCCCCAAACGGTGCGCCTGCGCCGTTAAAATCGCCGCATCTTGCGCCAGGAAACTGCTGGCCATCGCATCAATGATCGGCGTCAAGGCCGTCATCGCCCAGGGTGTCCAGTAAAGCGCGTGGAATAATCGATTGCGATTGGCCGACAGCGGCGTAATCGCCGTTACCCCAACAATCAAATGCCGGTCATTGCGGATTGTTTCGATTCGTATACCCGGCAAAATAACATCAATTTGCGTCGTGGGCGCCCCGCCCAGAAATCGATAGATGCGGCTATTGCTTGACGGTGGGTGGGCCGGCAACCGAAAGCCGGTTGCCAGCGCCTCATAGGTTTTGTGTTTTTCACGCGCGGCCTGGCCTTGACGCCACCACCATTGTTTGTGCACGAATGGTGTGTGGGCCGCATCAACCAGACCACTCACCGCTTCCTCATAGGGCCCATCGGCATCAACAATCGTCAGGCTTTTCAGGGGTAAGTCAGGCACCATGGGAGACGGCGGTGGGTCCGCAGACTGTGACACCCCACGCCTTTCCGCGCCCTGATGAAAAAGCCAGACAAGGCCGTGACGCTCAGCCACCGGCAAGGTCTGAGCACGTATCTTTGAAACATCTGTGGCCGCCTGCGTTTCACTCAATGCCGGGACAGCAAGGCAGGCGCCCGATTGACTATCGAATGCCCAGCCATGGTAAGGGCAACGCAGGGCGTCGCGCCCGGCAACAACACACTGGTCGCCCGCAGAAAGCGGCGCGCCGCGATGGGGACATCGATCAATGAGCGCCCGAAGCGTGCCGTCGCGGGCCCGGCTGATAACAACCGATTCGCCAAAAACTGTGCGCACGATCGGACGGCCCAGGCGCACAGCCCGTGCGGGCGCTGCCACATACCATAGGCCGGTGAGAAACGGATCGGCAGCGAGGAGGTTTTCCTTCGGGGTCAAACCGAACGCCTGCTCTTCATGGCTGCCGTCAGGGTGCCCTCATCAAGATAGTCGAGCTCCCCGCCCACGGGCACACCTTGCGATAACCGCGTGATCGAGACCCCGGTTGGTTCCAAATGGTCGGTGAGATAATGGGCTGTGGTCTGACCATCAACCGTGGCACTCAGGGCAAGCACAACTTCGCTGACCGCATCGGTTTTGGCCCGGTCGATCAGCGCACCCACATTTAGATCATCGGGACCAATCCCATCAAGCGGTGACAAAAGCCCGCCCAAGACGTGGTAACGACCGCGATGGGCGTGGGCGCGCTCCATCGCCCAGAGATCGGCAACATCTTCCACAACACACAGCACTGTTGACCGGCGTTCATGATCAATACACACCGCACACGGATCGATACTATCCCAATTGCCGCACTGACCACAGGTTTTCACCCGCTCCGCCGCCTCTGCCATGGCGAAGGCCAAGGGCTGCATAACGCTATCGCGTTTTTTTAAGAGGAACAGCGCCGCGCGTTTTGCCGAGCGTGGCCCCAAGCCCGGCATCTTGGCCAGAAGATCAATCAGCCGCTGGAGTTCCGGCCCGATGGTGGCAACCATGGTCAACAATCCTAGAACGGCAATTTGAAACCCGGCGGCAGAGGCATTCCCGCGGTCAATGCCTTCATTTCCTCCGTAGACTGCGTTTCTAATCGCGCCTTAGCATCATTGATTGCCGCCGTGAGCAGATCTTCCAAAACTTCGCCCTCATCAGCCGACAACAGAGCCGGATCAATTTTCACCGATTTTGCATAGCCCTTGCCCGTGAGTGTTACGGTCACCATACCGCCGCCCGCTTGCCCGTCCACTTCCATGGCGGCAATTTTCTCCTGCAAGTCCTGCATCTTCGCTTGCAAGCCCGCGGCCTGTTTCATGATGTCGCCAAAGTCTTTCATGAGGATTGTACCTTCCTGTTTTCCGGGGGGGCCGCCGGCTCTGAACCCTGCGTTGCCGGGTTGGCATCGTCGCCGGACGGGTTCTCCCTTTCTTCGTGCATATGGGGATCATCAGGACCATCATGTAGACCGGGGCCGAGATTGGGTTCGCGAATCTTATCGATTGTCGCCCCCGGAAAAAGCGCCAGCGCCTTCTTGACCATGGGATGGCTTTCAGTATCCGCCCAGCGCTGATCGCGCAGGGTTTTATCCACCAACTTTTTATCATCAGTGTCGGGGGAGGCTGGGGCAGTGAGGGTCCAGGTCTCCCCGGTCCAGCTTTTCAGCGCCCGCATAATCCGCGGTAGGAGATCCGCCGGTGCTTTATCGGTGAGAGACACCTCAATGGTGGGCGCAGCAAAGTGCAGAACCTGCACATGCGCCTCAATCTCCGCACACAGCTTACTATCGCGATGGTGCCGGGCGAGCTTTGCCACATCGGCGAGCGAGGTAATCTCCGGACTTTGAGGGTTTGTGTGTTCCGGCGCCCTATCCGCTGAGGGATGATCATCAACCAGCACGGGGCGGAAAGGCGCACCCGTTGGCGCCTGATTCTTATCGCGCGGCGGCGGTGACGCCTGCGCCCGGGTGCCCGCACCATGGTTGTCACGCGGCGCGTTTTGGCCCCCAACACTGTCTTGATCAAATGGTTTGTCTTTCGTCAGTATGCGGAGAGCCTCATCGGGCGTTGGCAGGTCGGCGGCATAGCACAAACGGATCAAGGCCATTTCGCCAGCAGCCAGCGGGTCGGGCGCAAGACGTGTTTCCTCTAACCCCTTCATCATTAATGACCAAGCCCTGGTCAATGCGCTCATGGAAAGCGCCTCTGCCATGGCTGTGGCGCGATCGGCATCGGCGGCGCCGGCGGGCCCGTGGGCCGCTGCGGCGGGGCCGGCGGCTTTGGTGCGTGTGACCAGATGAACAAGTTCCAGCAAATCGCGCAGGATCACCACCGGGTCAGCCCCTTGGTCATATTGTCCGCGAAAAGCAGGCAGAGCCGCCTCAGCCTTGCCCTCAAGGCAGGCATCCAGCAGGTCCCAGCTTTGACGACGGTCGGCAAGGCCAAGCATTTCCTGAATTGTCTTGGCACTGATGATTGTTGTGGCTTGCTCGCCGATCCCCTGTTGCACGATCGCCTGATCAAGAATCGACAGGGCATCCCGTACCGAGCCTTCTGCCGCCCGCGCGATAATCGCCAGGCCCTCGTCCTCAACACTAACGGCTTCTTTTTCGGCAATTGCCGCCAGATGCGCGGTAAGGCTTTCCGGGTTGATACGGCGCAGGTCAAAGCGCTGACATCGCGACAGGACCGTCACGGGCAATTTGCGAATTTCTGTGGTGGCAAAGATAAACTTAACGTGTGGCGGCGGCTCCTCCAACGTTTTGAGGAGCGCATTGAACGCCGCCGTGGACAGCATGTGCACTTCGTCAATGATATAGACTTTGTACCGCGCCTCAATGGGGGCATATCGCACCCCTTCGATCAGTTCACGGATGTCTCCCACACCGGTCCGCGAGGCCGCATCCATCTCCATCACGTCCGGATGACGGCTTTCAGCAATTGCGCGGCAATGGAGACCCTCGTGCGCCATCTCAATTTGTGGGCCGGTATCGGGTCCGTCCTTCGGCTGGTAATTGAGGGCCCGGGCGAGGATGCGGGCGGTGGTGGTTTTACCCACGCCGCGCACGCCGGTGAGAATATAGGCGTGGGCAATACGCCCGGCGGTAAACGCATTTTGCAGGGTGCGCACCATCGCCCCATGACCAATCAGATCATCGAAATTTTGCGGGCGATATTTGCGCGCCAATACCTCATAGGCGGGTCGGTCTGCGATGCGATCACCGTCAGGCGTTAGTGTATCCGTCATGGGGGGAGTATGGGCTATTCTCTTGACCGATAAAAGCCGCGGGCAACGGCGCGTTGACCGTTTGGGAAAAATAGAAGCTTTGGGAAAAGTGGAGAACTGAACGACCCGGGCGGGAACTCGTTACGGCTGCTTCCTTCCGGATCTGACCGGGTTGGCGAGGCGCTCGTCCGCCAGCCCTCCGTCGGTAGATATCTAATGCCGGCACCTAAAACGCAAGCCCTCCCGCGCAGCTGTTTGCCCCGCCTCCGCCATTATGGTCCGCGCGGTCAAATGCACCATGGCGCGGCGCGGTTGGCATGCTACAAACCAACGCCATGCTCGCTTGTGACCTAAACACCGCGCCCTATGCCATCGCCTTTGCGGGTAACCCGCTAAACCGCCATTCGGAGGACCGCCCCACACCCGGCTGGCTGGAGACGCAATTGTCGGCACAGAACGCGGTGTTTTTGCCCTTTTTCAATGGCGACCCGCTGATCATTGAGGGCGCGCCAGCCTATTTGCAGATGGGCGCGCGCACCGCCTTTCCAGGCAATCCCCCCATGGTGTTTTTGGGCATAGACCCGCGCCAACACCCGCCCAGTGCGGTATTTGCCCTTGATGCGTCCGCCGAAGAACAGGACGCGCGGGCTGCGCCCTTTGCCGATCTTGGCCGATATGAAAATCTCCGCGAGGTTGCCGGGGTTTTGTCGCCGCCCGATCTCGCCATTGCGGGCCAGGCCCGCTGGCTATTGTCATGGCACCGGGGCAACGGGTTTTGCGCGCGGTGCGGTAACCCCACTGCGATGGCCGATGGCGGCGCCAAACGCCGGTGCGGCGCGTGCGGGACGGATCATTTTCCGCGTACGGAACCGGTGGCGATCGTTCTTGTTACCCATGGGGAGGATTGCCTGTTGGGGCGTGGGCCAAACTTTCCGCCAGGCTTTATGTCGGCGCTGGCCGGTTTTGCGGAGGCTGGTGAAACGCTGGAGGAATGCGCAATCCGTGAAATTCACGAGGAGGCCGGCGTGCGTATCAAGAGTGTGCGCTACCAGTTTTCACAGCCCTGGCCCTTTCCAGCCTCGCTGATGATGGGGTGTTTTGCCATCGCCGAAGACAAAACCCTAACCCTAGACCGCACAGAGATCGAAGACGCACGATGGGTCTCTCGCGAGACGCTAAAACAGCTATTGAATGGTGATCAGCACACAGACATCCGGATACCGCCTGATTTCACCATTGCCCACCATTTGATTAAACGGTGGGCCGAAGAGGCCTGATGCTTGGGGTAGCGGTTCCCCAGATTGATCTAGGATGGCGCAAGCACGATTACGTCCTTAAGCAACGCCCGGCGGTTGTGCTCGGAAATAGGCAGTCGTAACTCAGGACGCCGTATTTGGCGCTGGCTTATTTGGTCCATCCGAGGCCGGATCATCAGACGCAATCACAACCTTGTCAGCGGCCTCTTCGCTCGCATCGCCCCCCTCATCAAGATCACCCTTGATCGGTTCTTCCGCTGTCGGCGTAGCTGGCGCTTCCGCCGCAGGCGATGTGACCTTTTCATCAGTAGGCACATCGCCTGTAGACATATGGTCTGTGGACGCCGCTTCCGTCTGCGCTACCGCTTCGGTTGTTGTCACGGGCGCGGCCAGCAAGCGGATTTCCTCGCGGGTCATGGCGGCGGGGCGGTCTTCCAATGGGGGCGGGGCAAGGCGACCATGGTCGATGAATTCGCGCACCAGACGGGCCCAGCCGGCGCGGGTAAAGTTGAAAGTACCGTTGGCCCCGGGCTCCGGATTTCTTGGCGCCGTCGCCGCGCGTTGTAGCCAGGGCTGCGCCGCATCGGCCCCTTTGGCGTTGCCCATGGCCTCTGCCATGGCCGTAAACTCGCGCGCCATTGGCTGGTCAACGATCAGCGCTTCCAATTGCTCGCGAGCCGCATCCCAATTCTCCTGAATCGCCTCGCGCTGGGCAGCAATAAACTTACCCTCATGGCTGTCGGGATTGCCCTTGGCGAGTTTGTCGAGGGCCGCAGCCTGGCGCTGGGCATTATCGTCGCTGAAGATTTTGCGATAGACCGTGCCAATGGCCGGGTGCGGATGAGCAGCAAAGGATTGCTCCAGCACCTTTGCCGCGCGCGATTTCTTGCCCCGGTCGGCCATGGCCGTTGCCGCCAGCACCGCCGCAGGGGTTAAGTCAGGGCACAGACGAAAGGCGGCTTCAGCCTCTTTTTGAGCGGTATCGGCATCACCGGAAAGACCCGCCGCGTAAGCGTCAGCGGTGAGCAAGGCCGCCTCCCCGCGCCGCGCCTCATCATCATTGAGTAAGCGATTTGCCTTCGCAATTTTCAGAACGTCGCGGGTTTCCCCCCAGGCACCGCGTGCAAGATTAAGATCAAGTACGGACTCAAATGCCCAACGCGCATTGGGCCGCAACTCAAAGGCACGCTCCGCATGGCGCCGCGCGGCGTCATCATCACCAGCCCGTTTGGCGTGGGCATAAAGCCCGTGAAGACCCAGAAACTCCGTCTCCGGCGCTTCCAGCATAAGCGCGAAATTCTCTTTTGCGGCGCCATCATCGCCCGCTAATTGCGCCGCCTGTGCGGTGAGAAGCCGGGTCAGCGACGCATGCTCCAGATTGCGCCGTGCGATCCGCGCATGGTGCTGGGCATCCACGGCATCACCCACCATCACCGATTCCATCCCGCGGGCGAGGGCAGCCATACCGCGTTCCTGTTTGGCTTCGCGTTGACGTGTCCGCACCTTTGCCGGCAGGGCAAGGACATCCTTTGTCAAAGACGTAAAATAGACGAGAAGCCCAACGATCACCCCGACAGTGCCAAGAATAAAGCCCGTATGCAGATTATATTTTAGGCCAAAGGCCTCAGCCTCAATTCGGCTGTCAATCCCGGCGAGATAGGTGACGCTGGCGGTAACAAAAACGATGACCAGCAAAAAGATTAGAATACGGATCATCATAGAACCCTTTTATCGTGGACGTTACTGACTGACGCCGGCCAGAAGCCGATCATTCAGCCGCGCCACCAGACCGCTGGCCTTGGCCCGAATTTGCGCGGCGACAACCCAATCGCGCATTTCGTCACTGGCATTTTCGCCAAGCGCATCCAATTGCGTCAGAGCCTCGCCAAGCTGGCCTTGCTCCAGCGCATTTTCTGCACGCGAAATGATGGCGGCGGGCGCGTCACCGGCTTGCGGGGTTGCCGGGCGTACACTCACCAACGATTGCAAATTACGCAACACATGCCCAATAGGCCCTTTTGCACCCTTATTCTGGTCGGCCAGCGTGGTGCGAATTGCCGCCGGGAACTGCTCCTGCAATTCGGTAAGGGTTGGCGCACCGGTCTGCGCAGCAACCTCCAGCGGGGCAAAGTCAATTGCCCCGGGCATCACTTGCTTGAGGACGGACAATTCGCTTGCATAAGGTTGGCCCTTATCAAATTCGCGCTGAAGGGAGATGATCGACAACAACGCCCGCGTCTGTTGTTCCGTGTTTGACTTTTTTTGTGCTTCACGCGCCTGTAGCTGATCAATTCGTGCCCGGAGGGATGCGATTTCCGCCGAAGAGCGTTCGGCATTGGCTTCCAGCGCGTCATCAAGCTCGCGTTTCAGGGTCGCAATCTCCTCAGCTTGCATCGCGGCACGCGCCCGCTCGGTCTCCAGGGCGTCGGCGATCCGCTGGGTACGCTCTTCGAACGAATCCTCCAGAGCAGCAATCTCCCCGGCAAATTGCTCAGCAACCGCCCGCGCACTGTCTTCGTTGGCACTTATATTGGTACCGGCGTCGGCCACTGCCGGTTCGCTGGGCGGCTCAAGAGGCTCGGTCGTCGTGGAGGGCGGTGCGTCGGCGGTACCCGCCACTTCATTCGTCTCCGCGCCCGCAATATTGGCATTGGTCACCGCCAAGGCAGCGCCATTTGCGACAGCGCTGTTGGTCCCCTCACTATCTGCATCGGCTGTTGCGTCGATGCCCGCAGCCACGCCGTCATCGGCGCGCGGACCATCGCCCGGCTCAAGCAGTTGGGCAATGGTCTCTTCTTCTGCCAATCCTTGTGCTGATGTTTCAGCGATTAGTATGTCTTGCGTATCGGTCATTTGGGTATCGGTTGAGCTGTCCTCAGTTTGCGCTAACGCAGCGTCGGCATTGTCGGTAGGGATAGGCCCCGCCGTCGATCGCGGGTCAGCCGCGAAAAGCTCCGCCGCCGCCGCTTCCGGGTCAACGCCACCGGGCATGGGCGTTTCTGGCGTGGGCGTGTCGGACACTTTAGCTGCCGCAGGATCGACATCCCCCCGATCCGTCATCGTCTCGCCGGTATCGTCAGCGCCGTTTTTAATCATGGTCAGGCTCCGGGGGTCACTGTCCGGCACTGGTGCAGGCGACACGGTTGGCGTTGGCGTCCCCTCTTCATCGGGCAGGAAATCCGTAACCGCGAGGGACGTGGCATCATCAGCGGCGCTCCCCGGCGATGGCGCCTTTGTTTCCGCGACGTCACCGGTGAACCTTTCCGGCGTTTGCGTTTGCGATGCGGCCTGGTCAGATATTGGTTGTTGATCGTTCCCATCAGTTGTCAGGGCCTGCGCCGCGCGTTTTGCCGCTTGCTGCAGCGCTGAATTGCCGCCGCCCTCAGCAATGGCGGGGGCCGCTGGCAGGGCCGATCTCTCTGCCGCCGCAACGGTGTCGGGGTCGATGGATTGGGCGGCAGACTTTGCGCCCGCCCCCACGGCATTGGCGATTTTACTGGGGGCCGGCGACGTGTCGGGTTTTATTGTTTCGGCTGTGGAAGGGGCGTCACCAATGGCCGGGTTTGCATCACTTTGCGTCGCCACATCGGTATTTTCGCCCGCCCCATTCGTCCGGTTTGCGCCGGTGGTCCACAGCGCGGTTGCCACCACGCCAACGAGGGCAAGAACCGCCAGAAAAACCACCCCGGGGGAAAAGCCCCCTTTGTCAGCAGACGCTGATCCCGCGTCTTCTACCGCAATCGCCTCATCCCCAACTGCATCGCTTTCATCATCCGACACTGCTTTCTCGGTGTCGCTGACGCTCACTGGTTCTACATCTTCAGGCCGATCATTATGGGACGGCGGTTGGGACGACGACATTTGGGAGGGCGCCGCCTGCAGATCGCTCTCAACAATCTCCGCATCAACCGCTTCGATGGGCGGTGTTTCTGCCGCCGCGTCGGATTTGGTCTTCGCTTTTTTGTCCTTATCCACCATGGATCATAGCTCCCTTGAAGGTTGTGGCGGGCGTGAGCGTGTCGCCAGGCGGAGCGCCTTTGTCTGGGCCGTACTACTGTTATGCATAATCGTTTTTCACGCGTCTTAGCAATGGGCCGGATCGCGCCAACAGCGCCACGATATCACCTCACTGGCTACTATCTTTTTTCACAACTGTGGCGTGAGCAGGGCGCACAAGGCATCGGTTTGCGGTCTTGCGGCAATCCTGATCCGCGCGTGCGAAAATCCCGCCGCGTGGGCACTTTTCGCCACCGCCTCGCTTAAGCAAAGCGGTATGACCAACCCGAGCGCGGCCACGCACCCCGCCCGGTGAAATTGATCAGCCAACAGACGGGCGCTGCGCGGTGAAAAAAGCGGTATGGCCACGGCGCTCGCGTCAGACTTCAGAATGGAAAGGGCTGCCGGCATCAGGGACGAGCAAGGCTGCGCCTCATAAAGGACGCAGCGCTCAACCGTTGCCACCCGGTCAAGATGCGCGGCGAGATCACCGGCCCGTTGGGTGCCCGCCACATGCAAAAGGGGGCCGGAGAAAGACCCAAGCGTTGCCGCATCGGCCTTGATCCGCGCTGCCAAAGTCTCCACGTCGCCGCTGGCCTCGGTAATATTGGTAAAACCGGCAGCATTTGCCGCCGCGCCCGTTGCCGCACCCACCGCATAAACGGGAAGGGTCGCCACGTCCGCTGGTATAACCGTCAAATGGTGGCACAGCGCGCGCACCCCGTTGGCCGATGTGAAAACAAGCCCGGCCATACCGGCGAGCCGTGGCACCTGGCCTCGCCAAACAACCTTAATCACCGGGCTCATCACCACCTCAAATCCAAGGGCACGCACCTGCGCCGCGAGACGATCAGCGTCCGGGGCCGGGCGGGTGACCATGACCCAACGGATAGTCGACGGAGAGGGCGCGGATGCGATCATAAGAGTAGGGCTTGGATTAGGGCTGGGGTTGAGGCAGGGGGACACAACTGACCCTTGCTTTTGCCCCGACTTTAGGGCCGATAGCGCCAATGACCAATGCCCCCTCCCCACAGCCGGACCCGGCGGCCACGATATTGGGTATCGAGACAAGTTGCGATGACACGGCGGTGGCGATTATCCGCGGCCCGGCGCAGGCCGGCGGTAAAGACGATGCACCGGTGACCATTTTGGCCAACCAGATCTGGTCACAACATGCCGAGCATGCCGCCTATGGCGGCGTCGTGCCGGAAATCGCGGCCCGCAGCCATGTGGAGCGCCTAGATGGGCTGATTGAGGCGGCGTTGCGGGAGGCGCAAGTGGGGTTTGACGCCATTGATGCCGTTGCCGCCACGGCGGGGCCGGGCCTTGTGGGCGGTGTGGTTGTGGGTCTGACCACAGCCAAGGCCTTGTGCCTTGCCCATGATCTGGCGCTGATCCCGGTTAATCATTTAGAGGGGCATGCCCTATCGGTCCGCCTTACCGAACCGGCGCCTTTTCCCTATCTTTTGTTGCTGGTTTCTGGCGGGCATACCCAATTGGTTGTGGTCAATGACCTTGGCGATTATGCGCGTTTGGGCACAACCATTGATGATGCCGCCGGGGAAGCTTTCGATAAAACCGCCAAACTGCTGGGCCTTGGTCAGCCTGGCGGCCCGCAAATTGAGGCCGCAGCCACCGGCGGACGGGCGAGCCGGTTTGCATTTCCCCGCCCCCTTCACCAGCGCGCGGGGTGCGATTTTTCCTTTTCGGGACTGAAAACGGCGGTGCGCCAGGCGGCATTGGACGTTGGCGAGCTGGACGGTCAAACCCGCGCCGATCTTGCGGCGAGTTTTCAGGCGGCTGCCGCGCGGCATCTGGCCGACCGCACAGCCCGGGCCATGGCCCTTTTTTCCGCGCGCCATCCGGATCAAAAAAACGGGTACCGCCTGGTCGTTGCCGGCGGGGTTGCCGCCAATTGCACCATCAAATCCGCGCTAGGGGCGCTGTGTCAAAAGGAAGGCTGGACGATGATCGTTCCGCCACCGAAATTTTGTACGGATAATGGCGCCATGATTGCGCAAGCGGGGTTGGAGCGGTTTCGGCGCAATATCGTCGGCACTCAAGCGGACACGTTGGCCATGGCCGCCCGCGCCCGCTGGCCCCTGGCTGACCCGGTGGCGGGCGCGCAGCGCGTTGGCGGCGGCAAAAAAGGCCCCAAGGCATAGAGCCGTGCAGCGGCTATAAGGCGCCCGTAAATCGCCCTTAAAACCTTGGCGTTAACCATACCCCTAAACCGAATATTCAATTGGCGCGGCTACCCTTCAGACCACTTGTGGGAGATTGAGCCAATGCTATTGACCGACGACGGCGCACCGACATCTTTAGAGCCGTCAAATGATGCCCTTTGCCTGGTCGCGCAGTGCGATGACACATACCACCTGACCAGTGTTAATGCTGCGTTTGCTGACTTTTTTGGCGTGCCGGCAAAGAATTGGGAAGGGATTGAATTTTGTCCCGGTGGCAAGCCAGCCGGGCCCCCGGCAGGATTAACCGCGCCCCGCACCTTCCGCACCAGCGTTCGGGGCCGTCACGGCGAAAAAGTCATCCAATGGCAAGAAGTGAGGCACACTGACGGTCATATCACCCTCACCGGAACAACGGCAGAGACGGGTGATACAGCGATCGCCCCAGCGACGGACAACACGGCCTCGGATAACGTAGGCACGGACAACCTAACCACGGACGACATAGCCGCATCGCAAGAGCATCTATCGGCGCAAAGCAACCACACGATTGATGGTGAAACCGATGGGGATCACCCGGCCACCACGATGCCCGTGGAAGTGGGTGCCAGCATCCTCGATCGCCTCCATGGCGGCCGGTTTGATCCGGAAAATGTGGGCCATCGCAGTGATTTCAAAATCAAATTCCTGGCCACCATGAGCCATGAAATGCGTACTCCGCTTAATGGTATTCTTGGCATGACCGGGCTTTTGCTCGACACACCGCTCGATGCCAATCAACGCGCCTATGCCGAGGCAGTGCGCGAATCAGGCTCGGTCCTCCTTGCCCTGATCAATGATCTTCTTGACTACTCAAAGTTTGAGTCCGGCAAATTTGAATTGGATAACACAACCTTTGACACGCACGCTCTGTTCCACGGTGTTGCCGAGCTTCTTTCCCCCCGGGCGGCGGACAAGGATATTGAGATTGCCACGGTCATTGATCCATCCGTTCCGGCACGGTTGCGTGCTGATCAGGCACGGCTCCGCCAGATCCTCGTGAACCTTGTGGGCAATGGGGTAAAATTCACCGATGAGGGCGGCGTTGTTATTGAGGTTGCCGCTGAAAATCTTGATGCCCGGAAGATCAATCTTATCATCCGTGTGCGCGATACCGGGGTGGGAATGGGAGCCGACACCCGCTCGGCGATCTTTGAAGAATTCTCCCAAGTGGGCGCCGATAGCGAGCGCAAGCTGGAAGGAACCGGGCTCGGCCTCGCCATTGCTAAAAAGCTGACCGAAGCCATGGGCGGCGAAATCAGTGTGGAAAGCGAAGTGGGTGTGGGCAGCGTTTTTCAATTTAACGTGAAAGCCGAAGCAGCAGCCCCCGTTGCCATGCCAACCCTTGAAGCAACACGCGCCATTGTGATCCTGACGGCATCGCCTGTTCTCGCCCGGGCGACGAGCATGCAGCTAGAGGCCGTGGGTCACCACGATATCACCGTTGCGCAAACCGAAGCGCACGCCCTGACCCTCCTCAAGAAAAACGCGGCATCGCTGCTCCTGTGCGACAGTGCATTTGCCCAAAGCGGCGGCGCAATTCTCGCCGAGGCGGCAGAGCGGGCGCTTGTCCTTTTAACCCCGCTTATGCGCCAGCATCTTGGCCTGTTTCAAGAGCAAGGCTTTGACGGCTATCTAATCAAACCGGTTCGCCAGCACTCCTTACACGAACAGTTAAATCCCTCCACATCGCATCAAAGCACGACGCCCCCCAGCAACGCCGCAACAAGCCACAACACCAGGACAGACCATACGGATGAAGATGCCATGGGCGCCGCACCGAAAAACGATATAGCGCGCCCACACCGGTCCGGGCCCACGGATGATATTGCGGCGATGGTTGCCACCCTTGCGGGAACGCCCCTGTCGGGCATGTCAGAACAAACGCCCCCCCAGCCGGCGGTTGATGACGATAACCCGTCTTCCTTACCGGCGCGATCTCCATCTCTCACCACCGTACCGGCAGCCCCTTTGAATATTTTGTTGGCGGAAGACAATCGGATCAATGCCATCTTGGCCACGGCACTGATCGAACGCGAGGGCCATAAGGTAGTCGTTGCCGTGAACGGTGTTGAAGCCATCGCCGCCTTAAAGGAACAAGACTTCGATATGATCCTGATGGATATGCATATGCCCGAATTGGACGGGCTTGCCGCCGCGCGCGCAATCCGCGTTCTCGACACGCCGAAAGCTAAAATTCCGATCATCGCCTTGACCGCCAACGCCATGGCCTCTGATCGGAAAAAATGCCTCGATGCAGGGATGGATGATTTCCTCTCCAAACCTTTTGAGCCGGAGGATTTTACGCTCATGCTCGCAAAATGGTCCGGGGCACCCAAGGCGTTGGAAGAGGCGTCCTAGAGTTTTCATATCCAGTAGACGCTCTAAACCGTGCGCCGGGCTAGGCTCAGGTTCGCTCCCCGCGTTTGCGGGCTGAGAGGTAAACCCCCAAAATCTTAAGGGATGAAGAGAAAAAGCCAAGCTCTTCGAGTGCCAATTGAACCGACCGTTCGTCCGGATGCCCCTCAATGTCAGCATAGAACATGGTTGCCGTAAAACTGCCATCAAGCTGATAGCTTTCCAGCTTGGTCATGTTCACCCCGTTCGTGGCAAACCCGCCCAACGCCTTATAAAGCGCCGATGGAATATTGCGAACCTGGAACACAAAACTGGTGACGATAACGCCGTCATCGGCAGTCACATCCCCCGGCTCGCGCGCCATCAACAAAAACCGCGTTGTGTTATAACCTCGATCCTCAATGTCTCTTTTCAAAATGGTCAGGCCATAGGTTTGCGCGGCCATGGCAGAGGCAATGACACCCACATCGGATTGTGGCTGTTGGGCGAGTTCGCGTGCGGCGCCCGCGGTATCCCCGCTGGCCTCTGGCTTAAAGGGATATTCCGTAAACAGACGACGACATTGGCCAAGTGCCATGACGTGACTGCGAACGGTTTTTATATCGTCAAGCGTCACGCCCGGTTGCGCCATCAATTGATGATGGATGGGCATAAAATATTCGCCCGTAATATGCAAATCCGACTGGGGCAACAGCACATGGATATCCGACACGCGGCCGGCCAGGGAGTTTTCCACCGGTAAGAGCGCAAGATCGGCCTCGCCCTCCCTTACGGCCACCATGGCCTTTTCAAATGTGGCGCAGGCAACCGGCTCCAGCCCCGGCTGGAACGTGCGACAGGCAAGATCGGAATAGGCCCCAATCTCCCCCTGAAATGTGATTTTTCCCGTCTTCGCCATGGACTATTTCTCGTTTTTCATCCGTGCAGGATGCATAGGCTACACCAATGCGATCATGCATCGGAGTGTAAGATATATGCCCCGTTTAGCCCATCAATATTAAAGCCCTGTTGAAACAATAGAGCCCGTGCCCTCTTCATGAGGGGGAGCCAGCATATTTTGCCCAGAGGGGTGCATCGCCAAGACCCGAGACAAACTCTTTATGGGCAGCTTCTTCCTCTGCCGTCACCAGAGAGGCGAGGGGCACAGGCCGCTGCTTTGCCGGGGTACAATCAGCCCCCTGATTTGTGCCGGGGCCACCATCATCGCGGAAATTGAGCCCTGCCTGACGCCCACCGGTAAGTTGGATATAAACCTCAGCCAGCAGCCGCGAATCGAGGAGCGCCCCGTGCCCATCGCGCTCGCGTTCCGAAGTGCTGATCTCAAACCGGGAACACAGTGCATCGAGATTGGCTGGCGCCCCGGGAAATTTTTTGCGCGCCATCAATAGCGTGTCCAGGAGCTTGTTTTTTAGAACCGGCAACCCGGCAGCCACCAATTCCGCATTGAGAAAGGGCAAGTCAAAATTCAATCCATTATGGGCAATCAACTCCGCATCATCGATAAAATCCACAAAGGCTTGCGCCACCTGCGGGTCAGCGAAAACCGGTTTGTCGCGCAGGAACTTCCCCGAAATACCATGTACACGGAACGCATCCTGCGGCATCTCCCGCTCAGGGTTCACATAGACATGGAAATTGTTGCGCGTGATCGCCCCGCGCACCATTTCTATGGCGCCAATTTCAACAATGCGGTGGCCTTCAGCAAATTTGAAGCCTGTCGTTTCAAGGTCAAATACGATTTGTCTCATGACGAAACCCTAGCGTAACTTTATGAATGTCCGGCTGGTCTTTTCTCGCGACGCCGCCCCTCACGAGGCTTTTTTGTCGGGCACGCCAACCATTTCTTTCACCCGTGCGGCGAGATCTTTGGCTGCAAACGGTTTTTGCAGATAGCCTGCGCCTTTGAAATCATCAATCTGGTCGCGCATGGCCGTCTCGGCGTAGCCCGACATGAAAATGATCCGGGGATGGTGCTCAAACTGCTCGCGGGCCTTGCGTACAAAGACCGGCCCGTCCATTTCCAACATCATGACATCGGAAATGATCAGGTCGAACGTTTCGGCCCCCTCACTTTCCATCAGATCAAGTGCATCGGTGCCGTCACACGCCTCCTCAACCTCATACCCGCGCCCCCGCAAGGCGGTAACGACAAAGCCGCGCACCGCGTCTTCATCTTCAACCACTAGGATGCGCCCATTGCCGGTGAGATCGGCAACCTCCTCGGGCGTATCATCAACAATGGCAAGACCGTCGGCCTCCATAAAGGCCGGCAGATAAAGGCGGAACGTCGCCCCTTTTTCGGCGGTTGTGTCGAGCATGATCGCCCCGCCCATTTGTCCGATGACCCCATAAACCGTCGAGAGACCAAGTCCGGTCCCCTTGCCCACCTCTTTAGTGGTAAAGAACGGATCAAATATTTTTGAGGCAATGTCTTCGGGCACGCCCGGACCCGTATCGCTCAATTCAATCATCACATGATCCTGCGGCGCCAGACCGGCAATCCCCGTGGCTGCAATATCAGCCTCCGGAATATGTGCCGTACGGATCGTTAGCTTACCCCCGCCCGGGCCCATGGCATCACGAGCATTCACCGCAAGGTTCATAATTGCTGATTCAAGCTGGTTCTGGTCAACCTTTACCGGGTGCAGGCCGCGGCCATTAATCAGTTCCAGACGGACTTTTTCCCCCACCGCGCGGTCGAGAAATTTGGTAAAATCGCGCAGCAATTCGGTAATCGACAGAACCCGGCGCTGCATGGTTTGTTTGCGCGAAAACGCCAGCAATTGCTTCGTCAGGTTGGCAAGCCGCTGGCTATTTTCGCGGATCACCACAAGCTGCTCATAGCTCGGATCACCAACCGGATGGTTCATCATCAGAAGTTCGCAATTGCCTAAGATCGTCTGCAGGAAATTATTGAAATCATGAGCAACCTCGCCGGCAAGATTGCCGATGGCTTTGAGTTTTTGATCCTGCCCATGGTCAAGTTCCATCTGCTTGCGGGCCGTCACCTCATTGGAAAAAATCAGGGCACGCCGGCTGCCATAGGCACCCCGTCGGCGGCTTACAGGTTTCACATGGAGGGCATAAATGCGGGCAGCGGGGCCATCGCCAACCCGTGCCTCGATCACCTGGCCGCTGGCCGGATTATTGGTACGGCGCTTTACCTCCCGGGCCAATTCGTCAATCACGTCCGCCGGCAACAGTTTTGCAATCGCCGGGCGCCGCGCACCCTGGCCAAAAACGTCCGTGAACGCCTTATTGGCCTCGACGATCTTTGCATCCTTGCCAAATTCCCCCTCAACGATGGCGACACCAAACGGCGCCTCAGCCACATCACCGGACAGGGTCAATTCTTCGGTGTCGGTGGCTTCCTCCTCAATGGTCAATTCAACACAAACAAAACCTTCACCCGCACCGCCATGGGAGAACGCGCGAAAATCCCCGGCGATGGGACCAGCATGCTGACGGCGAACCTGCGCGGTTTGCACATTCGCCTCGGTTGTCCACAGGGCCTCCACAAGCTCAGCCGTCTCCCCAAGGATCACATCATCAATATGGTGCAGGCTGCCCTTCGCGGCGCCCACTTGCTCGCGCATGGCTGCATTCGACCACGCGATCTGGCCTGAGCGCTCCACCGCAAAGATCGGGCGCAGATAATCCGCATACGCCGCCGCAAGAGCATCATGCTCTTCCTCATCAACGGGCAGTTCCCGCAGGGTCCAGGCAGAATGATTTTCATCATTTTCAATTGGCGCCACACACACCTCGAACCGGCGGCGTTTTGCCTGATCGCCAAAGCCGATGAGCTGATAAATATCCTCACACGCACTATTCCCGCTGCGTGCTGCCCGGCACAGGCGGAATATTTTCATGGACTCTGCCCCTTGCTGGGCAAAAAGGCGCTCAATACGCGGCGGAATACCGGCCTCATTCATCACATGGGCTTGCGCGGCCAGTTTTTGATAGCTGGCATTACCAAACACCACGACGCCGTCGCGCCGCGTCACCAGCCGCGCATCGCGGTCATTGGCAATGATCTGTTCAGCCAAACCCAGCGCCGATAGGGTCTGGGCACCGGCCAGCGGCTGGGTCGCCACATCCATCACCTGGCGCTCCACCTGCGGCACAACACCGGTCAAAAGGATGGGCGAAAACGCCCGCATCACCACGCCAACCAACACGAAAGACGTGAGCACGATCATCCCCACCACAAGATAAAACACCGCCTGCGGATTATTGAGCGACACCATCATCAACAGGATCAAGGCAACCAGCGCACCGGTGAGCCCCAGCCAAAAGCCCCCCGCCATGAGCGTGTGTAGACCCTGCCTCGCGCGCGCCGACGGGGGCGGAACACTCGGCTCGGTCTCTGGCGCCTGCCACTCATCGCGGTGTTGTGCGGTGCCATCGGCTTCATCGGTTGCCGCCATCTCAGCATCCCCCACAAGGCGCAGCGTGGGATCACCGTCAGGTGCTAGGGCGTCGGAACCATCGATCGCGTTGCCATTATCGTCGGAGGCATCTTGCTGGGCGGTGTCGGGGACAACCTCAGCAAAGGGATTGGGGAGCGCCACAGTTTAGGGTCTTTCATTACAAATGTGATTGATAATATAGCCGATTCGGTGATGAAAAAGACGTCGGCGCGCACGCGTTTTGCCTTACGTGGTGGCCGGTTTGCGCCGCCCGAGAATGAAGCCGATTATTTTGGCCACCGCCTCATAATGGGCAACGGGGATCACCTCATTGAGCGCCGCTGCAGCGTGTAGCGCCCGGGCAAGCGGCGGGTTTTCCACAACGGGCACACCGTGGGTGCGGGCGGTCTGGCGCATCCGCAAGGCCAGATCGTCCTGGCCCTTGGCGGTACATACCGGCGCCTGCGTGACGCCATCTTCATAGCGCAATGCCACGGCAAAGTGGGTCGGGTTCATGATCACCACCGTTGCCTCTTTCACTGCGGCGATGGTGCGTTGGCGCGCCTGGCGATCGCGCATTTGGCGTTGGCGGGTTTTCACCTGCGGGTCGCCGTCTGTTTCCTTCAACTCGCGGCGCACCTCCTCGCGGGTCATCCTTAGGCGATGTTTCCACGCCCGCACTTGCCACGCATAATCGAGCCCCGCAATCACAGCCATGGCGAGGCACACGGCCAGCAATAAGCGCCCCAAAATTGCACCCGATTTTGTCAGAATGACCGGCGTCGGCGCGCCGAGGATCGCCACAAAATCATGCCGCGTCCCCCAAAAGACCCCGGTTATCACCGCGCCCATAATCACAAGCTTGGCAAAGCCCTTGAGAAAATTGGCCAAACCCTGGGGCCCGAAAACGCGCGTGCCCCCCTTAATCGGGGAGAGTTTTGACAGCGATGGCTGCATCCTTTGCGCCGTGAACACCGGGCGGGCCTGGACAATATTCCCGGCCAGCGCCGCCAACCAAAACACCATCGCAACACCAAGAAACGGCAACGCCAACCCGGTCACGAGCATGGTGGCCAGACGCTGTACCCCCGGCCCATCAATGGTCATGAGGTGCGGGTGTTCCAAAAATATCATCAGGGTACGGCTGATAGCGTTTGCCACTGACCCCGCCAAAAACCATACGGCAAGCAGCGCCGCAAACAAAGACAACGTAACCACAACTTCCTGACTTTTTGGGGCGTCCCCCTTACGCCTGGCATCGGCCAGCCGTTTTGCGGTTGGCGCCTCGGTCCGTTGGGACTGATCATCGGGGTCGGCCATGGATTTCCTTATGGCGTCAGCGTGCCGAGAAAGGTGGCGAAATCGGCCAGAAACCAGCTCATCATTAGGCCACTGGTCAGCATAAAGAGGAACAGACCGAGGAGCAGATTGGCCGGCAACAACATAAAGAACACTTGAACCTGAGGGATCAACCGGTTCAACACCCCTGCGCCCCCATAAAAAATCAGCCCAAAGAGGATAAAGGGCGCCGCAAGACGCACCCCGAGGGAAAATGCCTGACTAATGGTTGCTACCAGAGCCTGCGTCATATCCCCCATGGGCAGGCTGCCCCCCGGGGCAAAAAGGCCATAGGAATCGCGCAGTGCGAACAAGAGCCCATAATGCAGGTCGGTCACAAATATCATTGTTGTACCAAACACCGCCAGAAAACCGCCAATGATTGCGCCCTGCAATTGCTGTGTGGGATCAAAAATCTGCGCGAGGGACAGTCCAATTTGAAAAGCAATAATCTGCCCGGCAATGTTCAAGGCACTGACAAAAACGCGCGCCATGAGCCCCAGAAAAAGCCCGATACCCGTTTCGAAAAAAAGGATGCTGACCAAACCGGCAACCGAAGACGACACCGACTGTAACGTCAACGACGAAGGGTAAAACCCCGCCACCGAAGGCACGAGCGCCAGGGTCACCGTCAGGGCCGCCATCAGACGAATACGCGGAATAAGCGAGAAGTCACCCAGAGCAGGCGCCGCCATAAAAAGTGCGCCTACCCGGCAAAACACGGCAGCAAAAATCAGCGCATTAAACGGGAGCGTGTCGAGGGAAAAGGTCAACGGCCATTCCCCTTATAAGGAAACAGGCGCCGCGCCCGTGGCAATCATCGCGTAGAGTTTGAGGGCAAATTGCCCAAGAACCGCGCCCATGAAGGGCAAGGCGAGACCGAGGACCATAAACATCACAATAATCCGCGGCACAAACACCAGGGTCATTTCCTGCACCTGGGTCAATGCTTGCAACAGGGCGATGACAAATCCCACCGCAAGACCGGCCATCATAGCCGGCCCGGCAACCATCAAGGTGACCCAAAACGCCTCGCGGCCAATATCCAGCAATGTTTCGCCCGTAAACATAGGCAGAATTTGCCGGGTTCTGGTTAAATAAGAATGAGCAAACCGCCATTCCCGGCGTCACACCCCAAAATAGTATTCGAGAATGGCGTTCAAAAATGGCGGTCAGGGACGATTTTTTTGTGCGGTTCAAAACGAGAGGACTAAACCGCCCAAGCGGGCGTTTCGGTTTCTTATTTATTTATCGTCACAGCCAATGAAGGCGCCACTCGTTGTGATGCCGGCTTTAATACCGCACCAGCGCGCTGCCCCAGGCGAGACCGCCGCCAAGGGCCGCAAACACCAGCAATTGGCCGCGCGTGATGCGCCCTGTTTCAATTCCCTGCTCTAACGCAAGAGGAATTGATGCCGAGGAGGTATTGGCATGCTGATCAATCGTCACAATAATCTTTTCTGCCGACAAGGAGAGACGTTTTGCGCAGGCATCAATAATACGGATATTGGCCTGATGGGGCACAAACCAATCGATATCATCAGCAACGACACCGCCGCGATCAAGGGCTTCGCTCACTGCGCCCGAAATTTGATCAACCGCGTGGCGGAAAACCTCACGCCCGTTCATGCGCACATGGCCAACCGTTCCAGTACTGGATGGCCCACCATCCGCATAAAGATGATCAGCCCATGCCCCGTTGGCGGATAAAAAACAGGCTTTCACCCCCGGTCGGTTTGGATTATCGGCACTATCGTTTTGCGCTGTATCCGCCACGGTACTGAGAACAAGGGCACCGGCGCCGTCACCAAAAAGAACCGCTGTTGAGCGATCTTCCCAATCGAGGAAGCAGGAGAGTTTCTCCGCCCCAATAATCAGCGCATGCTTGACCTGACCGCTGGCGGTAAAATTGTGGGCAATATTGAGGGCATAGAGAAAACCCGAACACGCCGCGGAAACGTCAAACGCTATGCCCGGTGGGCACCCCAATTTTTGCTGGACGAAAACCGCCGTGGACGGAAAGGTTTTATCAGGTGTCACCGTCGCCACAATAATCAACCCGATATCGGCGGGTAACAGCCCGGCCCGGTCCATCGCTTTGCGCGCGGCGGCGGCAGCAAGATCAGATGTGACTTGATCATCAGCCGCAAAATGACGCTGAGTGATGCCGCTGCGCGAGCGGATCCACTCATCGGAGGTGTCGACGGTTTTTGCCAATTCTGTGTTGGTCACTACGCGGTCAGGTAGATAGCCACCGACGCCAGCAATGATTGTGTCGCCCATAGCCGCCATCAGCCTTTCCACCTACGGACCGGCACGCCCCGGCATGCCCATCCACACACGTGCGCGCTTCGCAATCCGGGTGTTCTAAAGCCGCCGGGGGCGATTTCAACCAAAAAGCGGGCGCCCGGCGGGAATAACCGCCAAGGCTGCCCGCTCCACTGGGGTCATCCGCCAAAGGCGCTGATCCAGACCGACATTACTCGGCGCTGGCTTCTTCGGCGGGAGCGTCTTCGGCCGGCGCGTTCGCCGCTTCTTCAGCCGCCGCCTTGGCGGCTTCTTCTTTTTCTTTTTTCTCTTCGGCCCGCTCTAACGCTTTGGTGCCCGGCTTTGCCTTATTGGGGTTATTGCCAGCTTTCCAATCAACGAGGCCACCAGCGGCAAGGAAACGCGCCACCCGGTCGGTGGGCTTTGCGCCAACGCTTAGCCAGTGCTTGACACGGTCTTCTTTATACTGAACGCGGTTGGGATCATCTTTGGCGAGCAGTGGATTATAGGTGCCCAATTTCTCAATGAAGCGCCCATCACGTGGTGCCCGCACATCAGCCGCGACGATTGAATAAAAGGGTCGCTTTTTTGAGCCCCCGCGGGCCAGTCTGATTTTGATTGCCATGGTGTTTCTTTCCTTTTGGTTTGATCATAAAGAGGTGATGCGTTTACGGACTATATCCGAAAGTCTATATCTTATTTTTTCTTGCCAAAGCCGGGCAGGCCACCCATCCCGGGCGGTAAAGCGCCTTTTCCGGCGAGGGCTTTTTCGATGGCGTCAAAATCCACCCCGTCACTCCCGCCCCCACTGCCGCCGCCCATTTGGCTCAACATTTTCTCGGCCTCGGCTGCGTCTGGCATCCCGGCGCCGCCCATGGCCGGCATCGCGCCCATTCCCCCGGGCCCGCCCATCATCTGCTTGGCGAGGCCTTTCATGCCGCCTTTACCCATCTTTTTCATCATATCGGCCATCTGGCGATGGGATTTCAGCAGACGGTTTATTTCCTGTACGGAGGTTCCGGATCCCGCGGCCACCCGCTTTTTGCGCGAGGCATTCATAAGCGCAGGTTTTTTGCGCTCGGCCTTCGTCATGGAACTGATGATCGCTTCCTGGCGGACAATCTCCCGGTCATCAAGACCCCCCGCCTGGTCGACCATCTTCTTCATTTTACCCATACCAGGCATCAGATTCATGATCGCGCCAAGACCGCCCATATTGCGCATCTGTTTGAATTGCGCGGCGAGATCATCCATATCGAACTCGCCCTTGGCCATCTTTTTGGCTTGGCGCTTGGCGGCCTCCATATCCATGTCTTCGCTGGCTTTTTCCACCAGCGAGACAATATCGCCCATGCCAAGGATGCGGCCTGCCATGCGTTCCGGATCGAACACATCAAGCGCATCAATTTTTTCGCCGATACCAATAAATTTGATTGGCGCGCCGGTGACCGCCCGCATGGATAACGCCGCACCGCCGCGTGCATCGCCGTCAATCCGTGTTAGGACGATACCAGTAACCGGAACCCGGGCCTTGAACTTTTCCGCCGTTTGAACCGCGTCCTGACCGGTCAAACTGTCCACAACCAAGAGGGTTTCTGACGGCTTGGCGAGGCCGTGGACCTGCGCAACCTCCGCCATGAGCGCTTCATCAATGGACAATCGCCCGGCGGTATCGAGCACCACAACATCGTGGCCGCCAAGCTTGCCCGCCTCCAGGGCGCGCTTTGCGATATCTACCGGCGCTTGCCCTGCGATGATGGGCAAGGTTGGCACATCAATCTGTTCACCGAGGATTTTCAACTGTTCCTGCGCCGCGGGGCGACGGGTATCCAGCGAGGCCATCAAGACGCGTTTTTTATCCCGCTTGGTCAACCGCAGGGCGATTTTTGCCGAGGAGGTTGTCTTACCTGACCCTTGCAAGCCCACCATGAGGATCACAGCCGGCGGGGTCACTGCCAGATTTAGGGCGTTCTCGCCCGCAAGCCCCCCGTCTTCTGATTGGACTGATCCAGCGCCAGGGGTTCCGCCCAGCATGTCGATCAGGCCATCATGGACAATCTTGATGACTTGTTGGCCCGGCGTTACCGACCGCAAAACTTCCTGACCAATGGCGCGCTCTTTCACTGTGGCGATGAATTTCTTTGCCACCGGCAAGGCAACATCGGCCTCAAGCAACGCCACCCGCACCTCGCGCATGGCCTCGTTGACGTCCTTCTCCTCCAGGGCCCCTTTGCCCTTGAGTTTTTCAAAGACGGCGCCAAGACGGTCGCTGAGCGCATCAAACATGCCGGTCTATCCTTCCTTGCGCGAACTGCATCACAGCCTCCACCTCCTGAAACCACGGGGGCAGCCAACCAAAACCAACACAAACCAAAAATGTCACCGTGAGGGCGCTACCCCGACGGCGATACATCCCCGCTCCCGTCTCCTTCTTCTGATGGAGGGGCGTAGCGGTAGACGCGGAAAACAACTGTTTCCGTGATCTGGCGGTGGCAATAATCGAAAAGCAAGAAGGCGTCAATTGGCGCGCCACGGGCGTCGCTGATCGATGGGAGGAGATTTTATCCGCGTTTAACCCTAGTTATAAATTTAGGGGCTGACCTAGGAAATCAATGATCCTAGGGTGGCTGAATGAGGCTAAAGCACTCAAAACTAACGCATAATCAGACTAATCGCTTGTTGGAACACTTCATTGCAGGCACGCCTGCTCGTACAGCCTGTTTACTTGTAGGCGTAAACAAGATTACGGCGACGAATTTCTACCATCGCCTTCGCTGCATCATAGCACAAAGGCTCGGCGAGGAATGGACCGAGTTTGAAGGCGAGATCGAAGTTGACGAAAGCTATTTTGGTGGCGTGAGAAAAGG
>JBCBBJ010000021.1:0-29122 GCA_038531745.1 Pseudomonadota bacterium
ATCATACCTCCGGCCTGAAATGATCTTACCTAGCCCCCATACCTCCCCCCATACCTCCCCCCATACCCCCAAAGGGAGGCGGGGTGCATCATGCCGCCAGTAAAAGAAAACCCGTCAGCATCATCATCGCGCAGGAGTAAGGGGCCATCAAGGTCGAGATAATCCGCCAAGCCGTTCATCATAAAGGCAGGTGCCATGGCGAGTGACGAGCCAAGCATACAGCCGATCATCACCTTCAGATTAATCGCCCGCGCCGCGCGTGCCAGGGCAATGGCCGGGGCAATACCACCCGCCTTATCAAGCTTGATATTGACGGCCCCAAAATGCGCAGCGATTCGGGAAAGATCATCTTCCCCGTGGACGCTTTCATCGGCACACAGATAGTCGCGGTAGGGATAACCGGTAAGGTCGGCGTCGTGCCCGGCGGGGAGCGGTTGTTCAATCAACGCAATCTGCGGCCAGGGCAGGGTGGCACTCAATCGATCAAGCCGGGCGCGGGTCAGGCTTTCATTGGCATCAAGGATCAGCCGCGCATCGGGCTGGAGGCGGTGCACCGCCGCAACCCGCAAGGGATCGTCGTCATCACCGCCGAGCTTTAATTTTAACAAGGGAAAATCATGGAGGCGCGCCGCCTCTGCGGCCATGACTTCCGGATCGTCAACACTGATGGTCATGGCCGTTGCCATTGTGGCGGGCGCAGGAAGGTTAAACTGCTTCCAGACGGGCACACCGGTTTGCCGCGCGGCCAGATCGTGGAGGGCGCAATCAAGGGCGTTGCGCGCGGCGCCGCCGATCCGTCCTTCAAGCATAGCCGCAATCTGCACCGGGGATTGGCCCAAGTCTTCCACAATAGTGCGGCAGGCCTCAATGGCGGTGATGACCCCGTCCATTGTTTCGCCATACCGCCCATAGGGCACGCACGCCCCGCGGCCGGTATTGGCGCCGTCGCGCAGGGTGACCAGGACCTGACGGGCGGTCGTTTTTTCACCGCGGGCAATCCGAAAAGGCTTATGGGTGCGGTAATCCTGGGTTGAGATGGTCAACCTACGCATGAAACCACCAACCCTAAAGTGCAGGCTCGTGCGCCCCGTCCCAATTGGCGGTGCGTGCGCCGTCTTTCAGGGCCGCAATGCGATCCGCATAGACATCAAAAAGGGCAATCTTTGCGGCGGGAAACTGGCGAATGGTTGCCAGTTCACGCTCGGCGGTTTCGCTATCACCGGCGCGGTAGGCCTGGATCATGGCGCGGTGGGCGGCTTCCAATTCGCGGAAGTTTTTGCTGGATTTGATAAACGGGTTCCCGATCAGCGCATGGATATTGATCGGGCGCTCGGCGTGCGGTGTGTTCAACCGGTCAAGCTCCAAAAACGCATATTTATGGTGGCTTTCGCGGTAGACCGCATCGTCACAAATAATGGCGGGCCCATAAAATTCCGACTGACGGCGCAAAAAAGCGGCCCGGTCAACGGCGGGCCCAATGGCCGAATAGCGATTTGACCGGCCATGGCCCATGGGGCCCACATGGCACCGCCCCGTGGCAACGCCAATGGCAAGATGCACCTGAATATGGCGGGTACGTTTCGCAGCGGAAAGCTCCGCATTCGTCCGATCCATGCTTTCAATCATAGCAAGGGCCGCAGCGCAGGCCTTTTCCACATGGTCAGCGGTTTCCAGCGGCGCGTTGAGATAGGCAAATAATCGTCCGCCCTCGGCCTGATCAACGGTGCCGCCGATGGAAATGATGGTGTTGCGCAAATTGTGGCTTGCGGCTGCCATGATGCGGGCCACATCGTCGGGGTTTTCGGCCAGCGCATTCAAGTCTTCATCGGTGATCCGTAACTCACACGCCAAGACGGAGATTTTGCGGTTGTCGCCATCGAGCAGTTTGCGGTCCTTATCCTGACGCAGGGCGCGCATGGCCGGTTCCGGCAGCATGCCCTTGAAATTACTCCGCACATGATCATCCAGCAAAACGGTGCCCACGGACTTTCCGCCTGCGATGGAAAAGATCCCCACAAACATGGCCAGCGCCGGCAGGATTGGATTGATCAGGAGACCGCCCGCCATAAAGGCGGTGGCCGACAGCACAAATAAAAGCAATGCGGCACCGGCGGCAAAGCCAACCGCGCGCCAGAACTGGACTCGCTGCGCCGCCATGATTGCGCCCGCGCCGAGCAGCATCACAGCAACCGCCTCCAGATAGCCGATCCATAAAGGGCGTTTCAGGGTTACGCCATTGGTCAATTGATCGGCAAGGATTGCATGGGCCATCACCGGGGCAAGTGGGCCACGGGCAGTACGCACGCCCGGGCCAATATCCGTACCCTGACCAATCAGCACCACGGCGCCGCTAATGGCGGTTGCAGAGGCGCTGCCCTCCAGGATTTTCCACGCGGCGGTGCTGCCCACACGCGACCGGCGCTGGGGGTACAGCCGCAAGGTTCCGCCGCTTTCCAGGGCGAGAGTATTATCGCCAAGGACGATTTGCGCAGGCGTGTGCCCCCGGTCGGTCACGGCAACTTTTTCGGGTACAATCTCCAGCTTGGTGCCGCCGAGGGTAAGCCGTGCCGCCTGGAGCGCCAGGGCCGGGCGCGGGGTTTCACGGTCGGCCCAAACAAGAAAGGCCCGGCGCAAGACACCATCGGGGTCCGTGGGCAGGCCCAACACAACCGGGGTGGCGGCCGCCGACAGCGCCGGATCAACAGCGTAACGACGCCGCGCGCTTGGCAGGGCGAGATAGCGCACATCATCATCGCGTAGAGCAACCCAGTCGCCCGTCTCCTGCATATCGCCGCGTTGGCGTTCAATACCGGTGGTCAAAGGGAAGGTTTCCTGCGCGACACCAATCCCGGCAGGCACATTGGCGAGAGCACGCGCCAGCACCTCATTGGTGCGGGGCAGAAGGGCAAGCTGATCGGCAAGGGCCTGATCTTGCGTCCCGTTCAACCAGAACTCGCCGATGGTTTCCGGCGACAACGGGTCGGGCACGTCAACCGGTTCGGCAATGATCACCCCCCGGGCGCCGCTGCGCGCGAGTGCCTCAACAATTTGCGCCATATAGGTGCGCGGCCATGGCCAGGGGCCAATCTTTTCCACGCTTTCCTGATCAATGGTCACCACATGGATTTTCGAACTGGCGGTGGCCGGGGCGGGTTTTAGCCGCTGATAATAATCAAACAACGCCTCGCGCAGGGGCGCGCGTCCCGATTGCGCGCCCACAAGCGCATTCAGCGCGATGATGATCAACGCCAGCGTCACCACAATCAGCGGCAATGACGCAAACCATTTGTTCTGTTGATGTCCAGCCATCCGCGCCAGACCCCCACTTCGTTCCAATTAATACCCGGCGTAAGCTTACACAGCGTTGCCGTGCCACCACAATGGCTTGCCATCATTCACGAACCAACGCGCCACCCCTCACATTGTCTCATTTTGTGGCAGGCTCACGGTAAGGTTAAGGTGATTTTATCCTTCCGTGCCCCATATTAAGAGCAATTAAGGGTCAGGCGGGCCATTTATACCGCCTGCCTGCCTGATGGTCCGGGTCGGTGCAAACAATGGGCCCGCGCGGGTGTTTGCCCCATCGAGGGAATATAAGGCGCTGCGGTCATTGTGACCGGGCAGGTGTAAAGGAAAGTTGAGTGGTCGAGGCAGGTGGTCAAGCGGCGGCGTTTAAGACCGGCGTTCAGGGGGATGTCCTGACCCTGAATGTTGTCGGCGACTGGCGTGCGGCCCATCTTGGCTCCATCGATGATGCGTTGCGCGATTATGCCGATGACACAACCGGGCGCGAGCTGATCGTTGATCTGTCGGGCCTGAAACGGCTCGATACCACCGGCGCCATGATGATCCAGCGGACCTTTCAGGCCTGTGACGGGCGCACCCACAAATCCGCCATTGTGGGGGCAAACGCCGCCCATGAGGCTTTGCTCCGCCAGGTTGTTGACCATCTGGAGCCGTGCGAGATTACGCCGCCGCAACCCACCTTGACGCAGGTTTTTACGGAATTTCTTGACCGGATCGGGCGCGGCTTTTTCCGTGTGCTTGATGTGGGCGGCGAATTGCTGAGCTTTATCGGGATTACGCTTGCCACGACCTTCCGGGTCCTGATTAACCCCGCCCGCTGGCGCGTACCATCGATCGTTCACCATATGGAAGAGGCGGGGATGAACGCGATCCCCATTGTCTCGCTCATGTCGTTTCTTATCGGTGCGGTTGTTGCCTTTATGGGCGCAAAGATCTTGGAGCAATTCAACGCCACGTTTTTCGTCGTGGAGCTGGTGGGCTTTGCGGTCTTGCGCGAATTTGGGGTGTTGCTTGCCGCGATCCTGGTTGCTGGGCGGTCGGGCAGTGCCTTTACCGCGCAAATAGGCTCTATGAAGATCCGTGAAGAGATTGATGCCTTGCGGGTGATGGGTCTTGACCCCGTCGAAGTATTGATCGTGCCGCGCATGGTTGCGCTGGTGGTGATGCTCCCTCTCCTGACATTTATTGCTGCCATGTTTGGTATGGTTGGCGGTATCCTGGTGGCATGGGGAACGATGGATATCTCCCCCGCCTATTTTATGGCCCGTACGCAGGAAATGATCGTCCTGAATAATTTCTGGGTGGGGATCATCAAGGCCCCGTTTTTTGCGTTTGTCATTGCGGTGATTGGCTGCTTCCAGGGGATGGAAGTTGAGGGCAGCGCTGAATCGTTGGGCCAGCGCACCACCATGTCCGTGGTGCAATCACTGTTTGTTGTCATCGTGCTCGATGCCTTTTTTGCGATGTTCTTTCTGGAGATCAATTTCTGATGAGCCAGAGTGCTTCCCAACCTCCAAACACAAGTGTTGACGGTGCTGGACACGCGGCACCGGACGCGCGGGCTCCGGTTATGGGTAGCCGCAAGCACGTGATCGAAGTGCGCGGTTTGCGCACGCAATTTGGCGATTTTATCGTCCATGACAATCTCGATCTTGATGTGCGCAAGGGCGAAATTCTCGGCGTTGTGGGGGGCTCGGGCACCGGTAAGTCGGTGCTTATGCGCGCGATCATTGGTCTCAAACGCCCGTCCAAAGGTGTTGTGAAAATCTTTGGACGGAGCTTTTATGAGGCGGATACGCAAAACCGCCTTGATATTGAGCGCCGCTGGGGCGTGTTGTTTCAGGGTGGGGCGCTTTTTTCCTCTATGACCGTGGCGGAAAATGTCATCGCACCGCTCCGCGCGCATCTCAACCTGACAGAAAGCCTTGCCAATGATGTGGCGGCCTTGAAAATCTCCATGGCGGGCCTGCCGGAGGAGGCGGGTGGTAAATATCCGTCGGAACTTTCGGGTGGGATGAAAAAACGCGCCGGGCTTGCCCGGGCGCTCGCCCTCGACCCGGATCTTGTTTTTCTTGATGAGCCCACGGCCGGTCTTGACCCCATCGGGGCCGAGCAATTTGACGAGCTGATTGTCAGCCTCAAGGAAAGCCTGGGGCTCACAGTATTTATGGTTACCCATGACCTCGATAGTCTGCATGCGGCCTGTGACCGGGTTGCCGTGTTGGATCAGAAAAAAGTGATCATCAACGCCCCCTTGGACGAGGTTCGCGAGGCCGATCACCCGTGGATACAACGCTATTTCTCCGGCCCCCGGGGCCGCGCTGCAACGGTGGCCACCGACCCGGCGCACATTCAAGATTTCAGGAAAAGAAAGGTGACCGTTTAAGACGGTCAGTACACGGTTATGGAAACCCAGGCGCGATACATCCTTGTGGGCATGCTGGTGTTACTCACCCTTGCCGCCGGTGCATGGTTCATTCTGTGGCTCGGCTCAGCCCAGCGCGAATATGATACCTATCGTATTGTCTTCGAAGAACAGGTTTCGGGCCTCAGCGATGGCGGCGCGGTACGGTTCAACGGGATACAGGTTGGCGAGGTTGCCTCCCTCGACTTTACCGAAGACGGCCTGGTGGAGGCGGTTGTCCGTGTTGACAAGAAAACCCCCGTCAAGACCGACACCGAGGTCAAATTAGAACTGGTGGGCTTCACCGGTCTTGCGGTTATTCAGTTTGAGGGCGGATCGGCCAGCGCCGACCTGTTGAAAAACACCGTCAACGGCACACCCATGATCAAAGCCCAGCCATCCAATGTGGGCCTGTTGTTGGAGGGCGGGGAAGATATTGTCGATGCGATCAATACTGTTCTGTCCGCTGACAATGTGAATAATATCTCCTCAATCATCCGCAATATCGATACACTCACCGGAACCTTTGCCGATAGCAGCGACGATATCAGTCTTTTCCTGGGCAACGCAGCGCAATTGAGCGGCGATCTTGCCAAAGCATCCGACGATCTTGACCGGTTGTTGCTTGATCTTGATGCCCTTGCCACAAATGAGGGCAAGGATGCCCTTGCCAATGTGGAAATGGTTGCCGAGGAGGCGCGTCTCCTGGTGGCGACGCTCAAGGAAATCTCCCAGGAAAACCGCCAGAATATCAAGGCGTTCACCGGCACGGGGTTACAGCAAGTGGGCCCCGGGCTGACCGAAATGCGCCGTCTTGTGCGCACAGCGGAAAACTTCCTCAAACAATTGGAGCGTGACCCCCGCGGTTACCTTCTGGGCGAGCCGGTTCCTGAATATAAAGGCGACAATGAATGATCCGTGTCATGATAAAAGGTTTTTTCGCACTCGTTTTCAGTATCTGTCTTAGTGGGTGCGTCTCGGTCTTGCCGGAGGCAGCGGCGCCCGCGCCGCGCTACACCATCAGCAGTGTGACTCCGCAATCGGTGCCGTCATCGCCCGTCACATGGAGCCTGGTGGTGAGCGACCCCACGGCGAGCCAATTGTTTAACACGGTCAAAGTGCCGGTGATGGCGGCGCCAAATCGTTTTGAATTTTTGGCGGGCAGTGAATGGGTTGACCGGGTGCCGGTCCTGTTTCAACGCGCCCTGGTGCGGACCTTTGAAAATTCGGGTGCAATCACCAATGTTGGTGATTTCACGGTCCTACCCGTAAGTGACTATGTTCTGCGTACCGATATTCGCGCCTTTCACGCTGACCTTACCGGTGAAACGCCAACGGCCACCATTGAGATTTTTGCCCGGCTGATCGCGGATGATGGCAAGATCCTCACCGCACAGCGTTTTGTGGCCCGCGAAACGGCACGCCTCGACACGCCGGAAAGCCTGATGCCCGCATTTGACCGCGCGCTCAATCAGGTTTTGGGGCAGATTACCGAATGGACTTTCGAAACGGCCCCTGCGGCACGCGAGCCCGGCGCATAGACAGTTTCATTACGAGCGACGACACTCAATTATCGCTGGTGTTATCGGGGCGTTGACCCGATTGATAGATTGCATGCTCCACAATGTGCGCGACACCATCAGCGATGGTTTTTAATAGCATAAATAATATCAGTATAATGATAGAACTGCCCCCTGTGCCACCAGTCAGATTACCGCCAATAATGATCGTTAGATGCATGGGGATGACGCGCAGATAGGGCATAAACATGATGGTACCCAGATTGGGGCGGTGGCCGCTCATGTCCGGCGCAATATTCTGGCGAAGCGAGAAGGCGTGGGACGCTACAAACCCCAGCACCGACACGGCGATCAGAAAAGCCTCTGTGGCGGGCAGATGAAACTCGCCGTCAAGCGACAAAAAGAGCGCGTAAATCACATGAAAAAATCCATAGTGGAAAGCGAAAAAGAGGGCGGTTGCCCGTGCGGCTTCCGGTGTTTCCTCAACCGGTTTGCCATTACTGGATAAACCGTCGGTGGAGAAATTTTTGAGCGTCCACATCCTTATGAAATTCATCAGCCCAATGATCACGCTCTGGCACCAGTAAATCCACATCACCTCATTGGCCGACCAGCCCCGCGTAATCGCCAAAAAGATCGTCAGCGCGTTGCCAGCAATGACCCCGAAAAAGGCTGGGCTGCGTAGAAGGGACATGATGAGGATGCGGTCGGGTCCGGCCGGGGAAAGTGAGCGCTGCATGGGGATAAGGGGTCCTTCCCGGGGTGTGCGATTGATGGGCTTTGATCGTCATAGGGTGAGTTTGCCGGAGATTGGCTAATTTCCCGTTTCTTGCTTGCGGTAAAACCCAATTCTCGTCTTGTTCAGCGACCGCGTCGTGAGTGTTCTCGGTTGCTCTCTGATGGTGACCCCTGGTCTGCGCCGGGGACAGGGGTGTCGTCGACATTACGCATCCCCGAACATCCAAACGACACCGCCTTTCAACATGATTGCGCGGTTCACAGTGTGACGCCGACGCACGTTATTGGCAGGTCGCTTTGGTGGCAGCGCTAGGGACCCCGCGGTCACGCCACGGGGAAGCGATGATTGTGCGGGGCAGCTGAATTCCCGACTGCTTCAGGCCTGTGCCTGTTTCAGGGCTTGCGTTAAGGCTGTGCGCATATCGGCCTTTGAATAATCCGCCGTCAGAACATCGACAATATCGCCGGTGTGGCGGTTCACGAGGACAGTGAAGCCGGTTGCCCCCTCATAGCGGGCATAGGCGGCGGAGAACCCTTCCGTCACGGCAAGGTCCGGATAGGTAGCCGGGGCGCCCATGGTGAAATCAAGCGTGATAAACCGCACGCGATTGCCGGCGAAATCGGGACGCACGGCGGCAAGGCGCGGCTGGAGAATTTTGCACGGCCCGCACCAGGCGGAGGCAAACGTGACGGCCACAATATCCGTTTGAGCCGACGCCGCGCCCATAATCCGGCGTTCGGCCGCGCCGGCGCGCACCCGGGTGACCCCCTGCCAGACCGCGGCACCGGTGAGCGCGACCGCACCAAGCATCAAAAACCGACGGCGGGAGGAGGGTGCGCCGACATCGCCAGATTCCACGGTTTGCTGATCATCCGTATGTGTCATTTTTCGGCCCTATACATCCAATTCCGCCGCCAGGGCGTTGTCCTGAATAAAATCGCGGCGCGGCTCAACAACATTCCCCATCAGGCGCGAGAAGATATCGTCTGCGTCATCAGCCTCGCGGATACGTACCTGGAGGAGGACGCGCGCATTTTCATCTAGGGTTGTTTCCCAGAGCTGGTCGGGGTTCATCTCCCCAAGACCCTTATAGCGCTGGATATTCATGCCTTTCTGGCCCGATGCCCGTGCCACGCGGAGCAGACTTTCCGGGCCAAAAATCACCTCGGTCTTGTCCTTTTGCTGCCACCGGCTGACGCCGGCAAAGATCGGCGCAATATCGTCGGTCAGGTCCTGAACCTTGCGGGCATCACCGCTGGCCAGAATGTCCGCAGACAGATAATGGCGCTCTGTTACCCCGCGTACTTCGCGCGCAAACACATAACCGCCTTGCCCGTCCAAGGTACCTTGCCAGCCCCGCTCATATTCCTCGGCGATGGCGTCCAACCGCTCGGCGATTTTATCGGCCATGGCTGCCATGGCATCGGCGTCAAGGGCGCGCAAGCCCCCCGCCAGCGCCGCCTGGACGATGATATCGCGATCAAATCGGGCGGGGAGCGCCTCAATGGCTTCGCGTACCCGTCTTGCCTTATCGATGGTATTCACAAGGTCATGCCCGATGAGGGTTTCGCCATCTGCCAGGGTCAGTGAGGCTTCCTTGGTCCCCTCCGTAAACAGATAATCCTCCAATGCGGGATCATCGAGCAGATATTGCTCCGATTTACCGCGTGAGATTTTGTAAAGTGGGGGTTGCGCAATATAAAGATGGCCACGGCGGATCACCTCAGGCATTTGCCGGAAGAAAAAGGTCAAGAGGAGGGTCCGGATGTGGGAGCCATCAACATCAGCATCGGTCATGATGACGATTTTGTGGTAGCGCAATTTTTCAATATCAAAATCATCGCGGCCAATGCCAGTGCCAAGCGCGGTGATCAGTGTCCCCACCTCCTGGCTCGACAGCATTTTGTCAAACCGCGCCCGCTCTACGTTCAGGATCTTGCCTTTTAGGGGCAGTACGGCCTGGTTTTCCCGGTTGCGGGCCTGTTTGGCGGAGCCACCGGCGGAGTCCCCCTCAACGATAAAGAGTTCGGACAGCGCGGGATCACGCTCCTGACAGTCGGCAAGTTTACCGGGCAATGACGCCACATCGAGCGCCGATTTGCGGCGGGTCAATTCACGGGCTTTACGCGCGGCCTCGCGCGCGGCGGCGGCTTCGGCAACTTTGGTAACGATGCGTTTGGCATCGACGGGGTTTTCTTCAAACCAGGTGGCCAACCGTTCGGCAACGGAACTTTCGACGATGGGCCGAACTTCCGATGACACCAGCTTGTCTTTCGTCTGTGAGCTGAATTTTGGATCGGGCACCTTGACCGATAAAACACAGGTGAGGCCTTCGCGGGCATCATCGCCGGTGATACTGACTTTTTCCTTTTTCGCGATGCCAGAGCTTTGGGAGTAGTTATTCACCACCCGGGTCAAGGCGGCGCGCAATCCGGCCAGATGCGTGCCTCCATCGCGCTGGGGGATATTGTTGGTAAAACACAATACTTTTTCGTGATAGCTATCGTTCCACCACATGGCGATTTCAACGCCGAGCCCGTCCTTATCAACGGTGAATGCGATGGGCTTGTCGATCAATGCGGCTTTTGTTTCGTCAAGATAGCGCACATAGGCCTCAAGCCCGCCCTCGTAAAACATCACTTCTTCGCGGCGTTCGACCCGGCGGGCATCAATCAATTTGATGGTCACGCCGGAGTTTAGAAAGGCCAATTCGCGCAAGCGATGTTCCAGCACGTCAAAGTCAAAAACGGTGCCAGAGAAAATGTCGTCCGAGGGCTGAAAGTTTACTTTTGTACCGGTTTGCTCCGTCTTTGCCCCCTGGGCCAATGGCGCCTCGGGCTCCCCATGGGTGAACCGCATGGTGTGCTCATGGCCGGCACGCCAGATCGTCAGATCAAGCCGCGTGGACAGGGCATTAACAACGGAAATACCCACACCGTGCAAACCGCCGGAGACCTTGTAGGAATTTTGATCAAACTTGCCGCCTGCATGAAGCTGCGTCATGATCACTTGCGCGGCGGAGACGCCTTCTTCGGGGTGCATGGCCGTGGGGATACCGCGACCATTGTCGGACACGCTGACCGAACCATCCTCATTAAGCTCCACACTGACGGTATCGCAATGGCCAGCCAGCGCCTCGTCAATGGCATTGTCCACAACCTCATAAACCATATGGTGCAGGCCGGAGCCGTCATCGGTATCGCCAATATACATGCCCGGACGTTTGCGCACGGCATCAAGACCCTTCAGGACTTTGATGGAATCGGCACCATAATCATCACTCATTGGTCATCTTCCCAAAACTCATGCGGGTACGGTGCTAATGCGCCCGTCATGAACGGTTAAAAACTGCGCCCGGTCGCCCCAGGCAGAAAACAAGGAATGGTCCGTACCGGTCATAAAGACCTGAAACCCCAACCCGTCGAGAATATCAAACAACGCCGCGCGGCGCCCCTCATCAAGGTGCGCGGCCACTTCATCGAGCAACAAGACCAGGGGCGCTGGCCCGGTATGTGCCGCCTGGCGCGCCAGGGCGCGGGCATTGGCGAGAACGAGCCCAATCAGTAACGCTTTTTGCTCGCCGGTGGAGCAGAGGCGCGCGGGTCGTCCCTTGCGCCGGTGGGTGACCACAAGATCGGTGCGGTGGGGCCCGGATAATGCGCGCCCTGCCTCCCGGTCGCGATGGCGATTGGCCGCCAACGTGGCGGCAAACCCGTCCTCAACCTCGCCCGCGGGCTGGGTATCGAGCGCCGCCTCCAAATCCCCCGCCAAGGCAAGATCAGCGGCGGGGAAGAGGGTGTCGGTTTCATCTGCCGCCACATCTGCCGCCATCAGGGTGGCGGCCATGGCGCGGCGCGCATCGGCGATGGCGGTGCCGGCCTCGGCGATTTGGTGTTCTACGGCGGTGAGCCAGGCGGCATCCCGGCTGCCAGACTCCAGCAATTTTTGACGCTGGCGCAAGGCTTGCTCATAGGTGCTGGCGATCCGCGCATATCCGCCATCATGGGCGCCAATCATCCGATCAAGGAACTTTCGCCGCTCGCCGGCGCCTTCCATGAATAAGCGGTCCTGCGCCGGGGTCAGCCACACAAACCGGATCAGGGGCGTGAAGGCCGATGGGCCCGTTGCCGATGATCCGTCAATCCGGCACGTGCGCCGGTCTGGTGCCTCGGCAAGGGCGCCAACGCCGAGCACGCGTTCATCCTCGCCATCATCTATCTTGGCAGAGACGGCCCAGCCGCCGGGCCCCTCAACCCGGGCCAACTCGCCCAAGCGGGCGCTGCGCAAACCGCGGCCCGGACCCAGCAATGACAACGCCTCAAGAATATTGGTTTTGCCCGCGCCGTTGGGCCCGCTAATGGCCACGGGCCGACCATCAAGCTCCAGGCTGGCCATGGCGTAAGAACGAAAATCCGTCATGCCGAGCCGGCGCAAGCGCACGGTGCTGCTCCTTGCCATTGATCCTGTTCCAGATGACGTCCCAGCGGATGCTAACCGGTCGCAGGCTTTGGCCTCGCCCGGCGCTTTGGTCGGCGCCTCTGCAGGCACCGATGTTTGCACCGGGGGCCGATCAACGGAAAGGGTTGGTACGGACGAAGACAAAAAAATCTCTGTTCAAGGGCGTGGCCCGGCGCATGAGACTGCCAGGGGACGCACAGCCACGGGCGCGCGGACGGTCATAGACGACGCCGCTACACCCGCAGCGGCATCAATACATAAAGGGCATTTTCGTCGCCCTCATCGAGGACAACAGTGGGCGAGGACGGATCGGCCAATCGGAAAACCGCATTATCGCTGCCGATCTGGTGGGCGATATCCACCAGATATTTCGCGTTAAACCCGATCTCTGTGGGGTCACCGTCATAATCAACGGATAATTCTTCCAGGGCCGAGCCCGCTTCCGGATTGTTGACGGTCAGGCGCAATTGATCATCGTCAATGGCCAGCTTGACCGATTTCGTGCGGTCAGCCGACACGGTGGAGACCCGGTCAACGGCCTTGGCAAAATCGCTATTGTCCACTTTTAATGTGTGCGGATTATCTTTTGGAATGACCCGCTCATAATCGGGGAACGTGCCATCGATCAATTTGGAGGTTAGGCGCCCGGCACCAAAGCCAAACTGGATCTTCGCCGCCGATACGCTGATCTGCACCATCTCATCGGCATCATCGAGGAGCCGGCCAAGCTCGGCCACCGCTTTGCGCGGGATGATCACGCCGGGCATGGTTGCGGCTCCGTCGGGTAAGGGCGCCTCCAGCCGGGCAAGCCGGTGACCGTCGGTTGCCGCCACGCGCAGGCAGGGCGTATCTGCCTCGGTCAGCGCGTGCATATAAACGCCATTGAGATAGTACCGCGTTTCCTCCTGGGACATGGCAAAGCGGGCCTTATCCAGCAGCCGCCGCAAATCCCCCGTGGGGATGGAGAACGCGGTTGTGTAATCATCGGACGACAGGCTCGGGAAATCCGCATCGGGAAGCACCGCAAGAGAAAACCGCGAGCGCCCGGCGGTCACCTGTAGCCGGCCCTCTTCCTTGATGACTTCCAATGCCACCTGCGCCCCATCGGGCAGGCGTTTGACGATCTCAAACAGCATCAATGCCGACACTGTTGTTGCGCCCTTCTCCGCCATTTCGGCGGGCGCTTGCTCCATCACTTCGATATCAAGATCGGTTGCGGTGAGGGTCAGGCCAATACCATCAGCCTGGAGAAGGACGTTGGACAGAATGGGGATCGTGTTGCGCCGCTCCACCACGCTTTGCACATGGCCAAGGGCCTTGGCGAGGACGGATCGTTCTATCGTAACTTTCATCGGCTTTTGCTCATCCATGGGGGTCGCACACAATGCGCGGGCCAGGGCATCAAACAGGCCCTAAAATACAAACGAAAAACGCCGCCCCGAGGGAGCCCGAACGGGCGAGGCAAGGCGCAAAAACAGGCGGTGCGGGTGAGGGTAAATCAGCACAAGAACAGGCGAAAAACGTGCCCGGCAAGAGGGCTAGAATCAGCCCCTCAAAACGCTTCTCAAACTACCGGAAAACCCAGCCAAACACCAGTGTGACACGGGATTTTTACAGGCTAAGAGGCAAAGGCTTTGCCTCCTAATAAGCGCATTCATTGCGCTTATATGAAGGTAAGGCGGTGAACGCAAATACCACCATTGTGTACGCCAATGCGATTGAGCCTCACTGGGCCCCTGGCCACCCCCTTGACCCAGAGCACCAAAGCCCCAGAGACCACAACCCAGGCGGGAAACAAGGCGCCGCGCCAAGGGGCCACCTGCGCGCGGTAACCAGTCTCAGATTTCGATCCGTTCCCGGATCATATCAACCTGCTTGCAAAAGACTTTGTCACGTTCGAGCAGGGCCGCCGCCCGGCGGGTTGAGGACAGCGCCGTCGTGTGGTCACGGTTAAGCGTCCCGGCAATCCGCGGAAGCGATTCCTTCAGGATATCGCGCGCGCAATGGACAAACGCATGACGCGCCCGGGCAATCGCCTGGGGCCGGGCTTTGCCTTGCATATCGAGCACCGACACGCCCATCACCTCGGCGGTCACATCCAGAAGATCGCCAAGGGAATATACCCGGCTGCGCGCCTTTAATTTATCGCGCAGGGTTTCGCGCGCCTGGGTCAGGTCAACTTGAATTTCCTTATCGCCAAAGCGCAACAGCAATTGGTTTAACCCGCCAATGGTCTCGCGCATGGAGTGGTTGAAATTGCGCACGATAAATTCCAGCGCCTCCTCACTGACCGTACACGCCACATCGGGCCGGGCGAGGCGTTTTTTCAATACGTCAAACCGCAAATGTGGGCCGCCCGATTGAAGACCAACACTCAACCCGCCATTCAGCCGGTCGGCCAAACGCTGGTTCATACCGCCATCGGCCAATTGCACGGGCGGCGCCTCTCCCGCAACAGCCACGCGGCACCCCTTCGCAAGACAAGCATCGACGATGGCGAGGATTTGCTCCTGCGTTTTCTCTTTGCTTTTGAGAAGATGCACATCATCGATAAGCACATAATCACACGCCAGAAACGCCCGGTGGAGTTCGGCGGTGTTGTTGCTCATCATCGCGCTTACACAGCCGCTGGCGATATTATTGGGGGTAAGATAGGCAACCCGGCAGCCGGGGTCGCGCCGCTGCGCCTCCAAGGCCACGGCGTTGAGCAGATGGGTTTTGCCAACCCCCGACTTGCCCTGGAGATAAATCAGCTCCGGCGCCGACCGCGCTTGAAGCGCGCTACGCGCCGCGGCGCAGGCAAGCTCGTTACTGGCATCAACCGCAAACGCATCAAAGGTGTTGCGCTCATCAATGGGGGAGATGAGTTGATCGAACGACAGCTTTGACGACGTGCCCCTTGCGCCTGAACTCTTGTACGCGCCGCCGGTGTCGGCGCCGCGATCGGTGGGCGAAAACTGCCCGGAGATATCCTTGAAAAACGGCCGGCGATCACGGTGCCAGCTTTCCGCGCCCTGCGCCGGGGCGGTGCTGCCAGTTTTTGCGGCGGTCCGCGCCGAACTATGGCTGAGCGAGCGCGACACATCGGGGCGCAGCTTAATCGCAATGCGATCAACCGGGCCCATGTGATGGCGCCATAACCGTTTGAGGGTCATTAATTGGTTGCGGCCAATCATATCGCGGCGCACCTCCGACGGGGTTTCAAACGCCACCAGCGTTGGGGTCGCATCTGCCAAGGTCAAACCATCAAAATACAGATCAAAATTCGACTGACCATATTCGCGCACAAGGATCGCAAGAAACTTTTCCTGCATTTCATCTATGGGCTGGCTTAAAGGCGGACGCTCATTCGACCCCATTGCGTGCTTTCCTTTGTGTGTTTCGCGACAATGTCGTTCGCTGGACTGTGGCTCTTGTGGTGGTGCGTCGTTCGCGTGTGGGATCGCTGGCGGCGCGGCGCGTGCGGTGACCCTTCCGGTGATCCCGCCCCCAATTGATCTTGCCTCCACTGGTACTGTCTCCACGCAATCCTCCGTACCCGCATGTTCATACGTAGCATTGCGATCAGTCAGCGGCGTGTGCGGTGGCCTATGCGGCTCGGGTACCGTACCGGCACGCGGATTGTCCATTCTATTTTCATTAACAAACCGGCTATCGGTCACAAGCCGGGTGGCGGCAAAAGGCTTCATTTTGGATATCCATAAAGTTCAAACCCGCCAATGTCGGTCAGCCAGACGCCCACGCATGGCATAAAACACCGAAGACGGAGTATTCAAAAAAGTGTCGGATCGCCAGCGCGGCGACTTAGGCCTTATTCGGGTAGAAAATTCTAAAGCAACGTCTGTTGGCGCCGCAGAGATGGCGCTAGTCTGAATTCAAATATGGAGATGCCTGCTCCGATAGAAGCTTGGCAAAAGATCGATTTCGGGGGCTTTTGCAGAGTAGAATTAATACGAAAGATATTCACGGTAACGCACCCAGGCTTGCCTGCTTCCCTTCACCTTCCGCGACCGCCCGGCAGGCTTCAGCCGGTCACGCACCCTGGTAATCCTCATCAGCCAAATGGCATGACAAGCACGCAAAATTGGTAGTACCGCCGTTGGGGAAGCGGCGAAGCCAGAGGATAAAAACGCAACTATGTCTTTACAAGGAGGATTAAGAAACACCGACTTTTTGTTAATTGTCCGTATGCGCCTCAATCGGTAAAAATATAATAGGATGAAGAAAATCTTAAATCAACGGCGTTTTCAAAGTGATTCGCGTAAAAATGCGGTAGAAAACCGTTGACAGACGCTCTTGCCAATAAAACCAATAGGTTGCATTGCCCCATCCCGAAAAATAATTGCGCACTTAATGCAGGGGCATCAGGTGCGCCCTGATTGATGCATGGTCCACAGGTTTTTACAGGAAGAATAAAAAACCGTTCCCACAAAAACAAAAGGGTCAACCCGTTGGGCTGACCCCTATCCATGGTACGCGCTGTCGTCACAGCCGCCGATTGACATCACTGCGCGCGCAATAATTTCTGGAGTGTTAGGCAGAGATCGCTTTGATCCGCGAGGACAGACGCGAGAGTTTCCGCGCCACGGTATTTTTGTGGAAAATACCCTTTTGGCCAGCGCGTTGCAGCTGCGGCTGTACCGTGCGCAGGGCATCGATGGCCGCAGGCTGGTCACCGGCGGCAATGGCCTCTTCAACCTTGCGCAGATAGGTCCGCACCCGAGAGCGGCGCATCTTGTTGATCGCCGTGCGCCGTTCAATCTTCCGGACCATTTTCTTTGCAGATTTTGTATTCGCCATGACCGACGTGCTCTTCCTAAAACCTATAAATTTTGAGGGCGGAGATGTACCCAGTCAGCCCGGTGTCGTCAACGCCGAAAGCGCCGCGAAGAGGAGAATTTTTCACGCCAACTTCAGCGCTGGCAGGTCGCACAGTAAAATGTAGACCGCCCGGCCTGGACGACCCGGCGGATGGCGGCGCCGCAACCATGGCAGGCCTGCCCTTCGCGGTCATAAATCTGAAAGGCATGTTGAAAATAGCCAAGCTGGCCATCGGTTGACGCAAAATCACGCAAAGACGAGCCGCCGGCCTCAATCGCTTCGCGCAAAACAGCAACAATCTCTCGGTGTAACACCGCCAATCGTTGACCGCCAATGCGCCCGGCCTTGCGTTTGGGGGAGATGCCCGCCCTGTAAAGCGCCTCACACACATAAATATTGCCGAGGCCCGCAACAACGCGCTGGTCGAGGAGCGCATTTTTCACCGGCGTGTTCTTGCCGCGGAGCGCCTCGATCAGGCTTGCCTCGGTGAAGCTATTGCCCAGTGGCTCCGGCCCCATCGCGTGAAAATGTCGGCAGTTTTCTATGTCCCCGCTGGGCACCAAATCCATAAAGCCGAACCGGCGCGGGTCATTATAGGTGATCACTGCCGTGCCATTGGGGCCATGGGTCTCAAACACCACATGATCGTGGATGGGGTCGGTTTTCACCGCATGGACATAGGCGGCCGTTTTCAGCAGCGTGCCCGTCTGCGCCTCCACGCGAAACCGGCCCGACATGCCCAGATGCATGATCAAGGTCTTGTCGATATCGAGATCAACCAACAGATATTTGCCGCGTCGACCCACAGCGCGGACACCGCTGCCGCCCAAGATTTGCGAAAAGCGCGGCGGGAACGCAAACCGCAAATCCGGCCGCCGACAAACAATGTTGACCAGTGTTGCGCCGTCCAATGCCGGGGCGATGGCCCGGCGCACGGTTTCAACTTCGGGGAGTTCAGGCATCGGTCAGGCTTCTTCGCGGTAAGGGGCAAGCGTTGGTAATGTCTGGCAGGAGGGTTCCACCCGGGCAAGCAAGCGCAAATAGTCTGCCGGGCCCAGCGCCCCTGACGAAAGCCGATCGCGCACAATTTTTAACCGGTACACGAAAAACGGCGCTTCCACATCAAGGAGGGTTGGGGTGCGCCAGCCAAACAGTATGGGTTCGGCAACGCGGTGGGGCGTGGCACGCGGCATGAGGACGCCGTTATCAGGGGTGCGCCAGCGCAGGGTCCCGCGGCGCAATTTGTACCACCGGCCCTGCCAGTGAAAAAAATCAAGATCCCAATTCGGATCAAGAACGCTGCCCGCCGGGAGGCATCGCTTGAAAATCCGTCTGCTGTTTGGATCGCGCCCATCGACAATCACGGGCACAGGCGTGCGCATGGGCAAATCGGCGAGCCGCCCATGGCCGCCCGTTCCTGGCGGTGCATAACCGCCGCGCCAAACCGGGCCGGGACCACCGATTGAGGCATTCGCCAACCGGTTGATCTGATCCAGACGCACCTGATCACTCAGGACGTAAATGCCCGCGACGCCCGCGACGCCCGCGATGATAACGCCAATCAGCAAACCACCGATCATGAGGATTGGGTGTGCGCGCACCATGGGGCCCCTCCACGGGCGGCATGTTCATAAAAAAGGGCACCGGCTTAACCGGTGCCCTTAATAATCCGTATCGCCCCTAAAGGCGAGAACGGGTTACTCGTCCTTGTCGCCGCCATCCTTCAGGGCCGCGCCCAGGATATCGCCGAGGGACGCACCGCTATCGGCGGAGCCAAACTGTTCCACCGCCTCTTTCTCTTCGGCGGCTTCACGGGCCTTGATCGACAGGGTAATGCGCCGCGCGGTGCGGTCCATACCCGTGACGCGGGCGTCAACCCGGTCGCCAACGGCAAATCGTTCGGGCCGTTGCTCATTTCGGTCCTTGGACAGATCGGATTTGCGGATAAAGGCCTTCATGCCATTGTCGCCGCCAATCTGCACTTCCACACCGCCGGATTCGATGGAGGTGACCGTGCAGGTCACATCATCGCCGCGTTTCACATCGCCCATATCATCCATGGGGTCGGAGCCAACCTGCTTGATCCCAAGCGAGATACGCTCTTTGTCCGGATCAACATCAAGGATCTTGGCCTGAACCATCTGGCCTTTTTCATAATCCTTAATGGCGTCTTCACCGGAGCGGTTCCAGTCAAGGTCGGTCAAATGCACCATGCCGTCCAACTCGTCCGTGATGCCCACAAACAAGCCAAACTCGGTGATATTTTTGATTTCGCCTTCCAGGACCGAGCCAATCGGATGGTTGTCGCTAAAGCTCTGCCACGGATTGTCCATGCACTGTTTCAGACCCAGGGAAATCCGGCGCTTGTTTTCATCCACTTCAAGGACCAGCACTTCAACCTCTTGCGAGGTGGAAACGATCTTGCCCGGATGGACGTTCTTTTTCACCCAGCTCATTTCTGACACATGGACGAGGCCTTCGATGCCATCTTCCAATTCAACAAAGGCACCATAATCGGTGATGTTGGTGATCTTGCCGGTGAACTTGGCCCCGATGGGGTATTTCAAGGCAACACCCTGCCACGGGTCTGGCTGCAGCTGTTTGATGCCCAGCGAAATCCGGCTGGTTTCGGGGTTGATCTTGATGATCTTGACCCGAACATTATCGTTCACATTGATCACTTCGGAGGGATGGTTGACCCGTGACCAGGACATATCGGTCACGTGCAACAGGCCATCGACGCCGGGCGCCAGTTCAACAAATGCACCGTAATCGGTGATGTTCTTGACCACGCCTTCGCGCTCGTCGCCCTCATTCAGGTCTTTGACAACCTCGGAGCGATGTTCCGCGCGATCCTCTTCCAGAATGGACCTGCGCGAGACAACGATATTACCGCGGCGTTTGTCCATCTTCAGGATACGGAAGGGTTGGGTGATATTCATTAATGGCGTGGCGTCCCGCACGGGGCGGATATCAACCTGACTACCGGGCAGGAAGGCCACGGCACCGTCAAGATCAACGGTAAAGCCGCCTTTCACGCGGTTAAAGATAACGCCTTCCACGCGTTCTTCTCGGGCAAAAACCTGCTCCAGGCGGATCCAGGCTTCTTCGCGGCGGGCTTTCTCGCGGCTGACCACGGCCTCGCCTTGGGCATTTTCGATGCGCTCGACAAAGACTTCCACTTCGTCGCCAACCTTCAGGTCGGCTTCCTGCCCTGGCAGGGCAAATTCCTTCAGGGGCACGCGGCCCTCGGTTTTCAGGCCCACATCAATCACGGCCATATCTTTTTCAATGGCGGTGACGGTGCCTTTGACAACCGTTTCTTCAAAATTCTCCCGATCAATCAGGGAGGCTTCGAGCATGGTCGCGAAATCGTCGCGCGACGGGTTTAGACTTTCAGAGACAGACACGTTGGTTCAAACTTCTTTATTGGGGGGTGACGACGGCGCCCGCGGGCCGGTTTACCCGGCCCTATGGTTCACGCGCATGCCCCATGGCCTGCGCGAGACGCGAACACCTGCACCCTGTTGGTGGTGAAAAAAGGCGGGATAGGGCCATCGATCCAAACACAAATGCCGGTTTGCCGGGGGGATTTGACGGCGATACCGCGCCGTCAGCCAGCAAAAAGGGGATCAACAAGGGCCTGCGCCGCCGCGAACGCCGCGTCTATAGACAAATGGGTGGTGTCAATCAAGTGGGCGTCGGGCGCCTGTTCCAGGGGCGCGCTTTCGCGGGACCGGTCGCGGGCATCGCGTTCTTTTATATCGGCTAGCACCTGCCCCTCATTCAGGGCCGGATTTCGGATCACCAGTTCCAACCAGCGGCGACGCGCCCGCGCCTCAGGGCTCGCGGTCACGAAAAGTTTCAAGGGGGCATCGGGGCACACAATCGTCCCAATATCGCGCCCATCAAGCACCGCGCCGCGCGCGCCCGCCGGGGGATGGCTGGCAAAACGGCGTTGAAAAGACAACAGCGCCGCGCGCACATCGGGGTTCACCGCGACCACACTGGCCGCCGCCCCCACGGCCCGCGTGCGTATATCGGCGCCGTCAATGGCGGCAAGATCAAACCCGTTGGCTATGGTGGCGGCAAAGATGCTGTCCGCCGGATCGCGCCCCGCCTCCAGGATCAGCCACGCAACCCCGCGATAAAGTGCGCCCGTGTCCAGAAACGCTAATCCGTAGGCCGCCGCCAGCCGCCGCGCGAGTGTCCCCTTACCCGCCGCCGCCGGTCCATCAATGGCAATCGCTATGGGCCCGGAAGCGCCGAGGGAAGAATTCGTGGTCATCGCGCCAACCTAGCGCAACAGCATAGCCAGACAAGAGAGCGGCGGAAACAGATCACGGGCTCAGCGCGTCGCGTGCGCAGGGCGATGGACGCTTCGCATAATCCTCGCTTCCCCGTGGCTTGACCACGGGGCCCATGGCGTTGCTGCCAAGGCGATCTGTCGAAAATTCTATGTAGGCGTCGCGCCCTGGACCCCGCGATCAAGTCGCGGGGCGGCGCGGGTGGGGTGATTGGGGATTTGTTGTTTGGTTTATCAATACCCTATTCGCATTGACAAAAGCCTATTTACTCCCGGTACGGATATATCCCAAACCAGGCTTAATACCCGGTAACGGTGCCATCTTTGCGCATTTCCGTTGCTCCGTGGTATACCCCGGTTTCCGGGTCGCGGACGATGGCCTGGTAGCCGCCAAACATGACGCCGTTTTTCACCACACGGACCTTATGGCCCATGGCGCGCAGCTTTGCCACGGTAGCCTCCGGAATACCCGGTTCCACATGCAACGTACCCAGAAGATTGTCCTCACCCTCACTGGTGGGGGTGCGGCCACCATCATGGTTTAAGCGGGCGGCGTCACCGGCCTCCTGCACATTCATGCCAAAATCGACCATGTTGATCAGGATTTGCATATGCCCCTGGGGTTGCATGGCACCGCCCATCAAGCCAAAGGACATAAAGGGCTCGCCATCTTTTTTCACAAAAGCAGGGATGATCGTGTGGAAAGGGCGTTTGCCGGGTTCATATTGGTTGGGGTGCCCCTCAATCAGGGAGAAAAGCTCACCGCGATCCTGAAACATAAAACCAAGCCCGTCAGCCACCAGGCCAGAGCCCATGCCGCGATAGTTTGACTGAATGAGCGAGACCATCATGCCAGAACTGTCAGCGACGGTGAGATAGGTCGTATCCCCCGCTTTTTCGAGCATCGGCTCGCCGGGACCAAAGGCCGGGGTTGCTTTTTCTGGATCAATCAGCGCGGCGCGTTCTTGTCCGTATGCGTCTGATAACAGACCCGCATGGGGAATGTCCACGAAAGCCGGGTCAGCATAAAATTTTGCCACATCTTCAAAGGCAAGCCGTTTTGCCTCCGTAATATAATGGAGGACTTCCGCGCTGGCGCGGTCAAACTGTGACAGGTCAACGGTTTTGAGCATGTTGGCCATTTGCAACGCGGCATAGCCCTGGCCATTGGGGGGCAATTCGCACAATTCATAACCCTTGCGATACCCGACGCAGGCCACATCGACCCATTCGCTTTCGTGACGGGCAAAATCCTCAAACCGCAAATCACCGCCGATGCGTTTGAAATAAGCATCCATGGTGCGGGCAATATCGCCCCGATAAAATGCATCGCGGCCCTTGCGGCCGATGGTGCTCAGCGTTTTGGCGAGGTCGGGATTTTGGAAAATCTCCCCCGCTTTCGGGGCGCCATTGGCAAAATAGGTTGCCCGCGCATTGTCAAACTCGCCAATCATCTCAATCCGGCGTTCAAAGCCCGCCGCAGACCGGCCAAGATAATAGCCGATGACCGGGGATACGGGAAAACCCTCCTCCGCATACTGAACGGTGGGCGCGAGGATTTTTTTCATGGAAAGCTTGCCGAACCGGTCATGCAGTTCGAACCAGGCATCGACCGTGCCCGGCACCGTCACCGGCAAATGGCCAAGTGGTGGGATGGTGCCGTCTTCACCGGCCGCGGCCACCGTCTGTTCATAGGACCGGCCCATGGGACTACGCCCGGAGCCATTGAGCCCATAGAGCTTTTGCGTTTTCGGGTCCCACACAATGGCGAACAGATCACCGCCGATGCCGTTGCCCGTCGGTTCCATCAGGCCAAGCGCCGCATTGGCTGCGATGGCGGCATCAACGGCGGTGCCGCCTTTTTTGAGGATGTCGATGGCGATCTGACTGGCCAGGGGATGGGCCGTCGCAGCCATGCCGTTGGCGGCAATAACGGGACTGCGCGACCAGGGCGCGCCCACGGGCCGCCCGCCGGGCCCAATATTGGCGGCAGAGTTTTCGGTTTGGGCATTCTGCGTTTGGGCAAATGCCGGCGCGATGGTTGGTACCATTAAAACAAACACAAAGATGAGCATAAGACGTGTCATGGGCGTGACCTTCCTGGCGAAAACACTGGCCTCGTTGTGGCATAAACTGGCGGCGGGACAAAGCGCTTTCAACCGGCGCGTTGCGATGCGCACGCAGCGGATGCTTTGCTCCCTTTACCGGCACCGCGCTTCCGGGTTTTACTTTAGCCATCGCAAAGAATGAGCACGGCCATGCGTAAAGTTTTGAAAATTCTCCATTCGCTTTCCGCGGCGGGGCTCATGGGCGGCTTGGCCTGCTACATGGTCCTGCTGGTGGCTGCGCATCCACAAACCGTTGCCGCCTATGTGGATCTGCGCGCATCGATCATGGCGGTTTGCAATCTGATGATCATTCCGTCGCTTGGCGTGGTGCTCGTCTCTGGCCTATTCGCCATGGCTGTGCACTATCCGTTCTGCGAAAAAGGCTGGGCCGTTTTGAAGGCAGCGTTGGGTATCGTGATGTTTAAGGGCACGTTGCATGCGGTTTGGGCCAAGGGCGCCGAGGGTAAGGCCGCGGCGGAGAAATTCCTTGCCGACGGCGCGGATATGGCCGCCATCAAGAATGCCATGGCCATGGAGTGGGCGGCCCTGTGGATAATCATGGGCTTGTGCATTCTCAATGTTGTGCTCGGCGTATGGCGCCCGCGCCGCCTGATGCCGGATATGATGCCGACACCGACCGCGGAGAAGACGAAGGTTCCTGCCGAGTGAAGCGTCTATAATCGATTTCGGCATTTTCTTTTTCTTACTGGCAATCTGTATACAAATTGTTGGGTCGGTTACTTTCGGCAAGTGATCCCTGCGCTGGCATGATGACGTCTTGGGGCCCATCACGACGCCCATCTTACCTGATCCATTGCGCCGGTGACCCAAACGCCCGTGATTGGTGCTGGTTTCGGTTGCGAAATTACCCACTAGCCCCTTGGATACATCGCACCACGCAATATTTATAAAGGTCATTTTGAATCCGTAACGAAAAACATAATTTTAACGGCTGGTGATTATCTTCAATCGAACAGGAGAGGGTAATTGTGGCGCATCAAATCGAACTATCAAAAGAAACAGCGATCCCCATTGTCCTGTGCGTTCTGGGGGCTGCTTATTTTCTTCAGCCAGCGGAGTTTCGCCGCGGGCCTATCCTGGAGTTACAAGGCGTTGTTGGCATGGCCCCGAAATATGAGGTCGCTTACCGCGCTTGCGAAGACGGGCAAGATCAAGTGACCATGGATGCAAAAGGCATCGGCAAAGGCCTGGTCGGCGGCTACGACCAACGGTTTATCGCGAAAAACGATGATGATGCAGTGACCTTTGCCCGCCAGGCACGACCGCAATGCACCCTGCGCAGTGTCTCGCGCTTGGTCAAACGCCCCAGACTGAATAGCAGCACACGGAGCAATAGCTATCGCAGAATTCCGCTGGATATCTAGGGGCGCAAAATTTGCGGCGGATAGGCGTTAAATTCGGAGGCGGTTTTTGATATGCCCCCATCGCCCTACTTAAACGGCTTCAGCTTGTCGTTCGGTACCCAGCCCACATTGCCGTTTTCGTCTTCGATTTCCCACCACAGGCCTTCTTTACCGCCGAGGGGATAGACGATCATACCGCGTTCAAGGTCGCGCACCACGCTGGAGGATTCCGACGGTGACCGTCGCATTGTCACGGTACGGCGCACTTTGAAGGCTTCTTGGGGGGCCACTTCGGCCGCCCCTTCCACGCCGCCAAGGTCACTGACAATCTGACGGTACGCGTCGAGGAACGCGTAGGTCACAACTTTGCCCACCTCGGTGTCTTCATAGCCGCCGCCAACGGTGCCGCCAAAACCGTAAAACGCGCCGCCACCAAAGCTAATATCTTTTTTGGAAGCGTTGCCCTCTGCAAACGCGAGACCCTCCGTCGTGCGTGTATTCATCACCTCCAGCACGGTTTGCGCCTCCACCCGTTTTGACCGGATGCCCCCAATGACCCCGCCAAGACGCCCGCCAATGGCCCGTCCCGCAATGCCGGAGACAACACCGCTGCCCCCCGCATTATCGTCCGTGGTCACAATATCCGCGATCAGCGTGTAATCCGCCGCCTTGATCTGGCCGCCGCCCACATTGGATCTGCGTTGCAGGTCACCGCTTTCGCTCAAGGCTTGTTCTGTGCGCGTGGCGCGTAACCCCGCGCCGCGGTTCACCAGTTTGAAACAACCCGACCGCTGGACAAACACTTTCAGCAATTTCGACGGCTCGCCCAATTTGTAATAGCGCCAACCGCGATATTCCGTACCGTTCACAATCGACATGGTACCGAGCGCCTCCGAACACTGAGGGATAGGGAGTTCCTTGGTAGAGCCGCGTTCATTATTAACCCGGCGTTGTGCCTCGGCCGGCAAAGCGACCATCAGGCTTGCCGTCACCATGCCCGCCGCTGCAGTGGTATAAAGTACAGATGCGAATTTCATTGTTGAACCCCCCTTAAACTTGTTCGTGTTCGTCAATTTGCCAGAACCGGCATACACTGGCAAGGCGCACCAAAGCGTTAAAGAATAACCAAATGGTAGCCTCAGTCATGGACGGTGGCAGCGTTTCAGGAAGGTTTTGTCATCACCACAACCTCAATGAATTCGGCTCTGATTCCCCGGTCGAGATTATCAATCTGAATGATGAGTGTCGGGCAACCGGTCGTCTCCATAATAAAAGGCGCAAGGTCAAAGCCCCAATCGCGCGTCACGAGGGAGCCTTGCGGGTCCACCGGATTATCATGATAGGCCGGTTCCAACAGATGATTGACCGATCCGTCGTTTGCCCGTGTGGCGCGGATAATGCTGGGCTTATCCTTATTGACAATCGGTACCGTGAAGATGTGTCGCCCGCCAGGTTTGAGTACCCGTGCAATCTCGGCAAAGGCCCGGGCCGGATCAAACACATGCTCCATCACATCTTGCGTCACGAAGAGGTCGAACATCCCATCGGCAAAGGTGAGCGCTTCAAGATTTTCGCACCGCTCCCCGGTATCGGGGTGGCTCTCGCCGGGGGCAACGTCTTCAAAATAATGGGACCAGGAATAAGCCTCCCCCTGGCTGCGCAATTTGCCGGAGACGCCGTGGGTATCGTCCGCAGAACGCAAACCAGGGGACGATTCATGGATCGTCCGGGTACGCCAGTCTGGCATAAACTGGTCGATCATCATCATCAGCGCGCGCTCTCGCGGGATGGTGCCGCAATGCCCACACAAAAGATGATCGCGGAACCAGTCAAATTTTGAGGTAAACCGCGTGTTCTGCTCGCAAACCGGGCAAAACCCGTCATGGGCAAGCACGAAATCGGTGTCCGGCTCTGTCGGTGCGGGCGCAGGCATCGCATCCCTTGGCGCTTCTCGGGCGCCGCTCGTCGCCAAACCGAGCCGCCTGAAAAGTCGAGTGGAAAAATCGTGCATCATGGCGCGATAGTACCCTAACCGGGCCCGGATAAAAGCGGCGAAATGAACACCGCAATCGCCAAACGCTTGCCGGACGCCCATGGACGGTGGTACGGTCGACGCTCACCGAGGGGCGCGGTCAGAGCCGCTGAGATCGTGTTGTGCACACGAGCACCCTTTGAACCTGACGGGTTAGAACCCGCGAAGGGACGGACAAATGAACCAGGACGATTTTAACGCCTATTGCCAATCGCTGGCCCACACCACCCATGTGGTGCAATGGGGTGATGCGGATGTGTGGAAAATTGGCGGTAAGTTTTTTGCCATGGCTGGCGGCCATGATGATAACCCCGCCGCGCCGCGCGTGACCTTCAAAGTTTCTGATATCGCATGGGAGATGTACCGCGAAGCCGCCGGCGTTCGCCCGGCGCCCTATATGGCGTCCCGCGGCATGAAATGGCTACAGCGCACCCATGCGGACGCGATAAATGATGAAGACCTGCGTGACCTGATCAAAGAGAGTTATGGTCTGGTGGCCCGCGGTTTGACAAAGAAACTGCAACGGGAATTGGGATTATTGGCGTGAGTGAAACAGACCTGCACATGACCTCAAATGTCACTCGATATCTGCATGCCGGTGAACGCCTAATCTGGGCGCGAAAACCTCAACGGCTTACCTAAAACCCAACAGCCGTCGAAAGGCTTTTGACCAAGACCTTCAGCACATCAGAAGCGAGAAAGTTCCCATGAATAAACACACCCCCCAATCCGAATTCAAAACGCCCGAAGTCACCACCGGCGCGTTGCCTTCAAGCCGCAAGGTTTATGTGCAATCAGACCGGTTTGAAGATGTGAAGGTCCCAGTACGGATGATTGATCTTCATCCCTCCGCGGGCGAGCCGCCAGTGCCGGTTTATGACACGTCCGGTCCTTATACCGACCCCAACATTGCCATTGATGTGGAGCAGGGGTTGGCCCGCCACCGTACGGCCTGGATTATCGAACGTGGCGGTGTGGAGGCCTATGACGGGCGCGACGTAAAACCCGAGGACAATGGCGGTGCCACCGGCAAGCACCTTGCCCGGGAGTTCCCCGTACGCAACAAACCCCTGCGCGGCCAAGCGGGCGAGAACATCACGCAATTGGAATGGGCCCGCGCCGGGGTGATCACCAAGGAAATGGAATATATCGCCATCCGCGAAAATCTTGGTCGCAAGCAAATGGCAGAAGGGGGCGAGGTGCGCCTTGCCGAGGGTGATAGTTTTGGTGCGGACATTCCGCTTTTTATTACGGCTGAATTTGTCCGTGATGAGATCGCGCGCGGGCGCGCCGTGATCCCGTCCAATATCAACCACCCGGAACTGGAGCCGCAAATCATCGGGCGAAACTTCCTTGTGAAGATCAATGCCAATATTGGCAATTCGGCGGTTGCTTCCTCGGTTGAGGAAGAGGTGGACAAAATGGTCTGGGCCACCCGGTGGGGGGCGGACAATGTGATGGACCTGTCCACGGGCCGTAACATCCACAACACCCGCGAATGGATTATTCGTAATTCATCCGTACCCATCGGCACGGTGCCGATCTACCAGGCGCTGGAGAAAGTGAACGGTGTGGCCGAGGACCTCACATGGGAGGTGTATCGCGACACATTGATTGAACAATGCGAACAGGGCGTTGACTATTTCACCATCCATGCGGGGGTGCGCTTGCCCTATATTCACCTGACCGCCGACAGGGTTACGGGTATCGTGTCGCGCGGCGGGTCGATCATGGCGAAATGGTGCCTTGCCCACCACCGCGAAAGCTTTCTGTACACGCATTTTGCCGAGATTTGCGAGATCATGCGGCAATATGATGTGACCTTCTCGTTGGGTGATGGCCTGCGTCCGGGGTCGATTGCGGATGCCAATGACCGCGCGCAATTTGCGGAGCTGGAAACCCTCGGTGAACTGACAAAAATCGCCTGGGACCATGGGTGTCAGGTGATGATTGAGGGACCAGGCCACGTGCCCATGCACAAGATCAAGGTCAATATGGAAAAGCAATGTCCGTGGTCAGCGGGCCGAGGGTATAAAACGGTGCCTCCCCGCATTCACGCAATTG
>JBCBBJ010000022.1:0-11768 GCA_038531745.1 Pseudomonadota bacterium
TTTGATACAGCCATTTTACTATCTCAACGCGGCTGCGTTCAAAGGGGGCGGGTCACGCCGCTTTATAGCTGCTGGTCGAAGGGGCGAACCAAAAGCTACGCATATTATCTGTGTCAGACCAAAGGCTGCCCGAGCTACGGCAAATCGATCCGCCGCGATGCCATCGAAGGGGACTTTGAAACGCTTCTGCAATCCATGGAACCAGCGCCGGTTCTGATCGAATTAGTGCGCACAATGATGCGTGACATTTGGGATCAACGCATCGCGTCCATCAAGGGTCTGGCTGTCTCTATACGGAGGGAAGTTTCAAGCCTCGAAAAACAGATCAAAGGACTGATCGACCGGGTCATCGATTCTGACAGCCCGTCGCTGATCAGTGCTTACGAGACCCGCATCAAATCGTTGGAAGCTGACAAGGCGAAACTCAACGAAAAACTCAATGTTTCCGAGCATCCAAAAGGGGATATCCAAATGGCAACTAGAACCGCTTTGGCGTTCCTCGCAAACCCTTGGAATGTCTGGAAAACAGGACGGATTGAAGACCGCAGAGCCGTCCTGAAACTGACCTTTTGCGGTCAACTGCCCTACAGCCGGGAAACCGGTTTTAGAACCATCGAAAAGGAGAAATTATCCATGCCGTTCAAGCTCTTAGGAACTTCGCTCGATCCGAGTGTAAAAATGGTGGGCGGTGAGAGACTCGAACTCCCGGCATTCTCGGTGTAAACGAGACGCTCTACCAACTGAGCTAACCGCCCGCTCGCAAGCCATCATGAGCCGTCACGAGAAGAAGCGCGGTCTTATCCCAAGATTTTTGACCTTGCAAGCCTTTCGGTGGTGCCATCAGCGCGGGGCGCCAGCTGCCTCTGCGGCAATCGCCATGAGAGCGCCCGAGACTTTTTCAAGTCGGCCAGGCTGATCGGTAATGGCGTGACGGACGGCAATGGTTTCCATGGGTGTCCAGACCAAATCAACCCGCCCATCCGCGCCGCCGATGACCAACATTTTTAAGGGCAGATCAAGCCCGGCCGTTTGGCTTTCCTGCATCAGCGGGGTGCCACCCTTGGGATTGCCAAATATGATAAGCGTTGTGGGGTTTAGTTTCGCGTCGATGGAGGCGGCCCCTTTGGCGTGATCAATGACCGCGAAGGTTTTGAACCCGCGCCGGTCGATGGCTGCCCTGGCTGCGGCCACCGTGGCGTCAAAAGACTGGCGGCTTTCCAGCGTAATGAAGGGTGTCGCACCTGGTGCAATCGGTTTGGCACCTGATGTCGCCGACGGTTGTGCGGTTTCACCATCGCGCGGCACCGCTCCCCCATGGGCGCATGCGCCAAGCATCAACACGCCAATGGCAACCAGCCAAAAGAGGGTTATGGGCGTTCGCGTAAACATCATTCTGCTCCGTTCAAAAAGTTGGGTCAAAAACTCATGGTCAGCCGTCACCCGGACCATCATTGAGGTTGGCCATGATGTCATCGGCATGGGCCAATAGCGCGTCACGGCCAATGTCCACAAATTCATCGGCGCGGTCAAAGGCATTGGGCATGGCCGCCCGCATATCGGGCATCAGCAACAGGTCTGGGGGGCAGGTTGCCATGCGCGCGCGCGCAATTTGCATTTGAACCGTGTCGGCAACGGCCATGCCGGTTTCGAACAGATGCGGTTTGGCATTGATCCGCGCCTTGGCCTTTTGAAATTCCAGCGACAGGGTATCGCGCGTATCATTGATCAACCGCGTTACGGCCCCGGTGAGGGTTGTTGGCGCCGGGCCCGATGTTTCAACCGGTACGGGCAAGGTATTTTCCGGTGGATCGAACCGCTCAAGCGTGCGGGGCACCGCATTCAGGTCAACCGCAATCACATAATCCGCACCCAGATCACGGGCAAGGGAAATGGGCGTGGGGTTAACCACCGCCCCATCAACAAGCCAGCGATCCCCCCAGGGCACGGCATTGAGCACAATCGGAATGGCACTGGAGGCCTTCACCGCCTGGAGGAGTGAGCCCGAGGTGATGGCCACCTCCTCCCCCGTGCCGAGGTCACATGCGATCGCGCCGAACGCCACATCGAGGCTTTCGATGGGCCGGTCAAAATCTTCAAATGCCGTGAATGCCGCCTCCGCATTGATGAGGCCGCCGCTCGTCAGGTTAAAGGTAAATTGCTGGAAGGCCGACAAAGGCGACAGGGTCCGGGCCCACGCCTCAAACCCGTCAAGGGCACCGACAAGATGCGCCCCGCCCACCAGCGCGCCCACCGACGTGCCCGCAATCACATCGGGTTTGAGGCCCAATTCATTCAGGCCCCGCAACACCCCCACATGGGCCCAGCCCCGGGCCGCCCCGGCACTGAGCGCCAAACCTAGCTTTTTCGCCATGATGAGCCTCTTTCTCCCCCGACTTTAGCGCCATTGCTGGCAGGCGTCATACACCTTCATTTAACCATGAACCGCTAGGCTTGCCGACGGAGAAGTGTTTATGTCGGTTAACGACCTGCCCCTTTTATCAGACCTTGCCCAAAGGCTGACCTATCTGTCGGCCCGCTCCAGCGTGTTGACCGAGAATATCGCCAATGCCGATACGCCGGGCTATCGCGCCAAGGACGTGAAGGCACCGGCCTTTTCTGATGCGGTTCGCCGCAATCAGGGGGGCTCGTCCGTTCGGTCTGCACGCACCTTGCAGGTGAGCGACCCGCGCCATCAACGCGGCAATGGCCGTGCGCAACCGGGCGTCGAAACCCGCCAGGTGCAATCTGCAAGCGTGTCGGGCAATGGCGTTTCGGTGGAACGCGAAACCATGGCCCTGTCACAAACCCGAATGGAATATGGCCTCGCCGCGCGCGTTTATAGCAAGAGCATCGACCTTATGCGGCTAGCCATTAGTGGCGGGCGCTAAGCCATGGGTGCCGCAAGCATAAGGGACCATCACCATGGGTGACATCTCCACTGGCATGCAAATTGCCGCCTCCGGGCTTGAGGCCCAATCAGGGCGTATCCGGATTGTTGCGGAAAATCTTGCTAACGCTCAGTCTACGGCGCAAACCCCCGGCGGTGACCCCTATCGGCGCCAGGTGCCCGTCTTCTCCAGCATCCTTGACGGACAAATCAGTGCCCAGACGGTCCGCTTGAGCGGGGTTGAAGCCGACCGCACACCCTTCACGCTCGAGTTTGATCCGGGTCATCCCGCCGCCGATGATGAGGGCTATGTGAAATTGCCCAATGTAAACCCGCTGATTGAAATGATGGATCTGCGCGATGCCCAGCGCAGCTATGAAGCCAATCTTGGTGCCCTTGATTTGATGCGCGCCATGGCAAGCGCAACCTTGCAAATCCTCGAATAAGGATCAGACCCATGACGAAATCATTTGGCTCACGCAATGCCGCCGCAGCGGTGCCTGCCTCTAAGCCTGCGTCCACGCCCACGGGCTCCAGTGGCGCCAACACCCGCGGCGCCAGCAAATCAGAAAAAGGCACCAATGCCGGCCTTGTCCTTGGCCTTGGGGTGATCAGCGCCGCCGCGGTAGGCTTCGCCCTGTGGGCCCTTTTCACCGGGCAAGCGCCGTTTTTGATGATCTTTTTTGCCATGTTTGTTTTTGCCATGGTGATGACGCTTGTCGGCCAGTCCCTAAAATAAAGGCTGTACCATGAGCATTGACAGCCTACGGGCCGCGCAAGCCTATCTGAACACGGTGCAACAAACGGGCACCACCACTGCGAGCACACCGGCCCCAGCCACAGGGGACACCGACCCCGGCAGCTTTGCCCAATTGGTGCAATCGGCAATATCGGACACCAGCAACAGCCTGTCGCAGGCCAACGCCGCGGCCAGTGGCGTAGGGCGCGGGGAGGCTGATCTTGTGGATGTTGTCACCGCTATCAGCGCCGCCGAGATCTCACTGGAAACAGCCATCGCCGTGCGCAACCGTATGATTGAAGCCTATCAGGAAATCATGCGTATGCCGATTTAATCGGCCGTGTCGGCAAGGGAGTACCGATGATTAACTTTCAAATCGATCATGACCATGCGATTTTGATTACCGAGATTTACGATCAGTATGACCCCGAAACCTATTGCACCTCCCTTACCCTAAAAATACAGCTCGCCGAAGAGCATGGCTATTTTAGTGAACTTGAAATCATTCATGGGCAAGGGCACCGCAGTATCGAAGCGCAAATCGCCGCCGGAACGCAGGACCTTGATTTTAACGATGAGCGCCTGCTCGGCGCGGTTATGAAAAAAGTTGCCTATGCCTATGTGGCGGATGGGCATTTCTGGAAAAAAGCAATGGAAGTGGTGGGGAGTATCCCGCTGCCCTATAAAACACGGGCGTTCAATATGATCGGCCGCGATGCGGCCTTTGACTGGCTTAAGGCGCAAAATGCCCAGCGTCGCGAACAGTTGGCAGCAATGGCACGTGAGGCGTGACTGCGCTTAGAGCCCAACCGAACACTCTATTGTCGTCGTCTGCAAACGCGTTTCTCTGCGCTTCCGGTGCTCACGTACCAATGTACGCTGCGCTCCAGTTCTCAAAAACCACGTTTTCGACAGACGAAACCGATTTTTCGTTAACCTCTTAGGCATCTGCCTCCAAGCGTTCGTAAAAATGCTTCCTACACAGAGGGATATAGCGTTCATTGCCACCAATCTCGATCTTGTTACCGCTTGTTACAGCAAGACCATCATCATTGATCCGCAAATTCATGGTTGCTTTGCGCCCACAATGGCAGATTGATTTCATCTCTTTGAGCTGATCGGCAAGGGCGAACAGCGCCTCACTGCCCTCAAATAATCGGCCGCGGAAATCGGTGCGTAATCCGTAACACATCACCGGGATATTATGGATATCAACGATAGTGGTCAGCGCGCGTACTTGGGCGCGGGTCAGGAATTGCGCCTCATCAATCAGGACACAATCGATGGATTGGGTGTTATCGCTTTCGTCACCGGCGCTCATGATCATCCGCTCTAGATCCGTGTCCGGCGCAAAGATGATTGCTGGTTCGGCAAGGCCCAGTCGGGAGGTAATGACGCCCTTGCCATCGCGCTGATTTACCGCTGGCGTTAGCAAGATCGTCCGCATACCTCGCTCATGATAATTAAATGCCGATTGTAGCAGCGCCGTGCTTTTGCCGGCATTCATGGCCGCGTAGATAAAGTAAAGCTTTGCCATGGGCGGTTAGGCCCCCACGCCGGCGGGCACGGTGCCATCAAACTCAAACGCAATGGCGCCCGTCATATAAACCCGGTTATCATCGCGCCATTCGATGGCAAGTTCCCCGCCATCAAGCACAATCGTGGCTTTGCGTTCGGTAAGTCGGCGCCGGCAGGCCGAGACAAGCGCCGCACACGCCGCCGTGCCGCAGGCTTTGGTGATGCCTGCGCCGCGCTCCCACACGCGCAGCCGGATCAGATAGCGGCTTTTTACTTCGGCAACGGACACATTAGCGCCTTCGGGGAAGAGCGGATGGTGCTCGACGAGCGGGCCAAACCGGTCCAGCGCCTGCGCCTCGGCATCTTCGACAAAAAATACGCAATGGGGGTTACCCATATTAACCGCTGAGGGCCCCCATAAAACTGGATTGTCAATGGGGCCCAGCTTCACATCAATAAAGCGGGTATCATCCATTTGCTCTTTAAGCGGAATATCCTGCCATTGCAAACGCGGCGCGCCCATATCCACACAGACCCGGTGATCGCCAACCCGGATGATACGCAAGGCACCCGCGCCGGTTTGCAGTAAGGTTTCATCCGTCCCCTGTTCCTCCAGCAAAAGCCAACCCACACAGCGCGCGGCATTTCCACAGGCATCAACTTTGCTGCCATCGCGGTTGCGGATGCCCATAAAGGGGGTCTCGCCCTTTTCGATGGTGATCACCTGATCACAGCCGATGCCCGTCTTGCGGTCAGCAAGCTGCCGCGCGGCGTCGGCCGAAAGACGGGCATCACTCTGGCGCAGGTCGAGAATAACAAAGTCATTACCCAGACCATTCATCTTGCGAAACGGTAATCCCGCTAAGCTCACCATGTGTCATCCTCCGCATGACCCGGCGGCCGTCATGCCAGCGGGCATCAACACATAGCGCACACACCGCAAACCACAAGATCGCAGGCGCCCCGGACGACCGCGTAGGGCGGGGTTTACCCCGCCAATCGCGGCATGGTTCAATTGGATAAACGGGTCAACCGCGCCCTACAAGGATCGGTTGGGCGGCAACAAAGGCGCAGCGGGTTCGAGTAATATCTCTATCCGCCGATTACCCGCGGCATACGGATCATCTGGATATAGCGGTTTGTCGGCGCCGCGCCCGGTGACGGCGCTAATCCGTGCTTCGTCAAGACCGGCGCCTTGCAGAATTTGCCGAGCATTGTCGGCCCGCGTGACGGTCAACGCAAACGCCGAATACGCCCCCTGCCCCGCCGCATCCGCGTGCCCTTCGATGGTGACCCTGTTTGGCAGAGGCTGAAGAATGCGGGAAAGCTCGGTCAACAATAAACGGGCGCGCGGTGTTGGTTCGGCTTGGCCCGGTAAAAACATGGCGAGCCCGTCGCTATCAGCCAGCACAACCTGCAGACCGTCCTCCACCAGGGTGATCGTGATGGCGTCGCTTTGATCTTTCAACAAGGGATGGGTGAGGATGGCGCGGTCGAAGGCTTGCGTCACGCGTCGGCGCAATTTTTGTGCGTCCTCGCGCTGTTCATACGCACCCGCATGGCCAGTATTGCCCGCGGCGGGGTTGGCAGAGAGGGTTTCGGTGATGGCACTGGCCGTTGGCGTGGGCGACGGGCGCACATTGCCCGGTTGGCGCTGGTCCGGTGTGCCGATCATTTTCACATCGCCAGCAAAGCGCCGTTCTTCCGCCACACCAAAGGCATCGCGCATGGACCCGGCCACAACCTCCAGCTTGACCTGATCCTGGATGGAAAATGAAACAATCAGTACAAAGAAACACACCAATATCGTCATCAGATCGGCATAGGTGATCAGCCAGGTGCCGCCGCGGCGCGCCCGCTGGATCCGGGGGCTCACCGACGCGCTGCGTTGACTGCGGGTGAGAGACGACGGTGTCGATGCCGGGCTTGAAGCGAGGGATGATGACACACGACCGGCGCTGCCGCCCCGGGTTGGCGCTTCACCGGGGTTGGCATAAGCGTGCGCCCGCATCTGCGTTCCCACTTGTGTTCCCGCTTGTGTCCTATGGGGATAATCCATGCCTCTACCCTGCCTCTGCGTTATGCGGGCATCATCTCAAAGGGACCGCGCGATTTTTCCGGCAGATAGACAATCAGCATATCGGTAATCACATCGGGCGATTTGCGGTCAGAGATTTGACACAGCCCATCAATGATGAGCGAGAGATTTGTCTCCTGCACTTCCAGTTTTAACGCTAGCTTGTCCGCGATGGGCAAGGCAAAGGCATACGCCGCAAGCGCGCCATAAAGCGTGGTTAACAAGGCAATAGCCATGGCCGGGCCAATCGTTGACGGATCATCCATGGTCCACAGCATTTTCACAAGGCCAACAATGGTGCCGATCATACCAAAGGCGGGCGCGGCCTCCCCCATGGCGCGGAAAATCTGCTCCCCCTCCACCAGCCGGCGGATTTCCAGCTCGCGTTCGCGCATCAATTGCTCGCGCAGATGCTCCGTTGACAGACCATCGGCAATCATCTGTTTGCCGCGTGCCAAAAAGCCGTCAGAAACCGGTACCCGTTCCAGACCGATGGGTCCGTGGCGGCGGGCAACCCCGGCAAGATCGCGAATTTCCTCTAAGATATCGCGCGGGGCTTTTTGCTGATCAAAAAAGGCGATCTTGGTGCCCGTTTTGAATGCCACCACAACCTTGTTGACCGGAAACCGCAAGACCGTTGCCGAGATAGCGCCGCCAAGCACAATCAAAAAGCTTGGCCCGTTAAAAAAGACACTGACCGCCCCGCCCATGACGATGGCCAGACCGATGATAAAAAAGCCGGCAAGAATGCCGCCAACCGTCGCAATATCCATCCGCATCGGACCAACCCCAACTGACGAGGCTGTCAGGGTTACAGTGTCGGCATAAATTTGACGCTACAAACTCGATTAAAATGCCGGGTAATCATCCTTACCCGGCCCTTAACACGCCGCGCGTTATCCGGCGGCGCGTTTGGGCCCAGCCGTCAACGCACGGATGGGGCGCGGTTCCGGGCGCCGATCGGCGCGCCGCTGGGCCGGTTGGAACGCAACATTGGCGTGGTGGGTGCAATACGGTTTGCCTTGCTGCGCCGGCTGACCGCAAAAATGGAAATCATCCTTGGCCGGGTCACCAATCGGCCATTTGCACATATTGCGGTTGAGGGTCGCCACCGTGGTCAGATCACCGCTGGACAGAATCGCAGGCTCAATCACCGTTGCGGGTTCAATCACCGGATGGCTTGGCGCCGACGGTTTAACCGGCACCGGTTTTTCTGCCACCGGGCGCGGCGCCGGGCCCGCCTCAACCGCACGGCCACGGCTTGGCTTGGCGGGGGTCGCCCGGCCCGACAGACCAAGGCGATGGACCTTACCGATCACCGCATTGCGGGTGACCCCGCCCATTTTGTTGGCAATCTGACTGGCCGAAAGCCCCTCCGCCCAATATTTCTTCAGGAGTTCCACACGCTCATCTGTCCAAGCCATCTTCAATTCCCTTTTTGATCCGCCGATCACCCTGTCCGCCTGCCCTGTGCCACGCTGAGCCGAACCCCGCGTCATCGGGTCGGATGACGCATTTCGCTCTTGCCAGGCAATTCGAACAACATATTGTATCGGGCTTTTGCCAAATCCATATCTTCCGCTAAATATAGTATCCGACGAATGGCAAAATACAATATCGGCCAAGCCCCTTTTTTTGCACACCATATATAGGGGGCTTGTGCACAGCCGGTGGTGCGATGTTCCCGCGCTGTTGACGCCGCTGGCCTGCACCGCCACATAATTAGCGGTGACGGTCCGCCGCCCCTGTATTCCATCTCCAACGCTGGTTTTCCCCATGGCTGATATGGCTCAAGACACAACGCTGCCGCCCGCCGAGCCGCTGGCGACGGCTTCGCCCTCAATGCCGGCAACAATGGCCCCGCAAAACACCACCCACGGCACCCGGCATTTCGGGCCGGTCAACTGGCTTGGTCTGTGGACGTTTTACCAAAAAGAAGTCCAGCGCTTTGTGAAGGTGATCTTCCAGACAGTTGCCGCGCCGGTCATCTCCACCCTGTTGTTTCTACTGGTTTTTATGCTGGCCTTTGGCGTGAACCGGCCTGATGTGGGGGCGGTTTCCTACATTGTTTTTCTGGCACCCGGCCTGATCATGATGGCAATCCTGACCAATGCGTTCGCCAATTCCTCCTCGTCCCTAATTATCGGCAAGATGCAGGGCTCCATCGTCGATATCTTGATGGCACCGTTATCGGCGGCAGAAATTGCGGCAGGGTTCATCGGCGGCGCGGTCACACGGGGGCTCTTGGTGGGCTTGATCACGGCGCTCACTTGCGCGGCCTTTATGGCGGCGAGCGATCCCCTGCCAGTTCGCAATGTTTTGGCGGTTATGTATTTTGCCCTCACTGCCGCGTGGATGTTCGGCACCCTGGGTGTGCTCGCGGGCATCTGGGCAGAGAAATTTGACCAGCTTTCGGCGATCACCAACTTTGTTATCCAGCCGCTCACGTTCCTGTCGGGCACATTTTACCCCATCAGCCGCCTGCCCGATGCATTCCTGACCGCCAGCCATTTTAACCCGGTCTTTATGCTGGTTGATGGGTTTCGCTATGGCTTTACTGGCCATGCAGAGGCATCGATTTCAGTCAGTATACTGATAACTCTCGCCTTGAATATCGCACTCACAACACTGACCTATCGCCTGTTAAAAGCCGGCTATCGGATTAAAACCTAGCGCCCGCCCCCGTCATCCACTGTTTTCCTTGATTGACCCGTTTCCATGTCTGACCGTGCCTCCCCATCTGTGTTGATCCCCCCCGATGATCGTATCTTGCCGTTTCAAATTGGCGAGACAGCGGTGCGCGGAAGGCTTGTGCGCATGTCTGGCTCAATTGATCAAATCCTCAGCGCCCACCCTTTTGATGATAATGTCGCCCGCCTTGTGGGCGAGGCCGCGATTGTGGTCACCCTGATGGGGGCGGCGTTGAAATTCGATGGTAAACTGATCTTTCAGATCCAAGGGGACGGCCCTGTCTCCATGGTTGTGTCAGATTATCAGGCCAACGGCGCCTTGCGCGCCACCGCGTCCACGGCGGAAGGTGCGGCACGATCAGCACCAACCCTTCCGGCGCTGCTCGGCACCGGGCACGTGGCCATGACCGTTGACCAGGGCCCGGATATGGAGCGTTATCAGGGCGTTACCCCCCTGGAAGGCGAAACGCTGGAAGAAGCGGTGGTTGCCTATTTTCAGCAGTCGGAACAATTGCCCACGGCGGTGCGGCTCGCGGTAGGGAAAATTCAAAAACCCGGCGGGCGGGCCCATTGGCGGGCGGGCGGCATCATCGCGCAATTTGTACCCGGCGAAGGCGGCAACCGAGAGCGCGGTGAGGCAAACCTTATGGCGGACACGGACCAGGAAAGCTGGGACCGGGCGGAGGCTTTTCTGAAAACAACGCAGGCTGATGAATTACTCGATCCCAACTTAGCGGGGGAAGACCTCCTCTATCGGCTTTTCCATGAGGATGGCGTTCGCGTATTCGACTCCAAACCCGTCACTGCCGCCTGTGGCTGCAATGCCCAAAAGATCACGGCCGTGCTTGGCCGTTATGATGAGGACAGCCTTAGCGAGATGCTGGAGGACGGGATCATCAAGGTGTCCTGCGATTTTTGTCGAACCGAATATCGCTTTGACCCGCAAGGCAACCCCATTCAGCCAAACTAGGCTGATCGCCAGACCCCCATCAAAAAGCAAACTTCCCATGAAAAAATCCGTATACGCCGACCACCTTGCCGATCTTGAATTGGAACTGGCAAAACTCCAGGAAACGGTCAAACGCGAAGGCCTAAAGGTTGTGATCCTGTTTGAGGGGCGCGACGCGGCCGGCAAAGGCGGGTTGATCAAAACCATCATGCGGCGTCTGAGCCCCCGGGTGTGGAAAGTTGTTGCATTACCCAAACCATCAGACCGCGAACGAACGCAGTGGTTTTTTCAGCGCTATGTGCGCCATCTGCCCGCAGCGGGGGAGGTCACACTGTTTGACCGGTCCTGGTATAATCGCGCCGTGGTTGAACCGGTGATGGGGTTTTGCACGCCCGAAGAGCATGACGTTTTTATGCGCGACGTCACGGCATTTGAGAAAATGCTGGTGGATAGCGGGATCATCCTGATCAAATATTGGGTGCATGTTTCCCCCGAACAGCAGGAAAAACGCTTTCAGGATCGCGCCACCGACCCGCGCAAACGCTGGAAGCTGTCACCCATCGACCTTGAAGGCCGCAAACGGTGGGTCGCGTTTTCCAAGGCCCGCGATAAGATGCTCGATCAGACGAGTACGGAACTCTGCCCCTGGCGGGTAATTGATGGGGACAACAAGAAAAAAGCGCGGCTCAATTGTATCAGGTCTATCCTCGACATTATGCCGGTGAAAGACTATCCAGAGGTTTTCAAACCCATCGCCCTACCAGCCCGCCAACGCGCCGAAGATATGGGGTACACAGAACGCCCCTTACGGGATTTGAATGTGGTAACGGATTACTACGAGGATTGATAATAATCGTCATAGCGGGGTAGCAATAAATATCAGCCGTAGGGCGGGGTTCACCCCGCCT
>JBCBBJ010000022.1:11866-28315 GCA_038531745.1 Pseudomonadota bacterium
GACGGTTCGAAATTTTTAACAAAACCATATGGCGTTGGAAAAAATAGGGGAAAGTTATCCCCGCCCGGAGGATCGGGAGTATTGTTTTGGCCATGATCCCTAATCCTTATTCCCCCTCTCCCGTGATGGACCGGCGCTTGCGCGTGTTGCGGCGGTTTGCTGAATTTTGTTTGACCCTGGTGGAGCGGGTCTTGTTCCAATCGGGGCATGGCGACCTTACCCAGCATCAGGCCATTACGCGGATATCCTATTGCGCCATGCGGTTGTTTGGCTATGTGGAAAATCCGGTGCCGGAGGAACCGCGGATTGTGGTGCAAAAGCAATCCACCATAGGGGGCAATACCCCAAAAAGTGCATTGCAGCGGTTGGGCCACGGGCCCATGACCAACACTGCATCACCGGCAGAGGCCCCGCGCCGGGCAGATGAGCCCGGCGGGTACATGCATCTTGTCGACCGGTTGAGCGCAAAAGTCACCCGCATGATAAAGCGGGATCAACGCTGGCGATTTGGGCCAGCGACAGTGTGTTATGCTGGTCCTGAAGACGATGACGACATTGGGATAATTCCTGATAATCCGATAACGGATATTTTTGATCCGCTGGCGGATGAGGAAACAGTTTTCGGCCATGACCAGGAACAATGGCCGCCATAGGGCCGTTTTATCCCGCCCAACAGGTTATCAGCCCGCAACGATTTCCATCACCTTTGCATGCAATTGCGGGGTCGCAGCAGCGAGGACCTCGCCGCGATCGTCGGTACCCACCGGGTCACCGCGCCAATTGGTAATGATACCGCCAGCCCCCTCCACCACCGGACGCAGGGCGCTATAATCATGGCGGGCAAGTCCCGATTCCAATACCACATCAATTTCCCCCAGGGCGAGCAGCGCATAGCCATACGCATCAAGGCTAAACCGCGCGAGGCGCGAGGTTTCCGACAGGCGGCGAAACGCATCGGCCTGGTCGCTGTCGAAATAGCCTTGGGTACGGCGGGGGTCGGTTGTGGTGATCCGGGCTTTTGAAATATCGGTCAGGGTGCTGACGCTGCAGGGTTGTTCCGTACCGCGCAGAAAATACCGGGTTTGCCCCGCACTGGCGATCCAGCGCTCACGCGTAAAGGGCTGATCAATGGTGCCGAGCACAGCCTCACCCTCACACTCCAACCCGATCAGCGTCATCCAGCTTGGCACCCCGCACACAAAGGCGCGCGTGCCGTCAATGGGATCAAGGATCCACCGCAAAGGCGCAGGGTTTTGCGCGTCATACCCCTCGCCCGGATGCTCCCCAAACTCCTCGCCCAGGATTGCATGGCGCGGGAACACCTGGCTGATCATCTGGCGCATCACACGCTCACTGGCGCGGTCGGCCTCCGTCACCGGATCAAACCAGATACCGGCCTTGTTCGACACCGGTGCCTGTTTGCGAAAATGGCTCAGCGCTTCCTTACCGGCCGCATCGGCAAGACGCGGCATCAGCGCAGCACAGCTCTCCAGTTCCGATGCAAATTCTTTCATTGCGCGGAGAATGCGCCCAAAACAAAACAACTGCAATGCGATCGACACGGGCCCACCAGAAAATGCTCCGGCAAAACGCAAAAAAAATCGCCGTGCCAGAGCACCGCGATTTTTTCTGCCCACCTGCATATGACCACGCAGGAATTCGAAGATGTGAGTTCAGGCTGCGCCTGACCTCATTTAGTTGTGAGCCTGCGCCTGCGCTTACTTGGTTGTCAGGCTGCCCCTGACATGGCCTTCGCCAAATCGAGGAGGCGGCGCCGCGGTTCATCGGCAAGCGTGTAATAGGCCCGCACCAGATCAATCGTTTCTTTCTGATTGAACACATCAGAGCGCGTGCCCGCCGGGGTCATCCCATAAGACGATGAGGGCATTGCCCCATTCGCCGGCTCGCCATGGTCAAGACCGTTCAGACCGTCAAAGAAATAAGACACAGGCACATCAAGGGCGCGCGCCAGCGTCCACAACCGGGAGGCCGAGATGCGATTGGCACCGCTTTCATATTTCTGGATTTGCTGGAACCGGATATTGACCGCGTCCGCCAGTTTTTGCTGGGTCAAGCCCAACAGGCGACGCCGTTGGCGAAGTTTTTGCCCCACATGGTGATCAATCGGATGCGCCATTTTTGCCTTCTCCTTGAATTCAACACGCAGCACGCGAATGCCGACGCGGTTACAATCAATGAGAACGCAAAGAGTGTGCCGCGCGCGCGCGCGGGTTCTACCCAACGTCCAATTCAAGGGGATGGCTTCGCGGAACCCGCGATAAATACATGGGTTTCGGGAATTATCGCCGCCGGTTACCCCGCGAAAAGACAAGGGCAAGATCGCCTAGCCTGCCCCGAAAGGGTCCGGCATTTTGGCCCCATTCGGGCCGGAACGGGCTTTGGCCTGTCCCGCGATGGATCAGTCGATCATCTTGGCCGAGCGGAGCCAGAATTCTTCGTCAAAGCCCGGCACCTCAAGATTGCTGATAAACATCCGGGTCGCTGCCTCCCAGGAGAAATTCTCCGCATGGGCACGGCAGGCCTGCGCATTGCCCGTTTCATAGGCGCGCAGGCACGCGGTTTTCAGATCCTCGTCAAGGGCACCGCAGCCGGGCGCGGCACCGTCAAGAATATCAATGGGCCCGCGCACCGGATACGCCGCCACCGGCACGCCGCAGGCAAGCGCCTCAACATTCACCAGCCCGAACGTGTCCGTCCGCGATGGGAAAACGAAAACATCCGCCGCCTGATAATACTGGGTCAATTCCTCGCCAAATTTCGGGCCCACAAAAACGGCGTCGGTGTATTTTTTCTCCAGCTCTTCGCGTTGCGGGCCGTCGCCAACAACAACCTTTGTGCCCGGCAGGTCCAGCTCGAGGAAATCCTCAATGCTTTTTTCAACCGCAATGCGGCCCACATACAAAAAGACCGGGCGATCATGGTGATCAAGCAGCGTGCGGTCGCCCACACTAAACGCCTCAAGATCGACGCCGCGCGCCCAGAGCTTGATGTTTTTGAACCCGCGCGCCTCCATCTCCTGCTGCATGCCCGGTGTGGCCACCATCATGGCTTCACCATGTTTGTGAAAATCGCGCAGGATCGAATAGCCCCAATCGATCGGCACGGCCCACCGCTCATTGGCATATTCGGCAAAACGGGTGTGAAAGCTGGTGGTGAACGGGTAGCGGCGGCGCTGACAAAACCGCCGGGCCGCCCGCCCGATGGGCCCTTCGGTGGCGATGTGGATCGCATCGGGCTGAAACGCGTTGATCATTTTTGCCACTTTACGGTTGGGAAAAAGCGACAACCGAATCTCCGGATAAGAAGGCATAGGAAAGGATTTGAAGTCCGACGGCGTGATATACAAAACCTCATTGCCAAAGCCGGTGAGGATATCGCCCAGCGTTTCCAGCGAGCGCACGACGCCGTTCACCTGCGGCTTCCACGCATCGGTGGCGACGACGATCTTCAATCCCTCGTCATTGTCGCCCGGCATGGCGAATTTCTGACGCGCGCGGGTCAACCGGCCAACGCCGGAGCCCAGACGGCGCAAGGCGCCTTTCTTCTTGGTATCGGGCTTTTTTACGTCGGTCTTGCCGTCAGCGTTGACATCGGCCTTACCGGTCGACGAGCCCGCGTCATCGCGCGCAGGGGAAGCAGCAGATTGGGTCATTTCGGTCTCAATGTTGTGGAAAGCTGGGTTGTGAAGACACTAGGCACAAAGAAAAACTGGGCGGAAACGATGCTCACCGTCGGAATATAGAGTGCTTTTACCATTTTTCGAGGGCGCAGCACGGATGCAGGGAGTGAGCAGCCCCGCTCACGCAACATTGCTGTCTTACGGCAAGTGTTGGCATCGATGCATCACCCACTATGCCGCAGCCGTAATATGTGAGCATAAATTGCTAAAATGATAAATTTTTTCTGCGCGCTTCTACCGAATTTTGGTGTTATATGGCTGCCTATCAAAAAATCTCCATAAATTTCGCGATTGCGATATTGCAACGCAAAATTTCTCTTGCATTCAATTTGGGGGATTGCTACTCTTGTGGTGTGGCGGTTCGCCGCCATTGCCCAAAGTTTTTTGGGCGTTTCCTCCCTAATACTTTAGACCGCAGCCTTTATGGTTTGCGGTCTTTTTTTTGGGGAAATTTCCGTAAATTACTCGGCAGCCCAGGCGCCGGAAAGTGTTGTGTTCAGGGCCTCGGGGCGGATCGCCACCAGATCGGCAATCATGTCGGTCATCAGCGCGCGAATGCGGTCAAAACCGTCCGTGCGGGTCAGCTTTTGCTCATCGAGATAAAGGCTGCGATTGATCTCGATCTGAACCACATGGACACCCTTCGCCGGGCGCCCATAGGCGTGGGCCACATGCCCACCCGCATAGGGCGTGTTGCGCGCCACATGATAATCCCGCTGGCTCAAAAAGGTCTCGATCAAGCCTGTGATGCCCGGCGCTGCGGAAGTGCCGAACCTGTCGCCGATAACAAAATCAAGCGCCGGCTCACCGGGCCGGATCGGCGCACCGCCAATAGTTGGCATCGAATGACAATCGATCAGCACCGCCACACCAAACCGCGCGCGGGTTTGCTGGAGTAGTTGGCGCAAGGCACCGTGATAGGGCTGGTAACAGGCCGCAAGCCGCCGCGCCGCGTCATCGGCGCTGATCTTGCGGCCATAAATATTTTTGCCGTCGGCAACAATGCGCGGCAACACGCCAAGGCCCGCCAGCACCCGGCTCGATTTGGCATCAGCCCGAATTGCCAACGGGCCGGTGAACATGCGCGGATCAAGCTCATCCTCGCGCCGGTTCACGTCAATATAGGCCCGCGGAAACAACGCCTTGATTAGGGGCGCGCCGAGCTTTGGCGCGGCGGCAAACAACAGGTCCACGTAACAATCTTCCGATTGGCGCAGAGCATGGCGCGACAAACGCGTGGCGGTCAGCAATTCGCGCGGATAGAGCCGGCCCGAATGGGGCGAGGCAAAAATCACCGGCGAGGTTGGCGCCGTGGGCGTCAGTATCTCAAACGGTTTTTGCGGTGTTGGGCCCGTGATAAAAGACGGCGCGTGATCAACCGTCGCCGAAACCGCCCCCGTGCCAGCTTCTGTGCCAGCGTCCATCAGCCGCCCGCGCTTTATCTCCCGTCGGCGATCTGCAGGTTTTGAGAAAATTCGCTGAACCATGGTTCCCATTTTTTGCAAAAATGTAGGCGATCGCGCCAGTGCCGGAAAGAGTTCAAAGCGCCACATTAATACGCGCAGGCCCGCCCGCCGGATGTTTTAGCGGGTCCGTTAACGACCTGGTAACGCTTTCAACCGACCCCTTGATCGAGAACCGGCGGATTGCAGGCACGCACGAAACGGTGCGAATCTTGCTGGAACGCATTGACCGGTTTAGAGGTAGCTTTCAGGTAAGGGGCGATCACCATGGTGGCAATTCTTCTCGCGGAAGATGATGATTCGATGCGGAGCTTTCTGACCAAAGCGTTAGAACGCGCCGGTCATGAAGTTATCCCGGCAAGCCAGGGCGATGAGGCCCTGACCGAATTGCAATTGCGCGAGTTCGACCTTTTGCTCACTGACATCGTGATGCCTGTGATGGATGGCATTGAGCTCGCCCGAAAGGCAGCCGAAATCGACCCGGCCATGAAGATCATGTTCATCACCGGGTTCGCCGCCGTGGCGCTCAACGCCCAGAACGCGGCCGTCGAGGATGCAACTGTCTTGTCGAAGCCGTTTCATCTCAAAGACCTCGTCAACGAAATCGACCGCGTGTTGGCGGCCTAAGCGGCGCGGGCGCAAAACCCTTCACTCATATTGGCGCAGAACCCCGGAAAATGTCAGGCCTGTGGTGGTGACAAACACCCAGCCAAAAAGAATTTCCAGCCACATAATGGTTTTGGGATGCACGAGCCAGTCGAAAAAGCGCAAAAGCCGCAGAGGATTTTCCCTAATCTCACCGACTGTCGGGCGCGGTGCGGCACTATCAACATATGACCGGGGTTGCCATCGTTCAGCCTGCTGAAGGTTGACGAACGGAACAAAGAGATCAACCGAATACATCAAGGGATTAAATGCAGCATATCCTGGCGGCGGCACAATTGCGTCCGCTTCCCCCAGGCCCGCGCTATAGATTAAGGCCTCATTCGAAGAGGGAACCATGACACCGTCGCGCTCAAATTTCCAAAACAGCGCCGCAAAGACAACCATGAAAAAAACGCAAAATCCCGTGGCGCGCAACGCATCATAGCCATAGCCAAAAAATACGCCCAGTGACTGCCGAAGGAAACCGGCGACCCGCCGTCCTCGGGAGAAATACATCTTTGTACGGCATTTTTCACGATCCTTGGCAATCTCGCGAGCATCCAAATCACGGCCAGTGTTCCGATAAATACGCGTTAATTGTGTCCAGGCATCCGGTTGAAATTTTTTGCCGAGATCTGATTTCGGCTGACATTGCAGCCATTGTTTTCGTTTTTTCCAATCAAATTGACTCGCCGGGTTGAGGGCCCGATAACGAAATCCGCCTAAGTGCAGTCTACCATTAACATCACTATTTGCCTCAATGGGCCAGGTTGCCTCCTCGTCGTGTAACTCGTTTACCGATGCGCCGGTTAGGTCCACGTCCCCTTTCAATGAAAGGTCCTGAAGCAAGAAATTTTGTTCCACAGTCGCTCGGGCGATGGTGAGCGCAACGGTCCCTTCTTCTGGGCTTGTACCACAATCTAAATCTATGCCTCGGCAAATAAGACTTCCGCCAATTTTTGCGCCGCTGATGTTAACGATGCCCGTGGCATTGGTATTTGTCGTATGCCCATTTTTATCTGGACGTGTGCGGGCTAGAAATAGATGTCGCGCGATGACAATCGATTCGCAGTTAAGCGCAAAGTGCTTTTTGTCAGTAAGCGGATAGCCGTGATGAAATGAGCTTCCTACACAGTTTAATTGTCCGCCAATTCCAGCGCTATTCAGGCTAACAGCCCCTTGTGCCATTACATCGATCAGGTGAACACTTTGCCCAACGATCATCGAGTCACAGACAAGAGACGACAGAACTTCTTTGGCAGAATCAGCACGGAAATCAGCTTCATTACAAGCCAATTGCACCTCGATCCGGCTCCCCACCAGCCAGACTTCCTTTTTTGCAATCAACCGTCGGTTTGAACTACCGCGAAAATATAAAGAGCGGCCAATAACAAGCCCATCGCCACGTAAGCCGTGATCAAGAATACAACCCGAAAATCCCATTGACCGATGCGCCGTCAGTCGCGCGAATAAAAGCCCCCCATGAAAATCACAGTTAGCGAAAAACGCGGTATTGATAGACGCGTCTTCTAGGTCAATCGTATCGGAAAACACGCAATCATAACAGAACAACGGCGCCCATATATCCGCTCCCTGACAATTTAGGCGCCCGTCAATTCGAACCCCTTTCAGAAAAATTGTTGCATTGCTGTAAAGACCCGGCGCGAGCTTATCGTCTGTCTTGCGGTGGTGCTCTTGGCTGTCCGCGGAAACGCCGTCTTCTTTTACGGTGAGGCCTTCAACGTCACCGGTGAGGACACGGCGCAAAACTTCCGCTTTGATGGTCAGAAGGTCGGATGCTGGAACAGCGTCATCGGCGGCTTCCTTGGCTGCATCCTTGTCGCCATCACCGGCACCATGTTGCGGTCTTGCCGTCTTTCCATCCACGCCCACGGGGCCGGGCGCATCAAACCGGGATTGGCCGGTGAAGTTGGCGACGTCGTTGGGGGGCACGCGGTCGGCGATGGGTTGAAGCTGGCGGCGTATTTGCGCATGGGGTACTGGCTCGCCCGTGGGCCAGACTTTATCGGCGCGCGCAAACCCAACAATTTCCCGGGCCATCGCCGCGATGGTCGCCTCTTCATTGGCGATTTGGGGCCTCGTTGTGCCCTCTTGCGTGGTTCCCACTGATAAAGACATACCCGTAACGCTCCCCCAATTTGCAGCTCAAATTCCGATTGCGCTGCTGGCACCGTCGTTCATGGTGCGCGAGCCCAAAACAGCTGTCCAGCTTTTTTGGGCTCGCGCCAAGGCCACACGCCCCGTCCCGTCACTTCTTGCGATCGGGCACTTGAAAACACACCGATTTACCGCTACCCCGCTTCCTCCCGGAAGGGGCGTATAGCTCAGTGGTAGAGCGCTTCCTTGACATGGAAGAGGTCCGTAGTTCGATCCTACGTACGCCCACCATTTTTACGTGCGCAACGCCGCCCGCCAACCCATCGCGCGTGTTCCGGTACGAGGTTTACCCTCTCGCCCCCACCATAGCGTTTTTCGCAAAGCGAAAAGCGTGAAACCCGCGGAAGCGATTTGCGCAGCAAAACGCGTTCGGGCAGGCACGCCTTTGAGGACTCTAATCCGAGTTAAGGGGGCAGAGGATAAGTATTTTATCGAAGCATATTGACGTGTCGCAGCTCCCCTAAAGCAACAGACGTTTACACTGGTGCATGGAAGTATCAGGAAATGCCCGGCCTTGGGGCAATTCCTGATTCTAGTTGAATGTCCTTTGCCATAGCCGGGCGAGGATGGGCGGGGGCAGCCGGTGCAACACCATCTCTTTGGATGGCAATAGCCCCAACGCTTATTACTCCCTATACGGCGGTTCTACCTCAGTATTGGCAAGCGGCGTAGAGACGGTGGGGGTCGCGGGCGAGGTCGCTTGCCCAGACGCGGGCAGTATATTCGCCCATGGTCTCACCGCCCCGCGCGATTTGCCAAAGGGGTTCGAGATATTCGGTTTCATCGGCACTGACCTTGCCCGCAGCGCCGCGACGTTTCAGACCATCCTCAGCCAACTGAAGAATTTCCAGGGCCACATCCTGCACGCTCGTGCCATTGACGCGGGCTTTGAGCCCATCTTTTGCCGTATCATGGCGCAGGGCATGCCGGGTCTCCCGGTCCCAACCGGCCACCAGGGATGAGGCCGCGGCCAGCGCCGCCTCATCATAGAGAAGCCCAACCCAGAATGCAGGCAGCGCACAAATTCGCGCCCAGGGCCCGGAATCAGCGCCCCGCATCTCCAGGAACCGTTTCAACCGCACCTCCGGAAAAGCCGTGGACAGATGATCTTCCCAATCGCCCATATGGGGTCTTTCACCGGGCAATTCAGGCAGGTTCCCCGCCATAAAATCGCGGAAAGACCGACCCGCCACATCGATATAACGCCCACCACGATAGATAAAATACATGGGCACATCGAGCATATAGTTCGCATACCGCTCAAACCCGAAATCATCATCAAAGACAAAATCGAGCATGCCGGTGCGGTCGGGGTCCGTATCGGTCCAGATATTGGCGCGCCATGACGCCCAGCCATTGGCTTGCCCCTCGGTCATACCGGAATTGGCAAAAAGCGCCGTGGCAATAGGCTGAAGACAAATTGATGTCCGGAACTTCTCCACCATATCCGCTTCACTGGAAAAATCGAGATTCACTTGCACCGTACACGTACGATGCATCATATCGAGCCCGAGGTCGCCTTTTTTTGGCATATAATTGCGCATGATATCATACCGCGCCTTGGGCATTTTGGGCATTTGTGCGCGGGTCCAGGTGGGGGTAAAGCCCATGCCCAGGAAGGCAACACCCATGGGGTCAGCCACCGCTTTTACCGCGGCAAGATGCGTATGCACTTCATCACAGGTCTGATGAATGGTGGTCAGCGGCGCGCCGGAAAGCTCAAACTGGCCACCGGGCTCCAGCGAGACAGATGCCCCGCCGCCTTTCAGGCCAATGGGATGATCATCCTCTATTACGAGGTCCCAGCCGGTTTCCTTGGCCAGCGCTTCAAGAATGGCGCGGATGCCCGTGGGCCCATCATAGCCAACGGGCGCGAGCGTCTTGCGGCAGAAAACGAATTTTTCATGCTCCGTGCCGATCCGCCATTGGTCCTTTGGTTTGCACCCCTGCGCCAGATAGGCAGCCAGCTGCGCCGTACTTTCAATCATGGGGCTATCGGGGTTGCCGGTTCCTGATGTCATGGCGAGGCGATCCTATGGTGTAACCGTTATGCGCGGGCGAAAATAATGCATAGCGTGGGCAAACACTAAAGGCACGCATCGAACCCCCGCGCCCGCTTGTCAAGGATGCTCAACGGGTGCGCCAACAGCGGCGTCCGTGGTTTCAAGATAGGATTGAATGATCGCAAGCCCCGCAATCGCTGCGGTATCGGCCCGTAATATCCGCGGGCCAAGGCCCACCGAGACTATGCCCGGCGCGGCGCGCAGGCGCTCGCGCTCGCCGGCGGTGAACCCACCCTCCGGCCCAATCAGAAGCCCGAGCGACGCCGGTTTTTCCGCAAGCGCGTGCAACGCCGCGGATAGGGGCGCGGCGCGTCCTGCCATGCCGCCCCAACGCACGGCCGGATTGTCCCCGGCCTCATCGGCAAAAAAGATCAGCCCCGGGCGGGTTTCAGCCTTCGGGGCGGTCGCCTCTGCCAGCAGGGTTTCCAGACGGTCAGGCTCACCAAGGCTTGGCACCGACAAGCGCTCGCATTGCTCGCTTGCCTCCCGCGCAATGGCGCATAACCGCTCCCGGTTAAAGGCCTTGGCCATTGTGCGCTCAGTGATCAGGGGCTGGAGCCGCGTGGCGCCGAGCTCCGTTGCTTTTTGCACAATCATCTCCACCGGGCCGCGTTTGACCACCGCAAAGTAGAGCGTCACCTCATTTTCCGGCCCGGGGCTGCGTAGGCAAACGCCTACGTCAATGTTGACCGCGCGCCGCGACAGCGCCATGAGCGTGCCGTGGAACGCACCATCCTCCCCGTTGAAAATCTCTACACTATCACCGGGTTTTCGGCGCATCACCTGGGCAAGATAATGGGCCTGATCGGCAGGAAGGGTCAGGGTTTTGCCGGTGGTAAGCGCTTGGGGCACATAAAGGCGGAGCGTTGTGGGCATCCCCTCTTTAAGCCCCAGCGGGCACCCAAACACAACCGGCTTGCCGGGCCCGGAAAAAGCAATTAGCCAACCCCCATGAGCGATATGGCCCATGATAATCGGCCCGCCGATGCCGACCCCCACAGCTGGGTTGATCACCTGGCGCCTCGGCGCACGCGGCCTTTTCTCCGGTTGATGCGGGCTGACCGGCCTATTGGCACCTGGCTCCTCCTGTTGCCATGCTGGTTTGGCATGGCGGTTGGTCTTGTGGTTATGGCCGAGCGCCCGGGCGGGGTTGTGCCCCCACTCTTCAGCCTGTTTGTGGACGCCCTATTATTCGCGGTTGGCGCCGTGGTGATGCGCGGGGCAGGCTGTGTTTATAACGACATTGTTGACCGCGATATCGACGCGCAGGTTGCCCGCACGGCGTTGCGTCCGCTGCCGGCTGGTGATGTGAGCGTCAAAGCGGCGTGGATGTTTCTGATTGGCCTGTGCCTGATTGGTCTTGTGGTGCTTATCCAGTTCAATGGCACCGCAATCGTCACGGGCTTTGCGGCGCTGGCATTGGTGGCGGCCTATCCGTTTATGAAGCGCATCACCTGGTGGCCGCAGCTATGGCTGGGGCTGACCTTTAACTGGGGTGTGCTGGTGGGGGTCGCGGCGCTGACGGGGCACATGAACGCGCCTGCGTTTTGTCTTTATGCGGCCTGTCTGTTCTGGACCCTTGGCTATGACACGATCTATGCGCACCAGGACCGCGAGGATGATGCGCTGATTGGCGTTAAATCCTCCGCCCGGCGGTTGGGCAGCCAAACGGTCCCGGCGCTGGTGATTTTTTACGCGCTTGTGCTGGTGCTTTTTGCCGGGGCGCTTTGGCTGGCGGGGTACCGGGCGCCATGGTCCTATCTCGCGCTCACCGGCGCGGCGCTGCATTTTGCTTGGCAGGTGCGCGGTCTTGATATCAATGACGGTCACAATTGCTTGATCAGGTTCAAATCAAACCGCGATGCCGGATTTTTGCTTTTATTCGCGCTTACCACTGCGACATTCCCAGTGGTGAGCGTCTAAGCCGATGCGCGGCGCCCTGCCACTGATCCATCACATTGAAGACACGGTAATTGGTTTATGAATTTCTTTGCGCTTCCCCCGATCCCCCGCCGCCGATTGCTTGGTCACTTGGCTGCCAGCGGCACCATCGGTCTTCTTGGCGCGTGTGGCCCCTCGCCCCGCGCATCCGGGGCCAGAGCCGCAGAAAAGGACCCGAATATGAACGAGCCCGATCCCGCAACAATCCCCGACTATGACGCCTGGCAATTGGAGGAGAGCGAATGGAAAAAACGCCTATCCCCGGAAGCCTATGCGGTGTTGCGCCGGGAGGGCACAGAGCGCCCTTTTTCCAGCCCCCTTAATGATGAAAAGCGCACCGGCATTTTTGAGTGCGCAGGTTGCGGCCTGCCCTTGTTTGCATCGGATACAAAATATGATTCCGGCACCGGCTGGCCATCATTTTTTGACTTTTTGCCCAACGCCCTTGGCACCAAGACCGATTATAAACTCATCGTACCGCGTACGGAATATCACTGCGCGCGGTGCGGTGGCCATCAGGGTCATGTTTTCAAGGATGGCCCGGCCCCAACGGGTTTGCGCTATTGCAATAATGGTGTTGCGCTGAGGTTCAAGCCGGAGCTGGCCTAACGCAATGTTGCAGCACTCGCTAGTCGCTGCCGTCTTTTTGCCATTCCTGCCACGCCTTATTGGTGGTTTTGTAGGTCAAATGCTCCCCGATGATGAGTTTGGCCCAGCCGATAAAGGCGTCATGGACAGTCTCATCAATCACACCGATGGGCGTTGGGGCGTCGGACGTATTTTTAAAAACTGAGTAAAGGCGCTGGGCGGCCACACGGCGCACCACATGAAAACCCGAAATCGCAGGGATGTTTCGTGCTGCCGCATGGCGCTCAAAAAACGCAGTGTCTTCAATATTCCGTAAGCTGATGGCAACGATCTCATCAATCACGCTGTCACCCGAGGCGGCAATCATCAACCAATTGGTCAGTAGGCTGTGGATGCGCCGTCTTTGATGAAAAAAGGGCATAGGTTGTGCAAAGAGCGGCGCCGGGGATTGCCGCAAAGCAAGATCGGCATCAAGCCACATGCCCCATGGATCAGCAGATAGCAGTAGCGAAAAAAGGCACTTTTTTGCGCCTGGTGCACACATTTTTGAAATGCGGCCACATAGCGTGGCCCCAGCCTATCACGCAGATAGTCCGTAGCCGTCTCTTCGCTAAAAAGCGCATAAGAAACACCATTGCCTTCGGCAAGACGCTTGGTTGTCTCAAGAAGCTGCGTCACTTGAGCGTCGGGATTGGCATTCCAATATTGAAATATATGACGCGGCAGGGTTCGGTTCTCAACCTCACCCGTATCTGAGGTCATTTCGCGCGCCCTGTCGAAGAGGGGCACGTAATCTTCTTCAACCAGCGTCTCGAAAGACCGATCGAGAATGGGGCCGAGCGCACCATGAGACAAGGCATCAGCGTTTGTCATAGGATGCCGCTGCCTATTTGCTGACAAAAGTGGCGTCTAAAGAGCTGCTTCAAGTTCCGGCAAGATTTTGAATAGATCGCCGACGAGGCCATAATCAGCAACCTGAAAAATCGGCGCTTCCTCATCCTTGTTGATGGCAACGATGACCTTGGAATCCTTCATCCCCGCAAGATGCTGGATCGCCCCGGAAATACCCACGGCAATATAAAGCTCCGGCGCCACAACCTTACCGGTCTGTCCCACCTGATAGTCATTGGGCATATAGCCTGCGTCAACGGCGGCGCGCGAAGCCCCCACGGCAGCCCCCATTTTATCCGCAACCGGATAAATCAGTTTTTCAAAATTCTCATTGGACGCCAGCGCGCGCCCACCGGAAATGATCACCTTTGCGGCGGTCAGATCGGGGCGGTCAGAAACGGTTAACTCTTCGCTCACAAAGCTGGAAAGCCCCGGCTTATCGCCGGTATCGATGGTTTCCACATCAGCGCTATTGCCATTGCCCGCCGCCTTGAACGCGGTGGCGCGTACCGTCAGCACTTTTTTTGCATCGGCGGATCGCACCGTTTCAATGGCGTTGCCCGCATAAATCGGGTGGGTGAACGTGTCTTTGTCTTCGATAGCGATAATGTCAGACACTTGCATCACATCGAGAAGCGCCGCCACGCGGGGCATGATATTTTTGCCGGCCACGGTGGCTGGCGCCAGAAAATAATCATAATGGTCCGCATGCGCCGCAACAAGCTTGGCCACCGGTTCGGCGAGGAGTTTGCCATAGACCTCATCGTCAGCATGCAGCACTTTGCGCACACCGTCGATTTTACCGGCCTGTGCTGCCGCATCACCGGCGGCGCTCCCGGCAACCAGCACATCAACGGCGCTATCAAGCTCAAGGGCGGCAGTTACGGTCTTTGCAACAGCATCGGAAAGATCGGCGTTGGAATGGTCTGCAATAATAAGAACGGCCATGGTTAAAGCACTCCCGCTTCGTTTTTCAATTTGTCCACCAACTCGGCAACGGTCTCGACCTTGATACCCGCTTCGCGTTCAGCCGGTTCGGTCACCTTCACCACCGTCAGTCTTGGCGCCGTATCGACGCCAAAATCATCGGGGTCTTTTGCGTCAATGGGTTTTTTCTTTGCCTTCATAATGTTTGGCAAAGACGCGTAACGCGGCTCGTTCAAGCGTAGATCTGTGGTCACAATGGCAGGCAGGGCGAGCGCAACGGTTTGCAAGCCCCCATCAACCTCGCGGGTCACGTGCAGCTTGTCCCCGTCTTTTTCCACTTTGGAGGCGAATGTTCCCTGGGCCCAGCCGAGAAGGGCCCCCAGCATTTGGCCGGTTTGATTATTATCACCATCAATGGCTTGTTTCCCGAGGATCACCAATTCGGGATTTTCCTCCGTACAGATCGCTTGAAGGATTTTTGCCACGGCCAGCGGTTCCATCCGGTCATCGGTTTTGACCAGAATCCCGCGGTCACCGCCCATGGCGAGACCCTGGCGAATTTGATCCTGAGACTTTTCTGGCCCGATGGAAACAAGCACGATCTCGGTAGCGGTCCCGGCTTCTTTAAGGCGAACCGCCTCCTCCACCGCGATCTCGCAAAACGGGTTCATGGACATTTTCACATTGGCGAGATCAACGCCGGTATTGTCGGGTTTCACGCGGACTTTTACATTGTAATCGACCACGCGCTTGACGGGCACTAGGACCTTCATGAACCTGTATCTCCTGAGGGCGGGCCCCGCCGGGGCGCCTGTTGAAATCGTTCGCGAAACATAGGCGCGCCAACGCACTGGATCAATGCGTCAATACAGTATGGAAAGGGCTAGAAGGCCTAGGCGGTTGCTCGCGCTTTGCCCGCGCCGTACCGGTTTGAAACAGGTCCGTTTCCCCGCCTCGGCAGGGGTTACATGCCCTTGCCGGCCAGAAACAGGAACAGCATCATGATGCCAATGGCGATGGCTTGGGCCGTGACGCGCAAACGCATGAGCTTATTGCCCTGTTCGCGGGCAAAAGCCCCGCCCTTTGCCATGGAATAAATACCGGCAAATAGGATTGCCGCCGTTGCCATCAAGGCAATGGGGATCAGAAAAAAGACAAAACCGCTCATCATTAACTCACTTTTGTATCGTATATACCTAGTACGATGCTGAAGCCAAAGGGGTTCCCCGCGCGATACATTAACATTGCGGTAGCGGGGTGCATTCCCTCGGCCAGTTAAGGCACGGCGGTACCCGCCGGCTGCTGAAGGGACAATAAATACCCCCGCAAATCAGCATCCGCCGGGTTTTCGACGCCCAGGCCGCCCTGGGCGGGTGGCGCGATGGTGGGCGGTTTTAACTGTTCCAGGGTGAAATCCATGGGCACGTCATAGGTACGCCGGGCCTGATTACGTAAGAAGCGCTGCGCGTCATACCAACGGCGTTTCACCGGGCCATCGGCGCAACTCTCCAGTTCAACGCCGCGCCCGCCCCATCGCAATTCCGGGCAGTGATAGGGATCAAAGGACAAATCAAACAGCCGATCGGCCACATGGGTTATATTCAGACGCACCCGGCTATTGTCTGAGCGCCGATAGGTGACGGTGCATGCTTTTTCTTCGGCCGCGTAGGCCGACCACAAATCACCGGCGAGATCATCGCCCTCATAACGCACCGTGGGCAAACCCGCCCGCAGCTGGCGCACATAGGTTTCAATGGCGCGCCGCAATTCGATAAAGGCAACCTTTAGGCGCGCATCACGCGACGGTGTTGAGTAATTTTCCCACGCACCATAGGTACCATAAATATTCGGCGGCAGTTTTGCCGGATGGGGTTTTTTGTGGACCCCGGCAACAATGGCGCGCCGTACGGCCACCCGGCGATCGTGCACAGCGCGGCACAAATCATCCAGACCCTGCCGCAATTCATCAACCGGGTTATAGGCAAAATCCGGGCTGGCGAGCGAGCGGCGGATAAAGTCGTAATAGTTCACCGTGCGTCCGCCGACCATAAAC
>JBCBBJ010000023.1:0-25504 GCA_038531745.1 Pseudomonadota bacterium
CTCTTAGCCGTCTTGTGTAACCTCAACGGTGTCAAAACTAACCTGGAAAATCCGGGTCGTGCCGCTCACCTCATTGGCCACCAGCAAAATTGGCGCGCCCGTGGGACTGCTGGCCGCGGGGATAGCCACAATTCCTTCCGGGCCCAAATCACCAACGCTAGTATTGGTTGTGCCATCGGGGTTTTGCACAGTCGCGGCAAAGTTCCGTGTGTTGACATAGTTTTGAAAGATCGGCGCGGCCGGGTTACTCACGTCATAAATCATGACGCCGCCCATACGCTCCAAACCGATAAAGGCAAAAATCTGCTGATCAATCTGAAGGAGCGCTACGCCTTCGGGCTCGGGACCTTTATTGTCTGAGCGCGAATCAAATGAACTATTTTCGTCATTGTCGCTGTTGAAATCCGCGGGGAATTCTGTGGCGAGGATTTGCTCAAAATCGTCGCCGGAATCAAAGATGAGATTGCCACCGGTATCAAAGATCGAGAAGGATCGCCCGCCAATGCTGAACAGCGTATCGACGTCGCCATCGCCATCACTATCGCCGTCAACCGTTGTGACTTGCAGGCGGCCAAGATTTTGTTCCATCTGTAGGTCCGCCGCGCTGGGGAACGCTGCCGGGTCGAGGCTAAGGTTACCCACCCGGGCCTCCTCGGAAAAGCCGGCATAGTCACGGGTGTCGCCTTCATTGGCTGTGACAATAAAAAGTTGTCCGTTCACGGCATAAACGGCAATGCCATCGGGTTGGTAGAGGCCCATGGTTGGCTGCAAGGCGATATTGATGCCGTCCATCACATCGCCATTATCGATGGCCATGTCCCGGTCGCTCGCATCAAAGCCATTACCCTCGGCGCTATGATCTTTTGTCCCCAGCGGCAAAATATTCGTGAATGTCGCTGTGTTGATGTCGAGAACGCCGATAGCATTGTTTTCCTGCAATGCCACATAGGCTGTGGTTGAACCAACCGCAGCTATAAATTCCGGCTCAAGGTCCTGAGCGATTGAAGCGCCGGGACCGAAGATACGCACGCCGTCCGGCAAGGCCGTCATCCCATCGGGCACACCGCCATCGGTGTCGGGAAAGGCATACTGACCAAAACCTGCTGTTCTGATAATCATGTCGTCAGAAATGGCGGCGTCATCCACCGCGGCGATCGCCATGCTCACATCAATGATACTGACGGAGCCTTCAGGGTCGACCGTGTACGCATCATTAGGCTCACCCTCATTGGCCACCAGCAAGGTCTCGCCATCGGTAGTAAAGGTTACCATATCGGGCAGTGCACCAACCGTAACGGTTGTGATCAGATCGAAGGGCGCGATCGTGCTGTATAGCGCCACAAGGCCGGGGTCTTGCGGATTGCTCGCTTCAATCGCTACGGCAAGGGTACTGCCCGAAACGGCAGCAGAATTTGCGCTGCCCCCCAATGCAGCGACATTGATTGTCCCGTTGGAGATGAGAAGGCCGGGTTGGGAGATGTCAACCACATCAACGGTTGCGTTCGCAGAATTGACGATAAACATCTGATTGGTTGTCGGATCAAAGGCAACAATTTCTGCGGCGCCATTGTCAAAGATACCGGTTTCAAAACCGCCAATGGCCGTTAGGCTCACATTGGTCGTCATAAAGACAGGGTCGGGCGGCGGTATGGGGATACGAATTTCAGGGGCTTCGTCGGTACACGCGACGGCCAGGGCTAAAAAGCCACCAACGGTCATGGCTTTGGCAAGCCGGGTAGAAAAAATGTTCATTCTAGGAATACCCCTATTCGGTCCTCAACAAGGCGCCGGGCACGACGGCGCGACCATAGTGTTAACCCATAGCGGCGCTCGATAACAGATTAAAGACGATCTGGAGGCAGGGCGTTACAGCGCGCTGAGAAGCTCCTCGAGCCGCTCAAGATTCTGCCGCGCGGCAAGGCTTTTTTCCGCATTGTCGCCCGCATCGGTGACATCTTCGCGGGCGTTGGCAATCCGCTGTTCAATGGCGGACCGGTCAAGCTCCGCCACGGGAGTTGCTTCCTCGGCAAGCACCGTCAGACCGCCGGGCGTGACCTCCGCAAACCCGCCGCGCACGAAGATTTTCTCTTCCGCGCCCTCATCCTTCAGGATCACCACCCCGGGTGCCATCACCGTCATGAGCGGCGCATGGTTCGGCAAAATCCCCATCCAGCCTTCGACCCCCGGGATATCAACCGAAGATACCTGTTTGGAGACGAGTTCGCGCTCTGGCGAGACAAGGGAGAAGTGGAGTTTATTGGGCATAGGGTGGGTCAGTTAATGAATTCGAGTAATGAGTGAGTCTTGACTGGTGGGGTGTGCAACCCTGCCGCAAACCCCTCGCCATCGGCGATGTTGACTATTAAAGCCCTAAGCCGCTTCGGCGGCCATGTTGGCGGCTTTTTCCATGGCTTCATCCATGTTGCCAACCATGTAGAAGGCTGCTTCTGGCAGGTGATCATAATCACCGGCGACAAGACCTTTAAAGCCTTTGATGGTGTCGGCGAGGGAGACGAGTTTGCCGGGCGAGCCGGTGAAGATTTCGGCCACGAAGAAGGGCTGTGACAGGAACCGCTCAACTTTCCGGGCGCGCCCAACGACCAGTTTATCTTCTTCGGACAATTCATCCATGCCAAGGATCGCGATGATATCCTGCAGGGACTTATAGCGCTGGAGCAGGTTTTGAACGTCGCGGGCAACCTCATAATGCTCATCACCGATGACGCGCGGGTCAAGGATACGCGACGTGGAATCAAGCGGGTCAACGGCCGGGTAAATACCTTTCTCGGCAATCGCCCGGTTCAACACCGTGGTGGCGTCAAGGTGGGAGAAGGATGTGGCCGGCGCAGGGTCGGTCAGATCATCGGCGGGCACGTAAATCGCCTGTACCGAGGTGATGGAGCCTTTGGTTGTTGTGGTGATCCGCTCTTGCAACTGGCCCATATCGGTGGCGAGAGTTGGCTGATAGCCCACCGCCGATGGGATCCTGCCGAGAAGCGCTGATACTTCGGACCCGGCTTGGGTAAACCGGAAGATGTTGTCGACGAAGAACAGAACATCCTGACCCTGATCGCGGAAATCCTCCGCCACCGTCAGGCCGGTCAGGGCAACGCGGGCACGCGCGCCGGGGGGCTCGTTCATCTGCCCGTAAACGAGGGCCGCTTTGGAGCCTTCGCCGCCGCCTTCTTTGTTCACGTTGGATTCGATCATTTCCCAATACAGGTCATTGCCTTCACGGGTCCGCTCACCCACACCGGCAAACACCGAATAGCCGCCATGGGCCTTCGCGATGTTATTGATGAGTTCCATGATCAGAACGGTTTTGCCAACGCCGGCGCCGCCGAACAGGCCGATTTTGCCGCCTTTGGCGTAGGGGCACAAAAGGTCAACAACCTTGATCCCGGTTTCAAGAATCTCCGCCTCGGTCGACTGCTCCACAAAGGGCGGGGCTTCCTGGTGGATAGCACGGGTCTTGTCGTGGGGAATGGGGCCCGCATCGTCCACGGGTTCCCCAATCACATTCATAATCCGGCCCAGCGTGCCCTCGCCCACGGGGACGGAGATCGCATTGCCGGTGTCGGTCACTTTCTGGCCGCGCACCAAACCCTCGGTGGAATCCATGGCGATGGTGCGCACACCATTTTGGCCCAAATGCTGCGCCACTTCTAGGACGAGCCGGTTGCCATTATTTTCGGTTTCCAGAGCGTTCATAATACCGGGTAATTCCCCGTCAAACGTCACATCCACAACCGCGCCAATCACCTGGCTAATCCGGCCTTGCTTGCTCATACCAATGTCTTCCTTATGGGTTCGTCAATCTGGTTTTCGTCTCCGCGCAAAACCCTCACAATGGGCGGGCGAGCAGTGCTGGGCGCGCGGTGTCGTTAAGCGTTGGCGGGGCTTAGCACCCTTGTTTCGGGAACGCTAGAGGGATGTAACGCCTGCATGAAAATGCACGACAAAGTTCGGCGGGCTTGGCATTGTAGAAATCTGTGAACCTGAAACATCATCGCAAATATGGTTTGGCACGACAATGATTTACCTGTTTGCGGGTGAGCACTTTCGTGTAAACCACTGATGGTCAAATGATGGAGCAAAAATTGGGTGTAGCACAATTTAAAAAAACCCTTTTTCCCGACGGCGTTTATACCAATCTGAAAATCGAGAAACTCGACGACAAACGAGGTTTTTTTAGTGACCGCCCCGTTTTTGAAGAATTAATTAAAGAGGTAAAACCGAAAACCATTATTGAAGTTGGCTCATGGAAAGGACACTCGGCGGTTGCGATGGCTCGAATTTGTCAAAGCCTTGGAATTTTCTGTGATATTCTTTGCATTGACACCTTTCTTGGCAGCCAAGAACATTGGCTAAATGACAAATACAGAGATTTGTTGAAAATTGAAAATGGATGCCCAAGGTATTATCGCGATTTCCCATCAAATATTATATATTCAGGTGTTCAAACCTTCGTTACGCCTGTCTGTCTTCCCGCTGCTACAGCGTCTGTCGTGCTCAGCATATTTAAGGTGCAGGGAGACTTGATCTATATCGATGCCGGTCACGAATACGATGACGTCACAAACGACATTAGAAATTTTTTTCCGCTTTTATCGAAAAAGGGCGTCATGTTTGGTGATGACTATCCACATCCTCCCTTGAGGGAGGCTGTGAATGATTTTGCCAACTCAAGCTCCCTTAAGGTTGCAGAAATAGGCAGAAAATGGGTGTTTCGGTCTCAAGAAAGTTGACGCTATTGCCGTAAACTCACTGACTTTCAATTTCAAGAATGCAGAAAAAATCGCGTATTTGCTTTTCTGAATGCTCTTTTACATGATTAATTTAGCGACTCACAAACGCGGAGGGTTTCGAGTGACAAACGCTATGCATCTTGCGCAGGTCAATATTGGACGGGTCCTGGGCGGGCCAGATGACCCGCACATGAGAGACTTCTTTGAAAATCTGGCGCGCATCAACCAGCTTGCCGAGCGGATGCCCGGTTTTGTCTGGCGGTTGCAGGATGATACGGGCGACAGCGCCATGGCGCTCCATTGGCCCGGTGATCCGTCCATGAACGTGAACATGTCGGTGTGGGAAGATGATGCGTCGCTGGCAAAGTTTGTTTTTCAGACGGTTCATCAGAATTTCTATTCACGAAAACACGAGTTTTTTGAAATGCCAAAGGACCCCACCGTCGCCTTATGGTGGGTTGATATTGGGCACGAACCAACGGTCGAAGAAGCCAAAGAGCGGCTCGACCATTTGATCGCACACGGATCAACAGATTTTGCGTTCACGTGGTCAGACCTACCGGTCGCCAAGCTCTGGCGCGAGCGACGTTGCGCGTAGGGGTGAGCGCAAACCCGCGCCTCAACGGAGCAGATTTATCACAAGAAACCCTACCCCCGCGGGTCAATTTCCTTCAGGGGCTTGCCCAGATAGGAATGGGCCACGGGTTTTCCGGTGGCCACGTCCACGGGTTTTTTCAGGTGCAGGTGCCCCACAGTTGAGTCCGATAATCTGGGGACGTAGTAGGTGCAGCCCTTGAAGTAATAGTGCGTAACCTGGGACCAGCGGGTTTTTTGATTGTCCTTGTGGGCGCTACCGCCGTGGAGGAGGTTAGCGCTCCAGATCAGGGCCTGGCCTTTTTTGGCGTGAAAGTAAGCCGGCTTCACATCGTGTTCGCGGGCCATGGCCTGCCAATAGCGGATATATTCGCGGTAACGGTGGTTGGCGGCGCTTTGCGGGTCCTGCGCGTAAACTTCGTCAACCATCTCGTTACGGATCATCGGCCATTTATGCGAACCCGGATAATAAACCAGTGGCCCCTGGTCCGGGCCAATATCTTCCAGCGCCACCCAAACGCCAACCATGAACCGCTCGGGTACTGAGGAAAAATGCACCGCATCCGAGTGGGGTTTTTGCTGGGTGCCCACGGGAAAATTCAGGGTTTGAAAGGCAAAAGCCTCCCGCCCATAGATCAGTGATAGGATCGTTAAAATGCGCGGATTGGTGGCAATCGCGCGCACATCATCGAGATGGTCCCAGGCATCTTGTACCCGCAAGCCTTCCTGGGTTTTCCAGCCCGTATCGCGCCAGCCTGCAATATCAAATTGGGGTGTTAGCGTTTCGATCAGCCGGTCCGCGCGCGCTGCGATCTCCAGATCCGGAAAATCGATGATCGCATAGCCTTTTTCATTGAGATCACTGGCAATGCGGCGCTGGTGCGGGGTCAGGCTGACCTCGGCGACTTTCTCCCCAAAGAAGGGAGATTCAATCAGGGGTACATTGGGGAGCGTTGGCGGCTCCAGAAAAGACGGTTTCATCGGCTGTTCCGTGGATAGCCCATGGGTTTTACGCTACCCGCGCGTCCACGCAACCGGCTTTATGCCGTTGCTCCGGCTTGAGTGTGAGGCCCGGTGGCGGCTATGACCGGGTCAGGTTTGGGGGCAGTGGCCCCGGGCCAGGGTTGTCAGGGTAAAAGATCATGGATGCGCATATGAAAGCGACGCAAAACGCGAATGCCGCCGGGGCGGATCTGACCTTGCCCGAATGTCTGATCCTGTTGGCGCTGAATGATGAGACCGGTCGGCGCGACGGCCAACAGGTGGAGGCCGCCTTGGCCGGGGCCGGTCTGTCGGAATTGGCGGTGCGCGGTTTATTGCGCGAGCACCATGATGGCGATGGCAAGCCCACGAACCGGTTTGCCCCTGCACGCCAGGGCGCGGCGAGCACCGGCTTACCCAGCGACGATTTCCTCGATGGATGTCTGGCCATGGTTCGCGCGGCCGGGGCCTCCGCCGCGCCAAAGCAGGTGATCGCCAAAATCGCCGCCAACAAATCGCTGATCCAAGCCTTGATCGACCGGCTCGTGGTGAAAGGCATTTTACGCCGACAGCAGGAAAAGCGCTTTTTGGTCTTTCAGCGCGAAACCTATCCGGAAGCAGCGCCAGAGCCGGAGCGCGCGTTAAAGGCCCATCTGGCGGCCGTGATGTTTGACGGTACGGCGCCGAGCGCGCGCGATTGCGTGTTGATTGCGCTTGCCCGGCAAACCGGTTTGCTGGCGGTAAATTTTGATCCCCCCTTACTCGTAAACCATCGTACACGGATTGAAGAGATTGCCCGGGGGTCAACGCCGGTTGCCGGGGGTAATGCGGCCAGCTTGTCGGCACTTCAAACGGCTATATTGCTCGCGGTCATCGTGCCGGTCGTAATCGCTTAAGACGGTGCAGCGCAAAGGTGTTCCATGGTGACAGTTCCGGTCATCCTCCATGCGGGCTTTCACAAGACAGCATCCTCCTCGGTGCAGCAATCGCTTGCGGCAGCGAGGGGGCATCTATGCGCATGTGGGTTTGACTATGCCCAACTCAACAACGCCGAAGGCGATGACCATATCAATCATTCGCTTGCACTGTTTGTGGCGTTTTCAGAACGGTATGATCAGTATCCCTATCTTGTGGCGCGGGGGCTTGATGCTGACCGTGAGCGCTCACGGTTTCGCGCTGAGCTGATGGCGGCAATAGAGGGTGCCCGGACCGCCGGGCGCACATTAATCTTATCCGGTGAGGAGGTCTCCAGCCTGTCAGTGGCCGCGCTTGCCGATATGAAAGACTTTTTTGCCGATGCCGACACCGACCTGCGTATGGTTGCTCTGGTGCGGGCGCCCTATGCCGTGAGTTGTAGTGACGGGCAGGAATGGATCAAAGCTGGTCATCAATATCACGTTACCCATCGCCAATCGATGCCAGCAATAACGCGTATACAGACGGTTTTCCCCAAGGCCCAGTTCCATAGTTTTGCGCGGGCGTGTGACCACCCATCGGGGCCCGTCGGCTATCTCCTCCAGCAAGTTCGGATCGATACGGATCAAAATGTCGCGCTATTGCGGGTCAATGAAAGTCTATCTGATCAAATTGTTCGCTTGATTGCGCATATCAATGCCATTGAACCGGTGGCCTTGTCCGGTAAAAAAAGCGCTTGGCGGTTTCGCAATGATACGCGCGCCCTGTGGGCGATCCCCGGGGATCGATTTGTTTTTTCAGACAATGAATTTTCGCAGATTGAAGCATCCGTGCGCGCAGAGAATGACGCCCTGCGCGCAGCTTTCGGTGATGATTTTTGTGATCAGTCTTTTCCCACCCGGTCGGTGCCCTGCGCGTGGACCGACGCGATGCTTCGGCAGTTGCTGGATGTTTTTCCGGCCCTGCCAGCCACAGTCGGTATACTGACCTATAGTTACTTTCTGGCTGGTGACATGGCCGATAGCGCAAGCGTCGCAAAAATGCGCCAATGCTTACTCACTCCTGACCATGAGGCGCGTCGCCGTGACCTGAGCCCCTCACTGAAGACGAAGGCTGAACAGTTGGGCCCGCGTCAACAAAGATTGGCCGAGACGCTGCATATGCTCGCCGATACGCCCTTCGTGGCGTAATCCCACTCGTGGGCCGGGGCTATAATGCCTCCGCGCCCGAGATAATCTCGATCAGTTCTTTGGTGATCTGAGCTTGACGGGCGCGGTTATATTGCAGCGACAGGCTGTTGATCATGTCGCCAGCATTACGCGTGGCATTATCCATGGCGGACATTTTGGCCCCCATTTCTGACGCCACATTTTCCAATAAAGCGCTGAAAATTTGTACGGCCACATAGCGCGGCAAAAGCGCAGTGAGAATCGCGGCTTCTTCGGGCTCATAGTCGTAAATGGCGCCCTTGAGGGTGTCGGCGTCCGTTTGTGGGGCGTCCGGCTCGGCCTCTGGGGTCTGTGCCGGAATGATCTGCTGTGCCGTTGGCACCTGGGCGATGACCGATTTGAACTTGCCGTAAAACAGGGTTGCCACATCGAACGCGTCGTCGTCGAACATGCCGAGCACCTGGCCCGCAATCTCGTTGGCGTTGGCAAAACCGATCTGCTTCACATCCATAAAATCAAGCCGATGAACGATTAGGTCGCCATAAAGCCGTTGCAATTGCTCATAGCCCTTGCGGCCGACGGTAACCAATTTCACCGTTTTGCCTTCGGACTGCAGCTTGACGATATGCTCGCGCGCCAGGCGCACGATGGACGAGTTGAACCCGCCGCACAGGCCTTTGTCGGCGGTTGCAACAACCAACAAATGAGTGTCGTCCTTGCCGGTTCCCGCCAGAAGTTTGGGCGCATTGGGATTGTTCTTGGCCGAGCTGGTCAGGTTCGCGAGAACCGATTCCATCCGCTCGGTATAAGGGCGGGAGGCCTTGGCGGCTTCTTCTGCCTTGCGCAGTTTCGCTGACGCCACCATCTGCATGGCCTTGGTAATTTTCTGCGTGGATTTTACCGAAGAAATGCGGTTTTTCAGGTCTTTAAGAGAGGGCATGAACGCTCGCCAAATCGCGGGTGGAAATCAGGGCGTGTGATGGCGACTATGCCGGCGTTTGTAAAGCCCGCCATTTCCGGTATGCCCCACCGGGCCGCCTGTCACACACTCCGCTAGGCTAACAATGTCTGATATCGCGGCTTCCGGCGTGCGCGTGTTCGCGATATAGCGACGATAGGCAACGATCGAGCCTCGCGCATGTTCGTTCCCCTCATGGTTTTCAGATGATGGAGAGATCAATGACCCGTCTTGCTCAACTTACCGCAACTGCTGCCTTTGTGGGCCTTATGGCCACCGCGTCCGTCACCAGCGCCCTGGCGCAGGAGGCACTGGCCCCCTTCACTGTTAAAGGCAGCGATGGCGTCGAATTGACCGCGACCCCGTTGGCTGAGTTCTCGAGCCCCTGGGCCATGGAATTCCTGCCCGATGGCCGTGCGGTGGTCACCGAAAAAGAGGGCAAGGTCTGGCTGCTTGATGGCGCGGGAAAAAAGAAGGCGGAGATTGCCAATGCGCCGCGCGTCGCCGCGCGCGGTCAGGGCGGCATGGGTGATTTCGTCATCCACCCTGACTTTGCTGAAACCGGCGCAGTCTATCTGTCCTATGTGCAGCGTGACGACAGCGACGATAGCCTCAGCGGCGCGGTGGTGGAACGGGCGACGCTTAGCCTTGAGGGCGATCAACCCGCATTAAAAGATCGGGAGATCATTTGGAAACAGTCGCCAAAGGTCCGCGGCAATGGCCATTATGGGCACCGGTTGGCGGTGGGGCCCGACGGGCATTTGTTCATTACCGCCGGCGACCGGCAAAAATTCGTCCCGGCCCAGAATATGGATATGTCCCTGGGCAAGGTTTTGCGGTTGAACCCTGATGGCTCGGTGCCGGAAGATAATCCGTTTGTTGGGCGCGGCGGCGTGTCGGCACAGGTGTGGACCCTTGGTCACCGCAACCCCTTAGGTATGGATTTCGATGCGAAAGGGCGCCTTTGGGTTCATGAAATGGGCCCGCGCGACGGCGATGAGCTTAATCTCATCGTTCGGGCGGAAAACTATGGCTATCCGATTGTCTCTAACGGTAAGCATTATACGGGTACGGAAATTCCTGACCATGATGATTTCCCGGTCTATATGCAGCCCGGTGCCTATTGGGTCCCCGCGATCAGCCCCGCTGGCCTCGCCATTTATGATGGCTCCTTGTTCAAAGATTGGCAGGGGGACGGCTTTATCGGTGGCATGTCCTCCACGGCGCTTATCCGCGTGTCGTTCGATGATGAAAAAATTGATGAGTATATGAGTGCGGGTAAAGAACGCCAAAAACCCGGGATGGCCAAGGAAATGGCCCGCTATTCGTGGGACGCGCGCATCCGCGAAGTGGAAGAAGGGCCCGATGGTGCGATCTATGTGCTTGAGGATGGTGACCGGTTGATCAAATTGACGCCCCCAGCGGAGTAACGATTTGAAGGGTGCGGTTGCAATTAGCCGTCAACGGCACTTAACCGTTGGCGGTACCTGCTGCGGGCTGAATAACCCGAAACCCGTGCAACTCCACATCAGGTGTCAGGTAACCGGCTTTGACCGGTTCGGTTTTAGCAAGATCCGTAGACAGATATTTTTTGCTATCGTCACAGAAGATCGTTGCCACGTTTCGCCTGCCGTTGGGGAGCTTATCGCCGGCCATCAGGGCACCGATCAGATTAGCACCGGAACTGATCCCCACACCAAGGCCCAGCTCGGCTGATAGGCGCTGGGCCATCAAAATGCCGTCACCATCAGGAACGGCAATCACCGCGTCGCATGATTGTAAACACATGATATCGGGGATGAAATCGTCGGACACGCCCTGGATACGGTGTTTGCCCACCTTATAGCCAGTGGATAGAGTTGGGCTTTCGGCGGGTTCCATGGGATGTATACGGATTGATGGGTCCGTCGCACGCAAGGCGCGTCCCACCCCCATGATCGTGCCGCCGGTGCCAACGCCGGCAATAAAGCCATGCAACGGCTTGCCTGCGTAGTCCATTTGGCTGAGAATCTCCGGGCCCGTCGTTTTGAAATGGGCGTTGCAATTGGCCGTGTTTTCGAATTGGCGGGGCAAAAAGACCGTCTTATCGGCGGCGGCTAGCGCTTGCGTTTTAGCAATGGCGCCCAGAAAGCCCCCTTCTTCTTTGCTCACTAGTCGCACATCTGCGCCATAGGACTGCATCAGTGCCACCCGCTCCCGGCTCATCCAATTGGGCATATAGACAATGACCCGGTGGCCCAGCGCTTTGCCGAGGGCACTCAACGCAATACCGGCATTCCCCGATGTTGCCTCAACGATGGTGTCGCCGGGGCGCAAGGCACCGTCCGCATAGGCACATCGCAACACCTCCAGCGCCATGCGGTCCTTGACGGATCCTGACAGGTTAAAATATTCGAGCTTGGCAAAGACTGTCCGCCGCTCTCCGTGCAGGGAAAGGTCAACGGCGATCATCGGCGTATTACCGATAAGCCCGGCAAGAGCCTCAAAAGCTGGCGGTACCGCAACAGACCCGGGGCGAGCATTCGCCGCGGCCGGTGTTGCCTGTCGGGGCGCCCTTGCGCGCGTTTCTGCGCGTGCTGCGGCGGCACGATTGGTGAGGGCGGGGGGGGTAACTTCTTTCAACATAGCAACAGAATAAATCACCACCCTTGACAAGATCATCGCTAAACTTGCATCCAATATCGGCCATTTATCAAAAAATTTCACATCGGGGAGGGTCTATGTCGCAAATTGATTCCATCGATTGCCGCCTCTTAGAGCAGCTTCAACGCGATGCTACGATCTCGCTGGACGCCCTTGCCGAAGAAAGTGGCATCTCCCTCAATACCGTCTGGCGCCGGATCAAGCGGTTGGAGGCAAACGGCATCCTGGAGGGCAGGGTGGCGATGGTTGACAATGAAAAGGTCGGCTTGCCGCTGACAGTTTTTGTGCGCATCCGCACCGATGATCACTCCGCCGCCTGGGCAAAGGCGCTGACCACGGCGGTGGCCAACATCCCCGAAATTGTTGAGTTCTACCGCCTCGCGGGGGATGTCGATTACATCCTCAAACTAATCGTTGCCTCGGTGGCCGACTATGACCGCGTCTATCAGGCCCTCATCGCCAAAGTCTCCATCAACGACGTTGCCGCCAGCTTCGCCATGGAGAAACTGAAATTCACAACAGAGCTGCCGATCAAGCCGATGGGGTGAGGGAGGGAGAAAGGGCTGCAAATCTCGCCCTGTACTTACAAACCCCAAAATGATAATCTACCGTCATCCATATTGTCGGAGAGGGCGATATGGTACATTATTTCTTATCTCTTTTTGCTTCTATCTTAGTATTTCTGCCTGTTGCTGAGGCGCAGGATTATCGTTGGAAAGTTGATTTTAACAATGACGGTTACGACGATCTTGCCATAGGCGCGCCGTCAACGACCGTTCTAGGCTTGGAAAATGCCGGTCAAGTTTATATCCTTTATGGTAGCGATGCTGGACTGAAGACATCGGATGTACAAATTGTTCGCCGCGGCCAGCTCATTGATGGGGAGCCATTTGCTGGTGAGTCTGTTGGCGCCAATCTTCAGTCTGGTAACTTTAATTGCGATCAGTACACAGATCTTCTTGGTTTTGAATCATCTATTCCAAATGGTGGTTTTTTGTGTTGTATGGCTCGGATGAAGGTCTGCGCGGGCCAGCAGTCAGGTTTTCAAATGCCGGGCGCGGGGCGATGTTTGGCGCTGCTGCCACTGCTGGTGATCTGAATGCAGATGGGTGCGATGAAGCTATTGTTGGTCTTCCATCTGGCGGACTAAATCAGCGTGGTCTTGCGCTCGTCTATAAGGGAGATCCCGACGGCCTTCAGCCGTTTTCATTTGATGATCAGGTTAATTCTCAAATTGCTTTGGCCGGGAGAGACAAATTACAAGTTGGGGCGGCCCTCGCGACGGGGTATCTCAATGATGATGAGTTTGCCGATCTTGTTGTCGGCGCCCCAAATGCGGCGCTTGCTGATAATGAGACAATTGTCGATCCCGGCGGCGAGGTTTATGTGATTTTTGGGTCTACGCGTTGGGGCCTTGATAACATCGAACAGGCCATCAAGTTGGATCAGGATATTTTGAGCGCCGGTGGACAAAAGGAGCAGGCGGACAAATTCGGAAGTGCCCTCTTCGTTGCAAATTTTGATTCAGAAAACTTTGACGACATTGCTGTGGGCGTTCCCGGGGAAACACTTTTTGATAATCTATCCAATGAAGTCAAAAGCGCCGGTGTTGTTCAGGTGTTTGTCAGTTCGCCAGAGCTTTCCGGTCTGGGTGATTTCATTATTCATCAGGGCTTGGACGCTATAGTTGGAGCACCGGAGCAAGGCGATCGGTTTGGAACTGCGGTTGCCGCTGGGCAATTTGATGCAAGTTCAGGGATCGATTTAGTCGTAGGCATTCCAAGCGAGGCGATTGGCACAGGCCGATTGGCCGGAGGCGTTCAAATTCTTTATGACACAGATCAGGGTGACAATGCGGCTAAACATGAATTCTGGGGTCAGGACTCATTCGGGCTTAGTCAAGGAACGGAAGAACTTGATCGATTTGGCTCGGTAATTGGGATCGGCAATTTCAACGGTGATTCATTCGCAGACCTTGCCATAGGAACGCCTAATGAAGCGCTGGGCATAAAGCAAAATGCCGACCTTGTTACCATTCTTTATGGATTGCAATCAGGGCTTACTTCGTTTCAGTCTCAGACACTGAACAGCGCAACCCCGGGCCTGAAGAGTGCAATCGACACAAATGCCTTTGGCGCCGCCTTATCCACTGCTTCAAAGGTGATCGTGCGAGATGATGTTAAGAAATGTGGCGCGCTTTGTCGCCTCTTTGGCGGCCAGGAACGCCGCGGAGCGACCCAGAGTAGTCAGCAAAAGTAAACTGCGCTTTTGTCAGTCGTGACAAAAAAGGGCCCGCGAAGGGCCCTTTCCAGTTTTTATAACAAGACGTTTTTACGCGAAGCTTTTCGCAAACCCGTCCAGCACCTCGACAAGTTTTTTTTCGTTGTCCTCATCGAGTTTGCCAGTGGTGCGGATGGCGTCGAGGATGTCTTTGTTGTCGGCGTGGAGTTTACGCAGGAGTTCTTGTTCGAATTCGCCAACCTTGTCCGTGGGAATTTTATCGAGATAGCCGCGCACGCCCGCGAAAATCACGCAGACCTGCTCTTCCACAAGAAGCGGAGAGTACTGATCCTGTTTCATCAATTCGGTCAGGCGGTCCCCGCGATTGAGGATCGCTTGGGTTGCCGCATCAAGGTCGGAGCCAAACTTGGCGAAGGCGGCAAGCTCCCGGTACTGAGCAAGCTCGCCTTTAATCTTACCGGCAACTTGTTTCATGGCTTTGATCTGGGCGGAGGAACCAACCCGGCTCACCGACAGACCAACATTCACCGCCGGGCGGATCCCCTGATAGAATAGGTCTGTTTCCAAAAAGATCTGACCATCGGTGATCGAAATCACATTGGTGGGGATATAGGCGGACACGTCGTTGGCTTGCGTCTCAATGATCGGCAGGGCGGTCATGGAGCCTGAGCCATTGTCCTTGTTCAGCTTTGCCGCGCGCTCCAGGAGGCGGGAGTGGAGATAGAATACGTCACCGGGATAGGCTTCGCGTCCGGGTGGACGACGCAGCAACAATGACATCTGGCGATAACTCACGGCCTGCTTCGACAGATCATCATAAATGATCAGCGCGTGCATGCCATTGTCACGGAAATATTCGCCCATGGCGCAACCGGCAAACGGCGCGAGGAATTGCAACGGCGCTGGTTCCGACGCGGTGGCGGCAACAACGATGGAGTACTCCAGCGCGCCATTATCCTCCAGCGTCTTGACGATTTGCGCCACAGTGGAGCGTTTCTGACCCACGGCCACATAGATGCAATAGAGCTTTTTGGACTCATCATCGCCCTGGTTTGCTGCTTTCTGGTTCAGCATGGCGTCGATGCAAATGGCGGTCTTGCCGGTTTGGCGGTCACCAATCACCAGCTCGCGCTGGCCCCGGCCCACGGGGATCATGGCGTCGATGGCTTTGATGCCGGTCTGTACCGGTTCGTGCACAGACTGGCGCGGCAGGATGCCGGGCGCTTTCACATCCACAAGACGGCGTTCGGTTGCCTCGATCGGGCCCTTGCCATCGATAGGGTTACCGAGCGGGTCAACAACCCGGCCGAGAAGGCCTTTGCCCACGGGCACGTCAACAATGGCTTGGGTCCGCTTGACCGTGTCGCCTTCTTTGATTTCGCGGTCTTCACCGAAGATCACGACGCCCACATTGTCCGCCTCAAGATTGAGCGCCATGCCCTTGATGCCGCCCTGGCCGGTGCTGGTGACAAATTCCACCATTTCCCCGGCCTGGACATTGTCGAGGCCGTAGACCCGGGCGATGCCGTCGCCCACCGACAGAACCTGACCGATTTCCGACACTTCGGCGTCTTTACCGAAATCGGCGATCTGCTGTTTGAGGATCGAAGAAATTTCCGATGCGTTGAGTTCCATGGGGTTAGGCCTCTTTCATGACGGATTGTAAGCGATTGAGTTTTGTTTTGAGGGAGCTGTCGATCATCTTTGAGCCCACCTTGACGACCATGCCGCCGAGCAGGGAGGCGTCCACATTGGTTTGCAGGTTCACTGCCTGACCCACCAGAGTTTCGATTTCCTGGCGCAACCGGCGCGCCTGTTCGTCGGATAGCGCCACGGCGGTTGTTGCCTCGGCGCTAACTTCGCCGCGGTGGCGGGCGAGCGCCTGTTCAAACGCTGTTATGATGTCGGGTAGTGCAAATAGACGTTGATTGCGGGCAATAAGCTTGAGGAAATTTGCTGTCAGCGGCGCAAAATCTGCCTTATCCGCCAGGGCGGCGATGGCCTTTTCCTGATCCTCATGGCTGTAAACCGGACTTTTGATGAAGTTTAACAGATCTGGGGCGCCTGCGATCGTCGTCTTCAAGGCCGCAAGGTCTTTCCCTGCGTCGTCAAGCGCCTTGTGCTCTTGTGCTAGGTCAAAAAACGCGGCCGCGTAACGCTCTGCAATGCCGCTGGTGAGGGAGCCCGAACTGGCCATAGATAAAGTCCTGTTCCAAACAATCGCAAACCGGGGGCCGAGAAATGGCGGGCACGCGTTCGCGGGTGGTCGGTTGCAACACAGGCGCGAAATGGCGCCCCGTGCCACGGTAAATACATGAAATGAGAGGCGTAGATGAAACAAACAGCGACACCGTGCGGGGGCGCTAGCATGGCCCGATTGCACTGGCAAGACCATGGCGCTTCACCATTAGGCGGGCGTGTCCTTGTTTGTCGGTGCGGCCAAACCAAAATGGAAGACCGAATTGAAAGTCAGGTCCGTCGCGGTGATGGATAACAGGGGTTCAAAAGTACGGCGGGCACGCCATTGGCGAGCGCGAATGAAAAGTCGCCACCATTTTTTTTCCGTTGCGGCGCCTTTCCTCCGTTGTCGGAATGGTGTGTGGCGGATCTGCACCACTGTCCCGGATTGGCGCGGTCAGCGGGGCCGATTTGGCCGTCACCTGTCCCTGTTAAGGATTATGTAACACTTTCGGCACAGTTCTGTAAAAGTTTGGCACAGCTCGGAACCGACAATTGACCTTGCTTGCCGCTTGTGGCCCTTACTTCACATGGCGAGGGCAGAGAAAATTCGCGCATGTTCGTGAAACATGCGCCCTTGGGCATTCTAATTAACTGGAGGCATATCAATGCAAAACAATCTAATGAGAAAGCTGCTGTGCAGCACAGTTCTCGGCGGTGCGGTGATCGCAACAGCGGCCCCTGCAATCGCTCAGGACGACGACGATGATGCTATCGTCGTAACCGGTTCACGCCTGAACCAGGCAAACCTGATCGCACCGAGCCAAGTGACACAGGTTGATGCCGGTGAAATCGATACACGTGGTACAACGCGGATCGAAGACCTGATCAACATCCTTCCACAGGCTTTTGCCGGTCAGACATCAGAAGTATCAAACGGCGCGACGGGTACATCAAACCTGAACCTGCGTGGTCTTGGCGCGATCCGGACATTGGTTCTGATCGACGGCAAGCGCTTGCCTTTTGGTTCACCGACGTCTTCACCAGCCAACCTTGACCTCGTACCAGCTCAGCTGCTCGAGCGTGTAGACATCACCACCGGTGGTGGCTCGGCTGTTTATGGTTCAGACGCCATCGGCGGTGTTGCCAACTTTATTCTGCGTCGTGACTTCGAAGGTATCGAGTTCGACGGTCAGGTTGGGTTCTATCAAGACGGCAACAATAACGACTTCGCTGAAGGCGTTCTGGCTGCTGCTCAGCAACCGATCCCAGGCGGCGTGACCGACGGTCGTGACGTTCTGATCAGTGCTACCCTTGGTGCAAACACACCAGATGGTCGCGGTAACGTAACCGCCTTTATTTCTTATCAGGACCAGAACGCAATCGTTCAGGCTGACCGGGTAACATCGGCCTGTGCCTTCGGTCCCTCCAGTGGTGCGCAGAGCTTTGAAGGCGTCGGCTGTGTAGGTTCTTCTACTTTCCGCCGGTTCTTTTCTGGCGGTGATTTCTTCCAGGAAGAAGATGGTACATTTGTCGATTTTGTAGGTGGTCCATCGCAAACATTTAACTTTGCGCCAGACAACTTCTTCCAGCGTCCTAACGAGCGGTTCAATTTCACAACGCTTGCTCGCTACGAAATCACTGACGATATCGAAGCCTATCTCGACCTTACGTTTGTGAACAACACCACGGATGCTCAGATCGCCTTTTCTGGTACGTTCTTCCGTCCGTTCCAAGTAAACTGTGATAACCCTTTTCTCGATGCGCCAATTTCAGCTGACGAGGGTGGCGGCACATACCGTGAGCGCATTTGTACGCCTGAGCAGATCGCTGCAGGCGATGATGTGGGGTTGACCGTTGGTCGTCGAAACGTTGAAGGTGGTCCACGGAACCTGTTTATCGATCTAACAACATGGCGCGGTGTTGGTGGTTTCCGAGGCAATCTCGGCGAGAACTTCCAGTGGGATGCGTTCGGTCAGTTCGGCCGGACATCCTTGACGCGGATCTCCACAAACGACCTCAATTTTGAGGCAACACAGCAGGCATTCTTTGTTGTTGATTCTGAAGGTGGACCGGTTTGCCGTGACAATAGCGGTGGCTGTGTTCCCTATAACATCTTTCAGCGTGGACCGGGTGGCGAAACTCTTGTGACGCAAGAAGCCACCGATTTTATCCAAGGTACAGCCTTTGTGAACGGTACAACCGAGCAAATTGTTCTCGGCGGCACGTTTCAGGGTGATTTGACCGAATATGGCTTCCAATCACCTCTGGCTGATGCCGGTATTCAGGCCCTCGTCGGTGTGGAATATCGTCGTGATCAATTGGAAAGTCAGCCCGACAATCTTTCTCAAATTCCGGGCGGTCGTGGTCTGACTGGTGTAGGCGGCGGTACACTGCCAGTTGCAGGTGAAGTAAGCGTCACCGAGCTGTTCTTTGAAACGCAAATCCCGCTTATCCAGGGTCGCACGTTCTTCGAAGAATTAGCAATCAATGGTGCTTACCGTTTCTCCGACTACACCACAGACGGTAACGGTGTTCAGAACAGCTTCTCCACGTCCACATTTGCCGCCGGTCTTGCCTGGGCACCCGTTCGCGAATTCCGCGTTCGTGCACAGTTCCAGCGTGCCCTGCGTGCACCAAACGTGATCGAGCTGTTTACAGGCCAGAACACAGGTCTGTTCAACGCCACAGCAGGTGCCAACGGTTTGTTTGACCCCTGTGCCGGTGACTTCGACCCAGCGACAGCGGTTCCAGAGCCAGAGCGTTCGTTTGCCGAGTGTGCGAACACAGGTGTGACCCAGGCCCAGTTCGGTACTATTCCGGATAACCCCGCCGGTCAGCTGAACTCGATCACTGGTGGTAACCCGTTGCTTGGCCCAGAAAGCTCCGACACCTTTACAGTGGGTGCGGTATTCCAGCCAAGCTTTGTCGACGGTCTGAACATCTCGGTTGATTACTTCAACATCACCGTAAACGATGCCATCGCAACAATCCCGGCGGTTACGTCTTTGACCAACTGCTTGGATAGTGGCGATGCCGTTTTCTGTGACCTTATCCAGCGGGACGACTTTGGTTCACTTTTCTTGAGCAATAGTGCAACAGTTGGCGGTCAGACGGTAACGGCCGGCGTTCTTGCTGCAAATGTCAACATTGCCGAGCTTTCCACGTCCGGTATCGACTTTGCCCTCGGTTACAACTTTGACCTGGGCAACCAGGGTGGTCTGAACTTCAACTATGTTTCGACCTACCTGTTCTCCAACGCATTCATTCCGGTGCCAGGTCAGGATGAAGTAGAATGTGTTCGCCTGTATGCTGGTCAGTGCGGTAACCCGACCCCAGCCTACCGTCACCGGATGCTGTCCACGTGGCAGACACCGTTTGATGTCGATCTGACGGCCACATGGCGTTACTTTGGTGCGGTCGATCTGTTCGGCGGCGCCACAGGTGTTGCGGTTGATGATCGCTTCAACGCTGAGCACTACTTCGATATCGCGGCGTCATGGAATGTTCGTGAGAACGTGACACTGCGTGCCGGTATGCAGAACATCTTCGACAATGATCCGCCCTCAGGTACACAAAGTGGTGCTGGCTTCGGGAATGGTAACACCTACCCAGGCATCTACGACTCCACAGGTCGGTTCATCTTCTTCGGTGTGAATATCGGTCTCTAAGACTCGCTATTCGACGAAGACGATTTTCAAGATTGGCGCCGCAGGCTATATTGCCTGCGGCGTTTTTTATTGTGAGATTATCGAATGACAAATTCTCTCTGTTGCTCCTCACGTATGGGCCTTGCTCTCATTCTTCTCAGCGTCACCTTTACCGGAATTGAACCCGTTGCTGCGCAGCCCGGTGGTCTCGTGGCAAAGTTGCAGGCGTGTAAGTCATTGCAGAACGACGGCGAGCGATTGGCGTGCCTTGATCGTGTTCTTGCCGCTTTGCCCGGTTCCGAGGGTCTGGCGCGGGAGCAGTTGGTGGCAGATGAGCGAGCAGAAATTGCAAACCCCGCGCCTGAGCCCATGCCCGCGCCTGCCCTTGTGACAACAGCTGAGGACAGGTTTGGCCAGGCTGATCTCGCTCGCCGCGAACGAGCGGAAAAGGCACCCGAAAGCATTGAGGTCGAAGTTGCGGAGATCTTGCTCACCCGTGCGGGTCGTTATGTGGTCCGGCTTAAAAACGGCCAAGAGTGGCGACAGTTAAAAGCCGATACTAAAAAGCTGCGATTTTCCGACGATGCATCGGGTGAAACTGCGATCTTGCAGTCGAAACTCTTTGGGGCCCACAGCCTGCGCCTGGCGGGGAGCAACCGTTCTATCAGGGTGGAGCGACGTAAATAGTTAGCCTCACTTCGCGCAAGGTGTTGTAATCATAGTGCTACTGCGCATCATGCGACGAACAGGGCGCAATTATCGCAAGAACATCATTGCGTTAGTGGTGCTTCCGCCGGCACCGCGTTAGGGTTCTGGAACAATCGCACACTGAGGAGAGTTTTAAATGAAGTTGAATTTTACGGATCCACGCTTACACGCTGCGGTGCTTGTGGCCTTTGCCACGGCCTGCACCACAACCGGCGAAAGTGCCCAAAGCGTTCAGGCGAGCGCCAATGCGGTGGAAGCCAACAGTGCCGATCTTTCGGAAACGCCCGCAACAGACGCTGCCGAAGATGCGACCGATGAGAAAAGCGTAAAAACAGCCTCCGCTGATGGTGTGAACGAAGAAGACGAAAACCGCATCATCTGTAAACGCCAACGGGTTACCGGTTCGCGCTTTACAAAAAAAATCTGCCGGACTTGGGCAGAGTGGAAACAAAGCGCAGAATCGGGCCGTGAATTTGCAGAACAATCCTCACGCCGTGGTGGACTGATTGCACCGGGTTCGAACTAAGGAAAATAGGTGAGGTCGGCGATAGTCTTTATCGGCGCACCTTCTCCCGGTTTGGAGTGCTCCTTTGATAGGCTGCCTCTCTAATAGAGAGGCAGCCTATTTTTTTAAGGATATCATCGGTATACGCACACTTTACTGGCCATAATCCTCAATGGCGGTGAAAAGAGTTTGCACCTGTTGGTGTTCGGTGGTCGTCATAAACGGGTTGGGTGTGTCGAAGATCAGCACATGGCGGTCGGCGCGGCTATTGTTCCAGGCTTCGTGTTCGATGGTATCGTCAAAGACCATCGCTTCGCCAAAGATCCAGGGGCGGGTCTGGGCACCCACACGCAGGGCGCAGCCTTCGGGAATGACGAGGGGCAGGTGCCCGATCAACCGTGTGTTGATCAGTCCCGTATGCGGCGGGATTTTCACACCGGCTTTGAGTTGTGAGAATAGCACGGTGGGTGAATGCCCCGGAATATTGGCCTTGGTCACCTGTTTCATGATGGCGGTGGTTTTCGGAAACCGCGCCTGGATAGCGGCATCGGGCTTGCCGTCGCGCCAAAGAAATAGTGCGCTCCAGCCGTCATTGTCCATCATGCCCGAATGATCCGCTCGCGCACTATCGGTGTTTCTGGAAACATAAGGCTGAAAGCTGTTGCTGGCATTAATCTCGCGCAGGAGTTCGTCGCGGATGTCCGCGGTGGCGGTCATTGGTTCTCAGGCCGGCGCGCAGGTGTCGACGTCTGACGAGGCACCTGCAACCCTGAGCGATTTTGTTGCCTGCAAACCGATCACGGACCCGGCGCAACGTCTCGCCTGCCTCGACAGCGCACTGGGCAGAACGGTTGCAACCGGCCCTGTGTCGGCGAACAGCGGTGGTGTGTCTTCATTGGTAACTGCCGGTGGCCCCGATGAGGCCATGGCAGAGGCGGAGACAACAATATCGGCTCCGCCCCGCTCGTTTGCGCCTGCGGCGGAGAACAATTTTGGTTTAAGCGCTGAACAGGTTCTGCAAAAAAAGCGTCCAGACAGCCAGACAGCACAAACGGTTTCAATCAGCCGGACGAAATCTGGCAAATACGTCATTGTTTTAGAGAACGGCCAGATCTGGCGACAATTGAAAGCAGATACAAACCGTCTTTTCGTTCGCGACGACGGTGCTGGTGCGGTGGCCGTTATCAAAAAACGCTCACTCGGCTCACACGCCCTTTCGCTGGAGGGCAGCAAGCGGTCGATAAAGGTAAAACGGATTAAATAGCTCCTTGGCTGATATCTACCTGTCCACCGTGAGTTAGACGACCTTTTCTAGACAAATTGGCAAATAGATACGGGTTTCAAAGACGCTCAGCGCCATATCCCTATTTCGGTGCCCTGCACAAAACGCCGCCGCGCAGGGCGTGGGGCGCACGGGTGGTTTTTGGGAAGCTGATCGGTAAGTCCCGCAGTGCCCGAACGGCCAGATAGGCGAAACACTCCGCTTCCAGATCATCGCCGCGCCAACCCACATCCTGCGCGGGCACGACGGGTGCGCTGAGTGCCTTGCCCAGCGCTTCCATCAATGCGGCATTATGGCGCCCGCCACCGCAGACGATCCACTCGCCCACAGGTTCGGGCAGGAAAGGCTCGCTCGCCCTCACGCACGCGGCGGAAAAGGCCGTTAGCGTTGCCGCACCATCGTCAAGCGCAAGGTCAAGCACGTGATCAAGCTTGAAGTCATACCGGTCCAGCGATTTTGGCGGCTTGCGGCGCATATAGGGGGCAAGAAGCATCATCCGTAAAACATCCGTATGCACCTTACCGCGCCGGGCGCAGGCGCCATCTTTGTCCATTGTCTCGCCAGACTTCATTTGCATCCATTCATCAATCAGGCCATTGCCGGGCCCGCAATCAAAGGCCAGCAATCCCTCCGCCGCACCATCAGCCGGCACATAGGTAATATTGCCAACCCCGCCGAGATTAAGCACGCCCACGGGGTGGTCACGCCCCAGCTTGCGCACCATCGCAGCGTGATAGACCGGCGCTAGCGGCGCGCCCTCCCCGCCAAGCATCACATCGGCAGCGCGAAAGTTAAACACCGTGTCGATACCGGTTTCGCGGGCAAGACACTCCCCATCCCCAATCTGCCAGGTGCGCCCTTGGTCTTCGGGCCCCATGATGGGAAAATTGGGGGAGCGATGGAAAATCGTCTGCCCGTGGAAACCGATGACATCGATGCGTTCTGCATGCAGATTATTGTCCTCCAAGAGGGCCTCCACCACATCGCGGTGCACTTGCGTAATCTCCCCCGTGGCCTTGCCAATCACATCGGCGCCGTCGCGCCCCTCCCGCGCGGCTTTGATTGCGCGGTTGATTGTTGCCTTCAGGTCAGGCGTGTAGGGGCGATGGAGCGTCGGCCCAAACACGAGCTCATCTTCCCCGTCGGTGCGGATCAAGGCTGCATCGACCCCGTCCAGCGACGTACCACTCATGAGCCCGATGGCCGTGCGAATAGTGCCCTCAGCCATGGTAGCCCCCGGCCTGCCCGCGCGGTTGGAAATCTGACAGCGCCATGGTAGCTCCCTGTTTCATCCGGGGCGCGCCGTTGTGCTCGCCCCTCTCCATGATTGCAGGCTTCAATCTAATGACCAATCCCTTAACATTTTCTGCAAAATCCGACTTTATCCGCGTTCTGGCGGAACGCGGCTTTATTCATCAGGGCACCAATCTGGAGGCGTTGGACGGGTGCGCCGCCGCGGGCCCAATCACCGGTTATATCGGTTTTGATGCCACAGCAAAAAGCCTGCATGTGGGCAGTCTTATCCAGATCATGATGCTCTATTGGCTGGAGCAAACGGGCCACCGCGCCATCGCGCTCATGGGCGGCGGTACAACAAAAGTTGGCGATCCCTCCTTTAAGGATACCGCCCGCACGCTCCTGACCGAGGCGGAGATTGCGGCCAATATTGCGTCCATCAAGGGAGTGTTTTCTCGCTTTTTGGATTTCGACGCAAAAGATCGCGCGATCATGGTCGACAACGCCCAGTGGTTGGATCAGCTTTCCTATGTGGCATTCCTGCGCGACTATGGTGTACATTTTACGATCAACCGTATGCTGACGTTTGAATCGGTAAAACTGCGTCTTGACCGGGAAAGCCCTCTGTCGTTCCTCGAATTCAACTATATGCTGATGCAGGCCTATGATTTCCACGCGCTCTACAACCGGGAAAATTGTACGCTGCAAATGGGGGGCTCTGACCAGTGGGGCAATATCGTCAATGGCGTTGAGTTATGCCGGCGAAAGGATGGTGCAGAAGTCTTTGGACTGACGACCCCGTTGCTCACCACAGCCTCGGGCAAGAAAATGGGCAAGACGGAGGATGGGGCCGTCTGGCTCAATGGCGATATGTTTAGCCCCTATGACTATTGGCAATATTGGCGCAATACCGAAGACGCCGATGTGGCGACAATGCTGGCGCGCTTTACGTTGTTGCCCATGGATGAAGTTCGCCGGCTTGGGGCGTTACAAGGTGCCGAGATCAATGAGGCTAAAAAGATCCTCGCCACAGAGGCAACGGCCATGCTCCATGGCCGTGATGCGGCGGCGACAGCGGAAAAAACGGCACAGGATGTTTTTGTAAGCGGCGGCGCGGGCGACGACCTGCCCAGCGTGACGATCACCAATAGCGACCTCGCGGTCGGCTATCCCCTTATGGACGCTTTCCGCGCCGTGGGTCTCATCACCTCCAACGGCGAGGGCCGTCGCCATATCAAAGCCGGTGCGCTAAAAATCAACGGCGCAGCGGTGACAGAAGAAAAACCACTGGGTACGGATGATGTGAAGGACGGTATCGTTAAACTGTCCGTGGGGAAGAAAAAGCACGGGCTTGTAAAATTGGCGGGATGACTCTCGAATAAGTATCTCGTCCCCGGCTCTCTGAACGCAAAATTCCTGGGCAAGCGTAGCGCAGAGGTGGGAGCTCTATTTATTAAGCTCCGCACCCCAATAAAGGAGAACCAGGTCAAGTCCGGTAGCACTGGTTTTGTCGAGCGGTGTCCCCGAACCGAGCATAGGGACAGACGCGAAGCCCATACGCTTTCCCGTCCAAAGGCTCATGCCCCAAGCGCATCCATCACCGAAAAAATGTCCTTATCGCCGCGGCCGCACATATTCAGGATCAGGATCTTGTCGCGGTCCATGGTCTGCACCAGGTCCATGGCGCGCGCTAGGG
>JBCBBJ010000024.1:0-24963 GCA_038531745.1 Pseudomonadota bacterium
GGCGGTTCAACTATGGCCCGCCTGATCAGCTCTTGAAAACACTTCGAAAATGGCTCAAACCATACCAAATGAAGTAAATCTTCTAGGTCAGCCCCAATAATTATGTTGTACTTAATTTCGGCGCCCTTTCTTCTGTCGTCTTTCGGTCAATGCAGCTTGGCGATTTTCCTTTGTGTCAGGTTCAGTCACAGGGCGCCATTTTAAGTATCTCTTTCCGCACGCTCCTGATCGTAACGTCCGTATACGGTGATGTTCATCAGAACTGTCGGGTAGTTGCTCGGTTTTCTTAGACGTGCTGATCGTGGACAGCTCCCTTATGATGACGGTTTTGGAGGCCAGGGGAAAAAGCCGCTGACGCGTGCCTTATATGCCTCATAGCCCGGATATTTCCGTGCCATGAGTTTTTCCAGAAGACCTTTGCCGGATAAGAAATAGAGAAAAATAAACATGATCACCGGGCTCAGCACCGTTAGATATCCCGACCGGCTTTCCAGCGCGATCAAGAAAAGGCCAAACCAGACGGCACTATCGCCGAAATAGTTTGGATGACGGGTCCATGCCCAAAGGCCACGGTCCATCAGCTTACCTTTATTGGCCGGATCCCTTTTGAAGGCGCGCAATTGCGCATCGCCAATCGCTTCAAAGCCAAGACCGATGGCGAACAGGGCGGCGCCAAAAAGCGCAAGTGGGCCTAAGGCCATCGCCCCCTGCCCAAAGAAAGGATGCGCATCAAACTGCCCCACCTGTACCGGCAGCGAGACAAAGAACGAGATCACGCATTGGAGGAAATAGACCCTGATCAGGCTTTGCCGGGCAAACGCCCCGTCACTGCCAGCCTTCTGGCGCATAGCCTGATACCGAAAATCTTCGCCATGACCCAGATTGCGGATAGCGAGATAGCCGCCGAGCCTGAATGCCCACACACTGACCAAGACCGTCAACAATACCGCCCGCGGCCCCGCCCCGCCTTGCAGAAAATAAGTGAGAAGAGCGGGTACTGCCAAAGACGGGCCCCAAAGAATATCGACGATACTGGCGTCTTTTATTGCCACGCTGACCAACCAGACGCCAAAAAATATCGCCAGCATGATCGCAAAGTTCTGTACCAGGATGGTCAGCATAAGGTCTTTAGTCCTAGTTAAGGGTTATCCGGTTTGCCCGACAATAAAGGCGCAATTAGTTGTGCCCGATCCGCCCACATTATAGGTTGCTACCCGTGCGGCGCCCGCAACCTGCGTTTCCCCCGCGCTCTGCGTAACCTGGCGAGATGCATCGAGCAGCATCCGCACGCCGGTTGCCCCGACCGGATGGCCAAGACCGATCAGGCCACCCGACGGGTTTACAGGCAAAGACCCATCGCGAGCAACAGTCCCCTCCTCAATAGCGCGCCAGGCTTGGCCCGGTGGGGCCAGGCCAAAATGCTCAAGCGCCATATATTCCGTGATCGAAAAGCAATCATGCGTCTCAATGGCGTCCAACGCGTCGGGCCCACTGATCCCAGCGCGGGTATAAGCGTCGGTGATTGCTTTGCGTGTGTGGGGAAAGAGATACCCCTCGCCCCTGTGGGCATTCAATTTTGTGGAGAGTTTCATGGGCCCGTTACGATGCCCCCAACCTTCAATGACCGCGCGTTTCTCACTCGGTCGACCAGTACGCTGCGCGTGCGCGCGAGCAAAGGTTGGCGAGGCCAAGAAGATTACCGCCGCCCCGTCGGTCACCTGCCCGCAATCATGTTTGCGCATAAGACCTTCGATCACCGGGTTAAACGCCCCATCGGTGGAAAAATGGCGATCGTCAAGAGACCAATTACGGGTTTGCGCCAAGGGGTTATGGCGGGCATTGGCAAAATTCTTCTGGGCGAGCGCCACCAGATGATTGCGGTCGAGGCCGTAGCGTTCCTCGTAAGCCTGTGCCAAATCAGAAAAAAGCGCGGGCCACACATAGGTCGCCTCCGCTGCCTCCTCCCCTACGAAAGCCGCGGCGCCAAGATGGTCGGCCGCTGTTTTGCCAGACACATTCCGCATCATCTCGATACCGATGACGCAAGCCACATCGTAGCGTCCACTTTCGATATCGGCCATGGCAGACAGGACCGCCAATGATCCAGAGGCGCAAGCGCCCTCATGGCGCGTGGCTGGCATACCGCCAAAGCGTTTATCCACATGGGCAAACCAGCCGCCGAGCATGCCCTGGCCAGTGAAAAGCTCGCCCACGAAATTCCCCACATGAGCAACATCAAGGTCACCGGGCTCCAGGCTTACGGCGTCGAGCCCGGCCTCAACACACGCTGCAAACATATCAAAAAAGGAAAGCCCGTCGCGATGCCAGTTTTTGGCAAAGTCAGTCTGGGCGCCGCCGAGGATCACAACCGGGGAATGCTGCATAATATGCGTCGTCCTTTCGCCTATGGAGGGTCAAGCTGCGGCCAGCATGTCGTGGGTCGCCCAAGCCGCATGGGTACCGCTTGAGATCTGGTGCGGCAGGATAATACGTGCCACCGGTCCTGCGCTCACCTGTTGCGCATCAATGATGACGCACTCAGATTGATCTGTATCAAGATCAGTGATGAACGATATCAAATATCCTTCATCCTCGGCAACCGCGCCCGGGCGCGGTGCAAACGGCGCTTCACTGCCAAACCTTTTGTCACCAAACATCAATGTCTCGCTATCACCGGTCTCAAGATCATGTTTGACGAGCCCGTTAAAGAGAAACCATCCTGGCTTTGTCGTGGTGGAATACAAATAGCGAGAACGCCGACCTGTATAGTCCGGGTTAAACGTCCCAAACTCCAAGATGCGATCGTCAAGGCGTTCTTCCGTTGTTTTCCCGGTATCAAGATTAAAGCGCCAACGATGTAATTTCGGCTTAAAGGAATGCTCGTCAATATTTGCAAGGAGCTTTCCAAAACGAGGATCGACACCCGGAATATCGAGGGGCGACGGGTCAGGATCATCCTGAAAATACCCATCAAGGATGATTTCGTTACCTTCTTCCCACGCATTCATCCAATGGAGCACATAGGTGGGCGCAGCCTCAAACCAACGAACATCATTGGCACTGCCATGTCGCGGGATGATGGCAAACCGTGTTGGCAGGTTTCCATGCCATTGGGCGGAGTGGATCCCCCGGGCCAGCAATTCCTCGTCCCAAAAGAGCGGGCAATCATTCAGGATTGAAAAGTTCTCCGTAAACGCCATATCGTGCGGCAGTCGTGGTCCCGGCAATTCAATCGGTACGAGTGAGGTTCGCTCACCGCGTGCGGTAACGACGCCATACTGCATATAGGGTGCGTCTTTTCCATAATTGAAAAAGAGCATTTCTCCCGTATGAGGATCAAGCTTTGGGTGGGCAGAAATCCCTGCCGGTGGGACATAGCGCGCCGTGCCCAATGTTTCCAATGTTACCGGGTCAAGGCGATACCCTTCCCCGCACATATAAAAGGTTGAGAGAATTTCACCATTATGGAAAATCACGTCGGTGGAAGACGCATCTTTCATGTCACCACGTGTGCCCCATCCCGGACGTTCAGAATGTTTGGGGTTTGCGGCAATACCAGCCCAGAGGGATCGATTTGCCTCTTGCTCGGCGAGCAAGCCTTTCGTCCGTATGAAGCGGTTTCGATAGGTCGCGTGGCCATTGGTGAAAGACATGGCGTGGATCATCCCGTCCCCGTCAAAGGGATGATAGACACCGATGGCGTCATGCAACGGATTTTCGGTATTGCGAATGTAAACGCCATTGAGATCGGCCGGTATCTCCCCGATCACCTCAAGCTCGTTGCTGGTCACCTCTTCATGCTGCGGTGTCCACGCACCGTTTAGGTAAGGGTGCGGGCTGGGCGATAGCGTGCTTTGAAAGGGTGTCTGCCGGTCGTACATCTTTTGTCTCCCCATTAAATCATCTGGAGAACACGATAGACTGTCTCACTGACCTTGTCGCGGCGCGGGCGCAGTTGGTCTGCGATCCGCGGGGGCCCGCTAAATTGCTTCGGCCGCCAACTCATTTTTAGCGTCTTCACCCCAGGCGCGCATGGCCGGCAATGTCCATACGGTTTGACAATACTCGACCACATGTTCGTTCAAATCGAGCGGCCCGTAGGTGCGAAAGCGCGAGACGATGGGGGCATACATCGCATCAGCAATGGAGAACTGCCCAAACAAAAACGGCCCATTATTGGCGAACCGTTTCCGACACATTGTCCAAATGTCCACGATGCGCAGCGCTTCGCGGTGCACCGGCGGCGGACATAAATGGTTCATATTGGCGCGCGAGAAATTCATCGGCCAGAACTGGCGCAGGTTAGCAAAGCCCGAATGCATTTCCATGGCAACACAACGCGCCGCCGCCCGCGCCTGGCGCTCGGCTGGCCACAATTGGGCGGCTGGAAACTGTTCATTCAGATATTCCGCAATCGCCATGGAATCCCAAATGGTTTGCCCCGCATGGACCAAGGCCGGCACCTGCGCCGATGGGGAAATCTCGCCTAGGGTGGCGCGGTCCTCCGCCACGTCGAGCCGCACCAGACGTTCTTCAAAATCAATGCCCACTTGGCGCATCAAAAGCCAAGGGCGCAGCGACCAGGACGACAGGTTTTTATTGCCGATATAAAGGATGATATCTGACATTGTGGGTCCTTCGCCGTTATCGGTTATGAGCAAACTCTGCCTTGCAGGAGGCTTTCATGTCGCATATCACGCGCCCGCCTTGCGGATCAGCCCTTTTTCCCATTTTTACCGGTGGCTTGCCGCCATTGCGCAGACAAATGTAACCTTATTGCATCAAACCGACGGCATTTGCGTCCGCACCGGTCCACGGCATAAGGCTCAGCACCACGCCCGTTCCAAACATGATGGATACCCATGGATGATCTGAACAACCCAAAGCGCGGCCAAGCCCGGCTATTTTACCTCGTCGTTTTTCTGATCTCAATTTTACTGGTGATCGCCTCTGCCTATGATGTGTTTGCCGAGGGCTCCCGAGGCGACAAGGCGTATGAAGCACTTATGACGGAATTTTCCGTGGCGCTGCTCATCATCGTGACATTCGTCATGATACGCCGCTTTGGCCTGTTCAGCGAAAAGAACGACGAAATTCTTGGCGCCGTTCAACGCAACACGGACAAAATTGATCGCCTGGAAAGCGCCAGCACCGCCATGCTCGCTTTCTCCGAAACTTATCTGGCTGACCAAAAAGTCGGCAAAGCTTTTGTAAACCGTGCCGATTATTATGAGGAATATTACCGTCTTGTGCGTGAGGCGACCACATCAATAAAACTTGTGGGTGACGGCTTTCGTTGCCATGACGCAAAAAATGAGCACCGTGCCCTCGGCTTTTATAATGCCCTCAAAACGGCATGCAGCAACGGCGTTGTGATTTCCCGTTTTCAATATCACAATACGCTTTCAGTTAAATGGCTCAGGCTTTTACAAAACCTGCTTGATGAGGATTGTGGCCAGGAAAATTTTCGTCTGTATATGGATAAATCACGCGATCCAAATACCGTCCCCTATGTGATCTGTCTGACGGACCCACAACTGGATAATGCTTCCGTCAACATCATGTTTACGATGAATGCCGACACCCAGTTGGAGGAAAAACTGGGTGGGCCAGCCTTTATCTTTCAGAATGCGTCTGAAAGTACCCAGAAAATGGACGCCGCCATCGGCGACTATTTCCTAAAAACCAATCTGAAATCTAAATTCGATATGGAACGTTTAATTGATGATACCATCAATACCCGAAAGGAAATTGTGAACACCTATATCGCCAAGAACGCCGTGAAGGATCACAATATTGCCACCATTAAACGCATCTCACGCAAAACCGGTGTCCCGGATATCGAATTAATTGATCAGTGTCTGGCGCAAACATTCTCCATCGAACGCGTGCTTTATTTTGCATACGGATCGAACTTGCAGGATACGCGTATTCAAGTTGCCAATCGTGCGCCATCATCGGTGTGCATCGACCGGGGATTTATCAAGGATTATGAGCTTTGTTTTAATATTCGCGGGGTCATGGATCAGGGCAAAGGCGGCGGGGTGGCTAATATTCGCCCGTGTGCCGGCGCGCGCGTGTACGGCGCTCTCTATCTGATTGACCGGGTTGACTATGACAGGTTGGAGCAACGCGAACATGATATGGGGTATACGACGTTTGAGCTGACCGTTGACAAACAAGGCTTTGGCGAGGTTCCGGCAAAGGTATTCGTTACAACGACGCGGTCAACAAAACACTATTCCCCAACAACTCAATATGCGGAATTCATCACCACCGGCATGGCAAATAATATGTTTCCAGCACCCTATCAAAAATCAGTGAATGCGATGATGGCCAGCGCCTAGACAGTGTCTAGGGTTAGGACAGAGTGAAAATGGCGACTCCGGCAGGATTCGAACCTGCGACCATCGGCTTAGAAGGCCGGTGCTCTATCCAGCTGAGCTACGGAGCCATACGCGGAAAAGACATCGATACCGCCTTTTCTGCTGTGCGGTTATAGGCAGCTCCGGGCGCCGGGTATAGCCCCGCACAGGAGACACGCCTGCTTAGGCTTCGTCCGCAGCGTCAATTATCGACGTTTGGGTTTAATACGCACACCATTAACTTCAATCACACCGTCCCGGTTCGATGTTTTTAATGTCCCTTCGTTGCGCGCAACCTTGATGCTGCCATTGCCCAAAATAGAAGCGTCAAGATTGGTTGACGTCCCACGATGGGTAAAATGACCATTGCCCGCGATGGAGACCCTTAGGTCCTTTGCCATTCCACCATCAATTCGTACACGGCCATTACCACCAATAGAGATATTGACTGGACCATCCACACGATCAATATCGAAATCACCGGAGCCGCTTATCCGCGCTGAAACACCGCCCTTGACTGTCCTAGCACCAACTTTACCAGAACCACTGATCTGTGTGCGGATATCACCATCAACATTATCGACGTCAATGTTTCCAGAGCCGCTAATCCGCGCCTCTACTGGCCGGCCCACATCATTTGCAGTGATGTTACCAGAGCCGGTGAGCAGGAGGGTCGTCTCTTTCGACTTATTCTGCGAGGGTCCGCTAACCGAATTAGCGACTGAGCCCACCGTCAGGTTGCCGGAGCCGCTCAAAATCAGGTCACCATGGCCCCCAATATCGTCCGTATCAATATTACCGGAGCCACTCAAAACGAGACGTGCCGCGCCAAGAGCGCCAGCGCGGAAATTACCCGATCCCGACAGGGCACCGTTCAAATAGCCAGCAACATCCCCGATGGTCACGTCGGCGATACCACTTACGTCAATATTGCCGGAGGCGAGATCACCAAGTGTTGCGCCGATGACACCGCGGCCCAACTTTACGTGGCCCAGAGTTTGCGCATCGACGGTGCCGGCGCCTGGCTGTTCATGAGTCACGATGGCGATGGACCGATCAATGGCGATGTCCGTCCCGGTTGGCACGGTCAAGGTCACCGCCGGGGCATCTTCGAGATAGGCACGCAGAACCTCATTGCCGCCTTGGCGCTGATTGCGCCGTTGATATCGGTAAAAGTCCTGAAGATCGTCATCGGATAGCGTTTTGCGCCCGGCGACCGAAAACGTCACGCTATCATCGGTTTCACGCAGGCGGGTCACATAGTCCTTTTCACCACTGTGATCAGCGCGGGGGTCGATCATTGTTATCGTGTCCACGTCGGCGACTTTGAGCGTGATGCGGCCCTGAAAATTCGAGATTTGAACACGCGAAGAAGAAACGGCCAACGCGGCGGCTTCACCACCGGTGTCACGCTGCGTTTCGGCTTGATAATCAGATGTATTTCCAGCGGTGGTGGCCGCTGCAGCCCAGGTAACCACGAAGCCAAACGCCGCAAAACCACAGGCCGCAATGGCCAACACACCGAAAAATCCCGTCCTAGTCACCCGAAGCCAACGCATTTTCGCCTCCACCGTTTCATTCGGGGGAAGCATAGGGAGACCGCACGCGACACCCAAGACGGTCTATCGATTATTCAAAACCGTTTGTCGTGCGTGAATGGTATCGGGCGCCGTCTCAACGCTGAGCAGAGGCAAATGTAACCTCAATGGGTCCAAGGCTTGCGGCGGTTTGCACTAAAATTATCAGCATAAGCCTTGATCACTGGCTTGGCTGTGCGCGCCTTGATCACCTGATAGGCGATGCCATGACCGGTCGCATAAGCAACCGCTTCGTCCTTGGTCTCAAAAGTCAGCCGTACCTGGCCCGGTCGCGTATCCGATGCACTGGTCCAGCCCATCAGCGGATCTATGGTCCGCGCCGTTTGGGCGTCGAACTCCAGCACCCACGCCGCTGACTTCGCGCGGCCCGACTGCATCGCGGTGCGAGACGGTTTAAAAATACGTGCCACCATGGTGCCCTCTTTCTGGTAGATATGGCCCACTAACCGGAATTTGTGAAGTGGTCGAAATAGCCGCCTCGCGCGTCGGCAGCGCCTTGGCTTCAGCGGGAGCCGAGTTGAAAAATGACGGCCAGATTATTCGCCGGCATTTGAATAACTTCTTTGCGGTCAAAGCCATGATCGTGGGCAAGCGGTGTCACCTGACGGTCGAGATCGCGGACACCCCAATCGGCATTACGCGACTTTAGACTGGCGTCAAAGTCCGCATTTGAGGGCGCTGTGTGAACGCCGTTGCGCGCAAAGGGGCCGTAAAGAAAAAGGCTGCCGCCGGGTGCTAACGCCGATTGTGCATACGCAAACAGCCCCTTGGTGGCGGCAAATGGAGCAATGTGGATCATATTAATACATAGAAGCCCCTGAAAGAGAGTATGATGCTCCGTGAGCGGTCTATCGGCAATCACATCAATAGCATGGGGCGGTGCGATATTTGTCGCTTGCACATGGTCCTTCCACGCCGCAATGGAGGCGCGTGATACCGGGTCAGGATCGCCGGGATGAAACATCACATCCGGCAAGCGCCCAGCCAGGATCACCACATGCTCACCTGTTCCTGATGCAATTTCGAGAATGTTCCCTTTGGCGGGCATATGCCCGCAAAAAACATCGGCAATCGCCTCACGGTTGCGCGAAACCGATGGCGAGGACAAGCGCGCCTCATCAGAAGTTCGCGCTTCGAGCGCAATCTCCTGTCCGCCGGGACTGCGCTGATAGGAATTCTCGTTCGACATGGTCTTTACCTTAAATCGGCTCGCATGCGGTTTTGTGTTTTTACCTAGAACAGACTTAAGGACGTTTCAAAGGCGCACCACCTGAAGCATCTTCGTAGGCGGGGTCATCTTCGTACCGTGGCGCAACAGATGAGCCGCCGCGCAAGACCGGGATGGTGCCATTGGTCACTGGCGCCGGCCCTGTGCGCGATGGTTGGCCGGGTGCGCCGTAAACGGAAGATCCAGATACGATCTCACCTTGCTGCTGTGTTTGTCCGGGGGCGGTGTAAATACGTCCAGCAGGCGGGGTCAGGGTGGCCGGGTCCGGCAACGGAGGCCGCTGAGACCCAGATTGGCCTACAGCCTGGCTAATGGCCCGGCTTCGATTACTGCGGCTGGACAAAGCCAACGCTGCCTCGCGCAGAGGGATGGATGCCGGATTGTCCTCGACCCCGCGAAAGACAACATCAAGTGCAGAAACATCAGCGCCGTAATAGGCTCGGTTCCATCGTTTTTTGGTATCGAGGATAGAGCCTTCAAGACTGATCCCGCCGTAAAGACCGCGCGTGCGGGCAAATGCTAAGATGTCAACCGTTTGCGCCTTTGCCCCAAGGCCCACGGGCCCCGCCGCGATGGTTACATCGCCGCCAAGCTTCACAGAGGATGCCAACAACCCTTCTTTTCCGCGCTCAGTCATTGCCAACAGGACAACTTCGGAAACCTCGCCGCCCGCTTGCAGGCCGAAAGACACAGAGCCAATCGATAAAAATGTGGGGCCAGACCAGGAGCCGTCAGCGTTGCGCGCCACCATCACACCCTTGCCACCGGAGCCACCAAACAAAAATCCTGCGCGGTAAGAGGCCGGGACAATCACCATGGCCTTGGCATCAACGGCATTTTCCCAAAGGCCGCTAAATTCCGGTGTATTGGCAAAATAGACCAGTGTTTCCGTTGCATCGCGCACTAACGCTTCGGCTTTTTCCTGGCGATTTTGTGCCTGCGCCGGGCTGACGCTCACGACGCCGAGCAAGATACACAGAGTACTGACTATTGCAGGGAAGAAATGCTGGGCGGTCATGGCGGGGCTCCTGTTCGTAATACTGATCTCGCGGGGCTGTTGCAGGATAACGAGGTGTCATCCCTATTAAGCTGGACAAGAAATGGTCAAAACCACCTCGTCTCGCAAGTCAGGTAGCATGGATGATCTGGCAATACCGAGGTCAGTTTGCGTCCACAATAGGGTTGCCACATGAAGGCTTGGAAAGACTTCACGCGTCAGCCTCGGCCCCGCAAACACGCTCTCTATTGAAACGCCTGCAGGCCCGTTTGCGCTCGCCCAAGAATAAGGGCGTGCACATCATGGGTGCCCTCATAGGTATTGACGGTCTCAAGATTGAGGGCGTGGCGCATGACGGGATATTCATCGGAAATCCCGTTACCGCCATGGATATCGCGGGCGACGCGCGCAATATCGAGAGCCTTGCCACAATTATTGCGCTTCATGAGCGAAATTGCCTCTGGCGCCCAGACACCATCATCGAGCATACGGCCAAGCTGCAACGCCCCCTGCAAACCAAGGGCAATTTCCGTTTGCATGTCGGCTAGCTTTTTCTGGACCAGCTGTGTTGCCGCAATCGGTTTGCCAAACACTATTCTATCCATCGCATAGGCATGGGCGGCAAACCAACAGGCTTCCGCCGCGCCCATGGCGCCCCATGCGATGCCATAGCGCGCCTTGTTCAGGCAGGAGAACGGCCCGCGCAAGCCTTTCACATTTGGGAGCAGGTTTTCTTCCGGCACGAACACATCGGCCAGAGAGATTTCGCCGGTCACCGAGGCCCGAAGAGAAAGCTTGCCCTCAATCTTTGGGGTGGTGAACCCGTCCATGCCGCGCTCAACAATAAAGCCGCGGATCGCGCCATCGAGTTTGGCCCACACAACCGCAAGATCGGCGATAGGCGAATTGGTAATCCACATCTTTGCGCCGTTTAGCACATAGCCACCATCAACAGGTTTTGCGGTGGTGCGCATGGCGCCGGGGTCGGAGCCGCCATCGGGTTCGGTAAGGCCAAAGCACCCAACCCATTGACCACTTGCCAGTTTGGGCAAAAATTTCCGGCGCTGAGGTTCATCGCCGAATGCGTAAATCGGGTGCATTACCAGAGAGGACTGTACAGACATGGCCGACCGGTAGCCTGAATCAACGCGCTCCACTTCCCTGGCGATCAGGCCGTAGGCAACGTGGTTCACATCCGCACCGCCATAGCTTTCTGGCAGGGTTGCGCCAAGCAAACCTTGGGCGCCCATTTCGGTCATGATTTCACGGTCAAAGCGCTCCTCGCGATTGGCGGAAATCACGCGCGGCATCAGCCGATCCTGGCAATAGCCATGGGCCGCATCGCGGATCATCCGCTCCTCATCGGTAAGAAGCTGATCGAGCATCAGGGGATCGCGCCAATCGAGGGTCAGCGTTTCGGTTTGCGATTTGGGTGTTGATGACATAGCGCGCCGTCCTTTTGCAGAGCAATAAGGATATCACCGCCGCCACCCCAATCACAAGACCGCTTACCGCCGCGGGGTGCCTTGGCAGGCGACGCGTGAAGCAGACCTCAGTTTCTTTTTCGGCGTCCCAGAATTCCCTCTAGCGCGTCGGTGGGGGACGCTCCGCCTTCCTCGCCGCCGGGCAGATCAATACTATCATCAAGACGTTTGCGCGCTTCATCCTCCACACGTTTGCGGGCGGCTTGGCCCACATCAAGTCCCACTTTGGGATCGTTGAAAGTGCCAGAGATCCGGATTGGCACACCCAAGCCGCTGCGATCCCGATCCCCGCCCTGGCCCCGAAGGGAAGCCACAAGACGCGGATTAAGCCGAATGTCCTGGCTCTGCGGCGGTAGGGACACCGTCCCCTCGCCCGTGAGACGAAAGAGCGGGCTTAGCATGGTAATATCGTCCGTCGCGATCACGCCGCGATTGACGGTGAAAGTCGATTCAAAAGCGGTGAAGGCCGTGCGGTCTTCTCCTTCATAATCGCGCTGATATTGGCCGGTGACGAAGATGCCGATCTGATAGGCAAATTTCAGAAAGTCAAAACCCACGAGAGACCCGTCGCGCACCGTAAAGGCGCCATCGCCCTTCAGGGTACTGACAAAATCCTTTTGACTCCGTCCGCGCGCCGTCACAGCAAAGGTTAAATCGCCGTCACCTTCCAATCGATCAAGACGGGCAGCATCGCGCAGAAAACGAACCGCCGCCATATCTTTAAGGGCAAATGTTGCCGCAAGACGCGGCCGCCGCCGGTTGGTTTCCAGTTTGAGTGTGCCGCTGCCCGCACCGTCATAAAGACGCATCTGTTTCAGGGTCGCGTCTAACGTACCGTTGGTGAGCGTCATCGAAAGCGCCGCGTCGTCAATATCGAACCGCTGAACAAAAAGCTTTCGCGTGGAAACGTCAAAATCCATATCGACGATTGAGAGGGGCGTAAAATTGATTGCGGTCTCGCTCCAGGGCAGAAAGCCGGTGCTACCGGTTTCTGATTGGGACGGCGAATAGGGGCGCAAATCCAAGCGATCAAGAGTGAGATCGCCTGAAAGTAATGGTCTATCCCTATCCCAAGTGGCACCCAAACGGCCCCCGCCGACAATATCATCAAATTGGAGTTTGGCGTTGCGGATTGCGATCATGCCCAGATCGCCGGTCACATCGCCTTTTACCGAAAGCTGCTCGAAACCGTTCTGCACCGCAATGGGGCGTTCAAGCCATTGCGCGATCTGGCGAACCGAGGGCACATCAGCCTCCAATAAACCGCCATAGGTAAGAGCAGGGTCACTGGCTATTTCTCCGTCTACCGATAAAACTGCATCAAGAAACCGTAATCGAACCTGCGCGGCGGCACGGTCGCCAGCGCGCAATGCAGCGAGCGTTGATATGCGCGCGTCAATAGTTACCTCTTCAGCGTTGTAAACAAAATCACCCGCAAGGGATGTGGTTTCCGATAGGCTTGGCAAGGCCAGGGTCATATCAAGCGAGGATAAAGTGGTTTCCTCTCCCAGTATCCCATCGAGATAGGTTAGCGTGCCGTCAATGACCCGCACATCGCCGAGACGCAAATCGCGGACGCGGTTTGACACGTCAAATGATCCGCCCCCGGTGTTTTCACTTTCGCCCGCTTGCCCTTCACGTGTTTCGAGAGACCAATTCACAACGCCATCGCGGCGGCGTTCGAGGTTAATCATGGGCCGTGTGATGACAAATTTCGAAACTTCAACATTGCCGGTCAGAAGCGGTAGGATCTTGAAGCCAATTACCGCACGGTCCGCCGACAACAAATGATCGGCCGTCATGCCCTCAGCGTTATCAATGGTAAATGCCGTTACGTTGACACCCAGAACCGGAAAAAAGGTCAGATTGGCGTCGTCACCAACGGTAACTTTGCGACCAATAAGGTCTGAGGCGCGGTCGGCCATCGTTTGCGGATCAACCCGAAATTGCACATCATTTTGAAAAAGAACGATGCCGATGCTCGTTATGGCTATCGAAAGATATACAATTACCCGCCACAAAAACTTGGCCATGGCCCACCCCTATTCACTTTGTCGTCGCCTTTGGTGCGCGTCGACAAGCCATACCGGCACGCGGATTTTCCCAATGGATAACGTGTAAACACTTTAATTCGGTTCCGCACCTGCCTTTCCCATGCTTTTGGGACACGCAGGCGAAAAAACTGACCTTGCCCGCTGGCTGTTTTGCCCGGTAAAATCGACAGATAAAGCAGGCATGATGAGGATTGAAATGACGGTTTTTTTTCGGGTTGGAACCAGCGCTATTTGGCTCGGCGCCTTTGCTCTTATTGCTCTGGGGCTGACCGCCTGCGCCGCCAGCGGCCCCTTGGCCTACGGCCCCGCCGAAAAAGGGCGGTTTGGTTATAGCGAAGTTGCCCTAGAAACCGGGCGCTATCGGGTTAGTTATGCGGGCTCGGCCCGGATGTCACCGGATGAAGTGGAACAACTCGCTCTGCGCCGGGCCGCAGAACTAACAATTACGGACGGCTTTGATTGGTTTCGTGTGGTGAACCGCGACCTTAATGGTGATGAGCGCGGCGGCGTCAGCGTTGGCGGCGGCGTTGGTTCCGGGCGCGTTGGTCGGCGCAGCGGTGTTGGCGTTGGGGTCGGTGGCAATTTGGGCACCGTGGGTGCGCAACGCTATTTTACCGTCAGATTGGAAATCCTGATGGGCCGGGATGCGGCCCCTGATGATCCGAATATCTACGACGCCCGCGACGTCCTCGCGGCTGCCGCTGATGCGCCTTTTGCCGGTACGCAATGACGACACCAGATACCATCTCGCCGTCCAATAGAGGACGTGGCCCTCGGCTCGTCAGTATTCTGTTGGCGGTACCCTTAGCGATCCTCATTGTTCTGGGGACGGTATTTTTTCAATCCTTACAGACCCAGTCCAATCCGTTTCGCACGGTACTGATCAATCAGCCGGTTTCAGACTTTGCACTGCCCGCCATTGCGCCGCCAAATCCAGAAAAAATCCCGGCACAAACCGAATTTGACATACCTGCCGCCTTGGCAAGCAACGATCTGCGCGGGCAGGTAAGTCTCGTTAATATCTTTGGCTCTTGGTGCGTCGCTTGCCGGGTTGAGCATCCTGTGCTCATGGACATTCAACGCGGCGGGCGCGTGCCCATTATGGGCATCGACTGGAAAGATCCGCCCGGCGATGGGGCCGCTTGGCTTGCGCGGTTCGGCAATCCCTATTCGCGGGTTGGTGACGACGCCAAGGGCAGCGTTGCAATCGATTTTGGCGTCACTGGTGCACCGGAGACATTTGTTGTCGATCATCGCGGGACCATTCGGTATAAACATGTGGGCCCCATACGCCCCGAAGACTGGACCAACACGCTTTTGCCATTGGTCCAAAAGCTACAAAAAGAAGCCGGGATCAATGATCCGGGTACCAAGGGATAGGTGCATGTCATCAACACAACGAACCGATAGCAATCGTATCGGTGATGCTGCTGTCAAAAAAGCCACCGGCCAGAGTTGGCTCGATTGGATCGAAACGCTCTCGCCGAGAGTAAACGACAATGCAAGCCACGCTGACATTGTAAAAACGGCCCATGACTGTGCAGAAATTTCGCCCTGGTGGGCACAAACCATTGCTGGCCACTATGAACGTGAATGTCTCGGCCGGGCAAACCACCAAATGACCGACGGTTTTCAGGCCACCGCCAGCAAAACAATTGCCGCAAGCCCCATGGCAGTCTTTGAAACACTGATCAGCGGTGAAGCAACCTGGTTTCCCGGTGGTCACGTTGAGGCTTCTACAATTAATCCGCCCACGCAGGGGTCAAACGGTTCAGTCATAGGCGTTTTACGCGGAAAATGGTGCGGCCCCGATGGTGGCCACATCGCGATCTCTCTAACCCCAAAGACAGACACCAAGACAATGATCGCGGTGAACCACAATCAGCTGGGAAATGCGGAAATATGCGAGGCGCGCAAAGCGGACTGGCGGCGAGCCCTGGCAACACTGAAAGAAGACCTCGAAAAGGCCTGAAGGTCTTTCTCTCCAACGTGATGTTCCGCAGTGAGACGATGCGGCTCTTGTCGTTACCGATCTGCAAAACGGTCAAACCAGGTCGCCCTGTCTACGGCCCAGATGTCCAGGGTGAAAGTCAGAAAGTCAAAGCGCTCCGTGGTTTTTACTTCACCCACCTTGCGAGCAACGGCTTGGGAATTGGTATTTGCGGGCTCAATAACACTGATCAGCCGCGATAAATCCGGGAACCGATCGAAAGTCCAACGCATGGTGGCAAGGGCTGCCTCCACCGCATAACCCCGGCCCCATCGGTCCGACGCGATAGACCAGCCCACTTCAAGTCCGGGCCAACCGTCTGGCTGCCACGGGCCAACACGCCCAACCCACGCGCCGGTTTCTTTCTCGATAACCGAGAAAAAACCAAAACCACGAATCTGCCAATGACCAATGAGGCTGGCGGCACCGCGCCATTCGACACGACGATCGCGCGGCTCGCCGGTTTCCGTCAGGTGGGCTGCAACTTTTGGATCAAGCATGAGCTGGATCAGGGGCTCCACATCCTCTGCAATCATCGGTCGCAGGATCAGGCGTTCGGTTTCTAGGACGACGTCGGTCATAAAGAGATATCCATCTGCCTAAAGAGTATTGAGAAGATCTTCGATGCGCGCTGCATTTTTTGACCATAAATAGCCCTTGGCCTCTAATGTCTGACGCGCGGCATGACCCAGACGGTCTCGCGCACTTTTATCGGTGCACAGGATTTGCAGGCCGTTATGAAAGCTATTTGCGTGATGGGGATCGAACAGATACCCGTCCTGCTCGTGGGTCAGAATCTCCAGAATATTATCCGTAGACGGCGCTAAAATCGGTTTGCCCAACGCCATATATTCAAACAATTTCAAGGGCGATGCATAAGAAACTACCGCCGGTTGCAGCGCCACATCAAAGGTGGCCACATAATCGGGAATTTCTTCACGCTGTACCGTACCGGTAATCGTTATGCGGTCGGTCAAATCAAGACAGGCGGCTTGCGCCTCCAGCGCACTGCGCGCTGGACCATCACCCACCAGCAATAGATGCAGGTCCACGTCGCGGCGCGCAGCCATAAAGTCCAGAAGCCGATCAACGCCGTGCCAGTCGCGCACAAAGCCGGTAAAGCCCAGCACCAGCCGCTTACCAAGACCAAGCCGTGTACGGATTTTTTCACCATCATGGGGACGCAGAAGGCTCTCATCCACACCATTGCGAATCACATGCACGCGGGCCGGGTCAGCCCCCGCCGCAAGCACCTTTTGCGCCAGCACTTCAGTTACCGGCAAAATCAGGTCTGCCGCACGCCACAGGGTTTGCTCGCTATGGCGGGCAAATGCTGGCCATGCCAAGCCGCCATGTTGGCTCCGCTCCTCCACCAGGGGCGCATTGACCTCTAGCACAAAAGGCAAGCCGGTTCGGCGCTTGAGCCACAATCCCGCATGGAAAAAGAGATTATAGCGTTCATAAAGCACGTCAGGTTTGAATTGGGCACAGGCCCGCGCAAGACGCGCAAATGCAGGCAATGAATAGCCAAACTCCGCCGGTTCAAGAATATGCCGCGGCAACTGCAGCCCCGTACCGGCGAGTTTTGAGCGCCCGTCGGTTGCGGTCAACGCACGACTGGCTTGGCCTGTAACGCCGCCTGGACCCACGAGGCATAGATCGTGACCACGTGCGCGAAACGCATCCGTCAGGGCACGGATATGGACATACTGACCATCAGCGGACTTTGTTCGATGCGAATACAAAATACGCACTACGCACCATACCCCATTGCCGGGAACCGCATTGGCGGGAGTCGCGCAGGGCTTATTCTTGTTGCGCGTCGCAACCTGCCCGCCCAAACTATCATTTACAGAACCTTACCATGAAAAGGAGCCAGGCGATGGACAAGGATTTTTCTCAAGGTGCCCCGCGGGCGCGCCGCCCACGCCTGACGATGTATATCGCGCTTATCTCTTCTATCGCCCTTAGTGCAGGGCCCATCTCTGCGCCGGCGGCATTGGCCGCTAATGCCCTGCCGGCGCTTGGCAAACACGTGAAAAAAACAACTGAAAAAGGGGTCACGGTCTGGCGAGTGATGCCAGCGCGAGCCCCTACCAAGCCTATGCCTGCACGTTCGAATAGCGAAAAGGCAGTGCCTGATTTGCGCGGCGGCGAAAAGACTGTCGTTGAGCGCGTAGTGGAGCTGAACGTTTTCGTGCCTAATCCCGATTTTGCGGTCGGCAAGTTGCGGGTTAGCGGATTTTATTCTGGACGCGGACAATCCACCAACCCGGTACGCGGCTTTTACAGCGGCAAACGCCGAATTAGGCCCAGTACACGCCAGGGATTTTACAGCGGGTACAGACGGTATAAGACGCGGCGATTTCCGCTGGAGCGACCCAATGGCCAACGCGCGGCGCCCCTGCCGCCCGGTGAGTATGCGTTTTGAAGGGGCGCAAAAACCTGATTGCGCGTGAAGTGGACTAGCCAAGCGTCGGGTCCAGCTTGATACAGCTCTCGATAAGGTCCTCAACCGCGTCGACTGAATGGTCAAACATGGTTTTTTCATCGCCGGAAAAAGATACCTCAACAATACGCTCGCAGCCCTCGGCGCCCAGGACAATCGGCACACCCACATAACGATCCTTGACCCCATATTCGCCGCGCAGATAGGCCGCACACGGTACAACAAGCTTTTTGTCTTTTAGATAGCTTTCGGCCATCTGGATCGCTGATGCCGCTGGGGCGTAATAGGCTGACCCTGATTTCAACAAGCCAACAATCTCACCGCCGCCTTTACGGGTGCGTTCAACGATGGCGTCGATCTTTTCCTGGGTGCTCCAACCCATGGCAATGAGATCTGGCAAGGGGATACCGGCAACGGTAGAATAGCGGATCAGGGGCACCATGGTGTCGCCATGGCCGCCGAGCACAAACGCCGTAACACTCTCCACCGACACATTGAATTCATCAGCCAGAAAATGCCGGAACCGCGCGCTGTCAAGAATGCCTGCCATACCGATCACCTTATTGTGCGGCAGGCCGGAGAATTTCTGCAACGCCCAAACCATCGCGTCGAGCGGGTTCGTGATGCAGATGACAAGAGCATTCGGCGCGTGGGTTTTGATCCCCTCGCCCACGGATTTCATGACCTTGAGGTTGATGCCCACAAGGTCATCGCGGCTCATGCCCGGCTTGCGCGCAACACCGGCTGTGACGATACACACATCGGCGCCCGCAATATCGGCATAATCCTGCGTGCCTTTAAGGCGGCTGTCATAGCCATCAACCGGCGCGCTTTGCGCAATATCAAGGCCTTTACCTTCAGGGATGCCCTCAACAATATCGAACAGGACAACATCTCCCAGTTCTTTTTGGGCGGCGATATGGGCGAGCGTGCCGCCAATCATACCTGCGCCGATAAGAGCGATTTTGTTCCTGGCCATGGTGTTCTCCTGAAGCTGCCTTGCATGTTGAGGTGCGTGTAGCGCAGAACCCCCGCGCGCGCAAAGCCGCGAGGGACCTTTTGCCCGGCTTACACGATCTCCGGTCGCAGCGACTTGAGTTTTGCAAAGGCGACGGGGTCATAGGCGGCAAGCCGCGCCGCCGTTACCACACTGGTGTGTATGGAAAACACAACCACTCTCGCACCAGAGGGGAGCCCCATGGGATACAGCGTTTGCCGCTCTACCCGGATGAACCGCGCCCCGCCGGGTTGCAGGGGCTTGTTCTCACCTTCTTTACGCGGTTGGTGCAAATTCGCGTCCTCATAAATAAGAACATTCGCCCGGCCCAGCAGTTGATGCGCCGGCAGCGCGGTAAAGATGCGGTTCATTCGCCCCGCAAGCCCATCATCATAGGCAGCCACTGGCCCATGCAATGCGGTAAGACCACGACCAATTTTCTGCGCAAGTGTCCAACTGGCCGGAAAACAAATAATCCCTGCAATCAGCCGATAGTGCCCGGTCTCATCCGAGGCAAGGATCGCGAAATCTTCTTGCACCAGATGTCCAAGGGCGATCAGCGAATGATCCTTATCGGGATTAATCGCCCGGCCATCAGGTGTGATGATAAATCTCGCCTTTGAAGACGGTGCCGCGCCCGCACCATCAACGGCAAATGAACCATCGGCATTGAGTGTTGTGATAACCGTTTCAAGCAATGTCGCCGAAGCCGCATGGGCGCGTTGTTCATAGCCGGAGGCAACCTGAAACACCTTGGACCGCGCCGTCCGAAATAATGTAGTGCGCAGGGCCATTTGCGCCCCATAGCATTCATCTCGGATGAGCCATTCTGCCCGATCCACGGGCCACAAGCCGGGTAGCCGCGCACGTTGCGGCACCATCCAGGGATGGCAGGAAAGCCGGTCATGGAGCACAGGGCTGGACATCCCCTCGCTATAAGCGCACGGCAGGAAGCGTGCAAAGAGGACGCGTGCAGAACGCGCAGCAATCCATGTCGTCAACACCTGATACTCCGCTACCCCGCGCGCTGGACTGGCTGCTTTTGACCATCTTGATCCTCGTGGGCGGAACCTCGTTCGCCATGATCCGCGGCGCCATCGAAACCATCCCGCCAGCCATCGTTGCGGTTGCCCGCTTGTGGATCGGGGCAATCATGATGCTGATCATTATGCATCTTGCTGGGCGAACCCTCCCCACGCTCTTTTTACGGCACGATAGGGGCGCGGCGATCTCACCGGCTTGGCTAGCAATGATCGCCTGCGGTATTATCGGGAACAGCGTGCCGTTTTTGCTATTTCCCTGGGCACAGCAATATGTGCCCACGGGGTTGGCGGGCATTTACATGGCCATCATGCCGCTCTGGACCATTGTGTTGGCCGCTCTCTTTGCCAGCGAAGCCTTAACCGTGCCGCGTGTTGCGGGCTTTGCCCTTGGTTTTTTGGGGGTTGTTGTCCTGTTGATCCCAAGCCTGATGGCGCCCGACGCCACCGGCATCGCAACGGCAACCAACGGCGAAGCCTTGCGCGCGCAGCTTGGCCTTATCGTGGCAACGCTCGGCTATGCGGGCAGTGCTGTGATCGCGCGCCGGGCACCAGCAATCCGCCCACGGGCTTTTTCCGCCGGTATCTTGCTCAGTGCAGCCCTTGCGGCGACACCAGCACTTTTTTTCACGCCCATCAATCCAGAAGATTGGAGCCTGATCAGCATCCTGTGCGTCATCGGTCTCGGTATTTTTGCCACCGGTATGGGGGCGATTATCATTATCGTGATTATTCAACGCAATGATGCGGGGTTTATGTCCTATGCCAATTATCTGACCCCGATCTGGGCCGTGCTGTTGGGCGTGTTGCTATTCCGCGAACGATTGCACCCGCTGGTTTTTGTTGCGCTGGCCATCATCACGCTCGGCCTTTATGTGAGCCAACGACGCCGGATATCCTAAGACACCGCATTGCCAAGCACACTTATAAGTCCAGCGTACCGCTGGCGACCTTCACTGCCTGGCCGCCAATTTCGACACTGCTTATTTCTCCATCGGCAACCGTAATACTTGTGTGGATCAGACTCGGCCGGTTCATCTCAAATCCCTGTTCCACAACCCAGTGATGGTTCCCGTCTCGCAATGGCGAACCTGAAGCACGGGCTGATAAAAGAACATGGGCCGTCAAGCTGGTTGCCGCTGAGCCCGTTGCCGGGTCCTCCGCCACCCCGGCCGACGGGGCAAACATGCGCGCATGCCAATGATGGCCCGGCTCTTCGCACTCATCTGTGTAAAGATGAATACCAATTGCACCATCAAGCGGCAAGGCATTCCAACCAGCGCTATCGAGCTGCGCCTTGCGCACATTTTGCCCGCTGGCACGCACATAGAAAAAATCAACACCGCCAGCACCACACCGCCGCGGGCCATGGGCATCTTTCCAAATATCATCGGGCGCGAGCGACAAGGCCCGTGCCAATGCCGCAACAGATGGCGCTGCACCAGTTTCGCGAGGTCGATTGGGGCTTGAGAATATTGCCCGTCTTTCGCCCTCAACCGTTTCCAGCCGGATTGGAAATAGACCAGCATTCAGCTCCAGAACAAACTGGCCCAAGGATGGCGTGCGGGCGGCCAGCGCCAGCGAGGTGCCCACCGTGGGATGTCCCGCAAACGGCATCTCATAGGCCGGTGTAAATATCCGCACCCGCGCCGCATGCTCCGGGTCTTCAGCAGGGAAAACAAAACTCGTTTCAGAAAGATTGAACTCCGCCGCGATGGCTTGCATCTCCGCGGTATTGAGCCCTTGCGCGTCGAATACCACTGCGAGCGGATTACCGCTCAACGGTCTATCGGTAAAAACATCCCAAATTTCATAAGCGCGAGGCATACCTTATTCATCTCCATCAGGATCAACCGGATAGGTGTTGATTGCAAAGCTATGGTTCAACGGCCCGTTCCCAGCGCCAAAACCCGGCGCATTTTGAATTGCCCGATGGACAAAGGAAACGGCCCGGCGGAAAGCATCTTCTAACGACAGCCCTTGCGCCATACCGGTGGCCAGCGCACTTGCCAATGTGCAACCGGTACCATGGGTGTGGCGCGTATCAAGCCGCGGTTTCCTGATCACGACTTCTCCATCTGTACCAAGAAGAATATTGATAATATCATCCGTGTTCGCAAGATGGCTACCCTTTAAGACAATACTGCTATCAGTCATCTTTTTCATAAGGTGGTGCCCGGCAGCGCGCATGGCGTCAAGTGTTGCCACTGGCCGCCCTGCTAGACGGGCAAGCTCCTGAGTATTAGGCGTGATAATGGCCGCGCGTGGCAGGAATTCCTCACGAATGATATCAACAACATCGTCATCGCCAAGCAGGTCACCACTGGTTGCCACCAAAACGGGGTCAAGCACAATGGGGATCTGGGCGGAATCGGGGGCGCGAAGACTAACCATCAAAGCGTGGGCAATCTCAGCACTACCGATCATGCCAATTTTGATTACATCGACACCAATATCGCTCAGACAGGCATCAATCTGGGCTTGAATGATGTCTATGGGGATTGGATGGATCGCTGTGACGCCGCGCGTATTTTGCGCTGTTATTGCTGTCACCGCCGTCATGGCATAACCGCCCAACGCTGTGACCGTTTTGATATCCGCTTGAAGACCAGCGCCGCCGGAACTATCGGATCCGGCAATGATCAGGACCCGTCCTTTCATGGCGCGACTCCATTCTTTCTATGCGGGTGTTTCTGCCTCAATCACGGCACAGATTTCGTCAACAGTACGCCGGACAAGATCGTCATTTTCGCCTTCGGCCATGACACGGATAACGGGTTCCGTACCGGATTTACGAATGACAACCCGCCCGCCTTTGCCAAAGGCCTGTTCAGCGCCGGCGATGGCCGCCTTGACGGCGGGCGCAGAGAGGGGATCACCGGCTTTGTACTTCACATTCTTCAAAAGCTGCGGGAAGGGATCAAAATTCCGGCACGCATCGGAAACGGCAATACCTTCCGACGCAATCACCGCCAGCAGTTGAAGGGCCGTCCCCAGACCATCGCCGGTGGTGGAAAAATCGCTCAAGATCACATGGCCCGACGGTTCACCGCCAATATTCATCCCTTTGGCGCGCATGGCCTCAACAACATATCGGTCCCCCACCCGAGTGCGCTCCAGCGACAAATTGAGTGACCCTAAATACTGCTCAAGGCCGAGGTTCGCCATGATGGTGGAGACAATGCCGCCGCCTTTGAGACGGCCTCGCCGCTGCCAGAATTTTGCGATAAGGCCGATGATTTGATCACCATCAATAATTTCCCCTTTTTCATCGCAAATGATCACCCGGTCAGCGTCGCCATCCAGCGCCACCCCAATATCAGCGCGGTAATCAAGCACCGCATCACGCATGGCCTTGGTTGCGGTCGACCCACACTGACGATTGATATTAAACCCGTCCGGCTCCACCCCGAGGGTTTTCACATCGGCCCCCAATTCCCACAAAACGGTGGGGGCAACCTTGTAGGCCGCGCCGTTAGCGCAATCGATCACAACCCTGATCCCTTCAAGGGACAAGGCCCGCGGAAAGGCGCTTTTGGCAAATTCGATATAGCGCGCCGCCGCATCGTCAATCCGTTTGACACGGCCCAACATGTCGGACGGTGCAAGGCCGCTTTCTGGGTTTTCCTTCATGAGCGCTTCAATACGCGCCTCGGTGTGATCGCTCAATTTGAACCCGTCGGGACCAAAAAACTTCACGCCATTATCATGGTACGGATTATGGGAAGCAGAAATCATGACCCCGAGATCGGCGCGCATGGACCGGGTCAGCATCGCCATGGCCGGCGTGGGTAAGGGCCCTAACAAAAAGACATCCATGCCAGCGGCAGCGAAGCCAGCGGTCAAAGCGGGCTCAATCATATAGCCTGACAGCCGGGTGTCCTTGCCAATCACGACCCGGTGGCGATGTGTCCCATTTCGGAACACATGGCCCACCGCCATACCAAGGCGCATCAACCCTTCAGGCGTCAATGCCCCCGCATTTGCGGGCCCGCGCACCCCGTCCGTGCCAAAAATCGCCCGCTCCGTGGGGGCTTCAATAGGGGTTTCCCCCGCAATTTCATCGCCGCGCATGGCAATGTCCTTTCTGCCTACACAATATCGGAACGCTGATCATGGTCCACCGCACTATTCCTAGCACGAAACCTTAGCGGCACGGACATACCACAAGGTAAAAATGCGCAGCGACGCCCGACTATCCGTTCGATATCGCCGGCTGATCCGTCTGTGCGCCGCGGATTTTGGCCAATTCGTCCTCAATATACTTGTACCGGCGGCGACCCACCGGCACCACTTGACCAGAGGTAAGGGTCAATTCAAAGGCAGAGCCGGCCCGGCGCATGGCATCAATCTGCTCCAGAGCAACCCACCAGGACCGGTGGGTTTGAACACCCGGAATACCGTCCACCGACCTGAGCGCATCTTCAAATTTCAGCGTCACCAGACCTTCGCCAGCATCAGTATAAACCCGCACATAATGCCCCTCTGCCGCCAGCGCAAAAGGGCGCCTTCCCCGCAATTGAGGGGGCAGTTTTTCGGTGAGGAACCGGATGGCGTCACTACCGCCCTGGGCAGTGGCATTCCGGATAAGCCGTTTGGCCAGGTAAATCGTCGGCAGCACAACAATACTGGTGAGCAGAATATGACCGATGAAAAAGCTCGACCAACTTATCGGAAACCGCGAGCCCAGCAGCGTATTTGATGCCCAATGCACCGTGACAAGGACCAGGGAATTCATCATGGCAAAGGGCACCATGATCA
>JBCBBJ010000025.1:0-23998 GCA_038531745.1 Pseudomonadota bacterium
CTAATAGCTGCGCGATAACCTTTTGATCCTAAGCAGCGATGCGCGGTTTCTTGACTGGGCTTTTGCGGTATTCGGGGATTTGATCGGCGAACAAGCGCTCGCGGATATAGCTAGACCAAGCGCGTGAACCGCACAGTTTATTCAGAAGCGCCCGTTCTTGCTCGGTAAACCGGATCGAATAGGGTTTTGGTCCGGCTTTTATGGATCGAGGCCGAACGCGTGAGGCCGGTGCTTTTTTGATTGCTGATGCTGATTGAAACTTAGGGCGGACATTCATGAGGATAACTCCTCAAAATCAATGCCTGCCTCTTCCAGGATGGTGTTCCAGTCCGCTAAAGTCTCAAAAAGGTGGTTCGAACATTCTGGATCGAGGCCCACCACACACCATCGCGTCATGACCGCAAAAAAGAGACCAACCGTTTTGACAGTGCGGCAGAATGCGCCAGCGCTTATTTCGTGGTAAGGAGATTGGGCGTAGGCTCGCCAAATCGTTAGTCAGGCCGATAGGAGCCGAGACAGGGAGAGCCTCGCCGTGGACGCACCCACCCCTCCATCATCGCAAAACGATGTTGATCACCACAATCACAAAACAAGCCCCAAGCCCTCGATTGGGTTACGCGTGCGCCGGTTTGCGACCTTTGGCCTGCCGGTCATCGCCATTGTCGGCTTTGTCGGCGTCAATGCCGGCATTAGCATGCTCGCCCCCAAGCCCGAGAAAAAAGAAGAGGTCATCAAAGCAACCCCCGTGGTTGCCACCGAGGCCATTGCCAAGCCGGTGACCTTATCAATTCGCACCCAGGGGGCCGCGCAGCCGCGTGTACAGATCAATCTTGCCTCAAATGTCAGTGGCCGGATCGACTATGTGTCACCTACCTTTATCGAAGGGGGTATATTTACCGCCGGTGAAGTCTTGGTCAGCGTCGAGGATGAGGAGTTTCGGTACCGGGTGACCGAGGCGAAAGCCAATGTGGCGCAAGCCGAAAACCGTTTTGCCAGCGAGGCCGCCGAAGCCAATGCGGCACGATTGGAATTTGATGAGCTGAGCACCAACAGCCCCCTTGGCGCCGCGTCTGATCTGACCTTGCGAAAGCCACAAATGGCCGAGGCAGCGGCCATGTTATCGGCGGCGCGGGCCAACCTGAAAAATGCTGAGTTACAGCTTGCCCGGACAAAAGTCCGCGCGCCCTTTGATGGCCGGGTGACCCAGAAAACCGTTGATGTGGGTGAATTTATTGCGCCAGGCACAGCGCTTGGCCGCATCTTTGGCACCAGCGTGATGGAAGTTCGCCTGCCGCTTACCGATAGCGAATTGGCGCAATTGGCCCTGCCCGTTGGGTATCAAGAGCGTGCCGAGAGCCCGGGCCCGGCAGTTGACCTGCACGCGGTTGTCGCTGGCCGCGTCTGCCATTGGCAAGGCCGCATTGTGCGTACCGATAGTCAGTATGACCCGCAAACCCGCGTTCTATTTGCCTATGTGGCGGTTGATGACCCCTATGGTACTGGCGCCGATGCCGGGATGCCGCTTGCCGCCGGTCTTTTTGTGAATGCAGATATTCAGGGCAAGGACCTTGGCAACGCAGTGATTATACCGCGCGCCGCCTTACGCGGTGAGGCACAGGTTTTTGTTGCCCGCAATGACAATACGCTGGAAATCCGCACCGTGACCATTGCTCAGTCGGGCCCTGATGGCGCCGTAATCACTGGTGGCGTGACGCCTGGCGAGCGCGTCATCACCTCCCCCGTAAAAGCGCCCGCCACGGGCATGGCCATCGCCATTGCCGGTGACAGGCCGAACGATGACGGGGGCGAGGGCGAAGAGGCTTCTTCGGTGGCGCTTTCGGATAGCACCGCCTCTTGAGCCCGTCTTGGGTAATTTATCTGATATTGCCTGGCGCTATGCGCCAAAAATGAAAAGGTCCTTATCATGAATGGTGTTATCAATTGGTGGGCCAATAACAAAGTTGCCGCAAACCTCCTCATGGTGGGAATCCTGCTCTGCGGGCTTGTGACATTTTTCCGCATCGACCGGGAGCTTGATCCCTATGTGGAGTTTCCAGGTGCGCAGGTTTCAATTGCCTGGCCCGGTGCCTCCCCGCAGGATGTGGAAGAACAACTCGTGGTGCGCATGGAAGAGGCTTTGAGCCGGGTACGCGGGGTTGATCGGCTTTGGGCGTCGGCCAATGAGAATACCGGTTTCGTCTGGGTGATTGGTAAGCTCGACGTTGATGAGGCGCGGTTCCTTGCCGACATCAAACGCGAACTTGATTCGATCAGTACCTTCCCCACCGCCGCAGAACCCCCGCAAGTGAGCGTTTTCCGCAATCAGCAGGAGATCGCCAGAATTGCCGTCACCGGCGATGTCGATGAGCATATCCTCAAGCGCTATGCGGAAAAAATTCGCCGCGATCTTGCCTTGTACCCCCATGTGCCTTCTGTGGAGCTCTTCGGTACCCGGAATGAAGAGGTCTCCATTGAGGTTTCCGAGGAAGCCTTACGCCGCTATGGCCTGACAATCGCCGATGTGTCCGCCGCCGTGCGGGCCTCCTCCATCAATCTTTCGGCCGGGAATGTCAAAACCGATGTGGGCAATGTGCAATTGCGCACGCGCAATCTTGCCGACGATGCCAATGATTTTGGCAACATCGTGGTGCGTCAATTGCCCAATGGTGCCGTCATTCGCGTTCGCGATGTGGGCATCGTCAAAGACGAATTTGAAGAGGTCAATTTGCTCGCCACCGTCAACGGTGAACGCACAGTTCTCGTCAATGTCATGAGCGGGCCGAACATGGATATCGTTAAGCTCTCCAAGGAGGTCGAAAGTTATCTTGAAAAGGCCGAGGCGGAAAAGCCCGACGGCGTGACGCTAACGCTTTGGGCTGATCGTAGCGCGGATTTCAAAAGCCGGATGGCCACCATTTTTAATAATTTCGGTACCGGGATCATTCTTGTTCTCATCACCCTGCTATTGTTCTTGCGCCCCGTGATCGCCTTATGGGTATCGGTGGGGATTGCGGTTGCTTTTGCGGGCGGGCTTGCCCTGTTGCCCAGTGTTGGCGTGTCGTTCAACATGCTCTCCACCTTCGCTTTCTTACTGGTGATCGGTGTTATCGTTGATGACGCGATCATTGTGGGCGAGGCAATTCACAGCCGTGTGGAAGAGGGGGAAACGGGGATAACAGCGGCGGTCAATGGCACAAAAATGGTCATCATGCCGGTGATTTTCGCGGTCCTAACCACAATGATTTTCTTTGCCCCGTGGATGATGCTGTCGGGCAATACCTCGCAATTTACCCGGGCGATCTCTCTGGTTGTTATCCTGGCACTGAGTTTCTCGCTTATTGAATCCCTGTTAATTCTGCCGGCGCACCTGTCGCACCTGAAACCCACAAATCCCAAAAGCCGGTTTGCGCGGATGCAAGCAAAGATAGCCGACAGTATTGTCTGGCTCGCCCGCCATAAATACCGCCCCCTGATGAAAGCAGCCCTGCGCCGGCGCTATCTCACGGCGGTCCTGTTTATGGGGTCCATGTTTGTATCAATCAATCTTCTGACGAGCGGGATTGTTCAAACGCGCTTTTTCCCTACGCCGGAATCTGACCAGATTGAGATTTCCGTCAATCTGCCTGAGGGGACACCCTATTCCCGCACGCTGGACGTGTTGCGCCAACTCCAGGAAGCCGAAGAGGAACTGGTACGTCAGGTTGAGGATGATGCCGGTAAGCCCGGCACGTTGGTGGAAAACTGGTATACCCGCTCCCGTGACAATGAGGTACTGGCACTGGTCAAACTTGTGCCGCCCGAAAACCGCACGATTACCGCCGGGGAAACAGCGGAGCGCTTGCGCACGCTTATTGGTGATGTTCCCGATGCGGAAAAAATCAATGTGACCTATGAGAATGGCAATAATGGCCCGCCCATCGAATATGTGCTCAATGCCGATAGCCTCGAAACGCTGAACGCTGCGGCCAATGATCTGATGACCCAATTGCGCAGCTATGAGGGTGTTTTCAATGTGGCGAACGACACCCAATCCTCCGCCGAGGAGGTGCGCTTTACCCTGAAACCGGGTGCCGAGGCACTTGGTATCACCATAGAACAAGTTGCCCGTCAGGTACGCCAGGGCTTTTTTGGTGAAGAGGTTCAGCGCTTGCCCCGTGATGGGGCCGATGTGCGCGTTTTTGTGCGCTATCCACTAAAAGATCGTCAGTCCCTTGATCATTTGGGGAATATGCGTATCCGGACAATCGATGGTCGCGAAGTCCCGCTTTATGCGGTGGCGAATCTTGAATTTACCACTGGTATTTCCCAAATCCTGCGGCGCGAGCGTCAACGCGCCATTATCGTCAGTGCTGAGGTCACCGATGAACGGATCAATGAAATCCGCAGCGATCTTGATGAGAACTTCTTTGAGGCTTTTGATGCGCGCCATCCCACCGTGCGCCGCGGTAATATTGGCCGCGCCGAGGGTGAACAGGAATTCATGTCTGAGATACTTGTCCTGATCCTTATGGCGATTGGTATTGCTTACTTCCTCGTGGCTGTTGCTTTCCGTTCTTATTTTGAGCCCATGCTGATCTTGTTGGCGGCGGTACCGTTCTGCCTCACGGGCGGTATTGTTGGCCATTTGATCATGGGGGAAGCCATGTCACTGTTCTCTTACCTTGGGGTAATGGCGGCGGCTGGCGTGGCGGTAAATGATAATCTCGTGTTGATTGACTATATCAACCGCTTACGCCGGGGCGCCGATGGACGCGCGCCCATGGATGGGGCAAGCGCACTGGTGGAGGCGGGAACCAAACGCTTCCGCCCCATATTGCTCACCTCACTGACAACTTTTGTGGGGCTGTTCCCGCTGATGATGGAGCAGTCCATTCAGGCGGCCTATCTGGTGCCCGTGGCTGTGGGTCTGGCCTTTGGCGTCTTCTTTGCGCTGCTGGTCACACTATTTTTTGTACCAACGCTTTATGCCATCGGTGCCGATATCAAACGCTATTTCATCTATGTGTTTACAGGCCGAAAGCAAGCCAATTTCACCGCCCCTGTGGGACGGGGCGACTATGGCGATGCCGAACCAAAACCTCTATCCGGGTCTAGCGCTGGCACCGTTCCCGCAGAGTAGACAAAAAAGCAGAAATCCGTGGGCATATCATTCGCTATTGCGTACACCCACGGCCTTTTCAAGCTGGGTAATTGCTTTGCCAACGTTAATTCGCGTATCGTCATCAAGTACGCCATGGGCCCGCACATAGCGCAGATCATCAAGCGCCCCTGGATAATCACCACGCTCAAGCCGGACGCCACCGCGGATCTGGTAAATCAAGGAACGCTCCGTCTTTGAAAGACTATGGCCATAGTCCGCAATCATTTCTGCGATCTTCTCTTCGGCCTTGTCCAAATCGCCATTTCTCAGAGAGCGACCAGCGCCTTTAACCCGCGTAATGACACCGCGCCGAACCTCGAAGGGATTCTCCCGGGGACCGAACAATTGGAAGGAAATACGTTGTACAACGTTTTCCCGAGCAACCGGCTTGCCGTCTTCCTTGGCGGGACGGTAGAGCCATTTTTCAACCGACCGGGTGGCGGCACGGATAAAGCACCGTGACGAATTTTCAATCACCTCGGGATCGATTGGTTTTCCCTCTGCAGTCACCGTAAACTGAAGGACGACATATTCCAGCTTGCTTGCTCGGTCCTGACATGATTCTGGATAACGCGGCGGTACCCGGTAAATTGGGCTGACATCAACAAAGTCCATTGTGGTTTCGGCGGCGGCCTCTAAGGCAAAAACAAACCGGGTACGAACTTTTTCCTGGGCAATGGATCGGCCCTTCATCTTTTGCGGCGTGTATTTCCATAGGCGTACCGCATCCATAGATGCCTGGTTGAAGCAGGGGACGTTGCTTTCCACAACGGTAACATTCTCGGTCGTCCCGTCGCGGGTGATATCAAACTCCAGCGCTACGCGCGGATTTTCCGCTGCATTCTCAGCGGCAACCACGCATGTTGCCGGAAAATCGGGGCGAGGCTGAAATGTTGGCACAGCTGGCGTCACATCGGCACCCGGCGGTGACTTGGCTTGCGCCGTCAAGCCGGGGCTCATCACCATTACCAAACTGGCACAAAGACGCGCGGTATAGTGCTTAAACGTTGTGATCCCCATGGACTTCATCTCTGTTTTGCGTAATCCCATGCTAAGTCTTCTGGAATATAATGTCTCTGTCAAGATAATCGCCCCGATATCCAGCGTTGCAGACGAGTAGCCTCATGGACAAAATAATCCAGAATGCGATTTCCAAGGTGGTAGGCCTCTTTGCGTTTTTCACCCTGTCGATTCTCTTTCTCACCGGTTGCAGTTCAGAAAAGAACGCTCAACCGGCGGGCCCAAACGTTGCCCCAACCCCTACCCGAGTTATTGTTCTTGGCACTATTCAGGCGCAACACCGCACGAGCGACAAATATTCCTTGGCATTCCTGCGCGCGGTGCTCTCGGAAATTGCGCCTGACCTCATCCTTGCCGAAATCCCGCCGGAACGCCTTGATGAAGCCCTCACAAGCTATCAGCAAACCGGCCAGGTGACGGAGGCGCGGGTGGCGCGTTTTCCCGAATATACCGACGTAATCATTCCGTATGCGCTCGAACAAAGCACTCCGATTATTGGTGCCGCTGCCTGGACACAGCCCAAAGCAGAAGCGCGCACGGTCGCGCTCAATCGCCTTGCCCGTGACGAGACCAGCCGCGAGCCCTGGACCCGGCATATGGAGGCCCTGGCCACCATGAATGCGGCCCTCGCCGGACGCGAAGACGATCCGTTTTTTATCCACACGCGCGATTATGACGCGATTATTGAGCGCGGACTTACACCGTACACAACCCTTTTTGATGCGGCCTTGGACGACACGAGTTGGGACGCTGGTAACAGAGCCCATTACAGGCTGATGGGTGCGGGTCTTGATGAAATTGCCGGGGCGGGTAAGACAGTGGTGATCACGTTCGGCGCGGCGCATAAATACTGGTTTCGCACCCGTCTTGCCGCACGCGATGATGTTAAACTGGTAAGCCCGCAGCCCTATCTTGAGGCCGCGGCGCGCGCCCTCGATAGCCCATAAACACACCTACCAATCGGACCTGCCATGACCTCGCCTTCTGCCGCCAACGCGCCAACGTTTAAGCTGACCTGGCGCGGGGCGGAAGATCAGATGGCGCTGATTGCCGACCTGATGGCCGATGCCCTCGACCCACCAGCCGAAGCGGTCAGCCTGCGCAAGGCGGTAGACGACGGCAGCAGCCACGAAACCGACTTTCTGGCCGAGGCCTATTTTGCCGAGCCGCCGGACCGGGATGCCCTTGCCACCCTCATTGGCCACGTGATTGATGCGCCCGGCCCGTGGACGCACCCCACCTTTGAGGAATTGCCCGATGATGATTGGGTCAAATATGCCCTCGGCTCCCTTGGCCCGGTTGTGGCAGGGCGATTTATCCTCCATGGCGCCCACGACCGCGACACGCTCGATCTCGGCGCGACAAGCATCCCCATTGAAGTTGAGGCAAACCAGGCATTCGGCACAGGCCACCATCCCACCACCGCCGGATGTCTCATGTTGCTCGACCGGCTTGGCGGGTTTGCTCCGAAAAACATCTTTGACCTTGGCTGCGGCTCGGCAGTGTTGGCCATTGCCGCCGCAAAATTGTGGGGCCGGTCTATCACTGCCAGCGATATCGACCAGCGCAGCGTAGAAATTGCACGGGAGAATGCCAACCATAATGGCGTAGGCGGACAAATCGACGTCTTTGAAAGCGCCGGTTTTGACCATGACGCGCTGACGTCCCGCGCGCCCTATGATTTTGTTTTTGCCAATATTCTTGCCGGCCCTCTAGTTGATTTAAGCGACGATATGGCCACTTACGTCTCAAAGAATGGCCGTGTCATGCTCGCCGGACTAATGGCGGACCAAGAGGCCAAAGTCCATGCCGCCTATGAAACGGCAGGTTTTCGCCAGATTAATCGCCTCGACCATCCCACCTGGCCCGTTTTATTATATGTGCGCCAATAGCAAGCATGCAGTCCTTTCACGCCGCCCTTTGACCGGGAGAATACACCGATGTTCCAAACGTTCGATCCTGTTTCTGACCGCAGCTTTGCGGCTCGCAATCTGCCACTTTTGCGGGCCTCGCTGAACGAGCAAGGGCTTGATGGCTTTATTGTTCCCCACGATGATGAATATCAGAACGAATATATTCCCGCCTATGCAGAACGGTTGATGTGGGTTTCCGGTTTCTCCGGATCGGCGGGCTCGGCACTTGTTATGTTGGAAAGTGCGGTGATTTTTGTCGATGGGCGGTACACACTGCAAGTGCGTGATCAGGTTGATGACGCATTTTTTGAGTATATTTCCTCAGAAACAACACCGCTTGACTGCTGGCTCGGCGAAAACGCAAAATCGGGACAGAAGATCGGCTATGATCCAATGCTTCATTCTGTAAACGGACTTTCGAGGCTTAAAAGAGCCGCTAAGAAAGCCGGGGCACAGCTGGTTAGCGTTGTGCAAAACCCTATCGACACGGCGTGGGCCGACCAACCCGCCAAACCCGCCGCGCCCATTGTGCCGCACCATGCCGATCTTGCCGGCACATCAGCGCCGGAAAAACGCAAGGCCATCGTGCGCGCCCTGGCAAACCACGGGGCCGAAAGCGTGCTTTTGACCACACCGCCCTCCATAGCCTGGGCATTTAATATCCGCGGCGGCGATGTTGACCGCTCGCCCCTCCCCTTGAGCCGTGCCCTGATCCATGCCGATGGCAAGGCCGATCTATTCTTTGATCCAGCCAAGGGCTCCAACTCCCTCCATGATCATCTGGGTCCTGATGTTGATGTGCGCGCAGAAACTGATCTGCCGGCGGTATTGGCTAAATTGGGGGCAAAGGGCTCCTCCATCTTGATTGATCCTAATAGCGCGCCCGCCGGGCTCGCCGATCAGCTGACCCAAAGCGGCGCCAAGCTGGTCCATGGCGATGATCCGTGTGCTCTGTCAAAAGCGCAGAAAAATCACGCAGAACTCGACGGCACGCGCGCCGCACATATTCGCGACGGTGTGGCGGTGACCCGGTTTCTCCACTGGCTCGCCACCAAGGCCCAGAACGGCACAGAAGACGAGATCAGCGCCGCGAAAATGCTGGAGACTTTCCGGCGTGAAGACCCGACCCTCAAAGATCTATCTTTCGATACAATTTCCGGTGCCGGGTCAAATGGCGCAATCTGCCATTACCGCGTCAGCACCGAGACCACTCTTCCCTTAGCGCCAGGAACACTCTACCTGGTGGATAGTGGCGGTCAGTACCCAGACGGTACAACCGATATTACCAGAACTGTTCCCATCGGGACGCCCACGGAGGAAATGCGTGATCGCTTCACCCGCGTTCTCAAAGGCCATATTATGCTCGGCACCGCCCGTTTTCCCGATGGCACCACTGGACACCAACTTGACGCGCTCGCGCGCTTGCCGCTCTGGCAAGCGGGGCTAGATTATGATCATGGCACTGGCCACGGCGTGGGCAGCTATCTCGGGGTCCATGAGGGGCCCCAGCGTATTGCCAAATCGCCAAACGCTGTTGCCTTACGCCCCGGCATGATCCTGTCCAATGAACCCGGTTTCTATAAAGCGGGGGAATTCGGCATACGGATCGAAAACCTCGTTATTGTCACTAAGGCGCAGTCTATCGGCGATGGCGAGCGCGCAATGATGGGGTTTGAAACCATCACGCTTGCCCCCATCAATCGTGATCTGGTGATCACGCAGTTGCTGAACACCGCAGAGCGTGACTGGCTCAACGCCTATCATAAGCGCGTCCGTGAAACGCTTTCACCCCACCTGTCCGAAGAGGTTGCCAACTGGCTCATCGGTCAAACGGAACCCCTATAATGAGCCAAACATTTGCCCTGCTCTTTGATGATCATAGCGTCTGAGCAAAACAGTGTGGGTTCGTAAAACTAAGATTGCCTAACACAAAAAACCAAGTGCCTAACATCTTTGTAAGCCTATTTTTTTTATTAAAAAATAAAAAATTTTGGTGAGCCCAGAAGGATTCGAACCTTCGACCTACTGATTAAAAGTCAGTTGCTCTACCAGCTGAGCTATGGGCCCGGCTAGAACGGCGCAGTTCGGACCGTCCAGCAAGCGCGGAAGATAGGTGCGTGCCTGGGATGGGTCAACCGAAATCCGATTGCTTTTTGACCGTTTTGAGGACCTTTTCGCCGCATCTGGTCACCACACGATACCGCTACCCGCTATACCAACGCCTCGCCGCTGCGCGCCTTGAAATCCGACACGAAGCCGGCGAAGCGCCCGGCCGCGATGGCGCTGCGCATGCGCGCCATGAGCGATTGATAGTAGTGGATATTATGCCAGGTCAGCAGCATAGGGCCGAGATATTCACCCGCACGAAACAAATGGTTCAGATAGGCTTTGCTATAATCGCGGCTGGCGGGGCAATCGCTGTCTACGTCAAGCGGGGTCTCATCATCGATAAACCGCGCATTTTTAATGTTGAGCGGGCCATCATCCGTCCAGGCTTGACCGTGGCGGCCAGAGCGGCTCGGCAAGACGCAATCGAACATATCGATCCCCCGCGCCACGGCGCCCACAATGTCCGCCGGCTTGCCAACCCCCATAAGATAGCGCGGCTTTGCCGGGTCCATATGGGGGGTGGTGAAGTCCAGCACCCGAAACATTTCTGCGCGCCCCTCCCCTACGGCGAGGCCGCCCACCGCATAGCCGGGCAAGTCAAGCGCCAGCAAACCCTCAAGGCTGGCCCGCCGCAGATCTTCAAAATTTGCCCCTTGCACAATGCCAAACAAGGCCTGGTGGATACCCGCCAGATCACCAAAGGCGGTCTTTGACCGCTGGGCCCAGCGCAAAGACAATTCCATGGACGCTTTGGCTGCGTCGTGGGCGATGGGGATCGCCGGGCACTCATCAAGCTGCATCTGAATATCGGCGCCCAAAAGGCATTGGATTTCGATGGACCGTTCGGGCGTCAATTCGTGGGCGGAGCCATCAATATGCGATTGAAAGGTCACGCCTTCCTCCGTGAGCTTGCGCAAGCCCGCCAGGGACATAACCTGAAATCCACCACTATCGGTGAGGATCGGCCCCTGCCAACGCATAAACTGGTGCAACCCGCCAAACCGAGCCACCCGTTCTGCCGTGGGGCGCAACATCAAATGATAGGTATTGCCCAGAAGAATCTCTGCGCCCGTGGCCCGCACATGATCGGTGAACATCGCCTTGACTGTCCCGGCCGTACCCACAGGCATAAAGGCGGGTGTACGGATGGTTCCGCGCGCCGTGGTGATCACCCCGGTGCGCGCGCCAGCGTTGGCCGGACCGTCATGGCTATTCAGCGTAAAAGAAAAGGGCGTGGAAAGATCGGGCATTCAAATGTGAACTGGTGCGATGGCAAAGGGGTTTAAGCCCTACCCGTAAAAGGGCGATCAATCCGGCGCAAGGGGCGCGGTGGCAGCGTCCAATTTCCGTTGGGCACGGTCCAGCGCTAACGCACGGGCTTTGCGCCCCTCGACGTCCAGTTGGAATGCCGCCTCATTGGCCTTGAGGGTTTTGATGGCTTCATTTGCCCACGCCACAACGTCATCGGTCGTTTCACCAGGGGCATCACCGCGCGTCGTTTGGGCCACAGCGGGCGCATATTCTGGCACGAATTCTGGATCCAAGACCGGCTCCACTGTTGGCCCTGGCCGCTGCCACGGATGGATGGTGGGAGCAAATGGCACCTCATCAGGCACTGTCGGGGCAGGCTCTTGTCTTAGCGGTGGAGGGCACGAGGGTGCTGGAGGGCACGGGGGTGCTGGATCGTGCCGTTGGCTTTCTGTTTCGGCAACCTGACCGGAAAAAGTGCGGTCAGACGCAGGCCGGTTCAAGGGGGATTGACCAACCGGCGCAGACGCCCTTTCCGCGGACGCGTCTGCTGCCCGTTGTTCGCTCAATTCTTCACGGGCCAACTGATATTTGACCGCACGGGTTGTCTTTGCCCGAAGACGATCAAAACCCTGATGCGCCCAGGCAAGACCCGTGACGCGGCCCACATTGACTGTGCGTTGCTCGTTCTGACGATCACCATTACCCGCGACAGGGTCCGGCAATTCGTTAAGGACATTATCAAGCATCCGTAAGCAGATTATCTCATACTTTGCGAGCGCAGCCTGATCGTAGCTCATTGCTTTGCCGGTAACCGGATCAATTGGAGAGGAGTGCATGTTTTCTGACATGCCTCCACTGTAACCCCACCCGAAAAGGCGGGGATAAGTTTGGCGAGTTTTTCTCTAGGGGGGCTTGGGGGCTTGTCACGACCGGTTAGGCAGGTGATCAGCCGGGTCGTTTTTCAACACGCTTGGGTCCGGCAGAGACAGATCATCAGCCAGCGTTCCGCTTGCTCGAGCAAAGGGCAGCGACCATTGACACGGCATGATCTCAGGCGCGCTCAAGCAGGCTTGAATCGCCATAGGAATAAAACCGGTACTCGTTCCCAATGGCATGGGCGTAAGCATTTTTCATGGCCTCGGTCCCGGCAAAGGCGCAGACCAGCATGAAAAGGGTTGAGCGAGGCAGATGAAAGTTCGTCATCAGACAATCGACCGCGCGAAAGCGATAGCCGGGCGTGATGAAAATATCGGTTTCGCCATGGAACGCCCTTACCGTGCCATCTTCTAATGCTGCGGTTTCCAGCAAGCGTAACGACGTGGTCCCCACGGCAATGATGCGCCCGCCGGCGGCGCGTACCGCATTAATCCGTGCGGCCTGATCAGCGGTCACCGCCCCCCATTCAGCATGCATCTTATGATCGGCAATATCGTCGGCGGTGACGGGCAGGAAGGTCCCCGCCCCCACATGCAGCGTTATTGTCTCTATACCAATCTTTTTAGCCTTAAGGGCAGCCAAAAGGTCAGGCGTGAAATGCAACCCCGCCGTGGGGGCGGCGACTGAGCCCTCGGCGCGGGCAAAATGGGTCTGGTAGTGATCGGCATCATCACGGCGGATCCCCCGGCGCCGCGCAATATAAGGCGGCAGGGGCATCATACCCACCGTGATCAGTTTTTCAAAGAAATCGGGCCGGGCACAAGGAAAGCATAGTTTTACCTCTGCCCCTTCATGGCCCACAATCTGGGCCTCCAACGTGCCATCACCAAAACGCACATGGTCACCAACGCGCAGGCGTTTGGCTGGCCGCGCGAAGGCCAACCACACCGTCTCATGGCTTGCACCCGTCGATTGTTCCTTATGCAGCGTAATACTCACCGCCACATCCCCGCCGCCGCCTCCCGCCCGGGCCGGGCGCATCGCCTCCAACTGGGCGGGGATGACTTTGGTATCGTTCGCCACCAGAAGATCACCAGGGCGACAGAGCCCCGGCAAGTTTGACACGCGATGATCCGTACACTTTAGCCCGTTCACATGGAGAAGGCGGGCATGATCACGCGGATGGGCAGGCTCCAGGGCGATGCGCGCTTCCGGCAGATCAAAATCAAACTGATCAACCCGCATGGCCTGCTAGCACTCCACAATATTGACGGTCACGTTGGTGGCGAGACCGCCCTCGCTCGTTTCTTTATATTTACGCGACATATCAATACCGGTCTGGCGCATGGTCTCGATCACCTGGTCAAGGGAGACCTTGTGACCGCCAGCGGTGTGGAGCGCCAGGCGCGCCGCGTTGACCGCCTTCACCGCGCCAATGGCATTTCGTTCAATACACGGAATTTGCACAAGCCCGCCCACGGGATCGCAGGTGAGGCCCAGATTATGTTCCATACCGATCTCAGCAGCATGCTCAACCTGCGCCGGGGTGCCGCCCCATACCGCCGCCAGACCCGCCGCCGCCATGGAGCAGGCAACCCCAACCTCCCCTTGGCACCCCATCTCGGCGCCAGAGATGGATGCGCGCTGTTTGTACAGCATGCCAATGCCCGCTGCGGTTAGCAAAAACACATGCACATGATCACGATTGGCAACCCCGTCATTGAGGCAATAATGGCGGATGACCGCGGGGATAATCCCCGCGGCGCCATTGGTCGGTGCCGTGACAACCCGTCCACCAGCCGCATTCTCCTCATTCACCGCCATGGCATAGACATTGAGCCAGTCGAAGAGGCGCTCGCGATCATTGGCAAGCGGAGCGTCCACCAGTTTTTGATGGAGGTCTGGCGCGCGGCGCACCACCGCAAGACCACCCGGGAGCGTGCCCGTTCGGGTCAACCCCCGGTCGACACAGCCATTCATCACAGCCCAGATTTGATCCAGCGCGGCGAGTGTGGCGTCATCATCGCGCCACGCCTCTTCATTCTCGCGGATTAAGGCGGCAATAGTCTTTTCTTCTTGATCACACAAGGCAAGGAGATCACGCGCACTGGTAAAAGGATGTCGCCCACGTTTGGGCAAATTGATCATATCGCCTTGCGTTGGCGCAGAGAGCTGCCGCGCGCTTGCAATAAATCCACCGCCTACGGAGTAATAGGTTTGCGACAACAGCGTTGCCCCAGCCCCGTCATAGAGCGTGAGGCTCATTTCGTTTGGGTGCACCGTGGGAATGATATCACCGCGCAGGGCAAGGTCCGTCACAGGATCAAAAGCGATCGTCTGTGACTGCGCCCCATCGGTCGTGGCCAGCGTCAGGGTTTTGCTGGCGCACACCGCGTCGAAGTCCGCATCGGCGCGGTCAGGGTTTATTCTGTCGGGTTCATGACCGGCAAGGCCAAGTATCGTCGCTTTATCCGTACCATGACCAATACCGGTAAGCGCGAGGGAGCCATGGAGCGAGATGGTGACGCGCCGCGCCGCCGCCAGCACCTTTGCGCCACACGCCTCCGCAACAAACCGGTTGGCGATCCGCATGGGGCCAACCGTGTGGGAGCTTGATGGGCCAATGCCCACCTTAAAGATATCAAGAACACTCAGCATCGCCCGCTGGTAGCGCGCATAGCGAGCGTGCGCAATGGGCGACTAGAAGGGCGCACTAAAGGTTCAGGGGCGCAGCATCTCGTAAAACAGAAGATCACCGCGCCGCACACGGATTTGTACCGGCCCGCCATTTTGACTGTGCAGGTTTTGCAGCTTCGCGATGGCGCCTTGGGCGCGGTTCACCCGTTCCCAACCGATTTCGAGGATCACATCACCCGGTTGCAAGATGGCTGCGGCCTCGCTGTTCGGGTCAACGGCGGTGACGACGGCGCCTTTGGTCTCCCGCGGCAAGCCAAAGCTATTGATGATCGCTTCGCTTGGCTCTTCCAGCGTCAAGCCGGATGAACGAAACGCGCTGTTCTTTGGCAAGCCGCCGGTCAACCCCTCCGAAAGGAAATTGGTTTCGCGCCGGTCGACAGTCACCTGCACGGTCATGCGCTTGCGCGCACGCACCAGCACCACGGGCACCGTTGCACCCACGGGCGTTTCAGCCACAGCGCGGGTTAACTCGCGGCTGTTGTTTACCGCAATACGGTTGAAGGAGATGATGATGTCACGCGCCTCAATGCCCGCCCTGGCGGCGGGGCTTTGCGGTGTCACCCGCGTCACAAAGGCCCCGCGTGCGCGCTCAAAACCGGCCTCGCGCGCCTGATCATTGGTCAGCTCGCTGACCCCCACACCGAGATAGCCGCGCCGGGTTTCCCCAAATTCCAGCAATTGACCAACAACATAAGAAGCAAGATCTGAAGGAATGGAAAAACCAACGCCGACCGAGCCGCCGGTTTGCGAATAGATCGCCGTATTCACACCAATCACATCGCCTTGCATATTGAAAAGCGGGCCGCCCGAATTACCGCGATTGATCGCAGCGTCGGTCTGGATGTAATCATCATAATCGCCAGATTCGATATTCCGATTGATGGCGGAGATGATCCCGGCACTGACTGATCCGCCAAGACCGAACGGGTTCCCGATGGCAACAACCCATTCACCAACCCGGGATTTATCCGAATCGCCCCAGCTGGCGAACGGAAACCGGACGCCGTTGCTCTCAATCTCAAGCACTGCAAGATCGGTCTCCTGATCAACGCCGCGCACTTTCGCCTTGAATTCGCGTCCGTCGCTCAGATTGACTTTTATCTCCACCGCATTCTGGATCACGTGATTGTTGGTCACCACAATCCCGCGCGGGTCGATGATAAATCCGGAGCCAAGAGAGCTGGCCTGACGCGAGCCAAATTTCTTTTGCAGGGGCGCCAGGGCGCCGCTTAGATTGCCAAGAGTTTGGACTTCCTGAGTGGTGGAAATGTTGACCACCGCCGGCGACAAACGCTCGGCCAGGTCGGCAAAACCATCGGGCGCGCCGCGGGCAGCTGCCGGTGAGGCGGTAACACTGGCGAAAACCATCACGGTGAGCGCCAGGAGCGCAGCCGATTGCGCCCGTAAAAAATCCAGGAAATTCAGTCGGTTCGCAGCCGTCGATGCCATGAGACCCTCATTCGATAAAACACAAGCAAAAAGCTTAACCCAGTCCACCCGCTGCGCCAAGGGATGGGCCGACATGGGGTCAAATCCCTCGCTAACGTGATCAAGCGTACCTTATGAAGAGGCATTTGCCGGGTCGAGGTTGCGCTTGCCCGGGAATTTAAGGGTCTTGGGCACGCAAAACCTATTTCCGCTTACCGCCCACATCGTTGAAATATTTCAAGAACTCGCTGTCGGGCGACAACAGGATCGTTGTCTCCCCCTTTTTCAAGGCTTCTTCATAGGCGATCATGGAGCGGTAAAAATCAAAGAACTCCGGATCTTTGCCATAGGCCTCATTAAAGATCGCGTTCCGATCACCATCGGCAGCACCTTTGATTTGCAGCGACTCGCGTTTGGCTTCTGCAAGGATCTCGGTGCGTTTACGTTCGGCCTCGGCGTTGATACGGGTGCTTTCGCGGTCGCCTTGTGACCGGATAAGCTGCGCCGTCTCCTGGCGCTCAGATCGCATCTCCAGATAGACATTGTCGGCAATATCGTCGGGAAAATCGGCTTTGCGGATCCGCACATCGATGATCTTGATCCCGAACTGGCTTGCCTCCGCCTGCATGCGCTCTTCGATACGGGTCATCAATTCCGTCCGCAGATTGGTCACGATATCGGCAATCGTCACCTCACCAAGGATTTGCCGCAAGCCGTTTCGCATAATCCGGCTGATACCGCCTTCGCCCGCCTGGAGTAGGACTGCGCTATCGGACTGCGTGCCCTGGCGAAAGCGCTGGTAGAACAATAGCGGGTCGACAATTTCATAACGGGCAAACGCGTCAACTTTCAGTTGCTCCTGATTCACGTCGATGATCTCAATGGGGACATCAAGATCATATTCGCGGTTGCGTTTGTCCACTTTAACAACATTGGCAATCGGGTTCTTAAAGTGCAGGCCCGGATCCTCGACCACCCCCACGGGTTCACCTAGGCGGATGATGATGGCGTTTTCGGTTTCCGCAACGGTGAAGATACACCGCTGAGCAACAATAAAGCCGATTAGGGCGATGAGGCCGAGAGCGATAAGACGATTTGGGGTCATGGAATTTCAATCGTTTGGCGTAACTAGAGATACGGGTCGTGAATTAATCGTTAGACTTTTTTGTCAGTTCATTGAGCGGCAGATAAGGCACGATGCCGCTACCGGCGCCCTCATCAACGACAATCTTGTTCATTTGCCCGAGGACTTCTTCCACGGTTTCAAGATACATGCGGTTGCGCGTCACCTCGGGGGCTTTGCGGTATTCCTCATAAATCTCGTTGAAGCGTGTGGCCTGACCCACAGCATCATTGGTCACCTCGGCCGCATAGGCTTGGGCTTCTTGTAAAATGCGTTGGGCCTCCCCCTCTGCCACCGGGATAATCCGGTTCGCGTCACGCTCGGCCTCATTGATGACCCTATCGCGGTCATTGCGCGCCTTGATCACGTCCACAAAGGCATCGCGCACATTTGCCGGCGCGCGCCGGGTTGTGATGTTTACCCGCAGAACCTCGATACCGCTGTCATATTCATCAAGCGCTGCCTGCATGGATTGGAGCGTTTGTGTGACCAGGGTAGATTGTCCGCTGGTGATAATGGGCTCTAACTGATTACCGCCAATGGTTTCGCGCATGGCCGCTTCGGCCACCGCTTTGACCATGCCGCGCGGGTTTTCAATGTTGAACACGTATTTTGCGGCATTGGGCAGTTCATCAACGTCGGTCGGCGCCGCGCTGATTTTCCAGTCAACACCAAACCCGATATCCACAATGGCCCGGTCGGAGGTGAGCATCAGGTTTTCGCCCTGGCCCGACGGGATTTCGATACTTTGCTGCGATTGGGTCGCCACATCATAATGATTCTGAATAATCGGTGCGTGCCAGTGCAGTCCCGGGCCCTTGATGCCGGAATATTGGCCAAACGTCGTCATGACCGCTTGGGATTGTGCCTCAACCTGGAAAATGCCGGTAAACGCCCAAAACCCGGCCAACACTAAAACGGCACCGAACCCCATTGGGCCGGTAAGCTTGAAATCGCCGCCGCCCCCAACGCCATTGCCACCGCCACGTCGCGGAAAAGCCCGTTTTAAGCGCTGACGGGAAACTTCCAACAAATCATCAAGGTCTGGCCCATCATTACCTCCGCGCCCCGGCCGACGCGGCCCGCCGGACCCGTTATTGCCACTGCCCTGATTGGGCGGCTGGCCCCAGGGCCCACGGGTGGGGCCGTCATTATTGTTGGCATTGTTACTGGCGGAGCCATTGGGGCTTGTGCCGTTGCCTGCGTTATCGTGCCAGGGCATAAATCTCACTTCGCATGATGGTGTGTTGAGACAGTGGGGACCGGCCCCCGTGAACCGGCCTCAAACGAGGCCGAAGTATGACGATGTCAATTATAGTATGAATAAACGTGCCAACAGCGTCGCCCTCATCAAGTCCGGTCAATGGTTCAATGGCCCAGAGCAATCACCGCATTGCAAGAATACCGCAAGGCCTGGAATACCGTTGCTAGCGTATATATGTCATCGAAATCTAAAGGTGCAATGGACGTGCACGCGAAAAACGCCGCAGGGGCTGATGCTTCTCCCCTTAGACAGCTAAATGGCCTCATTTTTTGATTGATCCCCCATGCCCGAAGATATGGCACCGAAAACGCCCTCCGGAAAACCCGCCAATGAGCCCGACCCTCAGTCTATGCGAGCGCCGGCACCTACACTAATGCAGGTGCGCGCGGCGCTGCGCGCTATTTCCGTGACGCACGCCAAGCGCTCCATCATCGCTGAAGGCCGCGTTGAGAGCCTAACCCTGGATGAGGCGGGGACGGTGCGGCTTATCTTACATGTGGGCGCAGCGCCCTCTCCATCTCTTGATGCCGGCAATATCGACGATCCGGCCGGCGAGCGCGTTGGTGGTGCGCTCAATAAGAAACAGATCGCCAGCGTGGTGGCGGCAACCAGGGATGCGTTACTTGCGGTTGACGGGGTATCCGATGCGATCGTCGTCGCCACAGATCACAGCGATCAGACCAAGCGTCCGGACGAACCAGGTTCCCCCCCCGGCCGCCAACCGGGGATCGGTGGCCATGATAACCCCCTTGGCCTGGCGCGCGGGGCGCCCTCTACCCCCACCCGGTCTGCGCCAACGGGCAACACAGCGCCAATCATGCCGGGGGCCGCGGCGCGCAAGCGGGCCCGCGCCGAAAAAACCGAGGCCGCGCTATCCACCGTCAAAACGGTGCTTGCGGTGGCATCGGGCAAAGGCGGTGTGGGCAAGTCCACCATTACCCTTGGCCTTGCCTATGCACTTGCACAAGCCGGCCAGCGCGTGGGTATTCTTGATGCGGATGTTTATGGGCCAAGCCTGCCCGCGCTTACGGGCATCACAACAAAGGCGCAAACCGAGTTGGGGAAAATCATTCCTGTCAAATTGCCGTCGCCGGGCGGCGGACCCGATATTGCCGCCATGTCCATGGGCTGGCTTGTTGACGAGGCGCAAGCCCTCGCCTGGCGTGGCCCCATGGTCATGGGGGCCATCCGTCAGCTGATTAATGATGTGACATGGCCAGCGCTTGACATTCTGCTGATCGATACGCCGCCAGGTACCGGCGATGCTCACCTAACCTTGATCCAGTCCAATGTGCTCCACGGGGCCATTATCGTCAGCACACCGCAAATGCTCGCTATCGCCGATGTGCGCCGCGGCCTTTCGTTGTTTGCCAAGACAAAGGTCCCAATCCTCGGCATGGTGGAAAATATGGCCTGGATGGAGACTAGCGACGGCGCTCGTACATACCCCTTCGGTCCGCCCCAAAGCGCCAAGATCACCAGCGACCTCAATATCCCCCTACTTGCGAGCCTGCCGCTCGACCCACATATCCAAACCCTTCACGATACGGATAAAAGTAAACCGTTTCGAGACTTGGCAACACGGGTTCTGGCGGGTATTTGAATGACAAGCGAAAGCATTTCATCCTGCTGCTATTGGGGCAAAAAATAGCTGTTGCCTCATTTTTAAAAAGTGTCAGCCCGCCGCCAGAAAAGATCGCCGCCATGCAAGAGCCCCGCAATCACCAGACCCCGCCGACCGCGAAAGACCCGCGCGTGGATTACATGGCCATCGGTCTGTCCAGCTTGTGCCTGTTGCATTGCCTGGCCATCCCACTTCTGGCGATTGCCTTACCGGTCTTTGCGGTGGTGGCGGAGGCGGAATGGCTCCACAAAATCTTTGTAGCACTCGCCTTCCCGGTCTCGGGCCTCGCCCTCCTGCAAATCCGGCGACATCATATCGACGGCGTCTTCATTGTCCTCGCCCTCGTAGGTCTTGCTCTTCTTTTTGCTTCTGCGTTTCTGGAACGCTTCCATCCCCAGGAGCAAACCTTCACAATTATCGGCGCGCTATCCCTAAGCGCCGCCCATTTATGGCGCCTATCCCGCCATAAACACTAACGCATAGAAAAAAAGAGTATTGTCCTGCGCAAGACAAAAACGTTATGGAAAACGGTGCGCCGATGCGGACGAAAATGAGTACTGGGTGATAACCCTTATTTGAACTTCGAAAAAATAGATGAGCGAACTAATTGCCTCTTGAATTTGAGAGCGCTCAAGTCGCTACAATAAGCTTCCTCTAGACGCAATTCATCCTATTAAATGTTTGCTCGTTACCTGGCATCGACGTCAAGTAGTTCCGTCAAAAAACTTTCTGAAAAGACATTGAAGAAGGATTTCCATACTGGACATGCCACTAATTCCCTAAATGATGGATAGCTTCCAAATTTGTCGTAAAAAATTTGGGGCTGACCTAGGAGATTAACGCTCCTACGGTTGGCTGATGCGGCTAAAGCATTCAAAACTAAAGCATATTCAGACGAATAAGCTGCTGGAACACTTTGTTGCCGGGACGCCAGCTCGAACAGCGTGTTTGCTCGTCGGCGCGAACAAAATCACCGCGACCCAATTCTACCACCGGTTGCGCGTCGTCATCGCAGAAAGGCTCGCCGAGGAAGCGGCGGAAATGGCCGGCGAGATCGAAGTCGATGAAAGCTATTTCGGCGGGTACGGAAGGGAAAGCGCGGTCGCGGCGCCGCTGGCAAGGTTCCCGTGTTCGGTCTCCTGAAACGCGGCGGGCGCGTCTTCGTCCTGCCGGTGAAGCACACAAAGTCCAACACGCTGATCCCCATTATTGCCTGTAAAGTGCAGCCTGACAGCGTGGTCTACACCAACAGCTTCCGAGCCTATGACCAGCTCGACATTACCGATTTCCACCATATGCGGATCAATCACTCGAAGCTCTTCGCCGACCGGGAAAACCACATCAACGGCATCGAGAACTTCTGGAACCAGGCAAAGCGTCACCAGCGGCGCTACAACGGTATCCCCAGGCAGAACTTCCATCTCTTCATCAAGGAATGCGAATGGCGATTCAATTACGGCCCGCCCGACCAGCTCTTGAAAACCCTGCGCGCATGGCTCAAACCATACTCACGAACATAAATCTTCTGGGACAGCCCCAAAAATTTATTTGGCTGCTGAGAAAGCATATGAGGATGCGATCTCCTATTTCGAAAAATCAAAGGATCAAGCTATGGCGATTGTGAAAAACAACCTGACAGAATTACGCCATTTAAACAGCGATTTACGGTGAAAGTGACGGGGGATGCAACGGGGGCTCTGCCCCCTTGCCAAGTTGGCGTGTAGTACACGCACATCTTGCGACCATTTACGACCATTTTACTTTGCGAAATTCTTTGCAATTTTATCAATCAATTACTGCGAGAAGTTTTTTCTAGCATACAGATTATGCCCCATGCTGGGTCGCTTGACATTCTATGGAAAAGGTCTTTCCTTATTTCTGTCTTGGGATTTGAACAGTTGGGGAACTCATGAAAATCGCGCGCTTATTTGTTTTCTCGCTTGCCGTGACTTTTTTTGCGCCAAGTTTTTCCGCGTATAGTGTTGAAGCAACGCGGCCCACATCTACACAGCCTTCTGGCGTGTCGGCTTCTATCGGTTCTAACGAACTTGAAAAGTTCCTTGGGCACCCTGTCAAAAGGGATTTCACTTCCAGAATTCAAGCACAAAGTGCCACATCATCAGTGGGCGACCCGGGTGATGGCACTTCGGGCGAAACGCCAATTGTCAACATTGATGAGCTTAGGCGCCTCGACGTTGATCATGGCATCAAGCCACACGGGCTAAATTTGCTTGGTGACCGCATTGATATGAACACTGGCGCGTTGGAATTTTATCAAACGGATATCTCATTACCTGGAAATTCGGAACTTGAAGTCGCTATCCATCGATATGCGGAGCAAGGGCATAAGTACACCTATTCATTTCAGGGAGATTTTGGTGATTGGGAATTAGATACACCACGAATTTGGGTAAAGGTTGCTGCGGGTAAACCTCCGAATGGGCCACAAATCGGGGGCGTGTTGCGACAGCCTTCGACAACCCCCTCATGGGAAATTCGATGCGTTGATGCGGTTTTTGATACGCAAAGGCCAATTGGCCCAGGTCCTGTTTTCTGGGGCGATACGATCTCTCAAGCCAATGTTGTCGAGGATTTTTCTTATTCAGATGGCATGTATATACGCACCCCAGCGGCCGGTAACGAAGAAATGCTGCATGTTAAGGGGCGTCCTTCCTGGCCAAATGACGCTGTTTACGGAACGAAGTCAGGTTGGAAAATAAAATGCTTGAGCGAAATTGGAGCGCAAAATGGCGGTGGGCAAGGCTTTATCGCTACTGCTCCCAATGGGGATGAATATCGTTTTGATAGATTGGTCTTTCGAGACGCACCGGCCATACCGAATTCAAAAATTGATCGGTACTACGCTTTTCTGTTTGCGACGGAAGTCAAAGATGTCCATGGAAATTGGGTAAAATATGAATATAACAGCGACAATGACCTAAGGCGTATTCATTCAAATGATGGCCGCTCGATTGAACTATTCTACGGGCCAGTTGCGCAAAATTATGAAGTCTGTGCAGAGCTTCAGGTTTTTAATCCTCGAACGTTGAGACTCGAGTATCGAACTCATTGTCATACCTACGATCTAAGTCGAAGACGGATTGATCGCATCGTCGCTGACCCAACCCCTTTAAACGCAGCCATGTTTAGGTAGTAAATTGGCTGAACAGAAGGAGGTTTCGGATGTCAGGAAAGCGCTACAAGCCCGAAGAAATCATATCGAAGTTGCGAGAAGCCGAAGTGTATCTGGCTGAAGGCGTCAAAGTCGATGAAGTGATCCGCCGACTGGGTGTGAACAAGATCACGTATTATCGCTGGCGCAAAGAATATGGCGGCATGCGCACGGAACAAGCCAAGCGTTTGAAGGACCTTGAAAAAGAGAATGCCCGGCTGAAGCGATTGCTTGCTGATGCTGAGTTGGACAAGGCGATTTTGCGAGAAGCCGCGGAGGGAAACTTTTAACGCCCTCACGCAAACGCCAATGCATTGATCGGGCCTGCGAGAAGCTTGGCGTTTCACAACGTCTAGCCTGCCGAGTTTTGAGACAGCATCG
>JBCBBJ010000026.1:0-22702 GCA_038531745.1 Pseudomonadota bacterium
TTTCCTCAATTGAGGCGATTGAAACCAAGGCAGATGTTGTCAAAGCCTTTGCGCGCATCGACCTGCCCGCGGCATCGCCCATTGCGCCGTTCGTGTCGGTTGACGCAAAACGCCCTGATCAGTACTCGGTCTATCTGACCCAATCCGGTCTTGGCATGCCGAACCGGAATTACTATCTGGATGACAAATTTTCCGATAAGCGGGAGCTCTATAAGTCATTTATCGCGCAAATCCTGTCCCTCGCCAACGCGGAGAATGCCGCCGAACGGGCGCTCGATATTTATGCGCTGGAAGAAAAAATTGCGGAGGCTCATTGGGCACCAGCCAAAAGACGCAACCGCGACCTCACCTATAATCTGAAATCGATTGAGGAACTGCGCGCCTTTGCCCCCGGTGTTGATTGGGATGTGATGTTCGATACCAACGGGCTTGCCGGTGAGCGCGAATTTATTCTGCGCGAGGATGATGCGCTTCAGGCGATTGCCGGTCTTGTGGAGACAACACCGGTTGCGGTCTGGCGCGATTATCTGATGTTCCACCTTCTCCATAATAATGCGGACGTTTTGCCCGCGGCCTTTGACGAGGCGAACTTTGCTTTTTTCGGCACGCAATTGCGCGGCACACCGGAACAGCGCGAGCGTTGGAAACGCGGTGTCTCGGCGGTAAACCGGTCCCTCGGCGAGGCGGTGGGTCAGGTTTATGTGGCGCGCTATTTTCCCGAGGATAGCAAAATTAAAATGGACGGGCTGGTAAAGAACCTGCGCGTTGCCCTTGATGAGCGGCTCGACACTCTCACGTGGATGGGCGAGGCAACAAAAACTGAAGCGCATAAGAAGCTGGAAAAATTCACCCCGAAAATTGGCTATCCCGATGAGTGGGAAGATTACAGCCCCATGGAAGTGGTGCGCGGTGACCCTTACGGCAACAGTAAGCGCGCGGGGGCGTTTCAGTGGAAACAATCCATCAAAAAACTGGGTGGGCCCATCGACAGGACCGAATGGGGCATGACCCCCCAACGGGTAAATGCCTATTACAACCCCACATTGAATGAGATCGTGTTCCCGGCGGCCATCCTGCAGGCGCCGTTCTTTGATCCATCCGCGGATGCGGCAGTAAATTATGGCGGTATTGGTGCCGTCATTGGCCACGAGATTGGTCATGGCTTTGATGACCAGGGCTCCAAGTCCGATGGTGATGGCCGTTTGCGCAATTGGTGGACGGATGAAGATCGGGAAAATTTTGAACAGCTTACGTCAATGCTTGGTGCTCAGTATGCATCCTATGAGCCGGTACCTGGCTTTGCGGTCAATCCCGATTTGACCATGGGTGAGAATATTGGCGACATTGGCGGGCTCGCCATGGCCTATCATGCCTATAAGCTTTCTCTCAATGGCGAAGAGGCCCCCGTGATTGGCGGTTTTACCGGTGACCAGCGGTTCTTCCTGGCCTGGGCACAAGTGTGGAAACGGGTCACCCGCGAAGAAGCTCTGAAGCGCCAGGTGGAAACCGATCCCCACTCGCCGGCACGCTACCGCGTGAATGGCGTCGTGCGGAATATGGATGCCTGGTACGAGGCCTTTAATGTGAGCGAGGAAAATGCGCTCTATCTAGCGCCCGAGGACCGGGTCCAAATCTGGTAGGCTGCTCTCAAAGGCTCAGCGTTTAAGGAAACGGATCCCGGATGAGCATTGCGCTTGCCCGGGATTACGGGCTTCCGATAAAAGCCTCGCCTCCCCGTGGCTCGACCACGGGGTCCATGGTGTTGCCTCGAAGGCGACCTATCAATACGCTTGCATAGCCGGCGCACGATGGACCGCGCGATCACGTCGCGGGGTACCGGAGTTTAAGTTATGAGTGAATTGAGGCAGCAGCACGCTGCACAGATCGCCGAGGTTTCGTTCGCACTGGGCGTTATGCACACTTTGAGGCAACTATATTCCTAAGAGGCTGGCAACGCATTCTCAAGATCAGCCCACAGATCATCCTCGTGCTCTAAACCAATCGACGCCCGTAACAGACCCGGCGGCGTTGTGGTCACGCCGCCTTCAACCGATGCCCGGTGCTCAATCAGGCTTTCGACCCCGCCAAGGCTTGTGGCGGTGGTAAAAAGCTGAACGGCCGCTGTGGTTTTCAGCGCCGCCGGTGCCCCGCCGCAAAGCTCAAAAGAGACCATGGCGCCGAAATTTATCATCTGTTGCTGCGCAATGGCGTGGCCCGGATGATTTGGCAATCCTGGATAATGCACCGCACTGACGGCCGGATGCGCCGCGAGACGCGTGGCAAGATATGCGGCAGTTTGAGATTGTTGTGCGATCCGACAAAAAAGCGTTTGGAGCCCGCGCGCGGCCAGCCATGCAGAAAATGGTGCCATCACCGCGCCGGTGAGCTTTCTATAGTCGCGCAGCGCCTCGCCATCTGTCTCCTCACGGCAGGAAAGGGCCCCGCCCATCACGTCACTATGGCCGCCAATATATTTTGTTGCCGCTTGTAGGCAATAATCCGCACCCAACGCAATTGGCATCTGCGCGGCAGGACTGGCGAATGTACCATCAACAACCACTTTCGCCCCAGCCGGTTTCGCCAGAGCCACCACCGCCGCAATATCGATGATATCGAGACAGGGGTTAGACGGCGTTTCCAACCAGACCAGCGCACAGGGCGCTGCTAGCGCCTGCGCGAGATCGTCAAGGTCCGTCATATCCACAAAATCGGCCGTCAATTGCCAACGGGGAAAGAACGCGCCGACCATATTCTGAAAGTCAAGATAGGTATCGCGATGGAAAATTACCCTGGCACCGGGTGGCAGTGTTTGTGCCAGCGCCGCACCGGCAGCAACGCCCGAGGCAAAGGCAACACAATCGCCAGCGCCCTCCAATTGGCCAAGCTGCGTCTCGAACTGGCGCACATTGGGATTATCATCGCGCGCATAGCTATAGCCATGGAGGCGCTCATAGGCAGGGCCATGCTCAAAGGTTGTGGAAAGATGGATTGCCGTTGCCACATCGCCGCTGACCTCGCGAGGTTTCGCCGGCGATGACACTGCAAGCGTTTGCGCCCGCAGGCCGGTTTGTGACGGACTTTCCGGGGGCGCACCGCGCCGTCCTGGCGTTTCCTTGGGGGGGTGCGTCACGGGCTTACCTTTTCTCGTTGCCAATTTGGCCCCATCGGACAAGGTGCACAAGGCTTACACATCCCTCGCCAATGACCGCGTCATGTTTATTCATGCTATCTGCCCCAGCGCTGATCAGCTAGAGTGTTATTGCCACCACCCGTACTCATCATCCACCGCGAGCCCCCATGACATCCGCCTCTTCCCCCGCAAACACGCTCGATACCGACCGGCTTGGGACGCTCTATGACCTGGCGCGCAGCCACGAGGACGCCGGCGAAATTGATATGGCGGAAGACTATTTTCGCCGGTGCCTTGCCCTTGATCCCGCCGACCATTGCGGCGTTGCCATCCGTCTTGCCACCTTGGGGGTGCACCCAACGCCTGACAAAGCGCCCGATGCGTATGTGGCAACGCTTTTTGATCAGCATGCGGCGGGATTTGACAAAATCCTAACCCAGGATTTGGGGTATGCTGTCCCCACACAGATTGCCGGCATGCTTCAAACCGGCGGCGTTACCGGGCTTGGCCGCGTGCTTGATCTTGGCTGCGGCACCGGTTTGTGCGGTTTGGCCCTTGACGGATCGTATGATTATCTTGTCGGTGTTGATCTTTCCGAAAAGATGATCGACGAGGCCCATGGGCGCGATGTTTATGATCTTCTCTATAATCACGAGGCAATTTCCTTTTTAACCGCGTGGCATCAGGCACGCCAGACGGCCGATCTTCAGGTCAATCACCAGCCTTTTGATACCGTGCTGGCGGCCGATGTGCTTCCTTATCTTGGTAGTCTTGACCGCCTTGCCACCGCCATTGCCGATATTCTTGCCCCCGGTGGGCGTTTCATTTTCTCGTGCGAAACGCTTGCCGACGAAACGGCGTTCAACGCCCAGGGCTGGACACTCACCGGCCAACACCGTTTCGCCCACGGGCACGACTATCTCGTGCAAACACTCCATGCTGCCGGTCTGAGTATTCTTTTTCATAGCGAACCCATCCGTGTACGGTTTGAGGAAGGCGTTCCCCTACCCGGCTATCTTATGATGATGGGCAAACCGATAGCTGAGCTCGGGGACGCGCACCATGCCTGACCACCGCCTGATCGCCTGCATGAAGTGGGGGACACGCTATGGCCCGGCCTTTGCCAACCGGCTCTATCTTGCCGTCCGACGACAGATGAAAAGCCCATTTCGGTTTCTCTGTTTCACCGATGATACCACCGGACTGCTCAACGAGATTGAATGTCATCCCCTGCCTCCCATCACTTTGCCCCCTGACATTGCCGAAACACCCTGGCGCAAACTTTCCTTGTGGCAGTCACCGCTTGCGGGGATTTGCGACGGTGACCTGCTGGTGCTTGACCTTGATCTTGTGATCACGGGCCCCATGGATGATTTTTTTACCTATGCGCCGGGTCAATTTTGCGTCATCGAAAATTGGTCTCAACCGGGGAAAGCCATTGGCAACACCTCCGTTTTTAGGATGCCGATTGGACAGCATACAGATATTTTTGAGCAGTTTAACGCTGATCCCGAGACGGTTCGACGCCACTTCCGGATTGAACAACAATACATATCCACGCGCCTACCCGATCAGAAATTCTGGCCCGCATCGTGGTGCTTAAGCTTTAAGCATTCAATCCTGCCGCGATTTCCCCTCAATTGGGTAAAGACGCCATCCTTGCCCCCTGATGCGCGCATCATTGCCTTTACGGGTCATCCGGACCCCGATGAAGCCCGTGACGGCCATTGGCCCGCGCCCTGGTACAAAAAAATATATAAGCATCTGCGGCCAACTGCGTGGATTAATGATCACTGGACTGACACACCATGAGCGGGCGCGACGATGCCGTTCCACCATTTGGCACCTATGCCCTAACAGGGCGAGAGATATTTGCCCGAAAATGGGGCGCGCATTTACGAGACACGCCAGCGCATCGCTTATGCCGGTCAGCCCTTTGGCGATATGCCCGTGGCATAGCACAACGCCCACGCGACGTTGCCCTCTTCCAGAACCAGCGCGCGCGTCTACACCCTTATGACAATATCTGCGAAAAACGCATATTCCTCACCCCGCAATTGTGGGAACCCCGCGAGCGGGCAATCCTTCACCAGTCTATCTGCGACCATCCGTCTTCCCCGTTTTACTTTGTTGATGCGGGGGCGAATGTGGGATTGTACAGCCTTTTTGCGCGCGATTGTGCGATGACGGCGGGTAAATTGGTGCGCTGCCTCGCCATTGAACCGGGTCAGCAACAACTCAGTCGTCTGTATACGAATATTGCGCTTTCCGGTGCGAAAAATGAGATCACCGTGGCGCCCGTGGGCCTTGCCGGGGCGGAAGGCACCGCCAGCTTCGCGCCCCATAACGATAATTTAGGCGAAAGCCGCGTTAGCGACAGAACGGATCAGAGCGCAATCGACATCCGTGTGCATCCCCTCACCGCTCTTATCGCAGAGCATGATTTTCCGCGAATTGATGCGCTAAAAATGGATATTGAAGGAGCAGAACCCGCGGTGCTGTCGGCGTTTTTTGAGCAGGCGGCACGAAGACTATGGCCGCGTCTCATGATCATTGAGATTGCCCATGCCCCGGACAGTATGGACCTGCTCAACCTAGCGGGGTACGCACAAACCCACCGTCGGCGCGGCCTTGCGGTTTATCACCTGCCTGAGTAGAACATTCGCGGTCTATCCCGTGTGGGCAAGCCACCCATAAAGAAGGTGGGATCGTTATCCGATTTTCTTTTTGCGAAGAAAAGCCGGGATCTCAAGTTCCGCATCGGGATCATCATCGAAAAGATCACCGCTGGCGAAATTACCGCTTTTAGCCGCACCCGATTGCTGATTTGGGGACGCTGTTGGCTTGGCCGCTTCTGAGCCCGCCCCTAGATTTTTGATCGCGCCCACAGCTGCGCCGAAGGATTGACGCGCCACACCGCGAAAGGGGTTGCGTGTTCCCTGCTGGCCATTGTCGGTCGGTGCGACCGCTGGCTCTGTGGGTTCGGGCGTCGGCAAGGCAATCGTACCCGCGGAGGTGTCTCCCTCGGTCAATAGCCGACGAATGCGGGCCTGCACGTCTCCCACAGGGTTTTTTTCAGCGGCGGGCATCACCGACATCCCTGTTGGAGCAACGGGCTGAGCTGCGGGTTCTACGGCTGAAACGGGATCGGCATTTGGTGCCATCTGTGTACGAACAGCTGCTGTCTGGTGAGACGCCGTTGCGCCAACCCCCGTGGTTAAGGGCACTGATGCACCAATTGCGGGCCTGGTGCTTTGCGCAACCTGTTGCGGCGCCTGTTGCGGCGTTTGGCGCCACGGCTTTACGGGCGCTACGGTCGTTGCGGCAAGCGGCGCTGACCCACCATCGCGGGGACGCACACTGGTATCATCGCCTTCCTGGCTACGTTCCACATCAATACCGGTTGCCACCACGGACACGCGGACCTTGCCCTCAAGCTCCTGATTGAAAGTGGAGCCGATAATAATGTTGGCGTCCGGATCAACTTCCGCGCGGATGCGGTTGGCCGCCTCGTCAATCTCGAAAAGTTTCATATCCATGGAGCCGGTAATATTGATCAGCACACCCCGCGCACCCTTCATGGAGACCTTGTCGAGTAGCGGGTTTGAGATGGCCGCTTCGGCGGCCTCAATGGCGCGTTTTTCGCCTTCGGCTTCTCCCGTTCCCATCATGGCTTGGCCCATTTCGCCCATCACGGTGCGCACATCGGCAAAGTCGAGATTGATCAGACCGGGCATCACCATAAGGTCAGTGATCCCGCGCACACCCGAATGTAAAACCTCATCGGCCATTGAAAACGCTTCATGGAAAGTCGTTCGCTCATCGGCGATGGAAAACAAATTCTGATTGGGAATGATCAGCAGAGTGTCCACATGCTTTTGTAACTCTTCAATCCCGGCCATTGCTACGCGCATCCGGCGTGCGCCCTCAAAATGAAACGGTTTGGTGACGACACCGACGGTGAGAATATCGCGTTCCTTGGCCGCCTGGGCAATTACCGGTGCCGCGCCCGTACCGGTACCCCCGCCCATACCGGCGGTGACGAACAGCATGTGAGAATTCCCCACATGGTCCATAATTTCCTCAAGGCTTTCCTCGGCAGCGGCAGAGCCAACATTGGGCATGGACCCTGCGCCCAGCCCTTGGGTTGTGTTGACGCCCAATTGAATTTTCTTTGTGGCTTTGGACAGGCCAACCGCTTGCGCATCGGTGTTGGCCACAACGAACTCAACGCCTTCCAGCGCGCTTTCGATCATATTATTGACCGCATTGCCGCCGGCCCCGCCCACACCGATCACGGTGATGCGTGGTTGAAGCTCTGTTGTCTCAGGCACACTGATATTGATTGGCATCGATCGCTCCCGTCTCGCCCCGAAAATTGCTGCGTGATTTTACCGCCTGCGGGCGGCATCAACCGCGCGCGAAGAGAGTAAATCTTTGATTAAAGAATCAGTGAGAAGGCTTACCAAATGGTTAACGCGGCCCCCTGAACACCCAATAAATCAGGGATTCTCTCGTTAACGTCTAATCGCTGGTCAGAACCGCAAACGCCGCCAACCGGCGCCTGCAGCGCGCGCCGACCGGGCCCGCAGATCGCTGGGCAACCGGTCAATCTCCGGGTAAAGCGCATCGGTCCCCCACAGGCATGCCAGATAGCGCAAAACGCCGACACCCACTGCGAAGGCGGGCCCGGTAAGCGCTTCAGGCAATCCATGCAACGCATCGGGCCGCCCGAGCCGCGCTTTCATGGAAAAAGCGCGCTCCACATGCTCACACAGGCCATGGAGCTGACTGCCGCCGCCGGTTAGAACGATGCGGCGCAAACGATCAAGGTCCAGTTGGTCAGTCACGAGCTTGCGGGTAACAGCCTCGTAAATTTCCTCCATACGCGGAACGATAACATCGGTCATATCGGCTTTGGAAATCCGGGTGCGCGGGTCGGTGGGCGTGAACCCGGCCATGTCCACAAAGCGATGCTCATCACCGGCGCCGCCAAAAACCGTGCCGTGAAGGATTTTCTGGCGTTCCGCATAGGCCAAGGGTGTGGAGAATGCAGAGGATATATCGCGGGTGATAAATCCCGCCCCCGGCAGGCAGCCGCCGCAACCGGCCATCCGCCCCTCGGAAAAAAGGCTATAGCCAACGGCATGGGCACCCAGATCAAGGGCAAGGACGCCAAGGTCCTTTTCATCATCAATCAAAATCGCCTCTGACCCGGCGAGTGGCCCGGCGATAAAGCCAAGAACCTCCAGGCCAGCCGCCTCCACCACCGCGCGTAGCGTGCTCAGGGTATTCTCGCTCGCATTGATCCCCAGCATAAAGGTTGTCAGACGGCGCCCGCGCATCCCGCGTGGATCAGTACCCACCATTTCACCGTCAATAGCATAGCCGATGGGGCTCACATGTAACGATGTACACTGATCAGGCGTGGTGAGGCTTACGCCTTCGGCAAGGCTGTCCGTGATGTCTTCGGCGGTCACAAATCCGCCGCTTACATCAAGGTCAACGGCCACCCGTACACAAGAAATCGATTGGGCCGGCACACTCACATGGACAGCCTCGATCCGTTCACTGGCCATGGCTTCGGCCGCGTCAACACTGTGGCGAATGGCCCGCTCACGCGCCGCAAAAGAGGGCGGCATGCGATAATCCGGACGCGACATACCCTCATCAGCGGGTGAGCCATCAAGCGGCGCACCAAAATGGCCCGCGCCAATAATTTCGCAATCGAGCGGCCCAATATCTACCGGGGTCATCCGGGCGATAAAACACACCGTTTTTGCCGCGCCCACATCAAGGCTCGCCACCAGGCTGCCATCACGCGGTATCTTCGGCCTGGTCAGACCCGGCAGGGGGTTTTGTTGACGATGTCCGAACACGCAAAGCCTCTTCCTACGCTAAAGTGTTAGGCGCGCCTGGCACCCAAGGATGACGCCCGGGCTAACCGGTCACCCGGGTAAGCGGGCAGGAAAAGCCGTCCGCCAACAAATCACTTACGGTTAGGGACCCTTTTCGATCATCGGGCCCGGGTGGTTCCAACCGGGTCGCCTCGCATTTGAAGTATACCCGTTCCGCATCACGAAAATCGATATATTCGAAACTGTGGTCAAGCACGCCAACCGTTTCGTCCAGTACGGCAAGCTCGCGGACGGCATCAGCAAAATCAAATTCTGGCAAGCGCACAATGGTGTGGCCATCAATATGCAGATCCCAACGCCGATTGGACGCACGCACCAGCGATGTGGTGCGCGCTTGCAAAATAGGCAGCGTGCGCAGAACGCCGAGAATTTCCGCCGCCGCCGTGGGGGCACCGACCCCAACAATATGGGGCAACCCGGCATATTCCAGCGTGCCGATTTCGCGGATAACAACACCGTCGGCATCAACCAGCCGAAAGGCGCCCGCCATCTGCCAAACGGCGGCGGGCTCGCGTTCACGGATTGAGACATTGATCCGTCCTGGCCATAACCGCGATACGCTAACCGCACGCACCCAGCCAAGCGCCTCTACCCGCGCACGCGCCGCATGCGGATCAAAATGGGCGATGGAGGTGCCCACAACCGGACCAATGGCGTTCTCCAGCGTGTCCATCGATGTGTTCTGGCGCCCCACAACGGTGATATCGTCAATGCCAAATCCCGCTGCCACCATCATTGCCGCGACCTGACGGTCCGTTGCCCGGGCGGTTGCATCAAAAAACTGGCCGATATACCCGCCAACCCACAACACCCCCACAACTACGAAAATTGCTGCACCGAAGACAGCCGCCCCCACACCACCAACCCGGCTAAGTATGATATCATTATAGGGTACCGGGCGCGTCGAGGTGCTCTTTGCCGTTTTACTTGATTTGCGGGTCTTGGCTTTTGCTGATTTCGCGGGCTTTTTTTTTGCCGCTTTTACCGATGGCATGACGCATCCTCCATCATCCAGGTGACGAGTTCTTCAAATGAAAATCCGCAAGCCGCAGCTTGCTCCGGCGCCAGGGACGTTGGCGTGAGGCCCGGCTGCGTGTTAATTTCCAGACAGAACAAACCATCCGGTGTTTGTCCATTAAGACGAAAATCCGCCCGTGTAAGCCCGCGGCAGCCAAGCGCTTCATGGGCCGCTAACGCCATCTCAAGACACGCCCGCTCCACAGATTTTGGCAGGTCGGCAGGCACAACATGACGCGAGCCACCGCTGGCATATTTTGCCTCATAATCATAAAAATCGGTGGCCGGAATGATCTCGGTTACGCCCAAGGGACGATCGCCCATGACGGCGACGGTGAGTTCCCGGCCCGGAATAAACTCCTCGACTAGCACTTTTTCGCCAAGATGCGCGGCTTCCTCGGTCAGGAGCGCGGGCGGGCGATTATCGCCGCTGCGGATGATGTGAATGCCCACCGAAGAGCCCTGATTGTTTGGCTTTACCACATAAGGACGCGGCTGCGGGTCTGTGGACAGGATGTCTTCGCGGGTCACCAATTGCCCCGCCGGCACCGGCACACCGATCTCAGCAAATACCTGCTTGGCGCGCTGTTTATCCATGGCAAGCGAGGAGGCAAGAACCCCGGAATGGGTGTAGGGCAATTTAAGAATCTCAAGCAAACCCTGAACGCAGCCATCCTCCCCCCACTGACCATGGAGGGCGTTAAAGACGGCATCGGGCTTGGCTGTTTCCAGCTGCCCCGCAATCTGCGGTGTGGCGTCAATTTCGGTGACCGTATACCCCGCAGCACGCAAAGCCGTTGCTGCGGCGGCGCCCGAGACAAGGCTGACCTCGCGTTCGGGTGACCAGCCACCTTTGATAACGCCAATATGGTTGAAACGTTTCATGATTTGCCCCCTGGCGCGCCGGGCTCACCTACTCGTCTGATCTCCCACCGCAAATCGATCTCGTGCTGGGTCAGGACATCGGCACGCACACCCTCCCCCAACGCCTCAAGGTCAGCCGCCGCGGCGTTGCCACGATTGATCAGAAAATTGCAATGCTGTTCAGAAAATTCCGCATCGCCAACGCGGCGCCCGCGCCCGCCAACGCTATCGATCAGGGCCCAGCTTTTTTGTCCCAGTGGATTGGCAAATGTTGACCCGCCCGTGCGTTCGCGGATGGGCTGGCTTTCCTCACGCTGGCGCATGATCGTCGCCATGCGGGCTTCAATCGCGGCGGGGTCGTCTTTGATGCCGCGAAAGATGGCGCCCGTAAAAAAACGGCTTGCCGCCACGCCGCAATGGCGATAAGCAAAATCCATCTCGGCGCAGGTAAACGCAAAGGGCGTACCCTGACGATCAAACCCCGTTGCCTCAATCATCACATCGCGGGTTTCGCGGCCATAGGCACCGGCATTCATGGCGAGGGCACCGCCGATGGTGCCCGGCACCCCGCAATAAAATTCAAGCCCGCCAATGCCCGCTGTGCCCGCCTTTTTAGCAAGGTGCGCATCGAGCGCCGCAGCCCCCGCATGGACGGTAACCCCGTCGGTATGAATATCAGCAAAACCCTTGGCAAGACGCACAACAACACCGCGTATCCCGCCATCGCGCACGAGGAGGTTTGACCCCACCCCCATGGGGTAAACCGGCACATCGCCATCAAGGCGTGTCAAAAAATCACCGAGGTCCGCCTCATCGGCGGGTATAAACAAAACATCCGCCGGGCCGCCCACACGGAGCCAGGTGAGCGCCGACAGATCTGCATTTTCGATCATCCGCCCCCGGACGGGCGGAAGGTCCGCAATGGTCAACCGGGCTATGGCGGTCGTGCTCATCCGTTCGCCCGCTTTTGCAATTGATCAATCAGGGTATTGGCGTGCGTTGTGATATCGCCCGCGCCAAGACACACAACATAATCGCCGGGTGCCGCCAACTCAGCAATGATGGCCGGCAAATCCTCAAACCGTTCCAGATGGCGCGCATCACGGTGCCCATGGGCAATGATGCCTTTGACGAGATGCGCACTATCGATCCCGGCAATGGGCGCTTCACCGGCGGTGAACACATCGGCAATCAGGACACTGTCCGCATCATTATTACAGGCGCAAAAATCATCAAACAGATCGCGCAGGCGGGTATAGCGATGGGGCTGGATCACGGCGATGACGCGGCCTTTCGCGGCGCCTCGCGCGGCGCGCAAGACCGCAGAAATCTCCACCGGATGATGACCATAATCATCGATCACCGTGATGTCGTTCCACACACCCACTTGCGTGAAGCGGCGTTTCACCCCGGTGAATTTTGCAAAGCCGGCCCGCACCACATCTTCACTAGCCCCCAAACGCCGGGCAATGATAGCCGCCGGCAGGGAGTTGAGCACATTATGAATGCCCGGCATGGGCAGGGTAATACCGGCCAGGCGTGTCTCCGCCTCCCCGCGATAACGAAAGACGATGTCGTAATGAGCATGACCCGCGTCAAACCGGATATTCTCTGCGCGAACATCAGCTTGCGGATTAGTCCCATAGGTAATCAATTGACGGTCTGTCACCCGCCCCACCAGCGCCTGCACCTCCGGATGATCCAGACACACAATACCAAAGCCATAGAATGGCGTGTTCTCAATAAAAAGATCAAAAGCGGCCCGCAAATCGTCAAAGCCGCCCCAATGGTCGAGGTGCTCCGGATCGATATTGGTGATGATCCCCACGGTGGTGGGTAGGCGGATAAACGTGCCATCGGACTCGTCGGCCTCCACAACCATCCAATCCCCCTCCCCCAGGCGGGCATTGGTGCCATAGGCATTGATCACACCGCCATTGATCACCGTGGGGTCGATACCCGCCTCGTCAAGCAAGGCCGCAACCATGGTCGTGGTTGTTGTTTTGCCGTGGGTGCCAGCGATAGAGATCGTCCATTTCAGACGCATCAATTCGGCAAGCATATCTGCGCGCCGCACTACGGGGATATGCCGGGCCCGCGCCGCCAGCACTTCGGGGTTGCTGCCGCGCACCGCGGTTGAGGTGACGACGCCTTCGGCCCCTTTGATATTGTCTGGATCATGGCCGATAAATGTCTTTATACCTAGCCGCTCCAGCCGTTGCACATTAGCATTACGCTGAAGATCACTACCCTGAACTTCATAGCCCAGATTGTGCATCACCTCGGCAATGCCGGACATGCCGATGCCGCCAATGCCAATAAAATGCACAACGCCAATCCCGAAGGGCAATCTGACCTTGATATTTCTTGCTTCACTCACACTCTACTCCGCGGGGTCGTTCAAGGGCGCAATGGTCATTTAGGCTGGCCACCGGCTGTTGCCACTTGTTCCTCAATCAGATCGACAATGGCATTTGCCGCATCACCGGGCACAAGACCGTTTGTCTGTGCTGCCATATGGGCCAATTTGTCAGGATTTTCCATGGCCTGTGCCAGGGCTGTGCGCACGGCGTCTTCGGTAAAGTGGTGTTCGGCCAAGAGCGTTGCCGCCCCGGCGGCGACCAGCGTTTGCGCGTTGACCGTTTGATGATCATCCATGGCGATCGCCAGGGGCACGAGCAGTGATGGCCGACCGATGGTTGCCAGTTCCGTCAGGGTTGATGCCCCCGCCCGCGCAATCACCAGATGGGCCTGTGCCATGGCCGCGGGTAAATCCTCAAAAAACGGCGCAACCGTGTGGCTGATCCCCGCCCCTTCATAGATTGCCCGCACCCCAGCGGCGTCCTCAGCACGGACCTGATGGGTCACCACAAGACGCCGCTGCAGACCCGTAGGCAGGCCCGCCAGCGCTTTGGCAGGGGCATGGGCAAACAGGGACGCCCCCTGGCTACCCCCAGTGATCAGTAGACGGAAGGGGTCATTACTATGCGGTGCCGCATAAGGACTTGCCGCAAGGTCAGCCACCGCCCCGCGCACAGGATTACCCACGGACACAATCCGCGAGGCCTTACCCGTTGGCACGCCCTTCAACACCGAAAACCCATGGGCAACAAACGCTGCCTTCCCGGTGAGTGCGCGGTTTGCCCGGCCTAAAAGGCTATTTTGTTCGTGCACCCCGTACCGCACCCGGCTCAACGCGGCAGCTTGCAAAGCCGGGAAGGAAGGATAGCCCCCAAAACCCACAGCAACCGCGACGCCGGCACGCCGGATTTCCTGTAATGAGCGGATGAGCCCACCCGTCAATGCCAAAGCAGCGCTGACTTTTGCCATCGGGCCGCGCGCGTTGGGGTTTGCCGCGGATATTTCGACGATCCTGTCGGCGGGAAAAGCATCGGTAAAGCGGTTCCCGCGCGCATCGGTGATCAACAGGACGCGGTGGCCCCGGCGTTTTAGGGCTTCGGCAACGGCCTGGGCGGGAAACATATGTCCCCCCGTGCCGCCCGCCCCCAACAGGACCGGCGGCACTAGCCCATCATATGTTGGTGCACCTGCCATCCTCAGGGCATGATCTCACAACGGCGGGTGACCGCGTGCTGCCGCCGGGTCAGGGCGAGCACACACCCAACCGCGAGCGCCATCGCCATCAACGACGAGCCCCCATACGAAATAAATGGTAAGGTCATGCCCTTGGCCGGAAACATGCGCAGATTAACGCCAATATTGATGATCGCCTGAAACCCGACCATGGCAGAAAGCCCACAGATCGCACACTGAATAAAAATGCTCGATACGGAGAATGCCCGGAAGAAAGAGCGACCCACGAACGTCGCAAACAACGCAATGATCACAAGACAAAAGAAAAAGCCAAACTCCTCCCCCGCCACGGCGAAGATAAAGTCCGCATGGGCATCGGGAAGCTGATGCTTTACAGCCCCTTCGGAGGCGCTCATGCCAAAACCGCCGCCATTGGCGATAGCTTCGGTTGCTTTTTCCACCTGATAATTATCAGCAGCGTTTGGGTCGAGAAAGCCGTCGATGCGTCGGCTCACATGGGGAAAAAAATAATAGGCCGCCACAAGGGCGCACGCGGCAAATCCGCCAACAGCCGCGAGCCAAAACCAGCTGATCCCCGCAATGAAAAACATGACGACCCAGGCAGCGGTCACCAAAAGCCACTGGCCCACATCCGGCTGCAGCAACAAGAGCGCAGAAACCACCAAGTAAAGCCCCATGGCAATCAATGCGCCCGGAAACTGCCGGTCACGCGCACCCTCCGCCAGCATCCAGGCGGCGGTGAGGATAAAACCGGTTTTCCCAAATTCCGAGGGCTGAAGAAGCATCGGCCCAAGATCAAGCCAGCGCTGGGCGCCATTGATGGGCTCTGCGATGAGTAAGACAAGAACCATGGCCGTGAGCGACACCGCGAAAGCGATCACGCCAAGCCGCCGAATAAAAAGTGGGCTCAAAAAAGAGATGCAGACCATGATCGCAATGGCGGGGCCAAGGAAGATCAGTTGGCGGACGGGAAAATAGAAGACATCCACATGGGACAAACGGGCGGCCGCCACCGGCCCCGCCGCCATGATCAGGGCAACACCAATGGCAATGATCAATCCGACGACACCGAGGGTGAGATGATCAACGGACCACCACCACCGCGCCAGCGGCCCGGTATCCAACCGCGAGGGCATTTTCATGCGGCTTCTCCGTTCTTTTTTGGTGCCGGCAAGGCAAGATCATCAACCGCGGCGGGGCCAGCTTTTAGCAACCGATCGACTAGCGCACGGAAAGCCTCCCCACGCTCCTCAAAGTTTGTGAACTGATCATAGGAGGCTGCTGCTGGCGAAAGCAGAATCACGGGATTTTTGACGCCGCTTGCCCGCGCGTCCCGTACCGCTTGCATAAAGGCGCGTTCCATGGTGCCAAAAATTCGGGTGGGCACTTCCTCGCCCACCTGCGCGGAAAACATATCCGCCGCCTGGCCAAAGAAATATCCCGCGCGTACATAATCAAAATATCCGGCACCTGCGGCCATGAGGACATCAAGACCACCCTCTTTTGCCTTGCCGCCAGCGAGCCAAAAAACATCCCTATACGCCGTTAACGCCTGCGCCGCCGCGTGGGCGTTGGTTGCCTTGCTGTCATTAATCAGCGTCAGGTTGCCAAGGTCGGCAACTTTTTCCATGCGGTGGGCAAGCCCCTTGAACCGGCCCATGGCGAGCATGGCCACGGGCGGGGAAACGCCAAGACGACAACACACCGCCAGCGCCGCCGCAGCGTTCTGATGATTGTGCTGCCCGCGCAATGCGGGTATGGCGGGAATGGCGCCAGCCTCCGACGTTTTGTGATCAAGATTGTAAAACAGCGAATCGGCGAGCGCGAAGACCCCGCCGCCAAGGGTACCCTCAGCGGAGACTGGGGTAACCGTTACACGGCCCGCCCCGGTAAGATCCGTACACACCGATTGTGAGACCTCATCATCAACACCAATGATCGCATGATCGTCAGGCGTTTGATTGCGAAATATCCGGCGTTTTGCCGCCACATAGCCATCCATACCCCCATGCCGATCAAGATGATCGGGGCTGATGTTCAAGAAGACGGCAATATTGGCCCGCAAAGAGCTAATCAGATCAAGCTGGAACGATGAAAGCTCCAGCACATAAATCGCATTTTCATCAGGGTTCGGTAGATCAAGAACGGCTTTGCCAATATTCCCGCCCTCATGGACCAGATGCCCCGTCTCCCGCAAAATATGGGTGATTAGCCGCGTGGTTGTTGATTTGCCGTTCGACCCGGTGATTGCCACCACGCGCGGGCGTTTTTCGGGCTCCAGCGCATTGATCGTCCGGGCAAAAAGTTCCAGGTCGCCAATAATCTCAACGCCTTCGCTGCGCGCCCGGCGCACGATGGGATGGGCCGTTGGATGCGTAAGCGGCACACCAGGGCTCAAAACAAGGCTGGATAAGTCCGACCACGGCCAATTATCAGGCTCCTCGGCGCGGTATTCCGTATTCAGTGTTTTTTCGCGGGAAGCCGGGTTCTCGTCCCAGCTATAAACCTCCGCCCCCGATGCAATGAGCGCTTCGGCCGCCGCAAGGCCTGTGGCACCGAGACCGAACACGGCGATCTTTTGTCCTTTTATGCCTGCAATGGTGATCACGCGATGGGCCTACCCTTTTTCTAGCGCAGTTTCAGGGTCGCGAGCCCGGCCAAAGCCAGGATGACCGAAATGATCCAGAAGCGAATGACGATTGTTGGCTCTTTCCAGCCGAGCTGTTCGAAATGATGGTGGATCGGTGCCATACGGAATACCCGCTTGCCGAACAGTTTGAACGACGCAATCTGGATCATCACCGACAGGCCTTCCAATACGAAAAGCCCGCCAACGATGGCCAGAACGATTTCATGTTTTGACGCCACGGCAATGGTGCCGATTGCCCCGCCTAAGGCGAGCGAGCCCGTATCGCCCATAAATATCATTGCCGGCGGGGCGTTGAACCACAAAAAGCCGAGCCCGGCGCCAATGATGGCGCCGCAAATAATGGTCAGCTCGCCCGTGCCGGGCACAAACGGCACCTGAAGATAGTTTGCATAGATCGCATTGCCCACAAGATAGGCAATAATCGCATAGGTTGCCGCCGCAATCATGACCGGCACGGTGGCAAGCCCATCAAGCCCGTCGGTCAGATTAACTGTATTCGAAGCCCCGACAATCACAAAAGCGGCAAAGGCCACAAAACCGATCCCCAGGGGGATCATCACATCCTTGAAAAATGGGAGGGGTACTGAACTTGCCAGGCCCGCCGGGGCATCCGGGTTGGCACCAAGCACACGCATACAGGCATAGCCCGCAATAAAAGCAACGGCGAACTGGATCAATAATTTCATGCTCCCCACAATCCCGCCGGAGGATTGCTTGGTCACTTTCTGGTAATCGTCAACAAACCCCAAAAGACCAAAGGACAGTGTCACGGCCATAACGATCCACACATAAGGATTATCAAGCCGCGCCCATAAAAAGGTCGCTACACTGAGGGATAAAAGAATGAGAATACCGCCCATGGTTGGGGTCCCGGCTTTCTCAACAATATGGGTTTGCGGCCCATCCTCACGAATAGGTTGGCCACGCCCTTGCTTGCGGCGCATCCAGTCGATCAGGCCAGGGCCGATCACGAAAGAAAGGACCAGCGCCGTCATGACCGCGCCGCCAGTGCGAAAAGTCAAATATTTGAACACATTCAAAATTTGAAACTGATCTGCATACGGAAATAAAAGATGATAGAACATCGCTTTAATAAAACTCTCTACTCATGATCGCCCCAACGTAATGGTCCCTGATAATCCTGGCCCGTTAACGAATTTACTGATTATTGCAGGTCTTTCTCACAATAGCTGCGCAATCCAGCCGCAACGCGCGATACCATAGACGCGTTCGAGCCTTTGACCATAATAATGTCACCATCATGGAGACGGTCTGTTATCTTTTTGGTCAGCCTATCCACATCGTCCGCCTTTTCGCCGCGCAGTGCCGGCGGCAGGGCCTGCCAAAGATGGTCCATGAGGGGGCCGGTCACATGAACCTGATCGATCCCGTTGTGAAGCAAGCCATCGGCGAGACCGGCATGGAGCGCCGGGCCAGACTGTCCCAGTTCGAGCATCTCCCCCAAAACCGCGATGCGCCGGGCATTAGGATTGGACTTTGTCAGTGCACCTATCAATTTAAATGCCGCCGCCATGGAGGCCGGATTGGCGTTATAGCTCTCATCCAACAGCGTCACTTTTCCCGCCCCGTTTGGTAGGATCAGCCGCGTTTGTGCGCCGCGGCCAGGGCCAGCGGTAAAAGCCTTGAGCCCGCGGCAAACCTGATCGGTGTCCACACCAATTGCCCCGGCGGCGAGGATGGCGGCCAGCGCATTCATGGCCTGATGCTCCCCGGGTGCGCCCAGTTCAAATTGCAAGGGTGTACCCATGAGCGATGCCTCCACCTCCTGGCAGGCACCATCGGCAATAGGCTCCGCGCGCACCAGCCGGGCGTCAGCCTTTTCTGACCGACCAAAGCTCAATACCGTTGACGCAGGCGATGCCGCAGCGCGGCGGTGTAAAAGATCATAGTGATCATTATCGCGGGGCAAAATGGCCGTACCCCCTGGCTTGATGCCTGTGAAGATTTCCGCTTTTGCCTCCGCAATGGCCTCAACACTATCAAAAAATTCCAAATGGGCCGCATTGACCGTTGTGACAATTGCCGTGTGCGGACGAACAAGATTAACCAGCGGCGTGATCTCGCCCGCATGGTTCATGCCGATTTCAAAAACGCCGTACCGGGCACCCGATGGCATGCTCGCCAGCGTCAGTGGTACGCCAAGATGGTTGTTAAAACTGCGATCAGCGGCATGCACTGACCCCGCACCGCTAAGTACGGTCCGGAGCATTTCCTTCGTGCTGGTTTTGCCGGCGCTGCCTGTGACGGCAATCCGCTTACCAAAATTGCGCAGGCGCGCCGCCCGGGCAAGATCACGCAACCCCTCCAGCGTATCGCGGACCACGAGGAAAGGCTTGCCATCCGGCGCATCAACGGGCGGGCGCGTGACCAGCGCGGCGCTGGCCCCGGCGGCAAAGGCCGCATCAACAAAATCATGGCCGTCGCGGGCATCTTCGACGGCCACGAAAATCTCACCGGGTTTAAGCGTGCGACTATCGATTGCGATACCGCCGGCCATCCATTCCTCAGCCTCCCACCGATCGGGGTCACCGCCGAGGGCACATAAGGTGCCGCCCGTTGCCGACGCCGCCTCATAGGCCGTCCATAGAGGTTTACCCATCACCACCACCTTTTGTATCGTTTATGAACCGTTGCACCACCACAGTGTCATCAAAAGAAATCGTCCGGTCCCCAATCACTTGACCGGTCTCATGTCCTTTACCCAAAATCATCAATACATCGCCGTCGCATAGCATATCTATGCCGTGGCCAATTGCTTTTTCCCGGTCGCCAATATCCACCGCCTCGGGCGCGCCGGTGCGAACCGCCTCGCGAATGGCTGCTGGATCTTCCGAGCGCGGATTATCATCGGTCACGATCACAAGGTCAGCATTGGCCGCCGCCGCATGGCCCATGGGCGCGCGTTTTGTGGGGTCGCGGTCACCGCCCGCACCGATAATGGCCACAAGACGCCCGGCCGTGTGCGGGCGCGCGGCGCGCAATGCCGTGGCAATGGCGTCGGGCGTATGGGCATAGTCAACATAAATGCCGGCACCGCGATACCGCCCGGCCAGCGCCATACGCCCTGGGACACCGGTAAGATCGCCGAGATGGCTTAAAACCGTGTCGGCGCTCATTCCGCTTGCCATCACAAGACCCGCGGCCACGAGCGCGTTTTCTGCCTGAAACTTACCCAATAGCGGAAGATGATATGTTTCCTCCGTACACGCAGAACCACCAACATCAATGGTGAGACCCGCCGGTTCAGGCGTTACCCGCAACAATTTCAAGTCTCGGCCGGTCTTGCCGGTGGAGAAAACATGGCAATCCGCATCGGCGATCACCCGGACGAGATCATCAGCCCCCGCCCCATCACGGTTCACGACAACCATGCCGCCGGGCTTTAGAAGATCGGTAAACAGGCGTTGCTTCGCTTCAAAATACGCCTCAAACGTTGCGTGATAATCAAGATGATCCTGCGTAATGTTCGTAAAGGCCGCCGCCTCAAAAACGAGGCCATCGGCCCGGTGCTGATCAAGGCCATGGCTTGATACCTCCATCGCCAAATGATCACATCCCTCTCTTGCTGCTTCGGCCAGAGCGCTGTGCAAGGTGACGGGGTCCGGCGTCGTGTGCGCCAGGGGCACATGCCAGGGCAATCCCGCCGCGCCAACCCCGCGCGCACCCAACGTGCCGAGGGAGCCGCCCCACCGACCCATAGCCTGCCAAAGTTGAGCGGCAAATGCGGCCGTTGATGTTTTGCCATTGGTGCCGGTGATGCCGGCCATAAAACGCGGACCCGGGCCAAAGAACTGTGCCGCCATGTGCGCGAGGGCCGCGCGTGGTTCACCAGCCCTGACCACCGGAACGGCAAGCTCGGGGCTGTCTTCGTAGCCAAGTACAGCAATAGCGCCGCGCGCGACCGCCTGATCAACATAGGCCCAGCCGTCAGACTGACTGCCCCGTAAAGCCGCAAACAGAAACCCCGGTTCAACGGCGCGGCTGTCGGCGGTCATCCCTGTGATAACCGGATCGCCAGTGATCATTTCACCGGTGCCACCCATGGGCGCTCTATTTATCAGCACAGAGAGCTTCATGGTACACGCACCACCGCCGATGGCCGGCCGCGTTCTGAAGCGCGCAAGCGGGGTGAGCCGAGCGGTAAGGCGCCGACGCTGTCCGCATTCTCATCACGGCCATCAGACTGCGCCAACCGCGGCCCGCCAAATGGCACCAGAAACTGAGGCAAGGCAACATCATCGCCCACCGTGGGCACATTCAGGATGGGCGCAGCGCGGGCCACAACATCATGAAAGGCCGGCGCCGCCGTCCACCCGGCAGTGGCATAGCCAAAAGTATCCGCCGTAGGCTGAGGATTATCGAGGGACACAAGTACCGCATAACGGGGCGCATAGCCGGGGAATGCCCCCACAAAGGTTGATATCCGGGCATTTTTGAGATATCCACCGCGGCCCGGTTTATCTGCCGTAGCGGTTTTACCGATGGGATAATAGCCCGGTACCTCAGCCTTTTTTGCCGTGCCGCTCAGGATCGTTCGCCGCAGAATGCGTCGCACTGTTGTTGTGGTTTGCGTACTAAAGACCTGTTCGGAAACCCGGTCCTGACCCAACCTCTCCATCGATTTCAAAACGGTTGGCACACGGTACACCCCGTCATTCACGGTGGCCGCGAAACCGGCCAACAAGTGTAACGGCGTAACGGCAATACCGTGACCATAGCTCACCGTTGCCGCTTCCACCGGGCCCCATTTTTTTGGCAGGTCAGGCGTACGGTTTTCCGCTAACTCAATGGGTAGCGGTGCAAAGAACCCCAGCCGGCTTAGATATTCGCGTTGCAAGGCCGGGCCCATGGTTGCGGCCATGCGCGCCACACCAATATTAGAGGAATACTGAACAACCTCCGACAGCGTTAGGATGCGATTTTGCGGATGATAATCCGTCACCGTAAAGCCGGGTACGCGGAACCCGCCCCGTGCGTCATAGGGCGTTGTCTCACTTGCCAACCCTGTTTCCAGAATAGATGCCGCCGTAATAACCTTGAACGCGGAGCCGAGATCATAGCGGTCATAGGTGAACCGGTTACGGCGCGCGGCTGTTGCTGTGGCCAAGGGCGCGTTCACATCGAATTCGGGAAAGCTTGCCATGGCGATAATTTCTCCCGTGGCCACATCCATAATCCCGCCCCAGGCGGCCTCGGCGTCAAACTCGGCCATGCGCTCGGCGAGCACATCTTCGAGAACCTGCTGCACCCGCAAATCGATGGAAGCAGCAAGTGGTCGGCTCTGTTCGGTTTTATCAAGCACCCGCTCCAGACCCATGATGCCGCCCTCGCCGAAGCGCGCTGGACCTTTTTCGAGGTAACCCACAAGATGCGGCGCAAGCCCGCCCTGCGGGTAAAACCGCATGTCCCGCCGGGAAAAATGCACCCCCGGCAAGCCAAGGGCAAAAACATCAGCCTGCTCGGCGGGGGAAAGATCCGTCCGGACATGCGGTTTTACCCGCAGGGCGGGCTTGCGCCGCATCTTGTGGGTTACCTCGAAAAAGGTCC
>JBCBBJ010000027.1:0-21367 GCA_038531745.1 Pseudomonadota bacterium
CGATGCCGCGGGCAGGTCGATGCGCGCAAAGGCTTTGACAACATCTGCCTTGGTTTCAATCGCCTCAATTGAGGAAAGATCGGCGGCAATGGCGTCAAGCCCATTGGCGTTGATGGCATCAACATCGAGATAGCTGGCGAAATAGTCCCCGATTTTTTGTTCTACCGACCCATCAGGGGCGTTCGCCCTGGCCGCATCCTCGATAATGCTACGTACACGTTGCTCGGATCGTTCAGCCAAGACAGTAAATGATCCATAGGAGGAGCGGTCGGACGGGATTTCAAAACTGTCCATCCATTTGCCGCCCACATGCTGAAAGAAATCATCGCCAGGCGCCACCGATAGGTCCATGTCTTCGGTTTTCACGCCAAACACGCCAAGTTCGGGGCCCGCTGAAGCGGTGGAGACTGGCGCAGAATTGGCGGCTTCTTTTCGTTCGGCACTGGCACTGGTATTGGCGCCGCTATCTGCGTCCTTTGTAGCTGACGTTTCACTGCTGCAGCCAGCGATGGCCACGGTCATTAAGGCTGCAAGCGCGCTGGTGGCTTTCAACATAGTCTGCAATGGTTTTCTCCAGATGGATTGTTCAAAAAGATGACCCACTCGGCATTGTGGCCAGCGGGATACCCCGGCGCGGATGATGCGGATTCTGCCGGAAAATTCAAGGAATTCGCGCTATCGCGGCGGTGCATTAGGGGTATTCCGCCCATTTTTGCGACAAAGCGTTGATCAGGCACCCGCCGCCTTGCGGGCAAGCCATTCTTCGAGCCAGTGGATATGATAATTACCCGCCTGGAAATCTTCTTCTTCCAACAGGTCGATAAAGAGCGGCAACGTCGTTTCCACCCCAGTGAGCGCCATCTCGCTTAGCGCCCGGCGCAAGCGGGCAATGCAATGCTCGCGGTCATCGCCAAAGACAATCAGCTTACCAACCATTGAGTCATAAAAAGGCGGGATTTTGTAGCCCGTATAGATCGCAGAATCGAACCGTACACCCGGCCCACCGGCCGCGTGAAAGTACGTAATTTCGCCGGGGGAGGGGCGAAATGTCTCCGGGTTTTCCGCATTGATCCGGCATTCGATGGCATGACCGCGAAAGGTCACATCATCCTGTGAAAAGCTCAGCGGCTTGCCCGCAGCAACCCGGATTTGCTCACGGACAAGATCAATACGCGTAACCTGCTCCGTAATCGGATGTTCAACTTGCAGGCGAGTATTCATTTCGATGAAATAGAATTCGCCATTTTCATACAAAAACTCGATGGTTCCTGCGCCCAGATAACCAAGCTCCAAGATCGCATTGCGCGCAATATTGCCGATTTTTTCGCGCGCCGCCTGGGTCAGGACGGGCGATAGGGCTTCTTCTAATATTTTTTGATGTCGTCTTTGTAGGGAACAATCACGCTCACCCAATTGCGCCACATTGCCGTGGGCATCGGCAATAATCTGGATTTCTATGTGACGCGGTGTTGATAGATATTTCTCCAAATAAACACTGTCGTCACCAAAGGCAGCCTTGGCTTCGCTTTGGGCCGTGCCCATGGCCTCGGCAAGGTCACCCGCGGTGGCGGCAACTTTCATCCCGCGCCCACCGCCGCCTGATGCTGCTTTCACAAGAACCGGATAGCCGATACGGTCGGCCTCTATGCGCGCCTCATCAATATTGGCAAGCGCGCCGGCGGAACCTGGCACGAGCGGGATGCCAACCCCGCCCACGGTTTCTTTGGCCGCGATCTTGTCACCCATGACCCGGATATGATCGGCAGACGGACCAATAAAGGTGATACCATGGGCTTTGACGATTTCGGCAAAGCGGGCATTTTCTGACAAAAAACCGTAGCCTGGGTGAATGGCATCGGCGCCCGTAATCTCCGCCGCAGAAATAATGGCGGGAATGTTCAAATAGCTATCGCGCGGCGCGGGCGGGCCGATGCACACGCTTTCATCGGCGAGGCGCACATGCATGGCATTGGCATCGGCGGTGGAATGGATCGCCACAGTGGCAATGCCAAGCTCCTTACACGCGCGATGGATGCGCAGGGCGATCTCGCCGCGATTGGCTATGAGGACTTTTTCAAACATGGTTTTCAGGCACCCTTGCGAAGGGGGCAGTGATCACCCCGGGGAAAGCGACAGGGTCGATCTTTAAGCGATTGCGAGCAATGGCTCGTCAAACTCCACTGGCTGGCTATCGCCCACCAGAATGGCCGTAACTTTACCGGATTGAGGCGCGGTAATCGGGTTCATGGTTTTCATGGCTTCGACGATCATCACGGTTTGGCCCTCATTGACCGCATCGCCAACCTTGACAAAATTTGGTGCCCCGGGGGACGGCGCAAGATAGACCGTGCCCACCATGGGGGATTTGACGGCGCCGGCGGGTACCTCACTGCTTGGCATACTTGCCGGTGCCACCGGTGCCACCGGTGCTGGCGCACTGGGTGCGAGCGCGGGTGCGGCCAAGGGCGCTGCCGGGACGCCCATGGCGACCGCCGCTGGCTGCCGCGCAACCCGCAATTTCATATCATTTTGTTCAAGCTCGATTTCCGTCAGGCCCGTATCCTGAAGGATGGTGGCCAACTCTCGAATCCATTGGGCTTCCACGGTGGGGGAAGAGGTTTTTTTCTCTGCCATTGATGACCTTTTTGTTAGACGGCACCCCATTGAACCCTTCGTTTAGGCCGTTGCGCAGGGCTTGTCGAGAACGCAAAAAGCCGGTTGCGCAGGTCCTGGCCCATCGCCACACGTGCCGCGTGTATCGGGGTTAGGGGATAAGCGCGCAAAGCGCATCAAAAGCGCGGGCATAGCCTTGCGCGCCCAACCCGCAAATCACCCCCGTTGCCACCGGCGACACATGGGAGGTCTGACGAAACGCCTCACGCGCATGAATATTGGACAAATGTACCTCAATAATCGGGATCGACAGCGCCAGCAGCGCATCGCGCAGGGCGATTGAGGTGTGTGTATAGGCGCCCGGATTGATAATCAGGCCAGCCCCATGGGCCATTGCCTCATGCACCTGATCAACCAGCGTGCCCTCGGCATTGGTCTGATGGAACGCCAGGGTAAAGCCATTTTGCTCGGCACGCTGGCGAAGGCCCGTTTCTATGTCGCAAAGCGTTGTGGTGCCATAAAGTTCGGGCTCACGCTGGCCCAGAAGATTGAGGTTTGGCCCGTTCAGCACAAAAATTTTCCGGTTCGCCATGGTCATTCCTTTATGCCCGCTCATCTGGCGCGCGGCGGGTTGCATCGCTATATCCACTCTCATAAAGGGCGTCGCTGCGGCAACGCAAATGTCAGACCATGGAACCAAAACATGATTGAGATCCAGTTGAACGGGGAGACCCGCGCCCTCCACAAGGCCGCAACTATTACCGACCTGCTTGCGGAAATCGGCATCGCCCCGGTGAAAGTTGCCGTGGAGCGGAATCTGGAAATTGTGCCGAAGTCACTCTTTTCGCAAACGCCTTTACACGCTGGCGATCGTATTGAAGTTGTCCAGTTTGTGGGCGGCGGTTAGCGCCCCCATTCATTGATTTTCATCGCCCTTCTTTCTGCAGCCCCTTTTGTTATCTTTTTATGACCAGTACCAACCCAATACTCGAAACACCCGCTGACCAACCGCTCACCATTGCCGGTCGCCAGTTTGACTCGCGCCTCATTGTGGGGACGGGCAAATATGCCGACTACGCCCAAAACGCGGCGGCGGCCCGGGCCGCGGGCGCGCAAATGGTCACCGTCGCCATGCGCCGGGTTAATGTGATGAACCCCGACCAGCCCATGCTGGTTGATTATCTAAGCCCGGAAGAGTTTACCTATCTGCCCAACACGGCCGGTTGTTTTACCGCTGACGATGCCATGAGGACCTTACGCCTGGCGCGGGAGGCTGGTGGCTGGTCGCTGGTCAAACTGGAGGTACTGGCCGATCAGAAGACTCTCTATCCTGATATGGAGGAGACGTTGCGGGCAGCGAAAATCCTCATTGAGGATGGGTTCGACGTGATGGTCTATTGCTCTGACGATCCTGTTTATGCGCGCAAGTTGGAGAATGCGGGGTGTTGCGCAATCATGCCGCTGGGGTCTTTGATTGGGTCGGGTCTTGGTATTCAAAATCCGGTCAATATTCGTCTGATTGTGGAGCAATCTTCCGTACCCGTTATTGTGGATGCTGGCGTTGGTACGGCCTCTGATGCCACGCAGGCCATGGAGCTAGGCGTTGATGGCGTTTTGATGAATACCGCCATTGCCGAAGCAAAAGACCCAATCCGCATGGCAACGGCCATGAAACATGCGGTGATCGCGGGACGCGAGGCCTATCTTGCGGGCCGTATGACAAAACGTCTGTATGCTGATCCATCCAGCCCCGTTGGCGGCTTGATCTAGGACGCTTGTGCCCCAACGCAATCTCAATCCGAAATGGGACCTTGGTGCCATGTCTTACCGCGAACTCCTCGCCGCAAGGGCGCGCCTTGAAAAACAAGTGCACCGTGCGCAGGGCCCGCGTCTCGCGGCCCAAAAAGACTTGCTCACCCGTATTGAAAGCGCCCTTGAGGCAAGACGGGAACGCCGTTTTGAGCGCGGTTAGCGTGGAGTAAGGGCTGTCACCAAAGTGCTTGCCTTCCCGTGGTTTGTCCACGGAGTGGTTGGCCTTGATGCGGTCGTGAAGACTTAAGGTTTACCCGGGCGTACCAGCGTTCCGATTGATGCGGCTTTCTTCCCCATCCATAGCGCAGGGTAGAAAGCGGAGAGCTGGGTTATCGTTTTGCCAGTTTTTTGTTTGCGATGAGGCGGTCCATGGCGGTCATGGGTTGGACTTCTTCGGTTGGCTCATTTGCTGGCGCCGCAGTGGGTATCGTCGCCGCTGGCATTGGTTGTTGTTGCGGAGCGACGGGGGGCAATAGAGGCTGTTGATCATCGGAGGGCTGATCACTTGGCGTCTCAACAGTCTTGTCAACTGCGATCGCCGTTTCATCCTCACCGGTTTGCGTCACCGCCGCTGCGTCGGCTTCCAACTGCTGGGCAAGCACGCTGGGTTTGAGGAGTGCTGGTGCTTCAACTACGGTTTTATCTGTTGGTTGCGCAGGTGGTGATGGCTCGGGAGGGGCCACCTCCAGGTCGGTCTCACGCGGGTTGCGTGCGGAAAGGGAAATGGCCTGGTCGATCCAGTTTTCGCGCCGGACCCGGCCCGGAAACTCTATATCGCGCTCGATCCACGTCACATGATCGTCCGTCCACGCCGCAATCTGATCATAGTAAAAAATGCCCTTGGCATTGAGGCTACGTTCCAGCGTTTCCCCGATACCGCGAATGGCCTTCAAATCATCGGCGGGCCCGCGCATGGGGGCGGAAAACAGCACTGGCCGGCGCGCGGGCGCGGGCTCGAATGTGTCAATGTCATCGAGGTCGGCCGGGGCCGGTGTTGGCGGTTCGGGGGCTTTTTGGGGTGCGGGCGTGCGATCGGGCAGATCGAGAAGACCGGCGGGCACCGCGGTATCATCGTCAAGATCGGCCTCATAGATTTTTTTGCGTTTGGGCGTCACATTGCCATATTCGCGCACCGTGCGGCTCGGTTCGGGGGTAACGGTTTCAAGGACCGGCGCGCTCGCGACGGCTGGCGGCGTCACATCATCTTGCCGCACCCGCGCGGTGTCCAAATCATCATCGCGTACGCCATCGGCATAGGCGAGGTCATCGCGCTGGCGCCAAAACACAAGCCAGCCAGAGACGATCCCCAACAGGAAGGCGAGGAGCAAGAGAAGCCACATTTTTGTTGCAAGCCAAACCATGATCCTATCTTCCTTTTTTATCTGCGACCGGGCGAGCCGGGCGCGGTGATATCAGAATTTCAACCCGGCGGTTGAGCATGCGCCCGCGTTCCGAGGCATTATCGGCAATGGGTAGCCGTTCGCCGAGACCAGTGCTTGTCATGGCGCGGCGCGCAATACCGTTCATCGCAAAAACATCGGCAACAATCCGCGCCCGTTCCCGGCTGAGCTGCAGGTTTTCCATGGCTGACCCAATATTATCCGTATGCCCGATAATATCGATACGATGATCCGTACACCGCGATAATGTATCAGTGAGAGCCGCCAAGAGTGCACGCGTTTCCGGCGTCAGGTCGCGGCTTGCCGGAAAAAAAGCGATGCCCTGAAACTTCATCATCATGGCCACCTCATTTTGACACAGGCGGGCTGATTTTTCCGCGGCGCTTTCATCCGCACGCGGTGGCACATAGGTTGTGGGCATCCGGCTGCCGCGCATTTTCTGGTCGCGGGTTGTTGCTCTTGACGCTGGCGCTGGTACCGATGGCGGGCGGACCGGTGCGACCGGCTGGCGATTGGCCTCGGCCTTTGGTTCTCGCCCAACTTCTGGCCCAAATTCTGATTTTGGCGGGTTGATTTGCAATGGCGCAGTTTCAACCATCATGGGTTCGGTTTTGAAGGCTTCAACCGGCTCGGGGCGGTTCGGCAATTTATCTGTTGGCTGCGCTAGTGGCCGGGCCGTTTGGCCCGTTCGCAATTGTGCGGGCGACGGTACGTTTAACTGATCGGGTGCGTTGCCGTTCGTTGGAACGCTACGGGGCAGTGTTGGCATCCGCGTCTGCGTCGGTTCGTCGGGGGGGGCATTCGTGCCTGCCGGGCGCGTGATCAGGGGTATGGTTTCATCCCCCGGCAATAGGTTTTGACTAGGGTCCCCAGGCCCAGTTGGTTGAGGCAGGGGGGCAGAAGGCTCGGCCTTGTCGCCGGCCGGTTGCCATTGGGCCTGTGACCAATCAAGGGGCGCCGCCGTGTTGGTGCCCGTGATATCGAGTTTGACGGGCAAGGCCGACAGAGTTAGGTCGGCGCGCACCCGGTAGCCCGAGGGCAATGGGCCAAGCGCTGCGCGCACATCACTCTCGGTCAACACGGTGCTGATGCCGTTCAATTTGATCAGTTTTTCCTCCGCATAGAGATAACCGCTATCCAATTTGCCCAACGTTGTCAGTGCGGTGATGATCGCCAGGGGCCATCCCTCATCGGGCATGCCGCGCGCCAGCACAGTCTCGTCAAAAGTGCGGCGCGCGTTGGGAAAGGCCTTGGCACCCAATTGGCCAAGCCGGTTGCCAAATCCCTCATGGGGGATATGCAGATCGAATTTGACAAACCCACCTTGATAGTCAGCACGGAAACGAAAAGGATCCTGGAGGAGCGGTTGCGGCATCAAGGTTGCCGCGCTGGCGTCCACCCGCGCAATACCGCCAAGAACCGGGCCGCTGGCGCCCGTTGCCCGGCGCAGATCGGCAACCGCCTGGTCACGCGCCGCGCGGTCCGGTGCCTCGCCGGTAAGGCGGATCGTCTGGCCATCAACGCCAATGCTTGCCCAATCATCATGATTTCCGGCGCGCAAGGCGGCGGCGGCGTCGAGCCGCACATCCGTTTCAATCTGACGGACAGAGGACTGAAATAGGGGCGTGTAGAGGCCCACCGCGCCCAACACGGCGAACAGGACGAGGCTGATCAGCCACCCCACTTGTCTGTTCATATCCACTCCCCGCCCGGCGCGGGCCCATACTCAACCACCCGGGGCAAAAATATGCCGTTGCCGGCTTGGCCCGGTTGCCAGCACCCCATCTTGCCAGCCTTCCCACTATACAGACATGGCGCGCTTTCCCCAGCAAAATACTGACCAAAGCGTTAAAACCCAAGGTAAATCAATGGTTAATGGCCGGCAATCTCTACGTCCACGCGAATTGTGCCGCGCGCAGATGCGCCAGGGGTGAAAATCCCCGAACGTGGTGGGTGTATTAGGGAGTAATAATAAAGGCGCGCGGGTTTGCGCGGCTAGCTCAATGGCTTGGCGCTAGCGGGCCTCAATATCTGCCGGGGGTGGGCCAATTGTTGCGGGTGCTTGTGGCAGCGTTTGCGGCACCGTTTCTTTTTTGGTGTCTTGTGTGTCCGAAGCTTTCTTCGGATTTGCCGTTTCATAGGCCCGCTGGCGGGCGCGGCTGATGACCTCCGCCTGGCGCTCGGTTACTTTCAATTTCTGGATCAATCGGTAGCTATCGGCATACCACTTCGTACCCGGATAATTGTGGCCCAGCACAGCGGCATTAGCCACTGCCTCGTCGAGGATGCCAAGCTCCAGATAGGATTCCACCAGCCTGTGCAAAGCCTCCGGCACGTGGCTCGTTGTCTGGTAGTTATTGACCACATATTTGAACCGATTAATGGCCGCAATGTGCTTGTTATTGCGCAGGTAAAACCGCCCCACATACATTTCCTTGCCGGCAAGGTGATCAAAGGTCAGGTCAAGTTTCAGCCGGGCATCGCGGGCATATTCGGTGTCGGGCGCACGTCGCACCACATCGGTTAGGGCCGCAACTGCGTTATTGGTGAACTCCTGATCGCGGCCCACATCGCGGATACGCTCATAATAATTCATGGCTTTGAGGTAGTACGCATAGGGAACATTACTGTTGCCGGGGTGTAGCGCAAGGAACTGGTCAAGCGCGCCGACGGATTCGTCATAGTCATTTTGCTGATAAAGCGAAAACGCCTTCATCAAGGTTGCGCGGCGCGCCCACGCGGTAAAGGGGTGCTGGCGCTCAACCTCTTCGAACAGCGCGATGGCTTCGGGAAACCGTTTGCGCTCCAGGCGTTCCGATGCCCGGCTGTAAAGCTGCTCAACTGGCTGCTCCACATAGGCAAATTTCTCCTTACCGCCTGAATTGGCGCAGGCACTCAGCGTCAAGACCGCTGCCACAACACCGATAAGGTGCAGACGCTGGTGGGCGTGCACAAGCCTCGAAAACCCGAGGGAAAAACAACGAAAACGCTTCATACAACAACCATGGGGATAAGGACGATCACTACGTGGGACCGTAATGGACACCGCAAGGCCCGTCAATTTGACCAGCGAATTCGTGGTGGATCCGGTGGAGTATCTTGTCGCCTTCACAAAGAAAAGCGCGGCTACTGGGCAGCCGACAAAGGTGCCGTAGCGGCCTCAAGGGTGATGATTGCGCCCGGATGATCTGCAAGGGTTTTGGCGAGACGCGTATTGACTTCATGGCCCGGCTTAAGGGCCGTCACCCGGCCAAGAATTGGCATCCCCATGAGATATAGATCCCCCAGCAGGTCCAATGCCTTGTGAAGGGCAAATTCTTGGGGGTCGCGCAGCGTGCCTTTATTCATGAGCCGACCCTTGTCAACGATCAGCGCATTATCGAGGCTACCCCCTTGGCACAGGCCGTGTGCTTGCAAACCGCGCACAGTCTCAAGCTCGCAGAAGGTCCGCGCTTTCGCGAGACGGGTGCGGCTTTTATCATCCTCAAAGGTCAGGCTCACCGCCTGTTGCGCGATGAGCGGATCGGCAAAATCGATGGCCACGTTAAGCTCAAACCGTGGTGCGGGGGTTACGGTGATGGTGCGGTCACCAAGGGCAACCTCCACTGGCGTATCAACCCGCCAATAGCGGCGTGGCTGGTCGCTTATGGCAAAGCCAGCGGCGTGAAAGCCCGTAACAAAGTCATCGGCGCTCCCATCGAGGATTGGCACTTCGCCGGCATCAAGATCGATGATCGCATCATCAAGCTGGCACAAGGCCAGGGCGGCGAGGAGATGCTCGACCGTGGCAACGCTGACACCATAGGGGTTGGTCAGGGTGGTGCCGAGCCGCGTTGCCGACACCTGGGTCGCACGCGCCGGCACGCTCACCGCCTCAAGGTTTGCGTCATCAACCACACGCAAATGCGAGCCGTCGGACGAAACGGCACCGTCGGTCGTGGTCAAAAGATCAAGCCGTCGGAACAGGAGACCGGTGTCCGGGTTGGCAGGGCGGACAGTACACGTCACAGGCGCCCCGCTATGGAGGCCCACGCCGTGGAAAGAAACCGGTTCTTTCAGCGTCTGTCTCGTCTGAAAACGCATACGCACGCACCATTTTTTGAAGCGGCGCTGATTTTGTCGTTCAGGCCGCTTCCTTCCTCCTATATTGGGAACAAGGGCGACGTGGCCTCAAATAAAGGATTGTTGCGGAATGTTGCAGATGCTCAGCCAAGGCGGCCCATAAGGCTCATGCGGCAGCAATATCGCCCCGCGCCACGGCCTCAAACAGCGCTTGTTTGGCGGGGAAGGCGTCGCGCTGGGCATAATGGGTTTCCATGGCGCGCCGCGCCGCATCGCCATAGCTGTGGCGCAGGGCTTCATCGGCGAGGAGGTGGGCCATCTTTTCCGCCACCGCGTCACAATCCTTCATATCCACCGTGGCGCCGTGGACCCCGTCAACCAGCATTTCGCGCACGGGCGGGGTATCAGAGGCGAGGATGGCGCACCCGGCGCTCATGGATTCCATCATCGACCAGGACAAAACAAATGGTACCGTCAGATAGGTGTGGAGCGACGAAGCTTGCAGCACCGCAAGATAATCGGTGCGGGGCAGCAAACCGGTAAAATGCACCCGGTCCATATCGAGGGAAAGTTCAGCCAGCATTTTTTGTTTGTACGTCTCGCCCTTGGGCAGGGGCTTGCCATAGGCAACTCGGTCCTCACCAACAATCACCGCATGCATGTTGGGGCGCATCTTTTGCAGCGTTGCCAGGGAACGCATAAATTCCGGAAAGCCGCGATAGGGCTCCATACCGCGCGCCACATAGGTGACAAGCTCGTTCACCGAGGACAAATCAAGCGACGACAGTTTCAACCGCGCGCCGCGCGCCGGTTTATAGGTATGGGTATCAATCCCGTCATGCATCACGTGGAGCTTTGACTTAAAGCAATCCGGGAACTGATCTTTTTGAAACTCGGTGGGGCAGATACCCACATCACAGGCGGCAAGGTCCATCATGATTGCAGCATTGCGCGACCGGGTGCGCAATTGCTGATCGATATTCTGATCTTTTTCGCCCATGAAAACCGTGTCGGGAGCATTGCGGCGATAGAACCATTCAAAATATCCCACATAGCGGCACTGGGGCCAGATATCCTTCACATAAACGCCGGGCCCCCAGCCGGAATGGGCAACAACAACATCCGGCTTTAGGCCCTTTTTGGCCAAATCAATGGCCGCGCGCGCAACACCTTGGCCCGTCAGGCAGGCGCGCTCAAAATTTGCCGCATAGGGATGAATATCCTTCGTCACGGCGCGGTGGGGTTTGTAATTAAAGACTTTGATTGTGTCGTGCCCGGCGCCCTTACGCTGTGTCCCGAACCAAACGTCCCAACCTTTGCCAGCCAGATAGGTGCCGATAAACCCGAACTGGGCCGGAAAATTGTCGTGCAGAAATAGGATTTGCATGGGCCGGGTCTCTTAATGCCTGAGGCGACAACGCTTAGCTTTCGCAGCCCGCAAAAACAATGGCGGTGGTACCAGAACACGGCCCCATCACTGAACTAGGGTCGCCGCCGTGTGGCCGATTATTCTTCGCGCATGGACCGGGCAAACGAATCCAGAAGCGGTTTCAACAGATAGCTGATGGCCGGGCGTTTGCCGGTTTTGATAAAGGTTTCCACCGGCATGCCGGGCAGCAGGAGATTGCCGCGCAAGACATCCTGCAATTGCTCGCTCGGGGGCAGGTCGATGATGACGAGATAATAGGGGGCGCCCGTGATTTCATCGACAATGCTGTCAGCGGAAATGGTTTTCACATTGCCTTGTGTTTCGGGCGTGCGGCGTGAACCAAATGCGGAAAACCGCACGAGGGTCGATTGACCGGATTGGACCTTATCCACGTCTTGCGGGGCGATTTTGGCTGACACCTGGAGCGATGTTGCCTCTGGAACAATTTCCATGAGCGGCGCCCCGGGGGCAATGACGCCGCCAACGGTGTGTACGGATAAACCGAGCACACGACCAGCTTCTGGTGCGCGGATCAATGTGCGTTCATAGGCATCAGCGGCGGCAATACGGCGTTCTTCCAACTCGGAGATGGAGCCTTCAACTTCGCGCAATTCGGCGATGGCTTCTTCGCGTCTTGTCTCGGACAGGCGGGCAATCTCCAGCCGTGCCTCGGAGATAACGCTCTGCGCTTCGGCAACCCCGGCGGAAAGGGCGCCGCGCTCCCCGGTTAACCGCTCGCTCTCGCGCTCCAGCTCATTAAATCGGTTACGTGTGACGAGGCCGTCGGCGAGGAGATCGCGCAAGGAGTCAATTTCCTTGGTGATGATTGCAATTTGGGAGTTCAGGGATCTGATCTGTACGCGTAACCCGGCGATGCGCTCGCGTTGCTGGACCACACGTTCTTCCAAAAGGGAGATCTGGGTACGGACCGTTGAGGCCCGCGCCTCGAACAGGTTGCGTTGCCCGCGTATTTTTTCCTCAAAGAGCGACATGGCCAGCACCGCCGCCACCCCATCGGGGGCCATGATGCTCTCCAGTCCATCGCGTTCTGCGGCGAGCCGCGCGCGGCGGGCATAAAGTTCCGCAAGCTGACCATCGACGAGGCTAAGATTGGCTTTTTGGACCGTATCATCAAGCCGTACAAGAATATCATCCTTGTTGACCTGTTTGCCTTCGCGCACCCTCAAATCGGCAACGGTACCCCCCTCCAAATGCTGGACGGCCTTGCGGTTGCCTTCCACAACAATCTGACCGCCAGCGGCAACGGCACCGTCTATGGGGGCAACAACGGACCAAAAGATCAGTCCACCGAACACCAATGCGATTACGCTATACCCAAGACGCATATAAAAGGCGTCGGAAGCGGGCTTTCTAGGCTCGTTTTTCTGCATTATTTCCCAACTGCTTATCTTTTGATTTTGCCGCTTCCTCAAAGGAGGCAACCCGGCCAGGGGCGATTTTTTGGAGCACCTCATCACGCGGGCCAAAGGCGCGCACGTCGCCATCGGCGAGCAGGAGAAGCTTGTCAACGAACGCGATGGCGCTGGGCCGGTGGGCGACGATGATTGTGGTCACTTCCTTTGCCTTCATGCCTTGCACGGCTTTGGCGAGGGCGGCGTCGCCGTCGGCGTCCAGGTTGGAATTAGGCTCATCGAGCACCACCAATACCGGGTCACCATAAAGCGCACGGGCAAGGCCAAGACGCTGGCGCTGACCAGCGGAAAGATGACTGCCACGTTCACCAATCTCGGTATCGTACCCCTCTTCAAAGGCGAGGATCATTTGGTGAGCCCCGGCAAGCTCGGCCGCTTCGATGATTTTCTTCGGGTCCGGTTCGGGGTTGAAACGGGCAATATTCTGCGCGGCTGTACCCGCAAAAAGCTCAACCTCTTGCGGCAGATAACCAATATAGGGGCCAAGCTGGTCCCGGTCCCATTGTGAAATGCGGGCGCCATCAATGCAGATTTCACCGGCGTTCAGGCCCTCAACACCCACAAGAGCGCGGGCGAGCGTCGATTTGCCCGCTGCGCTTGGCCCAATAATGCCCAGCGCTTCGCCCCGGTCGAGGTGAAAGCTGACACCTTTGAGCACGGGTTTCTTCGCTGTCCCCGGCTGGCAAATGGCCCGGGCCACATCGATGGTGCCTTTAGGGGCGGGCAATTCCGTCCGGTCCTTGCTGGGGCGCACGGCACCCAGATAGGTTTTTAAGCGCTTATAGGCATTGCCGGTGAGGGCAAAGTTGCGCCACTGGCCCGTGACAATTTCAATGGGGGCAAGGGCGCGTCCGGTGATGATCGAGGCGGCAATCATCACGCCGGGGGTCACTTGGCCGTTGATGACGAGCAGGGCCCCGGTGCCCAGAATAGCCGACTGTAAAAACAGCCGTGTTGCCTTGGAGGCCGCGGTGAGCCCGCCAATGGTATCGGTCGCCAACAGGCTATTGTCCGAACTGGTTTCGCCAAGGCTGAGCCAGCGTTTCATTAGCGGGGCGCGCATGCCCATGGCGTCTGTTGCTGCCACATTGCGCAAGGTGGCCGCAGCAATCTTGTCAGCTTCAACGGTTTGGGCGAGCGCTTTGAGATTGGCCTGGCGCGACATCCGCTCATTGGTCAGGGCCAATGCCAGCAAGACGACAAGACCGAACAGCGCAACAATGCCCAACATCCAGTGCATCATAAAGATGATCGCCATGAAAAACGGCGTCCACGGCGCATCGAATACGGCGGTCAGGGCGGGACTTGCCACAAATTGGCGGATTTGGCGCAAATCCTTCAGGGGCTGGTCACCGATGGTCAGGCCCGCGCGGGCCGCATCCATGGTGAAATTGTAGGTTGTATCTTTGAGCTTGTCCTCAAACACCGCCGCTGACCGGGCGAGGAGCGCACCGCGAATAAAATCAAGCATCCCCATGGCCGCAAACAGCGTTACCGTGAGCGCCGTGATCACCGCCAGGGTTTCATAGCTGCGGCTGGCAATGACCCGGTCATAGATCTGCAACATGTAAAGCGGGCCGGTGAGCATCAACAGGTTGACGAAAAAGCTCAAAAAGCCCGCTCGCCACAGGAGACGTTTTGCGCCGTCTTTGGCTGTATCGAGCGCTTCGGTATTCGGGCGTTGGGTGAGTTGTTTATTCATGGCGTGTTGCCTTGCCGGTCTTTTTCATTCTCGCTCATCCCCAGTCGACCCGCGTCGGCCCCATTCCAACTTTTCTCCATGGCCAACGCCAAACTATCGCGGCATCTCACCAAGCCAATCCCCCATATTGGGCCCCCATATAGCGGGACAGGTGAGAAAAACGCCTCAAATGACCGCGCGAGGCTTATACCACCGCCTGCGCGACATGATATAAGACTGAAAACAAAGTGAGGTTAAGAGCTTAGCGAAGATTTAATCCGCGCGATTGCCGGCTCACGAGCCCGATCTGCGCTGCCCGGTTTGCTGGCCGCCGCGCGGCTGGGGCCGCGCAGCGTCGCCTCGATTTTTGGGCAGCTTGTCGAGAGATTCAACTTTGTAATTGAAGGCCACCGGCTCAACACTGTCATATTTTTTCAGCTTCTTGGCCATTTTGGGCAGCGCCAATGACTTGATATGACGGGCGACTTTTTTCTCGTCATTGTTAAAGAGCGGGCTGTAATACCATTCGTATATGGCTGGCACCTTCAACACATCGCCTTTTGCCGACAAGGTCTTGCGGCCATTGATATAGCGCTGGCCCAGCTTGTTGAGGACAGTATGCACATTGCGCCCGTTAAAGCCGGGCTTATAGAGGGCCGGGCCGCCCACCGTCCCCTGATAAAGACCATAAAGAATGTCCGGGTCCTGCCAATTGGCGAGGAGGATATGGCGTTCAATATCGTCAATAGAGAGCTTTACCCCCTCCACCGTGATGAGCCCGGTTGTCCACATTTCGCCAGGATATTCATAGGTTCCCCGCTCGCTTTCAATGGAAGACTGGCCTTCCAGCGCGATGGAGAAAACCACCAACAAATTGCGCAGGTTCAGCCAATAGGCGAGCTGATCATCGCGGTTAAGCTGGCTAACCGGTATATCGCGCATTCGTTGCAGGATGCGGGCAAGACCAGCCGCACGGCCGGCCCGCATGGCATTGTAATCCAGCTTGACGCGGCTTTTATCGATGGCGGCGTGGGAGTTCATGAACCCGATAATGTCATCATAATTGGGTTGGATGACGCTGACTTCGGCGGCGTTTGCAAAGCGGGAAAAGTCCTTGCCGGCCTCGGTTTCAGGCTCGGCTTCGGTGTCCGGGGTAACGGTTGCCTGCGGTGCGGGGGCGTCTGGTGCGGTGGTTGCCGCTGCGGCTTGCTTGACCTCGCTGGCCGGGGCAACGGCGTTGGTTACCTTTTCGTCTGTGGCTGCGGTCGTCTGGGCGCTGACGGGTGCTGCGATTAGCATGAGGGCCGCTGGCATGCCAATCACAGCCACGGTGTTAAGTGTCCACGCGCGCTGGCAAGTTCGGGGCGGGGTGGCGGATTGCAGCTGTTTCATAAGAGATCCCTTCGCGGTACCCGGTTGGCGACTGCCGCCCTCATGGGAAGCTTGTTGTAAGAACGTTTACCATGGCGATTGGAAAGGGCCAATATATGGCGCCACCCGGGTATCCTAACGTTTTCGCGATGTTTCAGGGGGGGCGTGTTGCTGCTAAGCCTTTCATGACGCTTACAAATTGGTGACTGGTGGCGGCCCGTATTTTGCCTGATAGTACCCAAACCCCGAAAGACTGGGGCCCTGAAAGCCCGAAGTCTCGAAAGACCGGAGCCTGGAAAGGATGCCGCGCCGCAATGAATGTTCCAGCCACCAACCGGCGCACGCGTGCCTCAGCGCCTGCACCCGCACCCGCAGTGGGCAAAGGCGAGCAAAGGGGCCCGTTGGACCCGGCCTATCGATTGGTTGATCAACCGCCGGTTCTGTGTCGCCTCGCCCATCAGGCGATTGCGCATCAGGTGCCCGGCGCGTGGAAATTTCTGTCACTCGTGCGCCAAATGATGTTGAGGAAAACCGTTGTTGCCCATCGGCTAGATGGGGTGCGCCCCGTGACCCTCTATCTGCCGCTTTTTCGCGCGGAATCCTGCAAGCCGCTCCGCGAGATTGACCATTATGAGCGTGTAGTGATCGACAATGCCGTGGCCTTGTTAACTGATGAGCAAGCGTCTGCCAGCGCAACACCGCTCTGGTTTGTTGATGCGGGCGCAGATATCGGTATGGTCAGCGCACAAATGATCCGCCGTCTTGATCGATTGGTCCGCACGTTTGCCTTTGAACCAAACCCGGTGACATTGCCGTTTTTGCAAGCCACGCTCGCCAGCAGCGGTATCACCCACGATATTATGCCCCACGCGGTGGGCGCGCAAAATGCCACCGGGCGTATGGTGATGCCGCCCGATGACCCCAGTGAGCATGCACGGTTTTTTCAACCTGACCCGAATGGACCCGTTAGGGTACAAACGATTGACAGTTTACCGAGCCCGGCGGGCCATCAGGTGGTGCTCAAAATTGATGTGGAAGGCAATGAGGCCGATGTGATCGCCGGTGCCGCGCGGTTCCTGGCAGCAGCCGCGAGCTTTGTGGTGATTTTTGAAGCCCATCCCGGCGTCATGGCCCGCACAGGTGTTGGGCCCGGCGCGATCCTTCAGCGTCTCAACGCCATAAAACCCTGCCTCGCTTTCGTGGCGGGCGATCCACCGATCCCGCTTGATCATGATCAAGCCATTGAGCCGCAAATCCCCGATTTCGAAAGCCGGGTCCATAATATCATTTGTCATAGTATTGGCGGTCTTGGTGACGGAAGCAGCGAGGCTACCACTCCAGGATAACTTTTCCCGATTGCCCGGCACGCATAATATCAAACCCCTCCTGATACTGATCAATGGGAAAGCGGTGCGTGATGATCGGTGCCAGATTGAGACCAGCCTGGAGGAGGGTGCCCATTTTGTACCAGGTTTCAAACATCCGGCGCCCATAGATGCCTTTAATTTCCAGCCCTTTGAAAATCACCGCATCCCAATCAATGCCAGTACCCTTGGGCATAATCCCCAAGAGCGCGATGCGCCCGCCATGGTTCATTGACGCGAGCATCTCGTTAAAGGCGGCCGGAACACCCGACATTTCGAGACCCACATCGAAGCCTTCTGTCATGCCAAGCGCGCTCATCACATCGGTGAGTTGGGTGCGCGTCACATCTACGGCGCGGGTTGCACCCATCTTTTCTGCCAGCGCCAGGCGATAGGGATTAACGTCCGTAATCACCACATGGCGCGCGCCTACAAAGCGGGCGACAGCCGCCGCCATAATGCCAATGGGCCCGGCGCCCGTGATCAGGACGTCTTCGCCCACCAGGTCAAAGGCGAGCGCGGTATGCACTGCATTGCCATAGGGATCGAAAATCGCGCCCATCTCGTCGGAAATATCATCGGGTAGCCGATAGACGTTAAAGGCGGGCGCGGCGATATACTCCGCGAAAGCACCCGGCCGATTTACCCCGATGCCCACTGTGTTCCGGCATAAATGTCGCTGTCCCGCACGGCAATTGCGGCAATACCCGCATGTCACATGGCCTTCCACTGACACGCGGTCGCCGATCTTCAGCTTTGAATGCTCCGGATGGACCTCGTCGCCAATTTCCACCACGGTGCCCGCAAACTCGTGGCCCACCGTCATCGGCACCGGAATGGTCGCCCGTGCCCACGCATCCCAATTATAGATATGCACATCGGTGCCACAAATCGCCGTGCGACGGACTTTGATGAGAACATCGTTGGGCCCGATGGACGGGCGCGCCACATCAGCCAGCCAGATGCCTTCCTCAGACTTTGCTTTGATCAACGCGCGCATGCGATTGTCCTGCCTGTTTGGCTCAAAAATTACCAACTCCTTACCGCTGTAGCACTCGGCCGCCGCAGTGGCCAGTATTGCCCCTGCGCGCGACGTTAACAAAGGATGAACCGGCCCAATGCTTATGCTTTATATTCAGTAAATATTCGTGATTTTCTTAATTAAAATCTCCAAATATAGGCAGTTTTTGGGATGAGGCTTATCAATTTATATACGTTAAAAACCTATAACCTTTGCAATTCCGTTTTAAAGGCTCAAGCGAATGTATCCCGTAAAATTATTTGCCCTTGCCAAACATCTTCGCAAAGCGCGCCCGTTCCGGCAGCCGGAAAATTCCGTGTCCCTCCTGGCACTGGAGCAGCGTTATCTGCTTGATGCGGCCGGTGCCGCCACTGGCACTGAGGTCATTACCGAAAATATCGCCAGTGAGCAGTTGGACCTTGCCATTGCGAGCCTGAACGAGACACGCGGTCTGGCAAGCGCCGAACGTGATGTCGACGCCCCGGTCAAACCGGTCTCTGCGTTTGATCGCGATGCCTATCGGACCACCAACGAAGATGGCGAAACCGCCACGCAAGTTGTGTTTATCGATGGCAGTATTTCCAACGCGCAGGATCTTTTGTCGGGGATTGATCCCAATGCCGATGTTTATTTTATCGATCCAAACAGTGATGGCGTGGAACAGATTGCGGACATTCTTTCCCGCTATGACAATCTTGATGCGGTACATATTCTCTCCCATGGCGATCAGGGGGTGTTGCGCCTTGGTAATACGGAACTTACCGCGACAAGCATGGTTGGTGAGCATGCCGATGAGCTGGCAGCCATAGGTGCCGCCCTATCAGTAGACGGAGACATCCTGATTTATGGCTGCGATTTCTCAGGTGGCGAGGATGGGCTTGAGGCGGCGATGATCCTTGGTGGGCTCACCGGTGCAGATATTGCGGCGTCTACGGATGATACGGGCGCGGCTGATCTGGGCGGTGATTGGGACTTGGAAACCAATGTGGGCAGTGTCGAGACAGAGTCTATCCAAGCGCGCGCTTTTGCTGGTCTTCTTGCCAGCCCGCAGATTGACCTGAATTTCCGTGACGGTGATGCCAACCTCGATCGCGCGTTTGCCGCAAGGATTAACACCTTCGCATTGGCCTTTGGTCCAACTGTAGAAATCACAGATGGTGATGGTTCCACTCTTGAGTCCGCAACAATCACCCTGACAAATGGACCGCTTTTACGGTTTGAAGTGTTCACTGCTGATCTGCCTGCGGGTATAACGGTTCAAAGCACATCAGCGTCCGAGATTGTCTTAACGGGAACCGCGAGCCTTGAAGACTACGCGTTAGCGTTGGACAAAGTTCGAGTAGCATCAAGCAATGCACGGACCGTAACGGTCAGCGTTGTGGTCAATGACGGAACCATGGATTCCAACGTTGCCACCTCAACGATTACTTTTGTGGACGGAGCGGCGCCTATTGTTAACGATGAGGGCAATTCCATTCAGGTTGTCGAGGCCGGTTCTGGCATGACGCAGCCATCCGTCACGGGCAATGTCCTGACGAATGATGCCGGCACAAATATTCAAATTACTGAGGTTCATGGTTTTGCCGACGCCGTGGGACAACCTCTTCAGGGCGCTTATGGTACACTCGTTCTTAATGCGAACGGTACCTACACCTATACGCCTGATCCGAGTAATCCAACGCTGATCGGCCTGACCAGTACGCAGTCTGTAGATGACATTTTCTCCTATGAGGTATCTACTCAAGGTGTCGCGGGCGCCGGAAATTTCGGTATCCTGACAATCACCATCAACGGCGTTGACGATATGATCGACGCCTCGGAAAACTTAATATCCGTGACCTCCGAGACGGATCCCACGCGGTCAGGTAACCTTGTCACTGATGACGATGGTTCTGGTGTCGATATTCTTGACCGGCCGCTAACCCAATTTGTTTTTGAAGATCAATTCAATACTGGCCAGAATGTCGACGGGTTAACCCGTACCGTTGATGGCATTGACGTCAGCTTTGATATTGATATCGCGCCCGGCTTTGACGGCAGTGGAACCGGGAATGTCAGCTTTGGAACCAATGGCGGTCACACCGGATTCTTGCAGAACATTATTCGTGGGCCCGGTTTTGATCAGGTCGGGGCAACTACGACGATCACCTTCAGTGAGGGGGTTGTAAATCTTTCGTTCTTGCTCGGTGATATCGACCGGGGGTTCTCCAGCTTTCAGGACCAATTTACCGTCACTGGATTTTTGAACGGAAATGAAGTGACGTTTGAGGCCCAGGCCGCAGGATCAGTGGTTCAGTCCGGGGATGACACTTTTTACGGGACGGGCAGCGCCATTCCGTCCGACGCAACCGGTAACGTCGTCATCGTGTTCGACGGTCTCGTGGATGAAGTTGTCATAGAATATTCCGGTGGCCCCGATGAGCCGACCACGGCTCAACTCGGCATTATCTCCGATTTGTCATTTCAGCTGTCGAATAGTGTATCTGTTCTGACAGTGGGTCCGGCAGGACAGCCGGCTTTGACAGTTCCGCCAACCGGCTTAACTATCGCTGGGCTTTACGGAACGCTGAATGTATTCCCAGATGGGACGTATACATACACTGTTGATGACACGAACCCTACCGTCATTGCTCTTGGGCCGAACGACCCGCCTTTGCAGGATATTTTTGATTATACGATCAATGATCTTCTTATGAATCAGTCCACGGCTCAGTTGATTGTGGATGTTAATGGTACCAATAATGATCCGGTTGCGGTCAATGACGGACCGTTTAATGTGACTGAGGATATTGCCAGAAATGGCACGGTTCTGCCGGGAACGGCGGGCCAGGATAGTGACCCCGACGGTGATATGCTGTCCGTTTCGGAGTTCACCGTCGCCGGTGTCACGGGCACCTTTATGGCTGGTGAGACAGCAACGATCCCCAATGTGGGGATGCTAATCATCCGGGCGGATGGTACTTTTACGTTTACCCCGGCGACGAATTATAACGGCCCGGTACCGACGGCAACTTACACCATTATTGATGGCAATGGGGGATCGGATACCGCAACGCTATCATTTAACCCTGTTTCGCCAACGCCAGATGCGCCCATCGCAGTCAATGACGGCCCGTTCGATGTGATGGAAGACACCCCGACGATGGGGAACGTGCTGACCAACGGGACAGCGGACAGTGAC
>JBCBBJ010000028.1:0-5327 GCA_038531745.1 Pseudomonadota bacterium
CGGACCGCTTTCAGACGGAGCAGTCCCGTATCTTTCGCAGGCTCCCCCTAATCATAGCCCACACGAGCGAGATTTCGGCACCCGGTGATTTTTTGCGGCGTGACGTTGGCGGTCTGCCATTATTGCTGACGCGCGATCAATCGGGCGAGGCCCATGCCTTTTTGAATGTTTGCCGCCATCGCGGCACGCGGCTCGTGGACGCCGAGGCCGGGTGCAAGCAACGGTTTACGTGTCCCTACCATGGCTGGACATATGCAAATACCGGCGACTTGATCGCGGCACCCCATTTTGAGGCCGGTTTTGCGCCCATGGATAAGACCGATCTGGGCTTAAAGCGCCTGACCTGCACCGAACGGTTCGGCTTCGTTTGGGTCACGGCGGATACTGAAATGGCGGATACTGAAAATTGTGCGGATTTGGAAACCCATCTGCGCGATGTGGCAACAGATCTCGCTGCACTCAGTATGGAAGATATGACCGTATGCCAGCAGGATAGTTCCGTATACACTGCAAACTGGAAGCTTCTGGTGGAAGGCGGTATCGAAGCATATCACTTCAAAGTTGCCCACGGATCGACAATAGCGCCCTATTTCGAGGACAATCTGTCGTCATACACTCAGCTAGGTCCGCATATTCGATCCATCCTGATGCGGACGAGTATGGCAACACTCGCGTCCGAACCCCGCGACCGATGGCGCCTGCGTGACCATGGGCAGTTGCTTTATTCCCTCTTTCCGACGACAGCCCTGTTGGTGCAGCAGGATCACATCGCATGGATCAATCAAGAGCCTTTGGGGGCGGCGCAAACGCGGGTTCGCCTATCCACACTCGTGCCAAAAAGAGAAACCGCAAATACCGCCCATTGGCAGCGCAACCATGAAATCACCCGCACAACCCTCGCCGAGGACTTTGCTCTCGGCGAAAGCATTCAGGCCGGGCTCACCGCCGGCGCCAATCGGGCGATGACCTTTGGCCGGTTTGAAGGGGCGCTCCACGCCTTTAACAGAACGGTGGAGACCCTCCTCGCAAAAACACCGTGAGCGGATGATGTCATATTTATCGGCGAAACGTCAGCCAAACGAATGCCGGTGTCCCTACTGGATGCACGCGCATAAGCTTCCACCGCGCCCTTGACCACCTTCATCCAGAGCGCCACACAGGATGGCGATACCAATCGTCACGCTGGCCGAGGAGCCTTTTTATCGTGCGGACTGTGCCTTTTATTTCCCGTAAACCCGGTCGCCCCGTTCTTTTGGCGGCACTTTGCACCGTGATGATCAGCGCCTGCGGCCGCTCAACCGATAATAAGACCACGCCCGCGCCGCAAGACCCCGCCACGGCGCAAGCCCCGACACCGGGAGCCACAATAGTAAGATCCGTGGCCACAACCGATGAGCCCATCGTCCTGCCCTCCCCCGCCACGGGTTTGGCATTCTGGGAGCACCCCACCCTGCCATTTGAGGGAATGGTGATCGCGGCCACTCAAAATGGTCTTTATGCGCATCAACCGGAAGGCACCGAGGCGCAAACGGTTATCGCCGATTTTCGGGCCCATGGCGCAGCCCTTGCCTATCTGCCGGGTGGTTTTTTTGCCGACACTTCCCCGCCAGATGGGCCGGTGAGCGCGGCCCGGGGTTTATTTGTAAGCTACGATCTTGATCAATCGGCCTATCGGTTTTTTGGTATCGACAATGTTAGCGGGACCCTGGCGGAAGATTTTCTCTCCCTTCCGGTACAGACCCAACGGGCGCGGCCCATCGATTTCTGCCTCACGGCAAGCGGCGACGCACAAGAGGGGGTGCAATTTAGCCTTGTGGCCCTGGAACGCGGCGCCGTCTCTGTCTACCGCTTTGGCAGGCCCAAAAACGCCGGCGCACAAACGAGCGGCTGGTCAATCTCCAGCCAAACCTATCCCACAACGCTGGAGGCTTTATCCTGTGCCACTGATCCGGGTACGGACCGGCTTTTAATCCTTGATGTTGATGGCACCATTCACACACTAAACCCTGCATCAGGCACAACAGAAGCACTCTTTAACACGGGCGTGCAGCAATCGGCTGGCCTTGGTATCCACCAACGCACCGTGGGGGAGGATGATAACAGCCGCCCCGAAAAACTGGTCTTTGTTGTTGATGGCACGAGCGGCCAGGTTGATCTCTTCACCCTCGTTGATGGTACCCGTGTGGGGGCGGTGCGGTTGACCGCCTTTGATGTGAATGAGGGGGTAATTGAAACAAGCGCGCTTGCAGTCTCATCGGGGAATTTTGGCGGTCTCTATCGTGCTGGTGTGGTCGCGTTGGCCGCCAAATCAGACCTTTTCAAAGCGGATGATGGGACCCAACCCACCGCACAGGGATCAGAGCCACAGGCGTCATATGAAACAGATTTGCGGTCGCGCGCGGGCGTCAACGCCATTCGCCTGACGCCCTTTGTGGCCGTATCCAATGCCCTTGGTCTGGCGTCTGCAACCGTGATCAGCGAAAGGCCACGCCCTCAAACGGCGGGTTCGGACGCCATCCCGGACATTGAAATTGATTTTGCGCTTGAACCAGTCATACCCTGATCATCTGCTTGCTGGTCAATTGCTACGAATAGTGAAGAACGCGACTGAAAACACGCCCGTTCGGTCATCCAGATACCTGCGCTCAAAACACCAAGCGCGCCCAATTGGTGGGCAAGCCCAAGACCGATGGGGGTGATATTGAGCAGTGTCACGATACCAAGGACCGCTTGCGCCGTTACGAGACCCGCAAAAACCAATGCCGGGCGCGCCATGGACGTGTTGCGCAAGCGCCAGGCAAACGCGATGGCCACCGCAAACAGCGCATAAGCCATAATCCGATGGTTGAACTGTACCGCCGCGATATTTTCAAACAGGGCCGCAACACGCACCCCGCCATCAAAATAGGCCTCAGGGACAAAAGCGCCGCCCATCAATGGCCAGCTATTATAAGCATGACCCGCGCGAAGGCCCGCCACAAAAGCGCCGAGAATGATTTGACCATAGACCCCGAGGGTCAAAAGACCCGCGAAAACCGAGACGCGGTGCAACCTCTCCCCGCGTGCACGCCGGGGCGGTTCATCTGGTGCTGCGGATAGATATGCCCGGCGCAAGGTCAGTGCCCGGATCAATATGAGCGAGAAAAGCCCAATCGCTAAGCCGAGATGGGCGGCAAGGCGATATTGGCTCACATCAACCCGCTCGGTCAGCCCACTCTTGACCATATACCAGCCAAGCGCCCCTTGCGCCCCGCCCAGCAAGAGCAAACCCAGCAATTGCCACCGCAGCGCGCCGCGCACCCGGCCCGTAAGCAGGAAATAAAAAAACGGCACTGCAAAAGCCAATCCGATCACCCGGCCCAAAAACCGGTGTCCCCACTCCCACCAATAGATTTCCTTGAATGCGGCGAGGCTCATCCCCGCATTCACTTGGGCGTATTCCGGGATCTGTTTGTATTTCTCAAATTCGGCCAGCCATTTGGCCTCCGACAAGGGCGGGATCGCCCCCACAATCGGCTTCCATTCGGTGATCGAAAGCCCGGAATCCGTTAACCGCGTGGCCCCGCCCACACTCACCATCAGGGCAATCAGCGCGCACATGCCAAACAGCCACCAGACAACCGGGCGCATGCGCGACGCGGATAAGGCGGCATCAAGGGAGGATGGTTGTGTCATCGAAATAGGTACCGGAAACGGGTGCGAGAGGGATTTATTCGCTTGCATTGACCAGATAAACCCTGGCGCGGCTTATCCCAAGGGCCCATGGCGTCGCGGGCCATTTTTAGCGGCCAGTGTTAGGAGCCGGTGTTGGGAGGTGACGGTCAAGTCAAGATAAGGGCCTTGCTTCCCCGGTGCATTTGCTTATTTCATCATCGCTTATCCCGGAAAGGCCGAAAGGATTGCCCACCATGCACCCGCGCCAGAAAAAGCTGATTGGCACCTTTGTCCTGCTCTTCGGGTTCCTCGCCTATCTGATTTTGGCGATTACCATTGCCGACTATTTGCCGAGCAACAAAATCCTGGAAATCGTCTATTTCGCGATCACCGGCATTTTGTGGATTTTCCCGGTGAAAAACCTGCTGGCATGGATGAACCGCGAGCCTGGCGCGTAATCGCATTGGTGCGGTGCAGAGCCCCATTTGGGGCAATCGGGACCCATATGGCGGGTCAATTTGGCACTCCATAGAAACCGCTTTTTAAGGCCTTTAGGGTTAACGTCCGAGCCAATCAGTTGCCGTGGACGGTTTCGTCATGTTTCAAAAGTCGGGTGCTAAATTTAAGGTTGAGGAATTCGTCGAGATCACCCTCGCCGGACAAGACCCGTTTGAGGCTGTCGTGTTTCTCTCTGTGGGCGATAGGCTGATTGATCTTCTCAATGACCAGCGCCAGTTTATTCCCGTCAAGCGCATGGACAATTCTACCATGATCATGGCGAAATCGAATATCCTATCGATTGTTGAAAAAGACCCCTTTGCCAAAACCGCGAGCATGGAGGAAGAAACCGTGGCCGCGGGCAAAGATGTTGCCGCCGCCTTTGACGATGATGAGTATGAGGATGATCTTGACGCGGAGGCCGCGGGCGCATCCGCCGCCGACGATGTCGACAACGACGATGACTTGCCGCCGAAAACCGATGAATCCGCGCGTCAACGTCAGCATGCGGATAGCAAAAGCGATAGCAAAGCCGGAAATGATGAGGGCGGCGACGAGGAAGCGCGTGGGAAACGTCGCCGGCGCCGCCGGAAAAAAGCGCCCGAGTTCGACGCCTATGCCATCCTCAAAGTCTCCCCCGACGCGACCCTGGATGAGATCCGCACCGCCTATAAAAGCCGGATCAAGGCTGTGCATCCTGACTCTGTGGCCGCCCTCGATCTCGACCCGGAATTAATCCGCGCTGCGATCGCCACCACACAAAAGGTTAATTACGCCTACCACCATATTCTGAAACAGCGCCGCAAAGACGGCGAAGATGAACCGGAAAAAGCCGCCTGATAAAGTCATCCGGGCCGCAACAGCACACGAGAAAAAGCCGCCGCGCGGCACCGCCACCCCCCTCTTGTTCAACGCCCAATCGCGTGTATGGTCCGCGCTGGGCCCGTAGCTCAATTGGTTAGAGCCGTCCGCTCATAACGGATTGGTTGGGGGTTCAAGTCCCTCCGGGCCCACCATATGTAACTTCCCGGCACTAAAATCACCTAAAACCCTGAAGGGCTCTGCGATTCCGGCGGTTCGAACACCCTCATTTCGACAGTACTGAATACGTCCTGGGAAGGCCAATCTGAGCACCATTCTCTTATGCTCAAAATGCTCGGAAGCCCAGAGTTTAC
>JBCBBJ010000029.1:0-4726 GCA_038531745.1 Pseudomonadota bacterium
CGTTCTCGGAGACATGGAGGCCCCGCGCCGCTCGGTAAGGCCAGAGCAGCGCGGGCCGTTTGCGCTATGCAGATGCGTAAGCTTCCAACGCTCCAATCCCGGCTTGGTATTGCCCGATGATAGCGCCACGAAGCATTTCAACGTTTTCGGGGTCCGCCTGGAAATTTGCGGTCCATACAACCGTTGTGCTGCCGTCTTCGCCGGATTGTGCCACAACCGAGCCAGAGAAATTGCTGAGCGGCATGGGCGGGTTTTCGATGGAGTAGGCCAAGCTGCCCGCGTCGGCGTCGACGCCAAGGATCGTCTCCTTCAGCTCATAGCCGTCCATTTCGGTCCCCGGCATGTCCATCACGCAAACGCGGGAGGATCCTGCGGATGTACCAGCGCACTCCGCTGACTTGATGAAGGGCAACCACTTCTCCCATTGCGGGTCGGTGATGGCGGCGCGCGCTTTGTCAACGGGCGCGGATATTTTCTGGGCGACGGTTACGGTTACGTCGGTCATGTTGAAGTCTCCTGTTGTGGGTTCGAAGTTTGCGAGACTCTGACGCCCGAACCATGCCGCCAGAGTAGGTCGGTCATGGGGTGACGACGATCTTGCCAATGGGCGCATTGCCTTCGAGCGCGAGGTAGGCGTCGCGCACATCGCTCAACGGATAGGTATGGTGGATGAGCGGTTGGAAGCGTCCCTCCTCGATACGGGGCAAGAGATAGTCATAGGCCGCAGCCCAAAGCTCGGGTTTCTCAAAAAGATGCCAAACCACGTAATAGCCGATGAGTTGGACGTTCTTGGTGATCAGAGCAAAGAGCGGCACGCTCGGTTCAGTGCCGTAATAAGCCAGACTGCCATAGGAGATGATCCGTGCGCCGGGGGCGGCTGCGTTGACCAGGTCATGCCAAAAGGGGCCCGAGACCGGATCAAAAGCGATATCGAACTCTGCGCCCTCTAGCGTGCCGTCCGTATCTGTCACGACAACTTGGTCGGCACCCGCCGCCAAAAGCTGATCGCGTTTGTCCGCCGATCGTGTGGTGGCGATCACATAGGCCCCGTGGTCTTTGGCAATCTGAATCGCAGGAATGCCAATCGAGGATGCCGCGGCCGAGATCAGCACGCGCTGGTCTTTGCCCAGGCGCAGGCCGCCATACGTGACCAGCCCACCATAGGCCGTTGCAAACCCCATCCACACGGCCGCCGCCTGGATAGGGTCCAACCCTTTGGGGCGGGGGATAACCGATGTGGCGGGCACAAGCGCGTGCTCTGCCAGAACGCCGTAGTGGTCGACGCGGAAGCTTGGCAGAATGCAAACGGCATCGCCGACAGCAAACCCCGTGACGTCCGGGCCAACGGCCTGCACCCGACCGGTTGCCTCTGCGCCGATCAACGCGTCTTTTGGCGGCTCAAAGAGGTATTCACCGCGCGAATACAGCCACTCGGACCGGTTCAAACCGGCGGCTTCTATGGTGACACACACCTCGCCGGAAGACGGGGTTGGGATAGTTTCTTGCCGGATGTCGAGCGCAGCAGGACCGTCCGGCGTGGCAAATCGGACCACGCGGTTCATGATCTATCCTTTTCGAAGAGAAGGGGAGTGGCGCGGTCGGAGCCGCGCCAACCAAGCGTTACGCGTGGGAGAAGGCGTTGCGCGTGACGTATTTGGCGTTGCCCTCTAGGGCCTTAGCCATTTTGCCCCGCAGCATGGGCTTCATCATCGGTAGCATAAGCTGGCCAATGATGCCCATCGGCGGCTTGAAATCCATGGTGAAGGAGATCTCGCTTTTGTTGTTCCCAAGGGCGCGGACTTCAAAGAGGCAGGTCGCGCCTTTCATGGGCATCGTCGTGTCATCAATCACCAGACCCAGTTTGCGACCGGGCACATACACATTGATGGTCTCGCGCAGATATTCGCTGCCATCGGCCTTCAAGTCACACTGCCGCTTTGCACCAAGCCCGGTTTCCACGCTTCCGGGCAGGATGCGGGATGCTGCAAGGTTTTCGTTCCACTTCGCGATCCCGCCATAATCGTCCAAGCTGGCCCAGACGTCTTCTGCGGACGCATCGATCGTGCGTTTTGTGGTCACTTTTGCCATTGTCGTTCTCCTGTTTGCGGATGGGTTTTGGGGATGCCTATTCGGCGAGTTCTGCATCGAGGAAGCTGGTCAAGGCGTTCACATACGCCTCAGGCGCATGGGCCTGCAGGTAGTGACCAGCGTCGGGGATGCGGGTGATGTTGGCGTCCGGCGTGCCCAAACGCGCTTGCAAGTCGCCAATCACAACGTCTGCATCAAAGTAGGCGTCTTGTTCACCAAAGATGATTGCGGTGGGGCCTGCGTAGGCGGCCAGCGCTGCATTGCGGGCCTCTTCGCCCATCATGAAGGCGGGCACGGCCTGCGCGAAAAACGTCTCGTAGACTACATTCGCGCCCTCGATATCAGCGGCATAAACGGCGGTTTCGCTGGCAGGGACAGAGCCCGGGCCAAACCAGCCTTGCTCTAACCACATCAACGCCAAGTCTTCTGCGCCCTCCGGTGCGGCCATCGGCGCGAAGACCTCTTGCGGCGTGGCCTGTTGCCCCATGATCTGCATGACCGCTGGTGCAGGTGTGACGCCTGCAAGTCCCACGATTGTGTTGGTTGCAACCACTGCGGTCAAACGGTCGGGCGCGTCTAGGACCATCTGCCAGCCGGTGATGCCCCCGACGTCGTGCAAGACAATCGCAAAATCCTCGACGCCCAGATGATCGGCTAGCGCAAAGAGCCGCGCGCTTCGGGCCTCCGTTGCGTAGGCGGCTGGGTCGGCAGGCTTGTCAGAGGCACCGAACCCCATCAGGTCAGGTGCGATAACGCGGTACCCAGCGGCGGCGATCCGAGGGGCGACATCGCGGAACAGGTAGGATGATGTTGGGATACCGTGGATCAACATCACAGCCGGTGCGCCAGAGGCGCCGACATCCAGGTAGGCCAGCGTATTGCCGTCCAATTCAACACGATCAAGCGATGCCAGATGATCCGCATGACCGTCAGCCAGAGCGGTGAGCGGGAGGCTGGCGCCCATAAAGAGCGCGCCCGTCAGGCCAAGCGCAGTTCGGCGAGACATTTCCATTGGTTTCATAGAGTTAACTCCTGGTTTTGCTGGCCACTCGACAAACTGAGAAGGGCGAGCTATGTTTCAAAGCAGTTGCAGTGAATGAATCACTACACACGCAGTGAAATGCTGTCAACACCGTTTGAAGGACTTGCTATGCCGCCCAGAAAACCCTTGCTCCCTTTAGAGCCCATTCCTGATATGGAAGGTGTCTATCGCGCCAGACGCGGTGCGGCGGCAATGGCAGCAATCAAGCTAAGGGACGGCGGACTGGCGCTGTACAGCCCCGTGACAGGGCTCACCCCAGGCGCCATTGAACGAATGACGGCGCTTGGAGGGGTTTCGGCCATAATCGCCCCAAACCACTTTCATCACCTCGCGCTGACCGAGTATCTGGAGGCTTTCCCCGGCCTGCCGCTTTACGCGCCGATTGGGGCACACAGAAGGCTGGAAAAACAAACGAGTTTCAGCTTCGAAGATGTGCAGGATCTTATGCCCGCCCTGCCCGACGGTGTCCGTCTTCACCAACCTCAGGGGCTGAAGGCGCAAGAGGTATGGGTTGAAATTACCAGCGCGGGGGCGGTCGGTCTGATCGTCTGCGACGCGTTTGGCGCCCCGGCAAAAGACGACGGGCTGCCACCGTCTGAGGCCAGCCCGCGCGGGAGTTTCAAAACGATGTGCCTCAAAGATGCGGAGGTTTACCGTAACTGGGCCAAGCCACTTTTTGCGCGAATTGAACTTACCCACCTTTTGCCATGCCACGGCGCGCGCGTGACTGGAAAAGGTCTTTCCGCGCATCTATCAAAATCTTTGGAGGCGCTCTGATGGCACGACCCAAAAGTTACGACCGTGACGAAGTGATCCTGAAGGCAAAAGATGCCTTTTGGGAGCATGGCTACCAAGCGCTCGGCGTCCGCGCCATCGAAGCGCAAACAGGCTTAGGAAGCTTCGCCCTCCGCACCGATTTTGGCGGCAAAGAGCAGCTCTTGCTCGAAGCCCTCGCGGCGTATCGCGAGGAAATGGAAACCTATGTGGCGCGTATCATGGACGACAGCGACCGCATTGAAACCATTGTGGCTGCCCTTGAGCAGATGGTGACGCCTTACCCAGGCAGTATGCGCCGTTTTGGATGCCTGATGACGGCCCTCGTCTCAGAACTGCCCAGCATCGGATCACAAGCCGTCAGCGACGCGGTCAATGCCCATTTCGACCGGATTGGCGCTTCGACAGCGGGGCTCGTCGAGCGCGCGCAACGTGCCGGAAATGCGCGTCCAAACTTGGAACCCGAAAAATGCGGAAAATACGTGGTGGGCGTTGTTGGTGGTCTCCAGACAATCAATCGCCGCGCGGGCCGCATCGACGCGGCTAAGGACTTCGTGAACATCGCCATTTCCGAGGTGCAACGCTGGTCCACGGCATAGGCCAAAGAAGAGAAAAGCGGCCGCTCCGTGAGAAATCGCCAAGGACCGCTCTGTCCGCAAAGCCGCCAAACTTGACAGACTACCGGCATCCGCATACTGGTGCGCCATCGGAGAAAACCATGCTGACCATCCGCACCTCTTTTGCTTACGGCTACGCCCATTTTTGGGCGCCAAGCACGTGCGGCGGTCCTTCTTCGAGTGGTGACAGACCTTAAGTCACATA
>JBCBBJ010000030.1:0-3025 GCA_038531745.1 Pseudomonadota bacterium
AGTTGTGCCGCCTACGGAGGGTTACGAACAGATCGCCTTGGTAGCAGCGCCATGGACCCCGTGGTCAAGCCACAGGGAGGCGTCGATTGTGTTGGGCTACTTTATTTTCAGGCTACCGTGGCGGTGACCCGAACGCCGATGTCGACCAGCCTAATTCTGCCAAATGGGCCTGTACCAAAGCATGACCGCCGCGATCAACCCATGGTGGCGATAAACGCGTCGGCCTCGGCAATGGCGGAATTCATTTCTTCGATCAGGTCGTTCACCCGGCTTTCAATTTTGATGCGTTCGGCATCAAGCGATGAAATAGCCCGGGCATTCAAATTGTGTTTCAAGAACAAGACCTGATCTTCATAAAGCTCCAGCACCGGGCCCATGCGATCGGCGGCTTTATTCATGGCATTGACGAGGCGGCTATATTCCGTACGGGTCAGATCGAGCTGGCGTTCGCTGCGTCGACGCAGATCGGCGCTCTCATAGAGCTTCAACTCTTTTTCCCATTCTTTGAAAAGCTTCGTGCCCACGGTTTCCACATCATTAATGCGCTTGCGCACATCTGTGGCTTGCTTTTTTGACCGATCATAGGATGCGCTTAAGCGGTCATATTTTTTCTCCAACGCGCCGCCATCCACATCAACGAGGGAGCGAAACTCGTCGAGCGCGGAAGTGAACACTTCCTGGGCGTCGGCTTGTTCGGCGCGGGCGTCCTTGACCCTGTCCACAAGCACATCGCGTTTTTCAACGCCAAATTGTTCAAGGGTGCCGTAATAGACGCTGGAGCACGCGGTCGTGCCAAGGCTAAGCGTCGCGGCGGCCAGAATGGCCAGAGAAAATCGTTTCATGGGTTGGGGGTCCCCTTCCTAATCGTCATGTTACGGCGTGGTCGCCTGCGCCGTCTCTTTTATATCGCCGTCCTTGCAAAAATTCGAGCGCTAAAGTGCAGCCGCTATAACGCGGATGAAAATGGCCAGTAACAAGGTGATGCTATCCCATATCCTGCGTGAGCACGGAAAGCCCTGGGCGATCCTCGCCGGATATCAATGTCACAACCAAGCCAAAGAGAAAAATGAGGCCCATGGCGATCAGAACCAGCCGTGCCCGCTGGCGGTTGGTATGGCGCGCCGCGATCCGATCGGCGTCATAGTCATCACCGAAATAGGCGCGGCCCTCTGCCGCCGGGCCCGGGGCGTCATGGTCCGCCAACAAATCGAGCGACCGCGCCGCCAAGGTTTCGGGTACGGCAAGGCGATAGCCGCCCAGCGCCACACTATCGAGGGGCAGCACCGAAAGGGTTGCCGCATCAAGCAGGCGCGCTTCAATGCCGTGGGCCTGCAAAAGGCTGAGGGCGGTCATGGCCTGCTCTGGCCCGTAATAGGTCTTGATGGTGATCATCTTGTGAGCCTATCGCACCCGGTGCCTAATGTGTATCGCCGATTGCGCGTATACCGTTCGGGCCCGGTTGGCTAAGCGCGTAAAGCGCGATGGCCGCGGCGGCGGAGACGTTGAGGCTCTGCATGGCGCCGCCCATGGGGATCATCGCCAGGAGGTCGCAGGCGCGTGCCACCAAGGGCCGCAAACCATCACCTTCAGCCCCCATGACGAGGGCAACATGGTCAAAGCGTGGCATATCGTTGAGCGCCGTGTCGCCATCACCGGCCAGACCCACGCAGAAATAGCCTTTTGATTTTAGCTCATCAAGCGTGCGAGCAATGTTCACTACCCGGATAATCGGTATGGTTTCCGCCGCGCCGGCGGCCGCCTTGGCCAGGGCCCCGGTGATGGCCGGGCTATGGCGCGCCTGAAGGATGACGGCTTTGGCGTCAAACGCGGCGGCGCTTCGCAAAATCGCGCCAACATTTTGCGGGTCGGTAATCTGATCAAGGACGATTATGGGTCCGGTGCCGGGCATTTCGTCAATGGCAGCCAGATCGAGGGAGGGGAGCGGTTTGGCAAGAATGGCGACCCCCTGATGCACACTCCCGGCGGGGAGGAGCGCGGCAAGATCATCGCCCGCCATCTCCCGTGCCCCCGCAGCAATGAGCTGCTCGCGAAATCCCTGATCGGCGAGCCATTTGCCGCCCGCCCGGGTGACAAGCAACATTTCAATCTCGCGCGCCGGGTTCGCTAATAATGCCGTTGCCGCATGGCGCCCATAAATAAAGGGCAAGTTGGGGGCGGTGTCGGCAACCGCTGGCGTTGTTGCACCAGTGGCGGCACCATTGGCGGCGGCGGTGGTCGCGGCGCTCGGCGTCTCCGGTTGGCGGGGGCGCGGTGCGCGCGCCGGGCGTGTAGGACGCGCCGTCTTGGGGCGGTGCTTTTTTGGTTTGCGCGCTTTGGGGGGCGATGCGGGGCGTTGGCGTGGCGGGGCCATGGGCTGTCATCCGAAGGTTGGGGTGAACGGGGCGCGGCGCGGCAATATGGGAACCAGCCTGCCGTGCATTATGCTCCCCGCTTAAAGCAGCTTGCCGATGGGAATACCAGCACGCGGCCGACGATATACCTCGATAATGAGTGCTGGGCGGGACTGCGGGGCCGGTGACAAAGCGGGCATGGCAACCGGGGAATTTCTCCGACCGGCTGCCTTGCCTCGCGCCGCGTCACCGCTTATACCGAAAATCTTAGGGATGGCGTGCACGCGCCAACACCTGTTCGTGGAGGGGTGGGAGAGTGGTTAAATCCACCAGACTGTAAATCTGGCCGCTTAGCGTACGTTGGTTCGAATCCAACCCCCTCCACCATCGATTATTCCCTTGTTTTAGCTTAGTATTCTCCCGATCAGGGCCTAACCGGATGTTCACCATTTGGGCCTAAAATGCATGAAAATCGAGTGGCACACCAGTGGCACAGTTTTCATTGGTTCTTGCTCTGTTTCTTTTTGGGACAGTGTTGTCCCGGAGCGCCGCCCGCGGGAGACTATTTAATGGCTATCCACAAGACCTTTGATGGACGCCTGCATATCTACAAACGCTCGAACAGCCGTTACTGGCAGTGCTCAACTTTCCTCAACGGAAAGAAGCATCGCACC
>JBCBBJ010000031.1:0-3004 GCA_038531745.1 Pseudomonadota bacterium
ATCCGGTTGCCCATTTCGCCACGCCCTATCGCGCGAAGGCTGCTTTGGATTTGTTGGCGCTTAAACCAACGATTGTCCGGGGAAACGCATCCGAAATTATCGCCCTTGCAGGGGGGGCTGGGTCAGGCAAAGGGGCCGACAGTGGCGACAGCGTCAGTGACGCGCAAAGCTCTGCACTGGCCCTTGCGGAAAGCCACCGCTGTATCGTTGCGGTGTCAGGACCCGTTGACTTCATCACAGACGGCACGCGTAGCGCCAGCATAACTGGTGGGGCTGACCTGATGCCCAAAGTCACCGCTTTGGGATGTTCCTTGACCGCATTGGTGGGGGCCTATGCCGCTGTTGCACCCGGCCTTGACGCGGCGGTCGCTGCTTTCGTTCATTTCGCCGAAGCGGGAGAACAAGCGGCAAAGGGCGCGCAAGGGCCCGGCAGCTTTTCCGTCGCATTCCTCGATGCGCTCCACAAGCTTCAACCGGGGGATCTCAGTGAGGCACGTGTGGAATGGATCTAAATCCCGAAAGCCTGCGCTTGTATCTTGTCACCGACCCGACCCTTTGTCCTGGTCCGGCCTTAGTTGAGACTGTGACGGCAGCGGTGCGCGGGGGTGTAAGTTTCGTGCAATTGCGCGATAAAGACGCGACGACGCGCAACCGTATCGCTGCAGCATCCGCGCTCAAAGGTGCGTTGTCAGGGACAGGCGTCCCCCTCGTCATCAACGATGATCTCGAAGCGGCGGTCGTCGCCGACGTTGACGGTGTGCATATCGGTCAAGATGACGTGACCCCGGCCATCGCGCGTCAGCGGTTGGGGCAAAACAAGATCATCGGTCTTTCTTGCGAAGCGCTTGACCAGGTAACGGCGGCAGACGCGCACTTGGTTGACTACCTCGGTCTCGGAACGGTGTTTCCAACCTCAACTAAGTCGGATCACAAGCCAACCATCGGGCTCGACGGTTTGTCTGAAATGGTGCGCTTGGCGAAGCTGCCAACTGTCGCCATTGGCGGGCTGAAGAAGGAGCACGCGGCTGATGTGCTCAATACCGGATGCGATGGGATCGCCGTCGTCTCGGCGATTTGTGGTCAGCCCGACCCAGCAAGCGCGGCCCGAGACCTTTATCGCGCTCTACACCCCAAGACCGAGGATCGCTCATGATCAAGAATGTACTCTCTATTGCCGGTTCGGACCCGTCGGGCGGCGCTGGCATCCAGGCCGACCTCAAGGCCTTCGCGGCCAATGAGGTCTATGGCATGGCCGCTCTTACGGCGCTGACGGCGCAAAACACGCAGGGCGTGACCGGCGTTGAACTCGTGCCACCGCAATTTGTTAAAGCGCAGATCGACGCGGTTTTCGCCGACATCCGGGTTGATGCTGTGAAGATTGGGATGATCGCAACCGCAGAAATTGCCTTGGCAGTGGCCGAAGCACTCTCCGATCACCGCGATATCTCCATCATTCTCGACCCGGTGATGATCGCAAAAGGCGGCGCACCCCTCCTGCAAGAAGATGCGATGGAGACGCTGCGCACGGCGCTCGTCCCCTTGGCAACCGTTCTAACGCCTAACCTGCCGGAGGCAGCGCGACTGCTGCAACAGCCGGAGGCGGAGGGCCGCGATGCAATGGCGTCCCAAGCCCACGCGCTGGCAGATTTGGGCCCGCAGATCGTGCTGGTGAAAGGCGGACACCTTGAAGGTGATGAAAGCCCCGATGTCCTGTGGGACGGCACCGCGCTGCATTGGTTCGAGGGCCCGCGTACCGCGACGAAGAACACCCACGGCACAGGTTGCACGTTGTCATCGACGATTGCCGCCCAGCTCTCGAAGGGGCTTCCGCCAAGCGCAGCAGTGGGAGAGGCAAAGCGCTACGTCTCTGGCGCGATTGCTGCGGCAGACCAACAGACAGTTGGGCATGGCCACGGGCCAGTTCACCATTTCTATGATCTTTGGAAGGACAGAACATGAGCAAAGCTCTCAACAAACAGACCGTTTTGGTGACAGGGGCGGGGCGTGGGTTTGGCGCGGCCATTGCCAGCGCCTTTGCCCGTGAAGGCGCTAAGGTGGTGATCAACTACCGTAACAGTAAAACCGCCGCAGAAGCGCTCGCCGCGAACTTGGGCGATCAGGCGGTCGCCCTGCAGGCAGACGTTCAAAAGGCGGGCGAGGTTGCGCAAATGGTCAACCAGGCCGAAGCGCGTGTCGGTCCGATCACTACTGTAATCCACAACGCATTGGCCGACTACAGTTTCAACGGTGATGCCAGATCTACTCTCGACACTATGACATCCGACGAGATGGCCTCACAGCACAGCACCGCTGTCTTGGGCGCGCTGAACGTCATTCAGGCAACGGCTCCCGCCATGGCGGGAGAAGGCTTTGGGCGTATCGTCACCATCGGCACAAACCTCGTCCAAAACCCGGTTGTCCCATACCATGACTACACCTCGGCCAAGGCCGCATTGCTGGCCTTGACCCGCACGACAGCAGCCGAACTCGGCCCTAAGGGGATTACGGTCAACATGGTCTCGGGCGGCTTGCTGAGAACGACTGACGCCAGCGCCGCGACGCCCGCTGAGGTTTTTGACTACATTGCAGGTGTGACACCACTCCGGTCTGTCACCACGCCAGAGGAAGCCGCCGACGCTGTTCTCTTCTTCGCAAGCCCGTGGGCGAGGGCTGTCACCGGCCAGAACCTCGTGGTCGATGGAGGGCTCGTGTTTGGTTAGTTTGAGTAAAGCGGCGACGCCATTCCGGCTCGCAAATAGTCGCTTCGTTCCACAACCTCTGAGTTGCCCTGATGATCCTTGCTGCGCCGTTCACGAATGACGGCCTTCTCTGCCGTCCCGAAGTGTTTTGGATTAAGCACCTGCAGCGACTTTCGTGCTGCGAGCGCGCGCAGTGAGAAAAGTCGATGACAGGGTTGGGCTGGACACCGACCAACGCCGCACAGGAGACAAAGACCCGCATTGAAATGGCGAACGGCAGGACCGTTCGCCAAAGTAGCTCAGAT
>JBCBBJ010000032.1:0-2633 GCA_038531745.1 Pseudomonadota bacterium
CGCCCCGCGCAGGAGCGGTGCCGTGCCGAAAACAGCGCTGCGGATAGACGCACCATACCTATCATCAATGATTGCGCGCACGGCGCCGCGGGAAAGCGAATGCATCAAGTGTCCGGTCTCGCCGCCGTCCTGATATGGGCCGGGCTAGTTCGGCAATGCGGTGCGCCCCGCCTCAAGCAAAGGAATGCCCGCTTCGGTGGGGATGTAAATCACATCTTGCTGATTTTCGCCAAGCTTGTTGATCCATAAATACCGCAAATAGCCATCGGGCCCACCAAGGCCTGCCGCAACAATCCGGTTGGCCTCGGCCACGCCTTTGGCGCGTTCAATTTCTGCCTCGGCATAAAACTTTGCCGCCTCCAAGCGCGCCTTGGCTTCCTCAATCTGGACTTTGCGTTCATTTTCCGCCTGGGCCAGGGCAGCGCGCCCTTCCATATCGGCCCGCCACACATTCCATTGGGGCAGGATAAACATTGCCGCCCCCACCAGAATGAGGCAGACCAGCCCCGCAAAAATACTGCCGAAAAAACCCCTCATGGAGACCTCCATTGCCCTCAAATGTGCGCCCATGGTCATTATAGGTCGGGCGCGAATGAGCAATATTTATAACACCGCGCCTGAAAAAAGACAGGGACGGTGTGCGGGCCAGTGCAGGTGCAGCGTTCAGATGCACCGAACCCGTTTGGGCTTTTGGACAATTGCGTTAAACTCGATGCGTAGCCACGCGCATTATCAGAGAGACTTATGGGATCGCCACTGCTCGCCACTATTGCCCCGAAAGAAAAGGACATTGGCGCTTTTTCCGTACGCCGGGCGTTGCCGGATTGGAACATGCGCGCCGTTGGCCCGTTTGTCTTTTTTGATCATTTTGGTCCGGTGCATTTAGCTGGCGATGAGGCGATGGATGTGCGCCCGCATCCCCATATCAATATTGCCACGGTGACCTATCTTTTCGACGGTCAAATTCTGCACCGCGATAGTCTGGGTAATGAGAAAATCATTCATCCGGGGGCAATCAATCTGATGGTTGCGGGGCGCGGGATTGCTCATTCGGAACGCACGCCCGAGGCGGTACGCCGCGATGGCGGAATCTTGCATGGTTTGCAGTTGTGGCTCGCCTTGCCCGAAGACCACGAAGAAACAGATCCAGCCTTTTATCATTATCCGGACCAAGACATTCCGGTGGGACGGTTTGATGATGCGGCGGTGCGTGTGATGATGGGCGCGGCCTTTGGGTTGACCTCGCCGGTTAAGCTGTTTTCGCCAACGCTTTATGCCGAAATCACCTTTGATGCGGCTGGGTCCCTAAGTCTGCCTCCCGATGTGGAAGAGCTTGCGGTTTATTGCGTTGACGGCACAATGTCGGTGGATGGGGCGCCTGTGCCAGCGGGCCAGATGGTTGTTTTGGCGCCCGCGGGTGAGCCGGCAACGCTGCACAGTGATGGACCGGCCCGGTGTGCTGTCATCGGCGGGGCAACGCTGGGCCGTCGGCATTTATGGTGGAATTTTGTCTCCAGCAATCGGGCGCGGATTGAACAGGCAAAAGCGGATTGGCAGGCGGGTCGGTTTGGTAAAGTGCCGGGGGAAACGGACTATATTCCGTTGCCGGAGAAATAAGGCTCTGGGGGGCAATGGTGGTTAATCGAAATTGGGGAAGAAGACCGCGCCAGCGTATACGGACAATACGGTATGCGAAAGCGACAGAGTGTCTTGCGGTTCTGGGTATCGGTCTGGGCATTGGTCTTACCCAAGCGCCTGCTCACGCCACTGATCTCCCCGCTGCCGTGAATAATGGTGCGGCCTGGCGCGTTGTCAAAACCCGCTGGTCTGCGCCGGATGAGGCCGGGTATAGCGCCTTTGTTCAACGCATCGGGCGCGCCGATTGTGTCTCTCTTGCTGACTGTCTTGCCAGTGATGCCAACCCCTATCGTGACCCGGAAGAGCGCACTTTTTACGGCGACTGCGCCGATATGGTGTATACGTTACGCGCCTATTATGCGTGGAAGAACGGGTTACCCTTTTCCTACCAATCGGCTATGCGCGCCAAGGACGGGTCTGGCGATACGCGGTATTCGTCGAGCGGAAACCGGATTGTGCGCCGGACCGATGCCGTCGGCGCCGCCCCGATCAATGGGCCGTCTTATGTGGCGGCGATCCGCGGGATTGTTTCAACCGCCATGTTCAGAACCGATCCGGCAGGCGGGGAGGCAAAGGGCGGTGGCCGCTTTTTTGACGATTTCTATCCGGTAAACGTTACCCGCAAAGCGTTACGGCCGGGGTCGGTTGCCTATGATATTTATGGTCATGTGGGTCTTGTCTACGATATCACCGAAGATGGTCGCGTTTTGATCGTTGCCTCGCACCCGGATAATTCCGTCACCCGCACCAGCTATGGCCATAATTTTTTGCGCGCTGACCCAGCCCTGGGGGCAGGGCTAAAGGCGTGGCGTCCAATTTATCTTGAGGGCAGCACAAAAAAAAGTGACGGGACGTATATGGGCGGGCGTATCCGGGCCCTACCTAATGATCAGCTTAAGGATTATTCTTTAGCCCAATATATTGGCACCCATCCTGACCCTTATGGCGACTGGCGCAAGGGCGAGTTCACCGTGCGTCCGCCGACCATAAACTCG
>JBCBBJ010000033.1:0-2282 GCA_038531745.1 Pseudomonadota bacterium
GCTATATAATCCTACCACCAAATCGCTGATCGGCAGGCCTGAGCGCAACGGCGCGCCGCCCGCCTCTCCATTCACACTCATAAATCCGCTGAGCGCCTGCGCAATGAAGTCAAAGGCCGGGCGATGCGCATAGGGGCCATCAGCGCCAAAACCACTGATGCTACAGACAATTAGGTTGGGGTTGAGGTCATTCAGTACCTCAAGGCTCAGCCCCATCTTGTCCAGCACGCCGGGGCGGAAGTTTTCGACCAACACGTCGGCGGTGGCTAACAGGCGCTTGAGCACTGCCATGCCGTCTGGGTCGCGCATATTCAGCGCCACGGATTTTTTGTTACGATTGTAGCCCGCGTAATACCAGCTGAAGTCGTTGACCTTTTCGCCCTGCGCGCGCAGTGGATCACCGCTGGGGGTTTCTACCTTGATCACATCCGCGCCCAGATCGGCCAGCAGTTGCGTGCAGAACGGCCCCGCGATGATCCGAGTCAGATCAATGATTTTGATACCTTGCAAGCTCATGCAAACCTCCTTATCCGACCGCGCGGTCCGCATCGTTGTACGTATGCAAGACTCCGACGGGCTGCGCCTTTTGCAGATGCGCGGGCAGGTCCGTTGTCAGGATTTCCCCAAATGTGCGACCTGCTACGATCAACTTGTCCAGATCGATCCCAGTGGCCACGCCTTCCTGCGCCAGCATGTGCACCACGTCCTCGGTGGCGACATTGCCGCTGGCACCGGGCGCAAAGGGGCAGCCGCCAAGGCCACCAAGCGCGGACTCAAAGCGGGTGATCCCGGCGTTCAGCCCGGCCATCACATTCGCCAGGGCAAGCCCGCGCGTGTTGTGGAAATGCAGGACAATCTCTATGTCCGGCACGGCGGTGGACAGCGCCTCGACCAGCTGTGTCACACGCCCGGGTGAGGCCGTCCCAATCGTGTCGCCCAGCTTGAGCGACCCAACGCCGATGTCCTGAAACCGACGGGCCAAGGTGACCACATTCTCCACCGACGTTTGACCCTCGAAAGGGCAATCGAAGCTGACCGCCAGCGCAGCCGTCACCGACGCACCCACTTCGGAAGCCATTTCAGGTAATGGGCAGATCCGCTCAAAGGCTTCGCCAACCGAGCAATTGGAATTTGCACGGGAATGCGTCTCGCTAACCGACATAAACGCCACCCAGATATCAACGCCCATCGCGCGCTCACCACCCCTCTGGTTGGGAACCAACGCCTCGATTACCAAGCCATCCCGGCGCTCGATCCCGGCGATCAGCGCTTCGGCATCGGCAAGCTGTGGCACCGCGCGTGGCGAGACGAACGACGTCGCCTCGAGCCGACGCACCCCTGCCGCTATCAGGCTGTTCGCAATCTCGATTTTCTGCTCAACCGGCACAAGCTCCGGCCAGCTTTGCAAGCCATCGCGCAGGCCAACCTCCGTTATGGTGACAGCATGGCTCACGACTTAGAGCCTTTGAAAACGTAGTCGTCGGAAGGGAAAGCCCGCGTGCGGACTTCATCGGCGTAGGTCTCCAGCGCGCCGCGCAAGGTCGGCAAGATCTGCGCATAACGTTTTACGAACTTCGGTTTGAAGGCGTCGAACATGCCAATCACGTCGTCAGTGACAAGGATTTGCCCGTCACAGGCCACCGAGGCACCGATCCCGATACTGGGAACTGAAAGCGCCTCGTGCAATTCGACCGCGATGTCTTCCAACACGCCCTCAATGACAACTGCAAAGCAGCCCGCTGCGTCCATTGCTTTGGCGTCATCCAACAGCCTCTGACGCGCGCCGTCCTCTTTGCCTTGGGTCTTGAAACCGCCAAGCGTATTGATCGACTGCGGGGTCAGCCCGATGTGTCCCATCACCGGCACGCCACGCTCGGTCAGAAACTTGACCGTCTCGGCCATCTCAGCCCCGCCTTCCAGTTTGACCGCGTCACAGCCGGTTTCGCGCAAGATGCGCGCGGCACTTTCAAAGGCTTGTTCGGGACCTTTTTGGTAGAAGCCAAAGGGCAGGTCGACAACGATGCATGCGTGGCTGCAGGCCCGCGCCACGGCGTGCCCGTGTCGGATCATCGTGTCCAGATCGATCCCCACCGTGCTGTCATCGCCGTAGATCGTCATCGCGAGGCTGTCGCCCACCAAGATGAAATCCGCGACCTCGTCCACCAGCTTGGCAATCGGTGCGGTATAGGCCGTGAGTGCGACAATCGGAGTGCCGCCTTTCATTGCGCGGATGCTTTGGCTGGTCAGTTTCTTGGTGGGCGACAGCCTCGCGATGACGATCT
>JBCBBJ010000034.1:0-2191 GCA_038531745.1 Pseudomonadota bacterium
ACGCCTGCCCCCGCCGTGATGCAAATCATGGGCCAACAAGCCACCCCGCAAGAGGTGTTTGCGCCAATGGCGACGCCAGAAGGGGCTGAAGCGCTCGCCCTGATGTGGCTTGAGCAAGGTTGGTTTGGTCCGGGTTCCGTACCCGAAGGCGATGCTGCGGTCTATGCGGCTGACATTGAAGGCGCCAACGTCGTCTACGAGACGTTCTTCATGCAAGCCGTCCCGACCTTCATGATGGGTGAAGAGCAACGCGATGCGACCCTTGCCGCCTATAGCGGTCCAACCGCCATCATTTTCGGCGAGCAAGACGCGTATTTCGATGCGGATGTCGTGATCGCCGATCTGCAAGCGCGGCTCGGCACACCCGACGCCAACATCACCCGCATCCCAGACGCCGGTCACTACCTGCAAGCTCATGAGCCCGCGGCTTATGTCAGCGCGCTGACCGGCTTTCTGGATGCCGCAATCACAGAATGAACGGCGTCGAATCTGATACTCAAAAGGAGAAAGAAAGATGGCAAAAGTAACGACCAAACGCACGATTGATGCACCTGTTGAAGACGTCTGGGCAAGCCTCGACGACTATGGCGGGATCGCCAAATGGAACGACAACCTGGCGGACTCACGCGTTCTTCCGGGCAGCGCGGCGACAGGTCTGGGGGCCAAGCGCCAATGCGACCTCAAGGCGGATGGCAGCGAATACCTGCGCGAGACCATCAATGTGTATGAGCCCGGGCGTAAGCTGGGTCTTGTGATTGATGACACGACCATGCCGATGAAGGGCGCGACCTGTCTGTTTGAGGTCAAATCGCTGGGGCAAAACAAAAGCGAAATCAGCTTCACCATGGATTTCAAACCGCCCATGGGCATCATTGGTCAGCTGATGCTCCCGATGATGAAGCCGATGCTCCGTGGCAAGATGGCCAAGGCACTCGAAGGCAACGCGAAATACGTCACCAAGAACGTATTTTCCCACGCCTAAGAACGGGCGGGCGCGGCGAGCGCTGCGCCCGCATTCCCCACCGCAAAAAGGAAATTCTTATGAACCGCGTGGTCCGATTTGCCACGCCGGGCGGGCCCTCTGCGCTCGAAGTCCGGCAAGAAGCCATCCCCAGCCCCGGGTCCGGCGAAGTCTGCATCGCGATAGAAGCGGCGGGCTTGAACCGATCAGAATGGCTGTATTCCAGGGGTGAATACCTCTTCGATCCGCCCAAGGACGCATTGATCGGCGCAGAGGCCACGGGAACCGTGCAAGCAACCGCGTTAGACGTGACGGATGTCGCGGTCGGAGATGCCGTGTGCATTTTGCCAAGCTTTCGCGTCGATCACTACGGCGTGCTCGCTGACTACGCGCTGGTTCCCGCATCCTCTGTCATCCCTCGACCCAAAGGCCTGGATGCGGTACAGGCCGCAGCCGTCTGGATGGGGTTCGCTACAGCTTATGGCGGATTGGTGACATATGGCGGCTTGCGGAGCGGTTCGGGACAACGGGTTCTGATCTCTGCCGCGGCCTCCTCAATTGGGATCCCGGCAATCCAGATCGCCAAGGACCTTGGCGCGCACGTGATCGCGACCACGCGCTCCGCCGCCAAAGTTGACCAGTTATCAAACGCTGGGGCAGATCAGGTGGTTCTGACTAAGACAGACGGCGCGCTTGAAGGCACTGAGTTTGACATCGCGTTTGACCCGGTTTCTGGTCCTTTCTGGCACGACATGATCAATGCGGCCGCTCCCGGCGCCCGGATCATCTCTTATGGCAGTTTGGCGTATGACGGCACGGAACCGAGCGTACCGCTCTTCCCGCTGATCACGAAAAACATCTCGCTGATTGGGTACTACGTGGTCTGGCATCTCTTTGAAAAGCCTGAACTTTGGGCGGAGGCCTATCGTTATCTGTTACCGCGGATCGAAGACGGAAAGTTCAAGCCTCTCGTCCACGAAACCTACGGACTGAACGCCGTGCAGGACGCCTACGGCGCCCTCGAAGGCAATGCGCCTGTCGGCAAAATCGTCGTCACCCCATAACCCATCCGCTCTGACGGCCTGGTTCGAACGCCAGGGCGGCTCCTTTCCCGAACCAATAGCAGGAGAACTCACCATGACTGACGTCACCGTTTCCGTGGCCCAAAAGATCGCCGCCCCTGTCGCGAAGGCCCGCGCCGCCATCACCGATCCCCAATGGGAAAAGTGG
>JBCBBJ010000035.1:0-1825 GCA_038531745.1 Pseudomonadota bacterium
AATGGGCAACCGGATCAAGCACCCAAGGTACATTGGCAGCATTTGCGGCGATTGCGGCTGCCTTCATACTATCTACCCATGGGGCGGACAAAGTACCGATGTTGATAGTCAGTGCGCCAGCAATGGGCACGAAATCAGCAACCTCCTCGGGGGCATGGATCATGGCGGGCGACGCACCCGCCGCGAGGGTCACGTTTGCTGCGATGTTCATGGCAACATAATTTGTGATGCAATGAACGAGTGGCGCGTTCGCGCGCAGCGTTTCTAGAGCGGAGTTGGGTGTCACGCGGTCTTTCCTTTTCTCAACGAGCGGAAAGACGCGCCAAGCCCTATAAGCCTGATTTTGCCTCCCTCCGCCGGCATTATCCGGTTCAGGTTCAAAGGGTGCATCTCAGCCTCGCGGCGCCCCTGACACGGTGAGACATAAGCTATTGGGAGGAGACGTCAATCTTGGATCGAATTACCAGGAGTTCACTTCTGAAGCGGTCGTTTGAACGGCATACAGCATATGGCTTCGTCGGGCTCAGTACCGCCAAATGGTTGTGACGCATCGCCTAAGTTTGTTGGGGCAATGCGATGTGAGGTCTCATAGCCGTTAGGTCGACGTTATTGTACGCGTTGACTGTGAATAGAAGTTAAGCACGGCTTCTCAACATCAATTCAGTCGATTGTCTGGGTTTCTCAAACGACCTTGGATGCCAGACTTTGCCGGTATTCAGTATGCTCATCTTGTTTAGGGCTGTGACGAGATTATCGACAGCTATGTTTCGCTCACAATAAACGGCCTTGCCATTACGCCCCTCTTTAACGGCTCATAACGCTGCCTGGAGCACAAGGTATTTTGTTAAATCGAGCGAGGTTTGACGGGTACTTAAACCGGAAAAATCTGCCGGGTCGTGCATTTCGCCGATAAGACCAACACACTCTAATCCAGCGCTTTGGGCGGCTCTGGCACCGTCCGGGTTGTCTTCAACGGCGACGACGTTTTCTTGATCAAGCTGAAGGTAATCTAATGCTGCTAAATAGGCATCTGGTGCAGGCTTTGCTCGAGCGATGGTATCGGACGTCGTCACCACGTCAAAAATTGACGGTGACATATCAAGCGCACGTAGAATGGCGCTCACGTTATCCCAAGACGTTGTCGTCACCAAACCGAGTTTAACGCCATGTTTTGAAGCCAATTCAATCGTGTTCCTAACCCCAGGTCGGGCGTCGATTGGTTTCACCGCAAGTAATTGCTGAAAAATCTCTGATTTCCGACTGTGGAGTGCCGCAACATCCACTTCAATTTCTTCCAATAGTGAAAAGTGTTGAATACGGTTCTGGCCGCCCGCTTTCTTCAACATGAGTTGGTAGTCTTCCTTGGACCACCTCCAAGATAGGCCAGCCTCGCTAAAGGCCTGATTGTACGACACCAACTGAAGTGTTGAAGTCTCTGCCAGTGTTCCAATTGACCCCAGAAATATCGCATGCATCTTGGCCGTCCCCTTTAAAGGTTATACGCAGTTGGCAGCTGGTCGGATCAGAGGCAAATCAGGATTTTACGTGCTTTTACGATCAGTTCGTTCAGTTTTGGCGCCCGCTCCGACATCAGGGTGTAGGTTTGCTTTATTTAGGGTCCTATTTGACAGGCGTCACTTGTAGTGTTCACGGCGATCGCCGAAAGCTCGGACGCGTTTGCGCCAAGCGCGGTAGCTGCCAGGTTTGCGAGAAAAAGAGGTCAAGGCCCTGATGCGGACGTCCCTCAAACCTGGCAGCTACCATGCTTGGCGCAAACGCGTCCGAGCTTTCGGCGATCGCCGTGAACACTACAAGTGACGCCTGT
>JBCBBJ010000036.1:0-1796 GCA_038531745.1 Pseudomonadota bacterium
CGGCGCCAGATGACCACACCCACCGAGACCAATGTGCATGCGCTCGCTGTCGATGGCGATTTTGATGATTGCCAGGCGCGTGTGAAGGATATGTTCAACGATTTTGAATTTCGCGACGGGGTCAGACTGGCCGGTGTGAATTCGATCAACTGGGCGCGGGTGCTGGCACAGGTGGTCTATTACTTCAGCTCCGCTATATCTCTCGGCGCCCCGGAACGCCCGGTGAGCTTTACCGTGCCAACTGGTAATTTCGGGGATATTTTTGCTGGTCTCATCGCCAAGCGGATGGGCCTGCCGATTGAGAAACTGGTCGTGGCAACCAATCAGAATGATATCCTGCATCGGTGTCTAAGCACGGCCGAATACAAACCAGACGGCGTTGCACCCTCAATCAGCCCCTCGATGGATATTCAGGTTAGTTCGAACTTCGAGCGGGCGCTTTATTATGCCTATGATCAGGACGGCGCGGCCGTTTCGCAGCTGATGGATGAGCTAAAGACCGGTGGTTTTTCGGTTAGCCAAGGGGCCTTGCAATCGCTAAGAGAAAATTTTGTCTCTGGGCGTGCGTCTGAGGCGGAAACCAGCACAGCTATTACGGCCACTTTGCAAAATAGCAAAGAGCTTCTTTGCCCGCACTCTGCGGTGGGGGTGAAGGTTGCCGCTGAGAAGCTCGACCCCAAAGTTCCCATGGTCACCCTCGCAACCGCGCATCCTGCAAAATTCCCCGATGCTGTGAAAGCGGCGAGCGGTATTCATCCCCCCTTGCCGGACCGTATGTCAGACCTGTATGAGCGTTCGGAACGGGTGACGCGCGTGGCCAATGACCTTGCCGACATCCAGAATATCATCAGGGATCGCACAGGGCATTGAGCGTTAATCTTACAACTTTGAGCAATGGCTTTCGGGTCGTTTCCGAGCATATGCCGGGCTTGCAATCGGCGGCGGTCGGGGTTTGGGTTTTGGCTGGCGCCCGTCACGAAAAGGCAAGCCAAAACGGCATTGCGCATTTTCTGGAGCATATGGCCTTTAAGGGCACTGAGCGGCGTAATGCGCTCCAGATTGCTGAGTCGATTGAGGACGTGGGAGGCTATATCAACGCCTATACGTCTCGTGAGGTGACGGCCTATTACGCCCGGGTGCTACAGGATGACGTACCGCTAGCTGTTGACGTTCTGGCAGATATTCTACGCAATCCGCTCTTTGATCCACGCGAGATCGAGGTCGAAAGGGGTGTGATTCTTCAGGAAATAGGGCAGGCGCTTGATACGCCCGATGATATAATTTTTGATTGGCTGCAGGAGACCGCTTACCCTGATAATCCGCTTGGCCGCGCAATTCTTGGCCCGGCGGAACGCGTACGCGGCTTTGCGCGGGAGGACCTTACTCGCTTTGTGGCCGAACGTTACCGGCCTGGACAGATGATTTTATCCGGCGCTGGTGCCGTTGATCAGGATGCGCTCGTGGTTTTGGCCGAAAAACTATTTGGCGATATGGAACCTGCCGGCGCGCCGGAACAGTCGGTTGCGCGCTTTGAGGGTGGTGAGACGCGGCAGGTAAAATCGCTCGAACAAGCGCATTTTGCGCTTGCACTGGAAAGCCCCGATTACCGCGATCCGGCGATTTATGCCGCGCAGATTTATGCCTCGGCCCTGGGTGGATCGATGTCGTCGCGGCTGTTTCAGGAAATTCGCGAAAAACGGGGTCTTTGCTACACGATTTATGCGCAGGCCGGGGCCTATGAAGACACGGGAATGCTGACCATATACGCGGGGACCTCTGCCGAAGAAATGCCGGAG
>JBCBBJ010000037.1:0-787 GCA_038531745.1 Pseudomonadota bacterium
GATTTCGGCGTGGCTGGGGTCGCGACTTTGAATTAATTCGGTCATTTCGGTCATTTCGCCGAATTCGGCGATTTCGGAGACACTGGGGTTACGGCTTTGGATTATTTCGGTCAATTCGGTCATTTCGCCGAATTCGGCGATTTCGGTGACGCTGGGGTAGCGACTTTGTATTAATTCGGTCATTTCGGTCATTTCGCCGAATTCGGCGATTTCGGCGTGGCTGGGGTCGCGGCTTTGAATTAATTCGGTCATTTCGGTCATTTCGCCGAATTCGGCGATTTCGGTGGGGCTGGGGTTGCGACTTTGAATTAATTCGGTCATTTCGGTCATTTCGCCGAATTCGGCGATTTCGGCGTGGCTGGGGTCGCGACTTTGAATTAATTCGGTCATTTCGGTCATTTCGCCGAATTCGGCGATTTCGGTGGGGCTGGGCTCGCGACTTTGAATTAATTCGGTCATTTCGCCGAATTCGGCGATTTCGGTGGTGCTGGGGTCACGACTTTGTATTAATTCGGTCATTTCGCCGAATTCGGCGATTTCGGCGTGGCTGGGGTCGTGACTTTGAATTAATTCGGTCATTTCGGTCATTTCGCCGAATTCGGCGATTTCGGTGGGGCTGGGGTCGCGACTTTGAATTAATTCGATCATTTCGGTCATTTCGCCGAATTCGGCGATTTCGGTGGGGCTGGGGTCGCGACTTTGCACTTTCTATTAGTAATATAAAAATGATATTAGAATGGTAACAGATACCAAACACCAAGTATATGTATATGCTAAATGATGTCAG
>JBCBBJ010000038.1:0-761 GCA_038531745.1 Pseudomonadota bacterium
GTCACTGTCCGCTGTCCCGTTGGTCAGCACGTTCCCCATCGTCGGGGTGTCTTCCATCACATCGAACGGGCCGTCATCCTCAGCAACCGGCGCATCATTCAGCGCGCCGATAGCAATGTTCAGCGTTGCCGTGTCAGACCCGCCATTGTCATCAACAATGGTGTAGGTCACCTCCGGCACATTACCATTGAAGTTGCCCACCGGATCGAACGTAAACGACCCATCGGCATTGATGGTCAGTGTCCCCTCACTCAGGGTGATGGACCCGCCCGTCATCCGGTCAACCGTGACGGTCATCCCGTTCACAACAAACTGGCTCACAAAGATCGTGTCGCCATCAACGTCATTGTCCTGACCCATCGTCCCGGGGGTCAGGTCGCCCGCAACTTGCATGTCTTCATCTTGCGTGAAGCTGTCAGCCACGGCCACGGGTGCGTCATTCACCGCCGACACATCGTTGAAAGACAGCATCGCCGTGTCGGTACCGCCATTGCCATCGCTGATGGTGTAGGTCGCCGTCGGGACCGGGCCATTATAGTTCGCCGCCGGCGTGAAGGTGAAAGACCCGTCATCATTAATGACCAGCGTGCCCACATTCGGGATCATTGCTGTCTCACCAGCCATGAAGCTGCCAGCCAGGCCGGCAACCGTGAAGCTCGTCACCTCAATCATGTCCCCATCGGGGTCACTGTCCGCTGTCCCGTTGGTCAGCACGTTCCCCATCGTCGGGGTGTCTTCCATCACATCGAACGGGCCGTCAT
>JBCBBJ010000039.1:0-710 GCA_038531745.1 Pseudomonadota bacterium
ATATGCGACCGCCCATCCCGGAAACTCTAAATCAAACTGGTATATAAAATGGGGGCTGGACAGACGCCATTGCGGGCCGGATTCAGGGATTGGTGCGGTCTGATATGGTTGTATTCTTTCAGCCAGATATTGATCACTGCCTGTGCTTGCCGGACACTGGTGAACCATTCCGCATTGAGAACTTCATGACGCAGGGTTCCGTTAAAGCGTTCATTGTAGCCGTTCTCCGAGGGTGAGCCCGGGTATATCTGTATCGGCTTGATACCGACCTTTCGAAGCCAGAGTTGGAGAGCGGCTGCAATGAACTCGGACCCATTATCCGATCTGATATATTCCGGTTTTCCGTGTTTAAGCAGAAGCCTATAAAGCGCTTCCAACACATCCGCCGAGCCCATCTTCGGCTTAACCTCAACGCACAAAGCTTGACGGGTATATTCATCCAGTACCGTCAGCATTTTATAAGGTCGGCTTGAACTCAGCTTGTCGTGAACGAAGTCAACACTCCAAATGTGATTTTGGTGCAGCGGCCGCAGACGTATGACAGAGCTATCTTTGTGATACAGACGTCTTCGTTTCTTATGGCGTTTGGGTAGTTGTAGACCCTCTTCACGCCATATACGCTCGACTTTCTTATGGTTTACGTCCCAGGCATGTATTTTAGAACGGCAATACAAAAACCATCCGTTTGCGTCATATGTGGCGTCAGGCGC
>JBCBBJ010000040.1:0-284 GCA_038531745.1 Pseudomonadota bacterium
TATCCCCCGAAGGGAGCTGCGAATGCAGATCCCGAATGGGGTCCAATTGATTTTTATTATGTTTTAATTATTCTGAGTTGTGTTCTAGAAACGTACTTGGGTGTTTCAAAATGCGCCTTATTATCCGCCTTTTGAAAATTCTGAAAATGCTTTATTGTGATGGGTGGATGGATGGGTTGGTGGGTGGTGATTTTTTACCCCCTTGGATTTTCTTTATTTTCAAGTACAATAAGAAGCAAAATGAGCTGCTTCCAAAACTATGCGTAAAAATTGCATTCGCGTAT
>JBCBBJ010000040.1:294-645 GCA_038531745.1 Pseudomonadota bacterium
TATCCCCCGAAGGGAGCTGCGAATGCAGATCACGAATGTGGTCCAATTGATTTTTATTATGTTTTAATTATTCTGAGTTGTGTTCTAGAAACGTACTTGGGTGTTTCAAAATGCGCCTTATTATCCGCCTTTTGAAAATTCTGAAAATGCTTTATTGTGATGGGTGGATGGATGGGTTGGTGGGTGGTGATTTTTTACCCCCTTGGATTTTCTTTATTTTCAAGTACAATAAGAAGCAAAATGAGTTGCTTCCAAAACTATGCGTAAAAATCAACACCCACCAACCCATCCATCCACCCATCACAATAAAGCATTTTCAGAATTTTCAAAAGGCGGATAATAAGGCGCATT
>JBCBBJ010000041.1:0-598 GCA_038531745.1 Pseudomonadota bacterium
GTGCTACAACGCCGTCTTCGATTTCGGCATCTGATATTTCGTTGCGGTTGGTCTGACTTTTCCAGAGTGCTACAACTGCTTCAGAGTCGTGACCCGAACGCGATAGGTTGCGGTTGGTCTGACTTTTCCAGAGTGCTACAACGGTTAATTGATACGACTAGCGCTTTAACGTGTTGCGGTTGGTCTGACTTTTCCAGAGTGCTACAACATTTTCACAGTTTGAATTGAGCATGCCGCCGTTGCGGTTGGTCTGACTTTTCCAGAGTGCTACAACCGTTTTGCCAATGATCCGGACAAGGTTGCCGTTGCGGTTGGTCTGACTTTTCCAGAGTGCTACAACCGTAAATCTCAGACTCCGGATAATCTTGTAGTTGCGGTTGGTCTGACTTTTCCAGAGTGCTACAACAATATCTGCGCGGAAAATCGCCCGCGGCAAGTTGCGGTTGGTCTGACTTTTCCAGAGTGCTACAACACAGCACTTTACGCTTGTAAAGTGTTTCCGGTTGCGGTTGGTCTGACTTTTCCAGAGTGCTACAACTCAGCGTTGATTTGCCCGTGCCCCTTGGCCGTTGCGGTTGGTCTGACTTTTCCAGAGTGC
>JBCBBJ010000042.1:0-559 GCA_038531745.1 Pseudomonadota bacterium
GTGGACGGTTACTCCAGCCCTCCGGGGTCCCAGGCGAGAGCCAGCTTGTTTTGACGGATGGTGGTGGATGGTGGTGGATGGTGGTGGATGGACGGGCAGCGAAAATCGAAAAAAATCATGTATTTTAAAAATTTCTCGAATACTATTCGATATTTTTTTCTAGTTGTTTCGCGTCCCCTTAAAAGAGTTTTTAAGACATTTTCTTGGAAAAGCTCGATAAAAAATAAAATTTTTATGATTTTCTTAAAATTTCGAACAATTTTTTTTCAGTGATTTTCCCGATTTTTCTCAATTTCTCAACTTTTGAAAATTTTCCAATTCACCTGATTTTATTGGAAAAATTTCCAGCTTCTCAATTTGATCTGAAAATTGGCACACTTAAAGGCCTGGATATACAAAATTACGGAATTTTTGAAGTGGGAAAAATGGAAAATAAAATCCAAAATATAATGTCGGGTCAGCCGTTCCCAAATGCAGCCATAGTACTCCAGACCTCCGGGGTCCCAGGCGAGAGCCAGCTTGTTTTGACGGATGGTGAATGGTGGATGGACGGGCAGCG
>JBCBBJ010000043.1:0-547 GCA_038531745.1 Pseudomonadota bacterium
TCAGCTCAACGGTGAACTTCAGGTTGTCGCCCGGCATCACCATCTCGGTGCCGTCTGGCAATGTCACCGTACCCGTCACATCCGTGGTGCGGAAGTAGAACTGGGGACGGTAGTTGGCAAAAAACGGCGTGTGGCGGCCACCCTCATCCTTGGTCAGGATGTAGACCTCGCACTCAAACGTGGTGTGCGGCGTCACCGAGCCCGGCTTACACAGAACCTGACCGCGCTCGATGCCGTCACGATCCACACCGCGCAGCAGGGCGCCAATGTTGTCGCCCGCCTCACCGCGATCCAGCAGTTTGCGGAACATCTCAACGCCGGTGCAGGTGGTTTTACCAGTGTCGCGGATGCCAACGATTTCGATCTCGTCACCCACATTGATCACACCGCGCTCAACACGACCAGTGGCAACCGTGCCACGACCGGAGATCGAGAACACGTCCTCAACCGGCATCAGGAAGGGCTGATCCACCGCGCGCTCAGGCTGCGGGATATATTCATCGACCTGCGCCATCAGCTCGGCGATTTTTTCCTTGCCGATGTTGTC